>DATIZN010000067.1:0-103841 GCA_035517075.1 Gaiellaceae bacterium | reverse complement strand
CCTGCCCGCCGACATCAAGGACACGTGGGACAAGCTCGGCATCCCGGAGGCGGAGAAGAAGTACCTCGCCGGCGTCGGCGCGCAGTACGAGTCGGAGGTCGTCTACCACAAGCTGCAGGAGGATCTGACCGCGAAGGGCGTAGTCTTCCTCGACACCGACACGGCGCTGCGCGAGCACGGGGATCTCTTCAAGGAGTACTTCGGGACGATCATCCCGCAGAACGACAACAAATTCGCGGCGCTCAACTCGGCGGTCTGGTCGGGCGGCTCGTTCATCTACGTGCCGCCGGGCGTGCACATCGAGATGCCGCTGCAGGCCTACTTCCGGATCAACGCCGAGAACATGGGCCAGTTCGAGCGGACGCTGATCCTCGTCGACGAGGGCGCGTACGTCCACTACGTCGAGGGCTGCACGGCGCCGATCTACTCGACCGACTCGCTCCACTCGGCGGTGGTCGAGATCGTCGTCAAGAAGGGCGGGCGCTGCCGCTACACGACGATCCAGAACTGGTCGAACAACGTCTACAACCTCGTGACGAAGCGCGCGGTCGCGTACGAGGACGCGACGATGGAGTGGGTCGACGGGAATCTCGGCTCGAAGCTGACGATGAAGTACCCCGCGATCTGGCTGATGGGCGAGCGCGCGCACGGCGAGGTCTTGTCGATCGCCTTCGCCGGCTCGGGGCAGCACCAGGACGCGGGCGGCAAGGCCGTGCACGTCGCGCCGAACACGACCTCGGTGATCACGTCGAAGTCGATCTCGAAGAACGGCGGCCGCGCCGGCTACCGCGGCCTGCTGCAGGTCGACAAGAACTCGGTCGGCTCGAAGTCGAAGGTCGTCTGCGACGCGCTGATCCTCGACGAGGAGTCGCGCTCCGACACGTATCCGTACATCAAGATCGACGCCGACGACGTGGACATCGGCCACGAGGCGACGGTGTCGAAGATCGGCGAGGAGCAGCTGTTCTATCTCATGTCGCGCGGGCTCTCGGAGGCCGAGGCGAGCGCGATGATCGTGAGCGGCTTCGTCGAGCCGATCACGAAGGAGCTGCCGCTCGAGTACGCGGTCGAGATGAACCGGCTGATCCAGCTGCAGATGGAGGGCTCGGTCGGTTGATCGTCGAGCGCACGGACTTCATCTCGGTGCCGGTCACGGACGTGGAGCGCTCGAAGCAGTTCTACGGCGAGACACTGGGCCTGCCGGAGATCGAGCATCCGGAGCAGGGCTTCCCCGAGTACCAGCTCGGCGAGAACGTCAGCCTCTATCTGCTGAACATGGAGAGCATCGGGCAGAAGTTCGAGGGGCCGCATACCGCGTCGATTGCGATTCGCGTGCCCGACGTCGCCGAGGCGCAGAAGGAGCTCGAGGCGAAGGGCGTCGTCTTCACCCACGAGGACTCGCCGTTCGACACCGGCGTCTGCCACATGGGGATCTTCAAGGACCCGGACGGAAACGTCCTCATGCTCCACCGCAGGTACGCACCCCGTGAGTCGTAGCGACGCGCTCGCCGCCTACGAGAAGCTGCCGATCCCGGATACGACGGAGGAGCACTGGCGCTTCACGGACCTGCGCGACTTCGACCCTGACGCTTTCGGCCATGTACGGGGTCTGACCCCGGACACGTCTGCAAGCACCATGGTCGACCTCGACGTCGCCGGCTACGCGACGGTCACCGCCGACGGGATCGAGATCGAGAAGGCGCCCGAGGGCGTCACCTTCGCGCCGCTCCCCGAGGACGACGAGCGGCTGTACTCGCTCGTCGGCTGGGACGAGAAGTTCGCGGCGCACAACGCCGCGCTCTGGAAGCACGGGCTGCTCGTCGTCGTCCCGAAGGGCGTCGAGCTCGAGAAGCCGCTCTACGTCCGCATCGCGGCGACCGGCCAGACCTTCTGGCGTCTCGTCGTCGTCGCGGAGGAGGGTGCGCGCGCGTCGCTCGTCGAGGAGTACGCGTCCCCGTCGCCCGACACGGCGGCGTACTCGAACGCGGTCACCGAGCTCTTCGTCGAGCCGGCCGCGAAGCTCGAGTACGTGTCCCTGCAGAACCTGTCGCAGGAGACGTGGCACTTCGCGTCGCACCACGCGCGCGTCGAGCGCGACGCCGAGCTCGACTGGGTCGCCGGCGGCTTCGGCTCGAAGAAGGGGAAGACGCGGATCCAGAACGACCTCTCGGGGCGCGGCGCGACCTCGCGCGTGACCGGCGCGTACTTCGCCGACGGGAAGCAGCACCTCGACTACGACACCTTCCAGGAGCACATCGCGCCCGACTGCGAGTCGGACTTCGCCTTCAAGGGCGCGCTGCGCGACGAAGCGACGGCGGTGTGGCGCGGGATGATCCGCGTCGAGCCAGACGCGCAGAAGACGAACGCGTACCAGGAGTGCCGGAACCTGATGCTCAGCCCGAAGACGCACGCAGTGCCGATCCCGGGACTCGAGATCCTCGCGAACGACGTCCGCTGCACCCACGGCGCGACCGTCGGGCGCGTGAATCGCGAGGACCTCTTCTACCTGCAGTCCCGCGGCCTGCCGCGCTTCGAGGCGGAGCGCCTGATCGTCCGCGGCTTCTTCCAGGAAGTGCTCGACCGGATCGAGCTCGAGCCCGTGCGCCAGGCCGTCACGGCCGCGCTCGAGGCTCGCATTCCTCAGGCTTAGCACGCCGCGCTGTATGCGGCGTCCAGAGCCCATGTCGCTGCTCGCAGACGATCGACGCTCTTCACGCCCACGTCCCCATGGTGGATCTGCTCCTGAGCATCCGGTAGTGGCCACACCGGACGCCGCTACGAGCTCTAGCGGAGAGGAGACTTGTCGCCGACCGACCAGTTGTGGCCGAATGGGTCGCGGAAGCCGCCCTGGCGGTGCGTCCCCCACGACACCTGGTGGTCGACGATTTCCGAGCCGAGGGATGCGCCGGCGGCCAGCGCGCGCTGCAGCACGGCATCCGGGTCGTCCACGAACAGCTCGATCCGGGTGCTCGTCGCCCGAACCTGCTCGGGGCTTCGCTCGGTCGCGTTCTCCGGATTGACCTCGTGGAGGAAGAACGGCGCGCCGTCGACCTCGAGGCCGGCCACGCCGCCGAGGTTCCAGAGCTCGGTCGCGCCGAGGGCGCGCTTGTACCAGACGATCGCGGCCTCGGCGTCCGGGACGATCAGCATCACCGACAGCGCCGTCAACGCGTCACCCCACCAGCGCCTGCAGCTCCTCGCGCGCCGTCCCGACGACAGGGCCGCCGTGCGCAAGCAGGAGATGCTCGAACTCGAGCTCGTCGAGCAGCCGCCGGTACGCGGCGCGCAAGCCCGCGCGCGTCTGCTCCGGCTCGTCCATCAGGAAGTCGGGGACGAACGTCAGCTCGTCGCCGCCCCAGCGGACGACGCCGTCGCCGATCGAGAGCGCGCGGTGCCGCGGCAGATAGAGCGCAGTCTCGTCCGGGCTCAACGCGTCGACCTCGCGCGCGACGATCCCGCCGGGCAGCTCGTCGCCCCACGCGAACGTCCGGAACTCGCCGCGGCCCTCGAGCTCGTGCGCTCCCTGCTCGACGACCCACGGCGCGAGGCCGAGCTTCCACGCGTCGCGGCTGTGGTGCCGGCACGTGAGGAGCGCGTGCTCGGGCTGGAAGCACTCCGGCCGCTCGGGCGGCTCCATCGGGTCGATCACGACCCGCTCCTCGGCGAGGTAGTACGAGCTGACCGCGCTGTCGATCGACTCCCGGTGCGCCGTCCAGTGCCACAGGCCGGGTGCGATCTCGTCCACGATTGAACCGTACTCCGACGGGAAGGAGCCGCGCGATGACGACGGTCGCAGTGCTGGGAACTGGGACGATGGGCGAGCCGATCGCGCGCAATCTCCTGCGCGCTGGCTTCGACGTCCGCGTCTGGAACCGGACGCGCGAGAAGGCGGAGCAGCTCGCAGCCGACGGCGCGACCGTCTTCGACGCGGCCGCCGAGGCGACGCGCGGAGCCGAGCTCGTCCTCACGATCCTCGCCGACGCCGATTCGACCGCCGAGACGGTCGAGAAGCTCGAGTTCGACGGCGGCGCCGTCTGGGTGCAGAGCGCGACGACCGGCGTCGACGGCGCCGAGCGGCTCGCCGAGCTCGCGCGCGAGAAGGGCGTCGAGTTCGTCGACGCGCCCGTGCTCGGCACGCGGAAGCCGGCGGAGGACGCCAAGCTCGTCGTCCTCGCGTCGGGCCCCGACGACGCGCTCGAGCGCGCGCAGCCGCTCTTCAACGCGATCGGCCAGGAGACGAGGCGGCTCGGCCCCGCGCCGAACGGCAGCAAGCTCAAGATGGTCACGAACCTCTGGCTCCTCGCCGTCACGGAGGGAGCGGCCGAGGCGATCGCGCTCGCCGAGGGCCTCGGCCTCGACCCGCGCGAGTTCCTCGCGACGATGAAGGGCTCGCAGATCGACACGCCCTACCTCCATCTCAAGGGCGAGGCGATGCTCGAGCGGCGGCTCGCCCCGAGCTTCAAGCTGAAGCACGCCGAGAAGGACGCGTCGCTCGTGCTCGAGGCGGCGCAGCGGGCCGGCGTCGACGTGCGGGTCGCGCGCGCCGTGCGCGAGGCGTTCGAGCGCGGGATCGACCTCGGCCACGGCGACGAGGACATGGCCGCGGTCTACTTCGCGGCGAAGCCCGGCCAGCCGCAACCTCCGCAAATTCCCTGATGAAGCCTGCACTAACACCGCAGTAGCGTCGGGTGGAAGGGAGGTGACACCGTGTTCACGTATGCCGGACTGATCACCCTCACGCCCGAGGGTCGCGAGACCCTCGACAAGGCGCCCGAGTACCTCGAGAAGTTCAAGCACATCATCGAGGAGGAGGGCGGCACGCTCGAGGAGACCTTTGCCCTGATGGGGCCCTGGGACTTCCTCGCGCTCGTCAAGTATCCCGACAACGCCGCCGCGTTCCGCGCGCTGGCGAAGATCGGGAAGCTCGAGGTGATCAAGACGGAGACCTTCCCCGTCGAGAAGGTCGACGTCTTCGTGAAGTCGCTCGTCTAGGACGGGCTCGACCGGAGGGCCGTCCGCGGCGGCCCACCGGCCTCAGCCGCGCACGAGGGGCTTGTACTTGATCCGGTGCGGCTCGACCGCGTCGGGTCCGCGCGTCTCCTTCATCCACGCGACGTAGTCGGCCCACGAGCCCTCGAACCAGATCGTCTCGCTGTCGCCCTCGAAGGCGAGGATGTGCGTCGCGACGCGGTCGAGGAACCAGCGGTCGTGCGTGATCACGACTGCGCAGCCGGCGAACTCGAGCAGCGCCTCCTCGAGCGCGCGCAGCGTGTCGACGTCGAGGTCGTTCGTCGGCTCGTCGAGCAGGAGGACGTTGCCGCCCGAGCGCAGGAGCTTCGCGAGGTGGACGCGGTTCCGCTCACCGCCGGAGAGGTCGCCGACGCGCTTCTGCTGGTCGGAGCCCTTGAAGTTGAACCACGACACGTACTGGCGGGAGTTGACCTCGCGTTTGCCGAGCTCGATCGTGTCGAGGCCGCCGCTGATCTCCTTCCACACGGTGCCCGCGGGGTCGAGATCGGCGCGCGCCTGGTCGACGTACGCGAGCTGGACGGTGTCGCCGACGCGCAGCGTGCCCTCGTCGGGCTGCTCCTCGCCGGCGATCATGCGGAAGAGCGTCGTCTTGCCGGCGCCGTTCGGGCCGACGACGCCCACGATCCCCGCCGGCGGCAGCGAAAGGGTCAGGTCGTCCACGAGCAAGGTGTCGCCGAAGCCCTTGCGGACGTGCTCGGCGTCGATCACGACGTCGCCGAGGCGCGGCCCCGGCGGGATGTGGATCTCGACTCTGTCGAGCTTGACGTTCTGCTCCTCGGCGAACAGCTTCTCGTACGCGCCGAGGCGCGCCTTCGCCTTCGCGTGGCGGGCGCGCGGGCTCTGCCGCACCCACTCGAGCTCGCGGGCGAGCGAGCGGCGGCGGGCCGATTCCTGCTTCTCCTCGATCGCGAGCCGCGCCTGCTTCTGCTCGAGCCACGACGAGTAGTTGCCCTGGAACGGGATCCCCTTGCCCCGGTCGAGCTCGAGGATCCAGCCGGCGACGTTGTCGAGGAAGTAGCGGTCGTGGGTGACCGCGACGACGGTGCCCTTGTAGTCGGCGAGGAAGCGCTCGAGCCAGAGGACGGACTCGGCGTCGAGGTGGTTCGTCGGCTCGTCGAGCAGCAGCAGGCCGGGCGCCGAGAGCAGGAGCCGGCAGAGCGCGACGCGGCGTCGCTCGCCGCCCGAGAGCGTCTCGACGTCGCGGTCGCCATCGGGCACGCGGAGCGCGTCCATCGCGTGGTCGAGGTGGTCATCGAGCTGCCACGCGTCGGCCCGGTCGATCGCGTCCTGCACCGTTCCCTGCTCGGCGAGGAGCGCGTCGAAGTCCGCATCCGGCTCGGCGAAGCGCGCGGAGATTTCGTTGAAGCGATCGAGCAGGTCGCGGAGCGGGCGCACGCCGTCCTCGACGTTCTCGCGGACGGTCCTGGCGGGGTCGAGCTCGGGCTCCTGCTCGAGCAGCCCGGCGGTCGCGCCCGGCACGAGCTCGGCCACGCCCGAGGACGGCTCGTCCTTGCCCGCCATGATCCGCAGCAGCGTCGACTTGCCGGCGCCGTTCGGCCCGAGCACGCCGATCTTCGCCCCCGGCAGGAAGCTGAGCGAGATGTTCGCCAGCACCTGCCGCTCCGGGCCGTAGAACTTGTCGACCCGGTACATCGTGAAGATGTAGTCGCTCGCCATCGGCGGCGGACGATAGCGGCGGCTAGCCGCTGCGGCGGATGTAGATCTGCCGCAGCCGCCAGGCGGGGCTGCGGCGGACGAGCGCGAGCGACGCGTCCCAGCTCGCGATCCGCGCCGCGAGGGCGGCGCGCTCGGCGGCAGCGCGCACCCGAGCCCCGGCCGACGGGCTCGGGAAGCGGCGCTCGTAGCGGTACGCGTCGAGGAGCGGTCCGGCCACGGCCTCGAAGCTCTCCTGCCGCGCCGCGTCGAGCTGCGCCCGCCAGTCGGAGCGGCCGGCGCCGGGCGGCTCGGCGAGCTTCGGATGGTCGAGCAGCGACGCCGGGTCGACGTCGCGGTGGTAGTCGAGCAGCGCCGGCTCGAACTCGAGCCCGAGGAATCCGCAGACGGCGCGCAGCTCCCGCTCGGGATCGCCGACGAGGTCCTCGTAGCGCAGCTCCAGGTAACGACCGTCCCCGAGCCGCGCGCCGAAACGCCGCGCCGCAGCGAGCTCCCGCCGCCACTGCGCCGCGAACGAGAGCAGGCCGCGCGGGCGCGCCCAGTTGAAGCGCGGCCGCCGCTTCATCGCGAGGAAGGAGAGCGCCGCGTCGCGGCCGTCGCGGACGAGGTGGACGTAGAGCGCGCCGGGGAACGCACGCTCCAGCACCTCGAGCCGCTGCATGTACGAGGGCGTCTTGTCGCCGTAGCGCGGCTTGCCAAGCAGATCGGCGTACGCGCGGTAGACGGCGCCGATCGCCTGGGCGAAGGTCGGCTCCGCCGGCAGCCGCTCGGCGACCGCCTCGGGCGTCACGCCCCACTCGCGGATCCGCGCCAGGCGTCCGACGTCGTCGAGGAAGGCGTCGCGCGCGGGATGCTCGCCGTGCCGGTCCCAGAGCTGCGGCACGAAGTACGACTCGGTCGGGATCGCGAGCACGGAGTGCCGGTCGAGCATCTCCTTGAGGAGCGTCGTCCCGCTGCGCGAGACGCCCAGGACGATGACGGGCTCGCCGGCGATGCCCGATCGTACCGCCGCTTACCATGGCCTCCATGTCGTGCCCGTGCTGTCCGCCGCCGTCGGAGTACCGGCGGCTCTTCTCCCGCCGGATCGCGGGCTTCGAAGCGCGGCGCTACCGGCGGCGCGGGCTGTCGCGGTCGGCGCGCGGCCTCGTCGCGGCGGCGGGCGACGTCGGCGGCGCGACCGTGCTCGACGTCGGCGGCGGCGTCGGAACGCTTGGCCTCGAGCTGCTCGAGCGCGGGGCCTCTCGCGCGACCGTGGTCGAGCTCTCGGCGGGCTACGAGTCCGCGGCGGAGGAGCTGCTCGCCGAGCACCGGCTCGCGGGCCGCGTCGTGCGCCGCGTCGGGGACTTCGTCGTCGAGGACGAGCTCGTCGAGCCGCACGACCTCGTCGTCCTCCACCGCGTCGTCTGCTGCTACCCGGACGCGGACGCCCTCGTCGCGGCGGCGTCGCGGCACACACGCGCGAGCCTCCTGCTGACCTATCCGCGGATCCGCCGGCTGAGCAGGCTCGGCTTCGGCGCGATCAACCTCTGGCTCCGGCTCACCCGCTGCGGCTTCCGGACGTACGTCCATCCGTTCGCGACCATCGCCGCCGCGGCCGAGCGCGAAGGGCTTCGCCTCGAGGCGCGGTCGACCGTCGACCCGGTCTGGGAGAACGCCGTCTTCGTGCGGCCGGCCGTCACCGGGTGACGCAGATCCGCCTCCAGGAGTCCTGAGGCGCGGGCTCGTCCCGGCACGCCCTCGTTACCATCATGGACATGGCGGTGACGCCGGAGACGACGCTCGACGCGCGCGCCCTACGGCGCGACTTCCCGGTCTTCGAGGAGGAGATCCACGGGAAGCCGCTCGCGTACCTCGACACGGCGTCGAGCTCGCAGAAGCCGCGCCAGGTGCTCGACCTGATGCGGGAGACGTACGAGCACGGCTACGCGAACGTCCATCGCGGCGTCTACGAGCTCGCCGAGCGCTCGACGGAGGCCTACGAAGGCGCCCGCCTCAAGGTGCAGCGGCTCCTGAACGCGCCCTCTGCGCGCGAGGTCGTCTTCACGAGGAACGTCACCCACGCGATGAATCTCGTGGCGTACGCGTGGGGCCTCGCCAACCTCGGCCCGGGCGACGTCGCGGTCGTGAGCGAGCTCGACCACCATGCCGTCTACGTCCCCTGGCAGTACATCGCCGGACGGACCGGCGCGACCCTCAGGGTCATCCCGGTGGACGCGAACGGCGAGCTCCAGCTCGACGCGCTCGACGAGATCGCCTCCGCCGGCCGCGTCCGCGTCGTCGCGACGAATCACATCTCGAACACCCTCGGCACCGTCAACCCGGTCGAGCGGCTGGCGGAATGGGCCCACGAGCGCGACGCGATCATGATCGTCGACGCGGCGCAGTCGGCTCCGCATCGCGCGCTCGACGTGCAGGCGCTCGGCTGCGACTTCCTCGGCTTCACCTCGCACAAGATGTGCGGTCCCGGCGGCGCCGGCGTCCTCTGGGGGCGCGAGGAGCTGCTCGCCGCGATGGAGCCGTTCGAGACCGGCGGCGAGATGATCCGCTCGGTCAGGTTCGAGGGGACGACGTGGAACGACCTGCCGTACAAGTTCGAGGCGGGCACGCCGGCGATCGTCGAGGCGGTCGGCCTCGGCGGGGCGATCGACTACCTCGAGGGGATCGGCTTCGACGCGATCCAGGCGCACGAGCACGAGGTGACCGCCTACGCGCTCGAGCGCCTGTCGGAGCTTCCGTGGGTGAAGGTCTACGGGCCGCCGCTGCCGCGCCGGGCCGGGATCATCTCGTTCAACGTGGAGGGCGTGCATCCCCACGACGTCTCCCAGATCCTCGATCGCCACGGCGTCGCGATCCGCGCCGGCCATCACTGCACGCAGCCGCTGATGCAGAGGCTCGGCGTCGCGGCGACGAACCGCGCGAGCTTCTACCTCTACACGATCCCCGAGGAGATCGACCAGCTCGTCGAGGGCCTCCACGCCGTCCGTAAGGTGTTCGCATGACGAGCGACCCTGCGTTCGACGACCTGTACCGCGAGGTCATCCTCGACCACTACAAGAACCCGCGCGGGCACGGGGTGATCGAGGGCGCCGACGCCGAGGCGGAAGGGCAGAACCCGCTCTGCGGCGACGAGGTCTCGATCTACGTCGCGTTCGGCGACGACGGCGAGACGATCGAGGACGTGAAGTTCTCCGGCCGCGGCTGCGCGATCTCGCAGGCGGCGACGTCGATGCTGATGGAGATGTCGAAGGGGCGGACGGCCCAGCAGGTCGCGACGATGGACAAGGACGAGTTGCTCGCCGAGATCGGCGTCCCGCTGACGCCGATCCGGCTCAAGTGCGCGATGCTCGGCCTCACGACGCTCAAGGTCGCCCTCCACAAGGCGAAGGGCACGCCGCTGCCCGAGGGCCTCGCCGGCTTCGACGACCTCGACTTCGGCTGAGCGTGGCGGAGCGCGACGTCGCCGCGGCGGACGAGTTCCCGCCCGGCTCCTCGAAGATCGTCCAGCAGGGCAGCCTCTTCGTCGGCGTCTACAACTGCGGCGGCGAGCTCTATGCGATCGAGGACCGCTGCTCGCACGACGACGGCCCGCTCTGCGAGGGCGACTGGGACGAGGAGCTCTGCCGCGTGATCTGCCCGCGCCACGGCTCGGCGTTCGACCTCGCGACCGGGCAGCCCCGCTCGCTCCCGGCCACGGCGCCCGTCGAGACCTATCCGGTGCGGATCGTCGAGGGCACGATCAGGGTCGAGCTGCCGTAGCCGCGAGCGCGCGTTCGGGTCGCGCCCACAGGATCTCGCCGCGCTCCAATCCGAGCTGCTCGAGCTCGTCGCGGCGGAGGCGCGCGACGAGCGGTGCGCCGCTCCCGTCGACGAGGTCGATCCGCGCCTCGGCTCCGAGCACGCGGATGCGCTCGACCTCGACCTCGACCGCGCCGTCGTCGGGCTCGCGCTCGAGCGCGATCTCGTACGGCCGGACGAGCCGGCCGCCGATGCGGTGCGCGTCGCCGACGAAGCGCATGACGAACTCCGATGCCGGCTCGTCGTAGAGCTCGAGCGGCGACGCCACCTGCTCGAGCCGTCCCTCGTTGAGGACGGCGACGCGGTCGGCGACCTCCATCGCCTCCTCCTGGTCGTGCGTGACGAAGACCGTCGTCACGTGCACCTCTTCGTGGAGACGCCGCAGCCAGTCGCGCAGCTCCGCGCGGACACGGGCGTCGAGGGCGCCGAACGGCTCGTCGAGCAGCAGCACGCGGGGCTTCGGCGCGAGCGCGCGGGCGAGCGCCATCCGCTGCCGCTGGCCGCCGGAGAGCTGCGCCGGGTAGCGCTTCGCGTACGCCTGCAGCCCGACGAGCGTCAGCAGCTCGTCGACGCGCGCCGCGATCTCCGCCTTCGGCCGCTTGCGCACCCTGAGCCCGAAGGCGACGTTGTCGCGCACGGTCATGTGCTTGAAGGCCGCGTAGTGCTGGAAGACGAAGCCGACCTCGCGCTTCTGCGGTGCGAGCCCCGTCGCATCCCGGCCGGAGAGCAGCACCTCGCCGCAGTCGGGGAACTCGAGCCCGGCGACGATGCGCAGGAGCGTCGACTTCCCGGAGCCGCTCGGGCCGAGGAGGGCGGTCAGCGAGCCGGACGCGACCTCGAGCGAGACGTCGTCGACGGCGGTGAAGTCACCGAAGCGCTTCGTGACGTGGCGGACCTCGATCGACATCAGGCGGCTTCCTCCTTCGGCTTGGTCAGGGTCATGACGACGAGCACGACGACGGCGATCGCGGCGAGCACGAGCGCCGCCGCGTAGGCGCCCGAGAGGTCGAAGTTCTGGTAGTCGTCGTCGACGAGGAGCGTCATCGTCTCGGTCTTGCCGGCGACCCGCCCCGAGACGATGGCGACGGCGCCGTACTCGCCGAGGCAGCGCGCGGTCGTGAGCACGACGCCGTAGACGACGGCCCAGCGGATCGACGGGAGCGTGACCCGGCGGAACGTCTGCCAGCCGGAGGCGCCGAGCGTCCGCGCGGCCTGCTCCTGGTCGTCGCCGAGCTCGCGGAGGGTCGGGACGACCTCGCGCGCGACGAACGGCACCGAGACGAAGACGGTCGCGAGCGCGATCGCGGGCCACGCGAAGAGCACCTGGATGCCGTGCGCGGTCAGCCACGAGCCGAACCAGCCGGTGCGGCCGTAGAGGAGGTAGAGCGAGAGGCCGACGACGACGGGCGAGATCGCGAGCGGCAGGTCGATGAAGGCGTTCAGCAGTCCCTTGCCGGGAAAGCGGCGCCGCACGATCGCGAAGGCGGCGCAGATCCCGAAGACAGTGTTGAGCGGGACGGCGATCGCGGTCACGAGCAGCGTCAGCTCGAAGGCATGCACCGCCTCGGGGCTCGAGATGGCCGTCCAGACGGGAGCAGCGCCGTGCTGGAACGTCCGGTAGAAGACCATCCCGAGCGGTGCGAGCAGCACCACGAGCAGGTAGCCGAGGGCGACGACGCGCGGCAGGAACCTACGCACGCTCGTGCCTCGTGAGGAGGAAGCGGAGGCCGCCGATCGCGAGCAGGATCGCGAAGGCGATGCAGAGGAGCACGACTGCGACCGCCGCGGCGCCGGCCGGGTCGCCGCTCTCGATCCTGTTCATGACGAAGACGGAGGCGACCTCCGTCCGGTACGGGTTGTTGCCGCTGATGATCACGACGGCGCCGATCTCGCCGACGGCGCGGGCGAGGGCGAGCGCGACGCCGGAGAGGATGCCCGGCAGGAGGTTCGGCAGCACGATGCGGCGGAAGACGGTCGGCTCGCGCGCGCCGAGCGAACGCGCCGCCTCCTCCATCTCGACGTCGAGCTCGTGCAGCACCGGCTGCACCGTCCGCACGACGAACGGCAGCGTGACGAAGAGGAGCGCGAGCACGACGGCGGCGCGCGTGAAGGCGACGTCGACCCCCACCGGCGAGCTCGGGCCGTAGAGCGCGAGGAGCGTCAGCCCCGCCACGATCGTCGGCAGCGCGAAGGGGAGGTCGATCACGGCGTTGACGAGCGAGCGGCCGGGGAAGCTGTCACGGACGAGCACCCAGGCGGTGATCGTGCCGAGGACGCCGTTGATGAGGGCGACGACGACGGCCGCGCCGAGCGTCAGCTCGAGCGCGGCCACCGCCTCGGGGCTCGAGACGACGCTCCAGAAGCCGTGCGCGCCCTGCCCCTTCGACTGCCACACGAGCGCCGCGATCGGCAGGACGACGACGATGCCGAGGAACGTCGTGACGACGCCGAGCGTCAGCGACGTCCCGAGCCGCTCCCCGCGCGGCGCGGCCCGGCGCGGGCGGACGGCTGCAATGCCGAGCGCATCAGCCACCCGGTCCTCCCACCGAGCGCTCGATCGCGACCATCCGGCCCGTGTTCGGGTCGAACCACGTCTTGTTCGCCTGCCGCCAGCCGCCGAAGAGCTTGTCGGTGATCCGGAAGAGCATGCGGCCCTTCGGGAGGAACTTGCTCCGGTACCGCTGCAGGGCGGCCTTCTCGACCGGCTGGTAGCCGCCGCGGGCGAGCATCTCCTGCGCGGCCGTCGTGTGGAGCCACTGGATGAACTGCGTCGCCTTCGCGTAGTTCGGCGAGCTCTTGAGCGGCACCATCGGCAGCTGGATCAGCATCGTCGGGTTCGGCACGACGAACTGGATGTTCGCGCCCGTCTCCCGGGCCGCGATCGCCTCGCTCTCGTACGTGATGACGACGTCGCCCTTGCCGGAGAGGAACGTCGTCATGGCGTTCGCGCCGGAGGAGTCCTGCGAGACGACGTGCTGGAACAACTGCTTCAGGTAGCCGACCGCCTGCTTGTCGGTCTTGCCCGCCTTCCGCATCGCGCCGTACGCGGCGAGGATGTTCCACTTCGCCGAGCCGGAGCTGAACGGGTTGGGCGTCACGACCTGGACGCCCGGCTTGATCAGGTCGCTCCAGGTCCCGATGTGCTTCGGGTTGCCCGGGCGCACGACGAAGACGACCTGCGAGTCGGCGGCGATCCCGCCGTAGGGGAGGTGACCCCAGTTGGCGGCGACGAGGCCCGCGTCGACGAGCGTGTCGACATCGAGCCCGGTCGAGAGGAACGCGATGTCGGCGGGCTGGCCGGCGGCGATCGCACGCGCCTGCGCGCCGGAGGGCCCGTACGACTGCGTGAACGAGACGCCCTTCCCCGCGGCCGTCTTCTGATAGGCGCCGATGAGGACGCTCATCACCGGCTTCGGCGTCGAGTAGGCGACGAGGTTGAGCGTCGTTCCGCTGCTGCGGGCGGCGGCCGCGCACGAGGCCGCGAGCGCGCCGGCGAGCACGAGCAGGAGGGCGATGCGGCGAATCATGGTGCTCCTTCCCTAGTTTCCCTACTAATTTAGCAGGAAAAGCAGAGAAGCAAAGCGGCTAGTGCGGCGCCCAGGCGTCGCGGTCCTCGGTCAGCGCCGTGACCGGGGAGGGAAGCTCGCCCGAGACGACGTCGGCGAGCGTGACGGTCTCGAGCACCGCGCGCAGGTTCGCGCGCACCGCGATCCAGACGAGCCCGAGCGGCTCGGCCGCGCCGGTGTAGGCGAGCGACTCCGGCCGCTCGCCGCGGACGCTCGCGAGCGGGCCGTCGACGACGCGGATCACGTCCGCGAGCGTGATCTCGCCCGCCGGGCGGGCGAGCCAGTAGCCGCCCTCCGCGCCCCGCTGGCTGCGCACGAGCCCGCCGTTGCGAAGCTGCAGCAGGATGCTCTCGAGGAACTTCGGCGGGATCTTCTGCGCCGCGGCGATCTGCTCGCTCTTCACCGGCGCGCCGTCGCCGGCCGCCGCGAGCTCGGCCGCCGCGCGCAGCGCGTAGTCCGCCTTCGCCGAGAGACGCATCCCGCGATTGTCGCGCACAATGACCGCGATGACCCACGAGCCCGTGCGCTGCTGGCAGACGAGCGACCCGCTCTATCTCGCGTACCACGACGAGGAGTGGGGCCGGCCGGTGCGAGACGAGCGCGGGATCTACGAGCGCCTCTGTCTCGAGGGCTTCCAGTCGGGGCTCTCGTGGCTGACGATCCTCCGCAAGCGCGAGGCCTTCCGCGCCGCGTTCGCCGGCTTCGACCCCGAGCAGGTCGCGCGGTTCGGCGAGCGCGACGTCGAGCGGCTGCTCGGCGACGCGGGCATCGTCCGCCACCGCGGGAAGATCGAGGCCGCGATCGCGAACGCGCGAGCGACGCTCGCGCTGCGCGAGGCGGGGACGCCGCTCCATGAGCTCGCCTGGGAGTACCGGGACGGAAGCGAGGCCGACGCGAAGGAGCTGTCGCGGCGCCTGAAGGCGTCGGGTTTCCGCTTCGTCGGCCCGACGACGGTCTACTCGTCGCTCGAGGCGTGCGGCGTTGTCGACGGCCACCGTCCCGACTGCTGGGTCCGCGACGCGGTCGAGCGCGAGCGCTCGGCCGGTTAGCGGCCCTCGAGGATCTGCTTCAGCCGCTCGAAGTCCTGGCGAAACTGCTTCTCGACGCGGCGCGCGACCAGCCCGCCGGCGAAGCTCGGAACGCCGCCCTCCGCCGTCACCGTCAGCAACGTGTCGCCGCCCGACGGCTCGAGCTCGTGGCGGACAGTGAACCGGACCGGGCCGTCGAGGGCGCGGAGGATGAAGAGCCGCGGCGCCTCCTGCTCCACGATCTCGAGCGTCGTGTGGAGCTCGCGGCCGAGCAGCGTGCGCGACTCCTCGATCTTCCCGTCGCGGAGCCTCGCGCTCCGGACGCCCGACTGCCACGCCGGCAGGTTCGCGGGATCCGTGAGGTACGCGAAGACGTCCTCGGGCGGGCGGGCGATCTCGATCGTCAGCTCGGCACGCATCTCGCGACCAAGGATAGGCTCGAGACGATGCTCGACGATCGCGTCCGCGTCGTCCTCGACCGCCTGGCCGCGGAGGACGCCGGCGAGCGCGAGCGCGGCGTCGCGCGGGAGGAGCGCGCCCGCGCGGTGTCGCCGACGACCGGCCGCTTCCTCTTCTCGCTCGTCGCTCCGCAGACCGACTGCGAGGTGCTCGAGCTGGGCGGCTCGCGCGGCTACTCGACGATCTGGCTGGCGGCCGGCGTCCGCTTCTTCGGCGGGCGCGTCCTCTCGCTCGAGCACGATCCGCGCAAGGCCGAGGCGTGGCGGCGGAACGTCGAGGAGGCGGGCGTCTCGGAGTGGGCGGAGCTCGTCGAAGGCGACGCGCTCGAGATCCTCCCGCAGCTCGAGGACGTCTTCGACGTCGTCTTCATCGACGCCGAGAAGGAGGACTACGAGGAGCTGTTCCGGCTCGCCCGTGCCTGTGTCGAGCCGGGCGCGCTCATCGTCGCCGACAACGTCCTCTCGCATCCGGATCCGCTCGCCTTCTACTCGGCCGCGCGCCAGAACGACCCGACGCTCGAGAGCGTGACCGTGCCGCTCGATCGCGGGCTCGAGCTGAGCGTCGTCTTGCGGTAGCCGCGCGCTTCGCTATCGTGCGGGTACCGCGGAAAGGAGGTGGTCCGGCAGTGATTTCAGACAGTACGGGCAGCGGAGGTACCAGCGGGTAGAGGTGCCGTCCCCGGGACCTACGGGGAACCGCCTAGCCAGCGTGGGGGACACCGCGTTCCGCGCCGCCCCGGCCGCACTACCCGGCCGAGGTCGGAGAGCGCCTCTGCCACTACGCGCTGGTTTCCGGGACTGAGGGGCCGCTTCGTGCGGCCCCTCGTCGTTTCTCCTCACGCCGCGACGCGATCGCCCTCGTCGACCGCTTCGGCGGCCAGCGTGGCGACGTGGAGCCGGAGCTGCTCGAAGAGCTCCGCGTCGAGCACGCGGCCGTGCTCGTCGATCCGCTCGTGCGCGCGCGAGACCGGGATCTCCGTGCCGACGACGCGGGCGCCCGCGATGCCGAGGATCCGCTTCAGGTCCTGTTGCGCCCAGAGCGCGCCGAACTGGCCGGTGCTCGCGCCGACGACGGCGACCGGCTTGTTCCTCAGCGCCGGCTCGGGCTGCGGTCGGGACGCCCAGTCGATCGCGTTCTTCAGCCCGCCCGGGACGGAGCCGTTGTATTCCGGCGTCGCGAACAGGATCGCGCCGGCGGCGGCCCACTCCTCGCGCAGCCGCCGCACGGACTCCGGAACCTCGCCGTCCTCGAGGTCCTGGTCGTAGATCGGCAGGTCGCCGAGTCCCTCCCAGAGCTCGACCTCGACCCCGTCGGGGGCGGCTTCGGCGGCCGCGCGAAGGAGGCTCGTGTTGAACGAGCGATCGCGCAGGCTGCCGGAGACGGCGAGGATCCGCATCGGTCAGCCGTCCTGCTTGACGAGGGCGAGCTCCGCCTTGATCGTGACGTCGTCGCCGAGGTAGTTCCCGCCGCCCTGGTTGGGCGCGTTCCAGCTGATGCCGAACTCGTTGCGGTCGACCGTCGTCTCGAGGACGATGCCGAGGCGCTCGCGACCGAACGGGTCGACGTTCGGCTCGGAGACGGAGGCCGAGATCGCGACCGGGCGGGTGATGCCCTTGATCGTCAGCTCGCCGTGCTCGAGGTCGCTCGTCCGGAAGGTGATCTCCGGGAAGCGCTCGGCGTCGAAGAAGTCCGGGCTCTGCAGGTGGCCGTTCAGCTGGTCGTCCTTGACGTCGACGCTGGCGACCTTGGCCGAGCCCTCGAGGACGCCGTTCTCCAGCTTGGCCTCGTACTCGCGGAAGCCGCCGCGGAACGTGTTCGTCCCGGCATAGGGGATCTCGAACGAGACGTGCGAGTGAACCGGGTCGGCGCTCCAGCTGCCGGCCGGTGCAGACTTCGGGGTGATCGTGGTGCTCATGTGCGTCATCTCCTTGTATACTTGAGTACGCAACGATCTTAGCGAGAAGAGATTGCCTAGTCAAGTATTGAGCACACAAGAACTTTCGGAGCAGGCGATGGCGGCCTGGCTCCGCTTCCTGCGCGCCCATGCGGCGATCACGCGCGAGCTGTCGGTGCGCCTCGAGGAGCAGCACGGGCTGACGCTCAGCGACTTCGACGTCCTCGTCCAGCTCTACCACGCCGAGGGCCGCGCGATGCGGCGCGTCGACATCGCGCGGCAGGTGTTGCTCACGGCGTCCGGGATCACGCGGCTGCTGGACGGTCTCGAGCACAGCGGGCTCGTGGAGAAGAGGCCGTGCCAGAGCGACGCCCGCGTCAGCTATGCGGCGCTGACCGAGGCGGGCGTGCGGAAGATCGAGGCGGCGCGGGAGACGCACCACGCAGACATCCAGGAGCTGTTCGGCTCGAACTTCGAGCGCGGCGAGCAAGAGACGCTCGCCGAGCTCCTCGGCCGGCTGCCGCTCGCCCCGACCGCGGAAGCCTGCTCCGGCTAGAAGACGGCGATCGTCCGGATCGCGCCGCCGCGGCCGATCTCCGGCAGCCGCGCGGGAACGTCCTCGAGCGGGATCGTGCTCGTCACGAAGCGGGCGAGGTCGAGACGGCCGTCGAGCGCGGCGGCGGCGAGGAACGGGAAGTCCTCCTGCGGGATCGTGTCGCCGCCGTGCGTCACGGTGAGGTTGATGCGCGGATCGAAGACGTCCTTCTCGAGGTCCAGCTCGAGGCGCGAGCCGGGAAGCGGCAGGCCGACGAGCGTCGCCGTCCCCGCGTAGGCGCACATCCGGACCGCCTGTGCGAGCGCCTCGGGCGCCGCGACGGCGGAGAACGCGAACTCGACGCCGGCGCCGCCGGTCAGCTCGCGCACGGAGGCGACGGCGTCCTCGCGTGAGGCGTCGACCACGTCGGTCGCGCCGAGGGCGAGCGCGTGCTCGAGCTTCTCGGCCGCGACGTCGACGCCGACGATCCGCTCCGCGCCCGCGAGCTTCGCGCCCTGGACGACGGCGAGACCGACGCCGCCGCAGCCGATGACGGCGGCGGAGGCGCCCTCGTGGACCTCGGCCGTCCAGAGCGCGGCGCCGGCGCCCGTCGAGAAGCCGCAGGCGAGGAGGCTCGCCTGCTCGAACGGCAGCTCGTCGGGGATCCTCACCGCGCATGCCTCGTGGACGACCGCGCGCTCGGCGAACGTGCCGCAGCGGAGGACGGGCGTGAGGAGCGCGCCGTCGGCGGCTCGGTGCAGCCGCCGGCGGGCACGAAGCTGGGACGAGCAGCGGCGCGGGTCGCCGCGGCGGCAGTGCGGGCACTCGCCGCAGGGCGCACGCCAGGCGAGGACGACGCGGTCGCCGGGCGCGACCGCCGTGACCTCGCTCCCGGCCTCCTCGACGACGCCGGCGCCCTCGTGGCCGAGCAGGATCGGGAAGCGCATCCCCCAGCCGCCCGTCTCGACGACGTGCAGGTCGGAGTGGCAGAGGCCGCAGGCGTGGACGCGCACGAGCACCTCGCGGGGGCCGACCGCGTCGATCGTCAGCTCCTCGACCGCAGGGGCCGCGTCCGGCTCCGCATAGACGACGCCCCTCGTCACGCTCCCGTGACGGTAGCTGCTACCGAGACGAAAGCGTCACGGCGCCCGCCGCAGCTGCTCGTCGAGCGGGACGAGCGGGAGCCGGAAGGTCTCGGCAGCGCTCGGGTCGGCGACGACGTTGTCGCCGAGCGCCAGCATCGTCAGCTGGTCGCGCGTCACCGGCGCGCCCGGCAGCCGCTCCGTCAGCGCCGCCTGCAGGCGCATCGCGCCGAACGGGACGTGGAGCGACGGCCGCCGCGACCCGAGCGTGCGCTTCAGCCGGTCCCAGAACTCGTTCCACGTGACGGCGTCGGGGCCGCCGACCTCGAACGTCCGGTTCGCAGCCGCCTGCTCCGATACGGCCGCCGTGAAGTACGAGGCGAGGTCGTCGACCCAGATCGGCTGCAGCCGCTGCGTCCCGGGCCCGACGATCGGCGTCACCGGCGCGAACCGCGCGAGGCGGACGAACGTCGGCAGGACGCCGCCGTCGCGGCCGAAGACGAAGCTCGGCCGGAAGATCGCGTGCTCGAGCCCCGACTCGCGTACCGCGCGCTCCATCTCCCACTTCGCCGCGTAGTACGGCACCGCGTCCTTCGTCCGCTCGTCGAGCCCGAGCGCGCTCGCGAGCACGAGGCGCCGGACGCCCGCCTCCCGCGCCGCGGCGACGAGGTTGCGCGTCCCCTCCGCCATCACGCGCTCGAAGTCGGCCGGGCGGCCGCGGATGATCGCGACGAGGTGGACGACCGCGTCGGCGCCCGCGCAGGCGGCGGCGAGCGAGGCGGGGTCGGTCACGTCGCCCGTTGCAAGCTCGACGCCCCAGGCGGCGAGGCGCGAGGCGCGGGCCGGGTCGCGCACGAGGGCTCGCACGGGCGTCTCCCGCGCTCGGAGCTCGTGGATCACGTGCGGCCCGATGAAGCCCGTCCCGCCGGTGACGAGCACGGTCATCGGCGGAAGTTCTGCCAGTAGCGGCTCGCCGTCGGCCCGCGCTGGCCCTTGTACTTGGAGCCGAGCGAGTCCGCGCCGTACGGCGTCGCCGCCGGCTCGGTCATCTGCATGAAGGAGATCTGCCCGATCTTCATCTCCGGGTAGATCGTGATCGGCAGGTTCGCGACGTTGGAGAGCTCGAGCGTGACGTGTCCGTTCCAGCCCGGGTCGATGAAGCCCGCGGTGGAATGGATCAGCAGCCCGAGGCGTCCCAGCGAGGACTTTCCTTCCAGGCGGGCCACGAGGTCGTCGGGGAGCCGGATCCGCTCGAGCGTCGAGCCGAGGACGAACTCTCCCGGATGGAGCACGAACGGATGCTCCTCGTCCACCTCGACGAGCTCGGTCAGCTCCGCCTGCTCCTCCTTGACGTCGATGAACGGGTAGCGGTTGTTGTGGAAGACGCGGAAGAGCCGGTCGACGCGGACGTCGACGCTCGACGGCTGCAAGAGCGACTCGTCGTACGGCTCGATCTCAATCCGGCCCTCGGCGAGCAGGCGGGCGATCGTCGCGTCGGAGAGCACCATCGCGGCGATTCTACGGAGGTTCTACGAGGTTCCCCGTCGGGCGGCGCGGTTATCGTGAGGTCATGGCCGTGACTCGCGCGATCCAGCTGAAGACCGAGATCCCCGGGCCTCGCTCCCGGGAGATCGTCGAGCGGAAGGAGCGCGTCGTCGCCGACCCGCTCGGGCTGTACCTTCCGATCGTGATCGACGAGGGTCGCGGAGCGACCGTCACGGACGTCGACGGCAACACGTACGTCGACTTCACGGGCGGCGTGGGCTGCCTCAACGTCGGGCACGCCCACCCGCGCGTCGTGGCGGCGGTGCAGGAGCAGGCCGAGCGCTTCCTCCACACCGACTTCACGATCGTCCCGTACGAGGTGTACGTGACGTACGCCGAACGGCTGACCGCAATCGCGCCGTTCGCCGGTCCGTGCAAGGCGGCGTTCTTCAACGCGGGCACGGAGGCGGTCGAGAACGCGGTCAAGTTCGCGCGCGGCTACACCGGCCGCCCCGCCGTGATCGGCTTCGAGGGCGCCTTCCACGGAAGGACGCTGCTCTCGCTCACGCTCACGTCCAAGACGCACCCGTACAAGTCGCGACTGGGGCCGTTCGCGCCCGAAGTCTACCGCGTCCCGTTCCCGAACGAGTACCGGGGCGTTACCGCCGCCGACGCGCTCGCCTCGCTCGAAGGTGCGCTCTCGACGCTCGTCGCGGCCGAGACGGTCGCCGCGATCGTGCTCGAGCCGGTCCTGGGCGAAGGCGGCTTCGTCCCCGCGCCGGTCGAGTTCGTGCGCGGGGTCCGGGAGATCTGCGACCGCGAGGGAATCCTGCTCGTCGCCGACGAGGTGCAGACCGGCTTCGGCCGCACCGGCCGGATGTTCGCGATCGAGCACTTCGGCGTCGAGCCGGATCTGGTCACGGTCGCGAAGTCGATTGCCGCTGGGCTGCCGCTCTCGGGCGTCCTCGGCAAGGCGGAGATCATGGACTCGCTCTGGGACTCGGCCGTCGGCGGCACGTACGTCGGCAATCCCGTCGCGCTCGCGGCCGCGGTCGCCGTGCTCGACGTCTTCGAGGAGGAGGGCCTCGTCGAGCGGGCAGAGCGGATCGGCGAGACGGTACGGGGGCGGATGGTCTCGTGGCAGGAGCGCTTCGACGCGATCGGCGACGTGCGCGGCCTCGGCGCGATGCTCGCGGTCGAGTACGTCCACGACCGGGAGACGAAGGAGCCGGCGCCCGAGATCGCGTCTCGGGTCGCGGAGGAGGCCGCCGCGCGCGGCCTGCTCCTGCTCAAGGCGGGCGTCCATGCGAACTGCAACCGCGTCCTCTGCTCGCTCGTCATCACCGACGCCGAGCTCGAGGAGGCGCTCGGCGCCTGGGAGGACGCGCTCGAGTCGGTCCTCGCGTAGCCCGCACTCCTTGTCATACGTTGTAACGATGTGGCGGGATCCACGTCCTCGACCCGTGTCATGGCGCGCGCGCCCGTTAGCGGCGACCTGATCGCCGACCGCTACGAGCTCGAGGAGCTCTGCGGCAGCGGCGGCATGTCGAGCGTCTTCCGCGCCCGCGACCGGCAGCTCGACCGGCGGGTCGCGATCAAGATCCTCCACCCGCGCTACGCCGACGAAGGCGAGTACGTCGAGCGCTTCCGGCGGGAGGCCCGCTCGGTGGCGCGGCTCTCGCACCCGAACATCGTCACGGTGATCGACCGCGGCGAGGACGGAGGCCGCCAGTACATCGTCTTCGAGTTCGTCGACGGCGAGAACCTGAAGGAGCTCGTCTCCCGCTCGGGCCGGCTCCCGGTGCGCCGCGCGCTCGAGGTCACGCTCGCGGTCGCCGACGGGCTCGCGTTCGCGCACGAGAACGGCCTCGTCCACCGCGACGTCAAGCCGCAGAACGTCCTCCTCAGCGGCGAGGGCGAGGTCAAGGTGACGGACTTCGGCATCGCGCGCTCGCTCGACGTCGACCACGGGATGACGCAGACCGGGACGGTGCTCGGGACGAGCAACTACCTCTCGCCGGAGCAGGCGAGCGGCAATCCGGTCTCACCCGCGACGGACGTCTACTCCCTCGGTGTCGTGCTCTGGGAGCTGTTGACCGGCGACGTTCCGTTCCCGGGCGACAACTTCGTCGCCGTCGCGCTGCGCCACATCAACGAGCGGCCGCCGAGCGTGCGCGAGCTGCGGCCGGACGTGCCGGCGCGCCTCGCCGCGGCGGTCGCGCGCGCGCTCGAGAAGGAGCCGGACCGGCGCTTCGCGTCGATGGCCGATTTCGCCGCGGAGCTGCGCGCCTGCCTCGCCCAGCTCGACGACGAGGAGACCGAGCCGCGGCCCGCCCTCGCGCCGCTCGCGCAGAGGGCTCGCGCGCGTGTGCGTCGGCGCCGGCGCCCGCTCGCCTACGCCGTCGCCGCTCTCGCGGTCGCCGGGGCCGCTTTCGCGGCGGTCGTCCTTCTCGACGGCGGCGCCGGCACCGGCGGGGGCGGCTCGGGCGGCGGCGGGCCGGCGGGCGGCGGCGGCAGCGCGGTGACCCTCCAGGGGGTCGGCGACTACTACTACGAGCCCCGCGACGGATCGGCGGATACCCATGCGGGCACGGCCTCCGCCGCGACCGACGGCGACATGGGGACGACGTGGTACACGCAGACATACGACTCGCAGGACTTCGGTGGGCTCCTGGGCGGGCTCGGGCTCGTCCTCGACGCCGGCAGCCCAGTCGAGCTCTCGGCGCTCACGGTGGAGACGCCGACGCCGGGCTTCGTCGCGGAGGTCGAGGTCGGCGGCTCGCAGGCGGGGCCGTTCGAGGTCGACTCGTCTTCGCAGACCGTCGGCGCGAAGACGACGTTCACGCTCGACGGCAAGAGCGGGCAGTACTACGTCGTCCTGATCACACAGCTGCCGGCGGGCGACAAGGCCGAGATCTCCGAGGTCACCGCGGCGAGCTAGTACTCGAGCTTCGAGCGGCGCTCGTGCCGCTCGAGCGCGAGCTCGATCAGCCGGTTGAGCGCCTCGGCGTAGCCGATCCCGGACGCCTCGAACAGCCGCGCCCACACGCTCGTGGCGGTGAAGCCGGGCATCGTGTTCAGCTCGTTGAGCACGACCTCGCCGTCGCTCTCGCGGACGAAGAAGTCGACGCGCGCGAGGCCCTCGCACTCGCAGGCCACGAACGAGTCGACGGCGCGCCGCTGCAGCAGCTCGATCGTCTGCTCCGGGAGGTTCTCGGGCGGCACGACCAGCTCCATTCCGCCCTCGTCGTACTTCGACGCGTAGTCGTACCACTCGTGCTCGAGCGTGTCGATGCGGCCCGGGAGGGACGCGACCGGCGGCGGCACTCGGTTCCCGAGCACGCCGACCTCGACCTCCGTGCCGGCGACGAACTCCTCGACGAGCACCTTCTCGTCGTGCCGGAACGCGAGCGCGACCGCGGGCGCGAGCTCGCTCTCGTCGTGCACCTTCGTGATCCCGACCGAGGAGCCGAGCCGAGCCGGCTTGACGAAGACGGGATAGCCGAGCGGGTTCTCGACCTCGTCCCCGTGGCGGATCGCATGGTGCGCGGCGACGGGAATCCCGCTGTCGCGCATCACCTTCTTGAACAGGTCCTTGTCCATCGCGAGCGCGGACGCGGTGACGCCGGCGCCGACGTAGGGGATGTCCGCGAGCTCGAGCAGTCCCTGCACCGTCCCGTCCTCGCCGAACGGCCCGTGGAGGATCGGCAGGACGACGTCGACCGCGCCGAGCGCCTCGAGCGTGCCGCGATTGGCCGGCACGGGCAGTGTCTCCGCGGGACGTGTCTCCGGCTGTGACGGTTCCGTCTCGGTAGCTGCCACCGTGACGGCTTGCTGACCGCTTTGCAACGACCATGTGCCGTCGCGCCCGATGCCCACCTCGAGCACCTCGTAGCGCTCGGGGTCGAGGGCGGCGAGCACCGAGCGCGCCGAGGCGAGGGAGATCTCGTGCTCGCTCGAGCGGCCGCCCGCGAGGACGGCGACCCGGAGCCGCCGCGGCGGCGTCACGGAATCGTGGACGTGGTCGTCGGCGGGCCGGTGTACTGGCCGACGTAGATCGTGATCGTCGAGCCCTGAGGCTGCTGCGTGTTCGCGTCCGGCTCCGAGACGACGATCCCGTCCTGCGTCTGGTCGCTCGTCGGCGTCGGCTGCGCGTTGACCTTGAAGCCGGCGTTCTGGAGATCCTGCGTCGCCACGTCCTGCGTCTGGCCCGTCACGTCCGGGACCTTGCTCGTCTGCGGGGCGTTCGAGACCTGCAGCGTCACCGTCGAGCCCTTCGGCGCGGTTCCGGTCGGGGTCTGCCCGACGACCTGGTTCGCCGGCTTCGTGCTCTGGACGTACGTGACGGTGTCGTGGAAGCCGGCGGCGCTGAGGTCGGAGATCGCCTGCTGGAGCGACTCGCCGACGACGTTCGGCACCGGGGCCGGCGCGGGGCCGGTCATCACGTTCAGGCGCACGGTCGAGCCCACGACGACGCTCTTGCCCGACTCCGGGCTCGCCGCCGTCACCTGGCCCTTCGTCGCGCCGGGGACGCTGACGATCATCCACTTGAGGCCCGCCTGGTGGAGCGCTTGCTCCGCCTGCTGCTCCTGCTCGCCCACGAGCCCCGCCGGCACCTGCACCGTCGGCTTGCCGGTCGAGACCCAGATCGTGACCGTGCTCCCTTTGGGCAGGTATCCCGTCGTCGGGCTCTGCTTGAAGACGAGCCCGCGCCTGACGGTCTCGCTCGAGGCGTGCTTCACCTTCGGTTGGAGATGGACGGCCTCGATCTTCCGCTTCGCCTCGGCGACGTGGAGGTCCGTGTACAGGCCCACCGGCTCCTTGACGTTGCTCGGCCCCGCGACCTGGTGGTAGACGTACCAGCCCGCGGCGGCGGCCGCGAGCACGAAGACGAGCGCGACGAGCCACGGCCAGACCGGGCGGCGCGGGCGCTCGTCCTCCTCGAACTCCTCGTCGGCGAGGAGCGGCGGCGGCGTCCGTCGCGGCGCGATCATCGTCTCCGACGTCGGCGCGACGTACGACGGCATCCGCATGATCTGCGTCGCCGACTCGGTGGTCGTGGCCGAGACCGGGGCGCCGCGCGAGACGCGCTCGAGGTCCGCCTCCATCTCGTCGGCGCTCTGGTAGCGGTCGTCCGGATCCTTCGCGAGCGCGCGCATCACGACCATGTCGAGCTCGCGCGGCAGGCCCGGACGGAGCTTCGACGGCGGCTCCGGCGCCCTCGAGAGGTGCTTCATCGCGATCTCGACCGGGGTGTCGCCCTCGAACGGCGTCTGGCCGGTGAGCAGCTCGTAGAGGACGACGCCGAGGGAGTAGAGGTCGGAGCGCTGGTCGACCTCGCCGCCGCGCGCCTGCTCCGGCGAGAGGTACTGCGCCGTCCCCACGATCGACCCCGCCTCGGTCATCTGGCTCGTGCCGGCGCGGGCGATCCCGAAGTCCGTCACCTTGACGCGGCCCTCGCCGTCGACGAGGACGTTGTGCGGCTTGATGTCGCGGTGGACGATCCCGTGCCGGTGCGCGAAGCGCAGCGCGGAGAGGATCTGGCGGGCGTACTCGACGGCCACCTTCACCGGGGCCGGGCCGTGACCGACGATCAGCTCCTTGAGCGAGCGGCCGTCGAGGAACTCCATCGCGATGTAGTAGGTGTTCTCGGCCTCGCCGCGGTCGTAGATCGAGACGATGTTCGGGTGGTTGAGCGCGGCGGCGTTCTTCGCCTCGCGCCGGAAGCGCTCGATGAACTGGTCGTCGTTTGCGTGGCGGTCGTTGAGGATCTTGATCGCGACGCGGCGGCCGAGCTCCTGGTCCTCGGCGAGGTAGACGTCCGCCATCCCGCCCGCTCCGAGCTTGCGCACGATCCGGTAGCGGCCGTCGAAGAGCGTGTCGATCAGGGAGTCCTCGCTCACTGCCATTGCGCCGGAAAGCGTAGAGGCATCGTCATCCACCCAGGAGCTTTTCGAGGATGTCCTTCGCGATCGGCGCCGCAACCGAGCCGCCGAACCCGTTCGGCTGCTTCTCGACGGCGACGGCGACCGCGATCTTGGGATGGTTCGCCGGCGCGAAGCAGACGAACCAGGCGTCGTAGACGTCGCCGAGGCCGATCTCCGCCGTTCCCGTCTTGCCTGCCACCTCGACGCCCGGAATCTGGGCGTTCGTGCCCGTGCCGCCCTGCACGACGAGCTGCATCATCTGGTTCAGCTCTGCGGCGGTGCTCGGCTTGATCGGGTGCCCGAGGACCTGCGGGCTCGTCTTGGCCACGGTCGAGCCGTCGTGCGCGACGATCTTCTGCACGAGGTAGGGCTTCGGCTCGGCGCCTCCGTCCGCGATCGTCGAGGCGACGAGCGCCATCTGGAGCGGCGTGACGAGCATCCGCTCCTGCCCGAAGGCGAGGCGGCCGGAGTCGACCTGCGTGTCCGGATCCTTCGGATACCAGAGCTTGCCGTGGTTGTAGAGCCCGCTCGCCTGGCTCTCGTCCGGCGGCAGATCGAGCGGCGGGGGAGCGTAGAAGCCGTAGCGCTTCGCATACTCGAGGATCCTCGCGGCGCCGATGTGCTCCCCGACCTTGCAGAAGACGGCGTTGATCGAGTGCTCGAGCGCCTCCGAGAGGTCGACGTTCCCGTATGCCTCGTGGCCGCCCGGCGAGTCGGGCGCGCTCGCGTTGTAGACGGGCTTCCCGTAGTCGATGCAATAGCCCGGGTCGTAGAAGGGCGAGGTCGGCTTGTAGATGCCCGTGTCGAGCGCGGCGGAGGCGGTGACGAGCTTGAACGTCGACCCCGGCGGATAGAGGCCCGCGGTTGCGTTGTCGACGAGCGCCGACGCGTCCCCGCACGACCCCTTGACGTGCTTGATCTTTCCGAAGCCGCTCGGCTGCTCGATCAGGTTCTGGTTGTACGTCGGCGACGAGGCCATCGCGTAGATCGCGCCCGTCTTCGGGTTCATCGCGACGACCGCCCCGCACCGTCCGGCGAGGTCGTGCAGGGCGAGCGCCTGCAGCGCCGGCTTGACCGTGAGGTAGACGTCGTCGCCGTGTACGGTCTCGCCGCCGAGCCGGTCGAGCGTCGACTGCAGGACGTTGCTGAGGTTCGTGTTCGCGCCGGTGAGGTAGTCGTCGTACGACTGCTCGAGCCCGACCTGGTTGTCGCCGCTCGTCGCATAGCCGACGATCTGGGAGAAGAGCCCGTTCGTCGGGTAGTGCCGCGAGTAGATCGTCAGGCCCTTCTTGCGGTGCGGCGTGCTCCAGGCGAGCACCTGGCCGTTCGAGGCGAGGATCCGGCCGCGGTGGATCTGGAGCTGCGCGACCGCCTCGACCGCGTTGTCCTGCCGGTTGGCGAGGTCGGCGCCCGCCCACGACTGCCAGTACGTCGTCGCTCCGATCAGCACCGCGAGCAGGACCATCGAGAGCACCGAGAGCCGGAGGAGCTGCCTGTTCACGCCGCCTTCTCCCGGTTCGCGCGGTGGGAGACGAGCAGCAGCCCGGCGACGAGCAGGAAGTTCGAGAGGATGCTCGAGCCGCCGTACGAGACGAACGGGAGCGTGATTCCGGTCAGCGGGATGACTCGCGTGATGCCGCCGACGATGACGAACGTCTGGAAGGCGAAGCCGAAGCTGAGCCCGGCGGCGAGCAGCTTCGAGAAGCCGTCGCTCGCCGAGAGCGCGATCCGGAAGCCGCGCAGCACGAACGCCATGTAGAGGAGGAGCAGCGCAGCCGCGCCGATCAGCCCGAGCTCCTGCGCGAGCGCCGAGTAGATGAAGTCCGTGTTGAGGTCGGGAACGACCGGCCCGCCGGCTGCGGTCGTGACGATGCCGTGCCCGAGGCCGGTGCCGCCGAAGCCGCCGTGCGCGATCGAGTAGAGCGACTGGACGAGCTGGTAGCTCTGGCAGTCCTGACGGTAGGCCATGTGGCCGGTCAGCGGGCAGAAGACCGGGTGCGACGACCACGGCGAGAGCCAATCCGTGACCCGCTCGTGGACGTGTGACACGAGGTACGTGACGAGGACCGAGCCGGCGACGAAGAGCGCGAGCGCCGCCGCCACGAACGCGGCTCGCGCGGTCGCCACGTAGAGGAGCGCGAGGAAGATCCCGTAGTAGAGGAGCGCGCTGCCGAGGTCGTCCGTGGCGACGAGGACGAGCATCGCGCCGCCCCAGATCGCGAGCAGAGGGCCCCAATCCTTGAGCCGGCCCTGCGCGAGCACCTCGCGCTTCTCGCGGAGGTACGCCGCGAGGAAGACGATGAGCGCGATCTTCCCCAGCTCGCCCGGCTGGAACTGGAGCCCGGCGAAGTGGATCCAGAGGCGCGAGCCGTTGACCGTCTCGCCGATCCCGGGCGCCAGCGGCAGGAAGAGCAGGAAGAGCGCCGTGACGCCGAAGACGTACTTGTAGCGCTCGAGCACGCGGAAGTCGCCGCGCAGCCAGAGCAGCGTGGCCGCGAACACGGCGACGCCGATCACGATCCAGAGCCCCTGCCGGAAGGCGTCGCCCGGGCCGAGCCGGTAGATCTCGGTGAGCCCGATCGCCGTCAGGAGCGCCGCGATCGGCAGGAGGTAGGGGTCGGCGAGGGGCGCGGTCAGCCGGACGGCGATGTGCGCGACCAGGTAGAGCGCGAAGAAGAAGACGGCGTAGCCGAGCGAACCGGCCGAGATGTGCGACCGCAGCGCGATGTAGACGCTCGCGAAGCCGACGGCGGTCAGGACCCCGACCCCCAGGAGCGCCGACAGCTCGCGATTGCGCAGGCTCAGCGCAACAGCCCCCAGACCAGCAGGGCGGCGGCGACCGCCAGCAGCACGAGCATCGTGAGGAGGAGCCGAACGCGCTGCTGCACGCCGGGTGGCTCGTCGCGGGCCGCCGCGCGCGCCGCGGCGGAGTCCGGGTCGAGCAGCTCCGCCTCGATCCGCTCGGGCGGGATCACCATCGTGTCGACCGCCGGCTCCTGCGGCACCGCCTCGCGGGTCTGCTCCTCGGGCTCGAGCGCCGGCATCCGCATCGTCTCCTCGCCGGTCGCGTCGCCCGAGACGCGGAACGCGATCACGGTGATGTTGTCCTCGCCGCCGCCGCGGTTCGCCGCGGAGACGAGCGCGCGGACGGCGCGGTCGAGGTCCTTGCGGTGCCGGTAGAGCACGTCGAGGATGTCCTCGTCGTCGACCATGTCGGTCAGGCCGTCGGAGCAGAGCAGGAAGATGTCGCCCTCCTCCGCGTCGACCGGATAGGCGTCGACGTCGACGTCGGGATCGGTGCCGACCGCGCGCGTGATCACGCTCCGCTGCGGGTGAATCTGCGCCTCCTCCTCCGAGAGCTTGCCGCTCTTCAGCAGCTCGTTCACGAGGGAGTGGTCGTCGGTCAGCTGCTCCATCCGCTCCCCGCGCAGGAGATAGGCGCGCGAGTCGCCGACGTGCCCGATCACGACGGTCATCCCCTCGACCAGCGCGACGGTCATCGTCGTTCCCATGCCCGACGCGGCCGGGTCGGTCGTCGCGCGGTCGTAGACGCGCCGGTTCGCCTCCTGGATCAGGCTCTCGACGCGCTCGAGGCCGCCGGCTCCGTACGCGCCTCCCTCGAGCGCGGACGCGGCGAGCTTCGACGCCACCTCGCCCGCCTGCGCGCCGCCCATGCCGTCGGCGACTGCGAAGAGCGGCGGCTCGACGACGTAGTTGTCCTCGTTCCGGCGCCGCTTCCTGCCGGTGTCGCTGGCGACTGCGTACTGGGCGACCGGCACGATGCTCAGCCCTCCTCGAGGCGGAGATCGGTCTCGCCGACGCGGAGGATGTCGCCGGGCGCAAGCCGCAGCGCCCCGACGACGCGCCGGCCGTTGACGTACGTGCCGTTCGTCGACTCGAGGTCCTGCACCCAGATGCCGTCGCCCCGGGGCTCGATGCGGGCGTGGCGGGCGGATGCGAAGTCGTCGCCTTCGAGCACGAGGTCGTTCTGGCCGCTGCGGCCGATCGTGAGCGGGACCGAGTCGACGGGAAACTCCTCGTCTGCGTCGAGGCTCGGGCTGCGCTGGACGACGAGCCGCAGCGCCCTCCGCGGCGACGTGCGCGACGCGGCTGCGCCGAGTCCAGCCGCGGCTGCCGCTGCGGGCGTCAGGATCATGCTGTCCTCGTGGGGCACCTTCCGCTCACTGCCCGCGGCCCGGATCACGCGCCAGACGAACAGGTAGAGGAGGACGAGGAACGAGATCTTGAGCACGAGCAGGACCTCGGCCACGGTCGTGGACGCCAGCAGGTGCATGCGCTACTCCTGCTCGGTCGAGAAGGTGACCGTCGTCTCGCCCAGGGTGAAGCGGGCGCCGTCGGCGAGCTGCAGGCGCTGGACACGGCGGCCGTCCACCTCGGTGCCGTTCGTCGAGCCGAGGTCGACGAGCCAGTACGCAGACCCCTCCTGGACGATCTCCGCATGCCGGCGCGACACGTTGGGATCCTCGATCTGGACGTCGGCGTCGCGCGAGCGGCCGAGCACCGAGCGGCGCCTGTCGAGGACGCGCCGCTGGCCGTTCCAGCGCAGCACCGCGACCTGCCGGTCGACGCCCATCTCCTCGAGCGAGACCGGCTCGGTCGGCTGCGTGCGCGGCTTGTAGATCATCGTCGCGCCCGGCTCGACGTCCTCCGGCGCCTCGCCGTCGTCCCGGCGGCCGTACTGCGCCATGCGCGTCGCGATCCCGAACTCGCCGACGCCGAGATCCTCGTCGGTCTCGAAGATGACGCGAGGCGGCGTCAGGAGTGCGAAGTCCTCGCGCTGCGCGTGTTCGGCGAGGTACTCCTCGAGCTCGGCGACGAGCGAGTTCTCGTAGCCCTCGAACTGCTCCCGGTCGCCGGCGGAGAGGAAGACGGTGAACTCGTTCGGCACATAGACCCGGCGCACCGAGGTGGAGCGGTGGTCGTCCATCTCTTTCGCGAGCTTCCTCGCGAGCTCGACGGGCTGCACGTTCGTGCGGAAGGCACGGCCGAAGACGCCCTCGAAGAGCTGCTCCAGCCTCTGCTCGATCGCCCTCAGCACGATTGGATCGCTCCCGAATGTACCCGGCGCACCAGGTTCACGAACTGCGCTTCGGCGCGGGCACGAGCGCGGCGTAGGCGCCGACCGCCAGCGCGGCGAGGACGAGCGGCAGCGGCGAGGCCGACGGGGCGACGAGGATCGTCGCGGCGATCATCGCGGCGCCGAGCGCCGCCGCTCCCGCGCGGCCGTGGGCGCTCGCGTGCGGCAGGGCGAACGCGACGAGCGCGAGCACGAGCGCCTCGAGCAACAGGGGACGCTGGGCCGCCGCCGCGCGGGCGAGCGAGCCGGCGACGTCGAGCGGGTCGGTCGCGTGTCCGATTCCGACGCCGAGCGGCGGCATCCCGCCGACGAGCGGGAGCGCGACGTGGCGCAGGCCGGCCGCGACGGCGGCTGTCAGCACGCCGACCAGGGCGACGAGCGCGCGGCCGGGCCCGCGGCGGAGCCGGGCCGTGGCGAGCGGCAGGAGCGCGACGGCGGCGAGCGGCGCGAGCAGCGGGCCGACCGCGAAGAGCAGCCCGCCGTGCGGCTCCCGCCACGAGAGCAGCAGCCAGACGGCGGCGAGCGCCGTGTAGAGGAGCGCGAGCCCGAGCGAGATGTTCCCGAACGGCAGGATCGGGACGGCGAGCGCGAGCGCGAGGCCGCCGCGCGGGCGGAAGTACGTCGCGAGCGCCGAGGCGGCGCCCAGCGCGAGGGGCCAGCCGTGCGGGTAGAAGGGCAGCGTGCCGGCCGTCCAGCCCGCGAAGAGCCCCGCGAGGACGGCGGCGGCCGCCCGCTCCGGCTCGAGCCGTCCCGGCACCTGGACCGTCCGGCGCTGCGGCCGCCTGGGCGCCGTCGAGGCGCCGCGGAGCCCTGCCGCGAGCTCGCGCGCGCTCGGCCGCCGCTCGGGCTCGAGCGAGAGCGCGCGGTCGACGAGCCGCAGCACCGGCTTCGGCAGGTCGGGCCGCAGGTCGGCGAGCGGCGGCGCGCCGGCGCCGATCGCCCGCGCCGTGTCGAGCATCGAGCCCTGCCAGAACGGATGCCGGCCGGCGAGCGCCTCCCACAGCATCACGCCGACGGCCCAGACGTCAGCCGCCGCGGTCGTCTCCTCGCCCGCGAGCCGCTCGGGAGCGATGTACGCGAGCGTGCCGGGCACGTCGCCCTGTTCGGTGAGCGTCTCCGACTGCGCCATCCGCGCGAGCCCGAAGTCGAGCAGCCGCGCCCGGACGCGCTCGGATGCGTCGAGGAGCACGTTCGACGGCTTGACATCGCGGTGGAGGATTCCCGCCGCGTGCGCGTGCGCGAGCCCCTCGCACACCTGGGCGCACGCCTCCATGGCCGCCCCGTCGCGCAGCTCGCCGGCCCGCAGCGTCTCGCGGAAGGTGCGGCCGGGGACGTACTCGTACGCGATGTAGACGTGGCGCGCGTCGCGCGCGAAGCCGTAGGCCCGCAGGCAGGCGGGATGCCGCAGCCGTGCCGCCGCCGCCGCCTCCCGTTCCGCCCGCGCTGCGGCCTTCCCCTCGCGGGCGATGATCTTGAGCGCGACGTCGAGGCCCGTCCGTTCGTCGCGGGCGAGCCAGACCGAGCCCGAGCCGCCGCTGCCGAGCGGGCGGAGCGGCCGGTAGCGGTCGAGGACGAGCCCGCTCGTCGCGAGTGCCGGCGCAGCTTCTCCCATCCGACCGGAGATTGGCGACCGGATCGGACTGTCCTGCCTGCGCGCTCGGCGCAGGAGACGCTATTTCGGCCCTTTGCCTACCGTGAGGTTGACCTTGCCGCCGGCCTTCAGGCGCTTGCCGTGCCTCGGGTCCTGCGCGAGCACCTTCCCCTTCCGCGTGCGACTCGACCGGCTCTTCTTCACGTGCCCGACCTTGCAGTGCGCCTTCGCGATCCTCGTACGCGCCTTGGCCAGCGCCAGGCCGACGACCCGCGGCACCGTGCAGCGGGCGGAAGGCTTCGGGGTCGTAGCGGTGGTCGTGGCCGTCGTCGTAGCCGGCGCGAGGGTGAACGTTGCCGTGGCCGACCGGGCGGCATTCATCGTCACGACGCAGCTGACCGACGTGCCGGTGCACGCGCCCGACCAGCTCGAGAAGACAGAGCCGGCAGCCGGCTGGGCGGACAGGGTGACCGCGGCGCCGCCGTCGAAGGCATCGGAGCAGTCGCCCCCGCAGTCGATCCCGGCCGGCGAGCTCGTCACGGTTCCTCGTCCCGTTCCGCTGGTCGCCACGGTAAGCCTCGCGCTGTAGAGGGAGGTGTACGGCGCCGGGCTGATGACGGAGCCGCCGAAGGAGTAGGAGTTGGCGACGATGTCGATCCAGCCGGCGTCGCCGTTGCCCCCGGCTGTGTTGCCCGTGCCCTGGCCGGCTCCCTCTCCGCCGAGCGCATAGACGGTGCTGGCGAGGATGTTCACGGTCGGCGCGATGAGAAGGATCCCGCCGCCGGAGCCCCCTCCACCCGGTCCGCCGTGATAGGTGAGAGTGACGTCGACCCCTCCGGGCGAGCCGTCCGTCCCGTTCGCGAGAAGCGAGGCGAACGGCCCTATGTCGATCTCGTCGGGCGAGACCATCCGGAGCGCGCCGCCGCCCGAGCCCCCGGCTCCGGCCGGCACGAAGTCGGCCAGCACGTCGTAGCTTCCACCGCCACCGCCGCCCGATCCGACGTGGAGCCCTGGCGAGCCGTACGAGCCGCCGCCGCCGCCTGCTCCATACGCCCCCGCGGCGGTTCCGCCCGGTTGCCCGCCGCCGCCGCCGCCGGTCGCGTATCCTCCGGCGCCGCCTGCGCCTCCTCCGGCTCCTCCGTTTTCGCCGGCGGTCAACCCGCCGCCGCCGCCGCCGCCGGCCAACCCGCCGCCGCCGCCTCCGCCGCCCTCGCTGCCCGCCGTTCCGCCCGAGCCGACCGAGCCTCCGGTTCCATGGCTCGGGCCCGAGCCGTCGGCACCCGGCATTCCGCCGCTCGCATCGGCAGAGCCGGTCCCGGGCATCACGTCGATCGTTCCGTCGATCGTTACGAGTCCGGTGGCGCGGAGGTCTGCGATGTGGGAGCCGGAGATCGTCAGTGTCGCCCCGGTCTCGACGGTGAGCGTCGTGCAGTCGAGCACCGGCGTCGTGTCGGTGTCGAGCGTCTGGGCGCCGGAGTAGTCGCAGGCGCCGGCGGCGCCGGTGCTCACGGGGTAGTCGGTCGCAGCGAGCCCGGGCGTCGTCGGCAGCAGCAGGAAGAAGGCCGCGATCGCGGCGAGCGCCCCACGCTCAACCGGCCCCGTCGCTGAGGATGCTTTCGCCATCGAGCCCGCCGCCAGCGTACGACTGCGACGGCTTCGTTACAAGGGTTGCAAGGCCGCCGCCTGACTCGTTCGCCTTCCGCAGTAAGGTGGTGGCTCGCGCAGCAGGTTATGACCACCTTCGACGACCACGACACCGAGCTCGACTTCTTCGAGGAGCCGGAGACAGAGGAGGCGCCTCGGCGGCCGCCCCGGCGCGTCGGCGGGCCGCGGCGGCCGGGCGGCCCGCCCTCGGGAGGCGTGGCGGTCGTCCGGCTCGCGGCGTTCGTCGCGCTGGCGATCGCCGTCGTCGTCGGCTTCGTCTTCTGGGTCGGCGCCTGCCAGGGCAAGAGCAAGCACGCCGAGTACGGGTCGTACATGGACGCTGTCCGCCCGCTCGCACAGGGCTCCGCGCGCGTGGGCGCCGCGTTCGCGAGCGCCCTCGGCTCCTCGAGCCTGAAGCTCGCGACCCTCGAGGCGAAGCTCACGGCCTGGTCGCAGCAGGAGCAGCGGGACTACACGAAGGCCGAGGAGATCCAGCCGCCCGGGCCGCTGCAGTCCGTCCACCAGCAGCTGCTCGGCACCTTCCAGCTGCGCGCACTCGGTCTCGCGGGCCTCGTGAACGTCCTGGAACAGTCGAAGTCGGCGAGCTCGGCGACGGTGGGCGCGCGGCTTGCCGGCCAGGCGCAGCTCTTCGGCTCGAGCGACATCGTCTACACCGAGCTCTTCCGGCAGCCGGCGATGCAGGAGCTGAAGAGCCTCGGCGTCACCGACGTGATCGTCCCGACCTCGCAGTTCGTCGCGAATCCCGAGGTGATCAGCTCGAGCTCGTTCGCGATCGTCTTCCAGCGGCTCGCTCCGGCTTCGAGCTCGTCGGGCGGAAAGGTGACCGGCCTGCACGGCAGCGAGCTCCTCAGCACCGCCATCGACGCGGCCGGCCAGACGACGACGCTCGCGACCGGGACCACGACCCCGGTCGTCCTGACCCAGGGTCTCGCCGTCCACGTCACGTTCGAGGACTCCGGCAACTTCGCGGAGGGGAACATCCCGGTCACGCTCGCGATCGGGGTCGGCGGCACCACCGTCTCCTCGCAGAAGAAGACCGTCACCTCGATCTCGCCGAAGGAGCAGGCGACCGTGATCTTCAAGAACCTCCAGGTGCCGAACAGCGCGTTCGGGCACAGCGCGTCGATCACGGTCACCGTCGGCAAGGTGCCGGGCGAGGCGAACCTCTCCAACAACACGGCGACCTACCCGGTCCTCTTCAGCCTCGCCCAGGGGTAGCCCGTGCACCTGAGCTCGTCCACCGCCGCCTGGATCGCGATCGGCGCCGCCGCCGTCGCGGTGGTCGCCCTCGCGCTCGCCGCCTCGCTCGCCCTCCGGCTGGGCCGGGTGCGGGCGGCCCAGCGCGCGCTGGTCGGCGGCGGGACGCAGGATCTGGTCGACTTCGCCGTTTCGCTGCAGGGACGCATCGACGGCCTGCACCGGTCGGTCGACGAGATCGCCTCGGGGCTCGCACGCGTCGACCGCCGCATCGACGGTTCGATCTCGCGCACCGCGGTCGTCCGCTACGACGCGTACGAGAACACCGGCGGCCGCCAGTCGGCGTCGGTCGCGCTGCTCGACGACTCGCGCAGCGGCGTCGTGCTCAGCGCGATCCAGGGCCGCGACTACGCCCGCATCTACGTGAAGGAGCTCGAGCACGGCAAGGCCGCGGTGTCGCTTTCGCCGGAGGAGCAGGATGCCGTCGACCGCGCGATGTCGTCCTCCACGCCGTAACCACGGTCCCGGATCTCGCTGATACCTTTCGCCGCAGGTGCAGCATGTTCTCGTCCTGAACGCAAGCTACGAGCCGCTCAACGTTTGCACGGTGCGGCGCGCCCACGTGCTCGTCCACAAGGGCAAGGCCGAGGTCGTCGAACGGCTCGACCAGCCGCTGCGCTCGGCGAGCGGCAGCTTCATCTGGCCGCACGTGATCCGGCTCCTCAACTACGTCCGCGTGCCGCGGGCGATCCAGCGCAAGATCTCGCGCCGCGCGCTCTTCGCCCGCGACGGCTGGCGCTGCGTCTACTGCGGAACGTCGAGCGGACGGCTGACCCTCGACCACGTCGTGCCGCGCTCGAAGGGCGGAGAGTCGATCTGGGAGAACGTCGTCACCGCGTGCGCCCCGTGCAACCTGCGCAAGGGCGACCGCACGCTCGAGCAGGCCGGCATGCACCTGCGGACGAGGCCGCGCCCGCCCGCGCCCGTCCTCTTCATCAAGCTTTCCGCCCCGCGGATCCCGACCGGCTGGACGCCCTACCTGCCGGCGACCGCTACCGCTTAGCCTTCGGGCACACGACGGCCAGCCGACCAGCGAAGAGCCGGACGGTTGAGCTCCGCCACAGGAACCTGAACTTGACGCCGAGACCGCCTACCGCGTCAGTCGATCCGGCCGCCCACTTGGCGCAGGTTGGGTGGGCCGCCTCGAAGAAGAGGTCCCGCGCCTGGCCCGGTCCCAGGTCGAACGTATGGAAGGGCGTGTACGGGCCCTTCACGAAGTTCCCGTGGACACCGAAGTTCTTCAGCGGCGCAGACATCACCAGCTTGGTCGGGCAGAAGAACGACGTACGATCCGGTGTGCCGAGCACCTTCACTGTGAAGGGGCCGGTGTTCTCGATGGCGACGCCGTACCGAAATGGCTGACTCTCCGAGCTTCGGGAGGTCGCGCTTCGTACGCCAGGGCAGGTCGCGGAGCTCGAGCCCGACGAGGCGGAGGTACGACTCTGCGGTCACGACCTCACCAGCCGTTCCAGCGCGCCGTCGATGCGCGTCCACGCCTCGGTGCCGGCCCGCAGCTGCTCCGCACCGGCCGGAGTCACGGCGTAGTACTTCCGCGCCGGGCCGCTGTCGGAGGCGGCGAGCCGGGAGGCGAGATGTCCCGCCTGCTCGAGCCGGCGCAGCGTTCCGTAGACCGACGCGTCGCCGACTCCGTCGAGCCCCGCGTGCTCGAGGGTGGACAGGATCGCGTAGCCGTACGTCTCGCCCCGCGCGATGACCGCCAGCACGGCCAGCTCGAGCACGCCCTTGAGGAGCTGCGCCTGATCCACACTAGGCTATTTAGCAGAGTAGCACGGTTTGCGTGGTATGTGACGCCCTGCGTCTCCGTGTCGTATCTCGGGCATGAACAGATTCCGCAAGACCCTCGTGGTGGTGGCCGTGCTCGTCGTCGCGGGCGCCGTCGCCGCAGTCGTCGAGCCGCAGCTCGCGCGTCCGGCGACGACGCCGCCCGCCGACGCGACGATCACCGTGATCGGCACCGGAAGCGCGAAGGCGGTGCCCGACCAGGCCTCGTTCGACTTCGGCGTCCAGACGCAGGCGTCGACCGCGACGGAGGCGCTCGCTCGGAATGGAAACCAGGCCCAGGCGATCGTCGCGGCGCTGAGGAAGGCGGGCATCGACGAGTCGCAGATCCAGACGACCGACGTCTCCCTCTGGCCGCAGACGACGAACGACGGCAACGAGATCGTCGGCTACCAGGCGTCGAACTCGGTGGATGCGACGGTGCCGATCGGCGAGGCGGGCGCCGTCGTCGACGCGGCGGTCGCGGCCGGGGCGAACAACGTCGACGGCCCGAACCTCTCGGTCGCCGACCAGAGCTCCGTCTACGCGGCGGCGCTGAAGAAGGCGCTCGCCAATGCGCAGGCGAAGGCGCAGGCGATCGCAGCCGCCTCGGGCGTCACGCTCGGCGCCGTGCAGACGGTGACCGAGGGAGGCGGGCAGGCCAATCCACTCCCGTACGAGGACGAGCTCGCGCCGGCGGCGGCCGCCCCCTCGGTGAAGATCGAGCCGGGGACGCAGACGTCGCAGGCGACGGTGACGGTGACCTACGCGACGGCGCCGAGCCAGTGATCGCCGCTGCTCCGCGCGGGCTCGCCGGCGCTAACGCTCACGCGGCTCCCAGCGGAAGCGGGTCGCGGCGATCGCCAGGCCGACCGCCCCCCACGCGCCGAGCACGATGAGCGCCTCGGGCTGCGTCCAGAAGCCCTGGCCGTGGAGGTAGACCGCGTTGACGAGCTGGACGAAGTACTTGAGCGGCAGTGCGTCGCCGATCGCGCGCAGGACGGCGGGATAGCCGTTGGTCGGCCCGAATCCACCGCTCAGGAAGGCCATCGGCAGGAGGATGAAGTTGACGGCGGCGGACGAGCCCTCCGCGGAGCGGATCGCCGAAGCGGTGGCGACCCCGAGCGCGGCGAACACCGCGGCGCCGATCACGATCGTCGCGACGAATGAGCCGATCGCGCTCGGGAACGGCGTGCCGTAGAGCGCGCGGCCGAGCAGGAAGAGGGCGACGGTCTGCAACGCGAAGACGAGCAGCGTCGAGGAGAGCAGGGCGACGACGTACGTGGCCGGCGGCAGCGGCGTCGAGCGGAGCCGCTTGAGAATCCCGCCCTCGCGCCGCAGGACGAGCTGGATGGCGAGCCCGGCGAAGGCGGTGTTCGCACAGCCGTAGCCGACGAGGCCGGCGAGGACGGCCCACGACGCCGGCCTGCCCTCGTATCGCTTCGAGTAGACCGAGCCGAGCAGCAGGAAGAGCAGCAGCGGGAAGAGGAAGATGAAGAACGCCGCCTCGCGGCTGCGCCAGAACACGAGCTGCTCGGTGCGGAGCTGGTGAACGAAGAGGCGGCGCGGGCGGCGCACCGCGACCCGTGCGGCGTCGGCGGTCTCGGCGATCACACCTCGGCCTCCTCCTCGGCGGTGAGCGCGAGATAGACCTCCTCGAGCGAGGGCCGCCGCACCTGGAGGCCCTCGAGCTCCTCGCCGCGCGCGACCGCGTCGGCGGTCAGCTCCGCCAGCAAGCGCGTCGGCTCCTCCGTGTGGATGAGGACGTCCTCTCCGTCGCGCCGGAAGCTGATCTCCGTCTGCAGCTCGGTCGTGGTCAGCTCGGCCGGCGTGCCGACGCGGATGATCCGTCCCTCACGCAGGACGGCGACGCGGTCGGCGAGCTGCTCGGCCTCGTCGAGATAGTGGGTCGTGAGGAGCACCGTCTTGCCGAGCGAGCGGAGGGAGCGGATCATCTCCCACGCCGCGCGGCGCGCCTGCGGATCGAAGCCCGTCGTCGGCTCGTCGAGAAAGACGAGGTCGGGGTCGCCGACGAGCGCGATGCCGAGATCGAGGCGGCGCTTCTGGCCGCCGGAGAGCGACTTGACCCGCGCGCCCGCCTTCTCCTCGAGGCCGACGAGCGCGATCACCTCGTCGGCGTCGCGCGGCGCGCGGTAGTAGCCGGCGAAGATCGTGTGCGTCTCGCGCACGGTGAGGTTCGCCCAGAGCTCCGACTGCTGCAGCACGACGCCGATCCGCTCGCGGAAGTCGGATGCCGGCCGCTCGGGGTCGGAGCCGAGCACGCGCACCTCGCCCGCGTCCCGCGCGCGGTAGCCCTCGAGGATCTCGACCGTCGTCGTCTTGCCCGCGCCGTTCGGGCCGAGCAGGCCGAACACCTCGCCTTCCTCGATCGCGAAGTCGACCCCGCGCACCGCTTCGAGGTCACCGTACGACTTGCGGAGGCCGCTGACCTCGATCGCACGCATCCGCACGCCAGGATAGAGACGTTCGCCGGTTACAGTCGCGGCATGCCGACCTTCCGCTACGTCGTCGCGGACGTCTTCACCGACGTGCCGCTCGCCGGCAACCAGGTCGCCGTCTTCACCGACGCGACGCAGATCCCCGAGGAGCGGCTGCAGCCGGTCGCGCGGGAGATGAACTACTCCGAGACGGTCTTCGTCTATCCGGCGGACGGCGAGGGCCACGTGCGGATCCGGATCTTCACGCCGACGCTCGAGCTTCCGTTCGCCGGGCATCCCGTGCTCGGGTCGGCGTTCGTCCTCTCGGGACCGCTCCAGCTCGATGAGATCCGGCTCGAGACCGGGCGCGGCGTCGTGCCGATCCGGCTCGAGCGGGACGGCTCGCGGATCGTCTTCGGCTGGATGCGGCAGCCGTCGTTCGGCTGGGAGCCGTACGAACGAGCCGAGGAGCTGCTGGCCCTGCTCGGAGTCGGGGCCTCCGGACTTCCGGTCGAGGTCTACCACCAGGGCCCGGGCCACGTCTTCGTCGAGCTCGGCTCGCCGGAGGAGGTCGTGGCGCTGCGCCCGGACTTCGGCGCGCTGAAGGAGCTCTCGCCGTACGGGACGGCCTGCTTCGCGCGCGAGGGCGACGCCTGGCGCGCGCGCGTCTTCGCGCCGGCCCACGGCGTCGACGAGGATCCGGCGACGGGCTCGGCGGCCGGGCCGCTCGCGCTCCATCTCGCGCGTCACGGCCGGATCGGCTTCGGCGAGGAGATCGAGATCCACCAGGGCGCCGAGGTCGGGCGGCCGTCGACGCTCCATGCCGTCGCGCACTCGCCGGAGCAGGTCGACGTCGGCGGCTCCGCCGTCGTCGTCGCCCGCGGCGAGCTCCGGCTGCCATGACCAAGTTGCAAATTGCAACTTGGTCATGAGGCGGGTCTCCGTCATCGGCGGCTCCTGCACCGGCAAGACGACGCTCGCGCGCGAGCTTGCGCGGAAGCTCGGCGTCCCGCACATCGAGCTCGACGCGCTCCACCACGATCCCGGCTGGCAGGAGGCGCCCGCCGACGTGTTCCAGTCGCGCGTCCGCGCCGCGCTCGAGGCGGCGTCCCACGGTTGGGTGGCGGACGGGAACTACCACGGCAAGCTCGGCACGTTCGTGCTGCAGCACGCGGACACGGTCGTGTTCCTCGACCTGCCGCGCAGGACGGCCCTCCGGCGCGTCCTCTGGCGGACGTTGCGCCGCTCGTGGACTCGAGAGGAGCTGTGGAACGGCAACCGCGAGTCGTTCCGCATCGCCTTCTCGCGGGACTCCATCGTCTGGTGGGTGCTCACGCGCCACGGGACGCACCGGAAGAAGTGGCCGCCCCGGCTCGCGCCGTTGACGCACCTCGACGTCGTGCGACTCCGCTCGCCGCGGGAAGTCCGCGAATGGCTTCAGTCGATCCAGCCGACCGCGAGCACGTCCGGCAGCTCGAACGGCAGCGAGCGCCAGAAGACGCCGCCGTCGGTCGAGACGTAGAGCCGGTTGCGCGCGGCGTAGAGGATCCGGTCTGGATCGTCCTCGGCGACGGCGACCGCGAACCCCGGCGGCAGGCCGCCGCCCGCCTCGCGCCAGGTCGAGCCGCCGTCGTGCGAGAGCATGAGCGGCGGCCGCCGCTCGACGACGGCAACCACGGTCGAGCCCGCCTGCGCGGCCGCCACGACCCGTGGCAGCGCCACGTCCGGCCGCTGGCTCGCCGGAACCTCCTGTCCCTCGCCGATCGGCGTCTCGGCCTCGACGTCGACGAGGAAGACGCCGGCCACTGTGCCGACCGCCGCGATCACCGCGGCGCCGCCGTCGTCAGCAGCGAGGAGACGAGCGCGCTCGCGCGCCGTGCGGCCGAGGCCGGCGAGTGCCCGCCGGCGCGCCCGGCGAGGTAGGCGGCGGCGAAGCCGTCTCCGGCGCCGGTCGGGTCGGCCGCGAGGGCGTGGGTGCGGATGCGCTCGCTCGTCCCGCGCGTGAGCACGAGCGAGCCCTCGGCGCCGAACGTGACGAGGATCTCGGGAACGCCCAGGCCGCGCAGCTCCTCGAGGTCGCCGTCGCCGACGATCGCCCGCGCCTCCTCCTCGGCGAGCTTGAGGATCGAGACGTGCTGCAGCAGGCCGCGATCGAACTCGCCGTCGAGCTCGACCGGCCCGAGCTTCCGCCGCCGCACGAGGCCGTGCGCATCGAGCAGGAGGCGCCGGCCGCGCGCGAGCCGGCCGAGCAGCTCGGGCGGGAAGTCGTCGCGCAGGAGCGGCGTCACGTGCAGCCATTCGACGCGGCTGAGCAGCCGCGACGGCTCGTCGTCCTCGTCCCACGGCTCGCCGATCGCCTCGACCCGCATCTCCCGCCGCCCGTCCGGGTCGTAGCGGAAGGAGAAGGCGGTCGTCTCGCCGGCCGCCGAGAGCGCGGCGGGCAGCCCGAGCGTCGCGAGCCGGCGCAGGTAGGAGTCGCGCTCCTCGGCTCCGCACTTGACCGCGAGCACGGCGTCCCGGCCGAGCGCCCGCAGCGCCCGGCCCGCGTGCCACGGCCCGCCGCCCACGCGCGGTTGAGCGCCGGCGACGATGTCACGTGCAAGTGGGCCGATGACGCCGAGCGGTCGCACGAGCGGCAAGCGTAAGCCCCGCCGTGAGCAGGAAGGCGAGGGCGAAGCTCGGCAGCGACGCGGTGAACGTGACGTTCCCCGGGTGGGTGTGCCTGACGAGGCTCGTCCACCACGACGGGCCGACGGGCGAGAGCCACTGGTAGAGCCCGAAGCCGGCGAGCCAGGCAATGATCCCCGCCGGCCGCCACGCCGGCCCGTCGAACACGTCCTCGCGCGTGTAGTGCAGGCCGCCGGCGACCCAGTCGGCGAGGAGGACGCCGAGGAGCGGGACGAAGAACGAGCCGAGCAGGTAGAGGAAGTCCTGGTAGTTGCCGAGGTCGAGCGCGATCGCGAGCCCGGTCGCGAGCGCGGAGACGAGCGTGATCAGGAGCTTCTGCGAGACGCGTGGCAGGAAGTTCTGGAGCGAGACGGCGGTCGAGTAGATGTCGGCGAACGCCTTCTCGCTCTCGTCGATCGTGATCGCGATCAGCGCCGCGAACGCGATTCCGCCCGCCGCAGCGACGGCCGCAGGCAGCGCCTGCGCGTCGGAGACGCGGCGCGCCAGCACGATGAGGATGCCGAGACCGATGCACCAGATCGTCGGCACGAAGTAGCCGAGTCCGGCTCCGATCCCGGCGCTGCGGCGGTCGCGCGCGAAGCGCGTGTAATCCGCAGCGAGGGGCGTCCACGACACGACGCTGCCGATCACGAGGTCGACCGCCTGGCCGAAGCTCGGAAAGCCGCCCTTCCCCGGAGCGGCCCAGAACGCGTGCAGGTGCGAGGTCGAGACCGCCCAGTACGTGAGGTAGCCCATCGAGAAGAGCAGTGCCCACGAGGCGACCTTGCGCAGGTAGCGGCGGACGAAGCCGATCGGTCCGAGCATCCCGAGCGCCCAGCTGAGGGCGCCGAAGACGATCGTCCAGAACCATCGCCCCTGCCAGCCGAAGAGGCGGTTCGAGGCCGCCGCCGCGGCCGTCGCGATGATGATGAGCTCGAAGGTCGACCAGCCGACGTTCTGCGCGACGTTGAGCGTCGTCGGCAGCCACGAGCCCTGCCGCCCGAGGGGCGCGCGGAGCAGCACCATGCCGGGGACGCGTGCGTCGGCGCCGATCGCGGCCGCGATCCCGAGCAGGACGTTGCCGGCGACCGCGCCGACGACGATCGCGAGCAGCGCGTCGCGCAGCGAGAGCGCCGGCACGAGCAGCGCCCCGATCACGATCACGAGGAGCGACACCGAGAGGTTCCCCCAGAGCAGCGTCGAGTCGAGCGCGCCCAGGAGCTGGAGGCGCTCCGGGACCGGCGTGATTCCCCAGCTCGGCGTCCGTTCGTCCACCGACGGGCGAGTGTACGGGCGCAGGGTGCGGAAGGACGCGGTCGATGGCCGCGACGTCCCGGGGGTCGACTCCCGGACGCGGTTGTAGCCTGCCTCCATCGGCGCGGCTGGTGACAACTCGGGGGCGCGTGCCGCGCTGGCTGCCCTGCGGGGCAACCGGAACTTCCGGTTGCTCTGGATCGGCCAGATCCTCTCCGACCTCGGGTCGCAGATGGGCTGGCTCGCGTACCCGCTGCTCGTGTTCGCCCTCACCCGCTCGGCGGTGATCGCCGGGGCCGTGGGGACGGCGGCGAGCGGCGCGGCGTTCCTCGTGCGGCTGCCGGCGGGCGCGCTGGCCGACCGTCTGGATCGCCGCCGCGCGATGATCGCCTGCGACGGCGGGCGGGCGGTCGCGCTCGCGGTGCTGGCGGCGCTCGTCGCCGTCGGTGCCGTCGCGTGGCCGGTCGTGCTCGTCGTCGCGGTGGTCGACCGAATCGGGGACACGCTGTTCACCCCGGCCTCGAACGCCGCCCTGCCGCTGATCGTCGCGGACGAGCAGCTCGAGTCGGCGTGGGCGGTGAGCGAGGGCCGGCAGTACGCCGCCAACCTCGTCGGGCCGCCGCTGGGCGGCGTCCTCTACGGGCTCGGCCGGGTCGTTCCGTTCGTCGCGGACGCCGTCTCCTACGCGATCTCGGTCTTCACTTCCGCGCGGTTGAGGGGCGCTTTCGGCTCGAGCGCGGATCCCGCGTCGCGTCGCGGCCTCTGGGCCGAGTCGTTCGAGGGTCTGAGGCACCTCTGGCGCGACTCCCTCCTGCGCGCCGTGCTCATCCAGGCTCCGCTGATCAACTTCGCGTTCAACGGGGCGATCTACACCGTCATCCTCGGACTGCGCAGGAACGGCGTGTCGGCGGCGGTGATCGGCGGCGCCGAGGCGGTGATCATGGTGGGAGGCATCGTGGGCGCGATCCTCGCGCCGTGGCTCCGCATCCGCGTCTCGGTGCAGCAGGCGATCCTCCTCCTCAGCGTCGCAGGCGCGGCGCTGCTGCTGCTCGCCGCCGCGGTCATGCCGTCGCCCGCGGTGGCGCTGCCGCTCGCCGTCCCGCTCGTGCTCTCTCCGGCGACCAACGCGGCGCTCTTCGCGATCCTGCTCCGGCGGAGCCCGCCGGCGCTGCACGGACGCGTCACGAACGGCCTCATGCAGATTGCGACCGGGCTTGCGGCGCTCGCACCTCTCGTGAGCGGCGTCGTCATCGAGCAGGCGTCGGCTCGCTGGGCGATGGCGCTCTTCGCCGCGGCGCTCGCGGCAGTCATCCCGATCGCGCTGGCCCTTCCCGCCGAACGAGAGGACGTGGCCGAGTAGCCGCTGCGCTCGCTACGCCCGCCCGCAGCGGGCGGCGCGGGCCGCCATCGACCGGTAGCAGGTACCGTCACAAAACCGTCACGCCGGCCTTGCGCATCCTCGTTCACGGGCCGTGCCAAGCCACATTCGCAGGTCACGAAGACGTGCAGTAGCTGCTACCGGCCGGAACTGGGCTAGGCGTAGCCCGAGTCGAAGAAGCGCGCCTCGTGGGCGATCGCCTGCTCGCGGGTGAGGCCCTGCTCCGAGTGGGGCTTCGCGCCGATCGCGTCGGCGAAGCGCGTGATCAGGTCGAATCCGGCCTTGACCTCGGCCGCGTCTCGCAGCGCCTGGCGCGAGACGCCCGCGGCGAGCGCCGGCTGCGGGTCGATGGTGGCGAGGAAGTGGAGCGCGCCACGCAGCCGCTCATCGACGGGAGCGGTGCGGTAGTCGGCGAGGACGGCGTCGACGAGGGCGGGGTCTCCGAGGGAGTACGACGCGACCGCGCCGTGCGACTCCGTTCAGAACGGACACTGGTTCTGAGCCGAGACGAACGCGGCGAAGAGCTCGCGCTCGGCCTCCGTCCAGACGCTCGGGCCCTTCATCACGTCCTGGAGAAACGCCCCGAAGGGCCGCGCGAAGAGCTCGGGCCGGTAGCGGAGCGCGAGCGAGATGTCGGAGACGTACCCGTCCCGCTCACGGAGCCGATCGATCTCCGCCGCCGTCTCCGGCGCATGCTCGAGCTCAACCCGCATCGATCGCCTCGTGCGCGCGCCGTCTCGCCTCGCCCGCGGCTGCGAACGCGACGGGGAGGACCGTCTCGTAGAGCTCGTCGGCGGACATGCCCGCAACGTCTGCGTCCGTGATCCGCCACGCAGAGTCGCGCACCTTCTCCGTCAGCGGCGTCGTCTCGGTGGGTTGGCCCACCGTGTCGCCGACCGCCTGCCAGAGCGCCGCCCGCCGCACACGCGCGAGCAGCGACGTCGTGTCGACCGGCTCGGACGTGTCGACGCGGATCGTCTCGCCCGGCAGGTCGAGCGGGTCGTGGCGCCCCGTCTCGACGGCCCCCCGCAGAGCGGCGATGCGCTCGGTGTCGACGTGGCCGGGATGCCGCTCGCGCGCTCCGTAGCGGTCGAGCAGCAGCTCGAGCGGGGCCGTGCAGTACACCTGGACGAATCGCGCGGGAAGCGCGGCGAGCCGCTCGGCGAACTCGCTGCCGCGGACGAAGTTCGCCTCGAGGACGAGGCTCCCGCCGGCCGCGACCGACTGCTCCGCGATTCCGAGCATGGCGAGGTACGTCCCTGCCCCGAGCCGCTGCGACCACTCGAGGTCGCCGGTGCCGATCCCGTCGAAGAGCGCCTCCTTGACCGTGTCCTTCTCGACCAGCGCAAGCCGAAGATCGGCGGCGATTGCGCGCGCGATCGTCGTCTTGCCGGCGGCCGGCGGCCCCTGGACGACGACGAGAAGAGGCCTGTCCGCGACGGTCTCCTAGCCCTCGGCGAGCAGTCGTCGCAGGACGAAGCGGAGGATGCCGCCGTGGCGGAGATACTCCCGCTCGCGCGGCGTGTCGAGCCGCACGCGTGCCCGGAACTCCCTCTCGTCGGCGCGCACGGTCACCTCCTCCGCATCGCCGCCGTCGACGCCGACGATGGAGAACTCCTCGCGGCCGCTCAGCCCGAGCGACGCCGGCGACTCGCCCGGCATGAACTGGAGCGGCAGGATGCCCATCATCAGCAGGTTCGAGCGGTGGATCCGCTCGTACGAGTCCGCGATCACCGCACGGACGCCGAGCAGGTTCGGCCCCTTCGCGGCCCAGTCGCGCGAGGAGCCCGATCCGTACTCCTTGCCGGCGAGCACGATCGTCGGGACGCCCTCGGCGCGGTAGCGCTCGGCGACGTCGTAGATCGTCCCTTCGTCGCCGTCGGGCAGGTGCACCGTCCACGTGCCTTCGCTGCCGGGGACGAGCAGGTTCTTGAGCCGCACGTTCGCGAACGTGCCCCGCGCCATGACCTCGTGGTTGCCGCGGCGCGAGCCGTACGAGTTGAAGGCGCGCCGCTCGACGCCGTGCTCGACGAGATACCGCCCGGCCGGCGAGTCGGGGCGGATCGCTCCCGCCGGCGAGATGTGGTCGGTCGTGACCGAGTCGCCGACCATCACGAGGCAGCGTGCGCCCTCGACGTCGTCGACCGGCAACGGCTCGCGCGGCATGCCCTCGAAGTACGGCGGCAGCCGGACGTAGGTCGAGTCGGGATCCCAGGCGTAGAGCTCGCCCTCCGGCGTCTCGAGCGAGCGCCAGCGCTCGTCTCCGCCGAACACATCCGAGTAGACGTCCTCGTACATCTCCCCGCGCACCGACTCCCCGATCACGGCGTCGATCTCCTCGCGGCTCGGCCAGATGTCGCGGAGGAAGACGTCCGCCCCGTCCGGCGCCTGCCCGAGCGGCTCCTCGAGCAGGTCGACGTCCATGCGGCCGGCGAGCGCGTACGCGACGACGAGCGGCGGCGAGGCGAGGTAGTTCGCCTTCACGTCGCCGTGGATCCGCGCCTCGAAGTTGCGATTGCCCGAGAGGACGGCGCACACGACGAGCTCGCCCTCGTTCACGGCGGCCGCGATCGGCTCGGCCAGCGGCCCGGAGTTCCCGATGCACGTCGTGCAGCCGTAGCCGACAGTGTTGAAGCCGAGCTCGTCGAGGTAGCCGTCGAGCCCCGACGCCCGGTAGTACTCGCTCACGACCTTCGAGCCCGGCGCGAGCGAGGACTTGACCCACGGCCGGCGCGTCAGCCCGCGCTCGACCGCGTTCCGCGCGAGCAGGCCGGCCGCGACCATCACCGACGGGTTCGACGTGTTCGTGCAGGACGTGATCGCGGCGATCACGACCGAGCCGTGCTCGAGCGCGTACTCCTCGCCCTCGACGGCGACGCGTTTCTTCTCGAGGGCGGCCGTGTGGGCGGGGACGGGGTCGGCGTCGCCCACGCCGTCGCCCGTCGGCGGGTCGCTCGCCGGGAACGAGTCGGCAATCTCCTTGTCGTACGTCCCATTCGTGTACTCCACCCCGAACGTGTCGAGCGACTCGACGAACGCCTCCTTCGCGCGCGCGAGCGGGACGCGATCCTGCGGGCGCCGCGGCCCGGCGAGCGACGGCTCGACGTCGCCGAGGTCGAGCTCGACCACCTGCGAGTACTCCGGATGCTCCTCGGGCTCGTGCCAGAGCAGGTTCTCCTTGCAGTACGCCTCGACGAGCGCGATCCGCTCCTCGCTGCGGCCGGTCAGCCGCAGGTACGCGAGCGTGACGTCGTCGACGGGGAAGAAGCCGCACGTCGCGCCGTACTCCGGGCTCATGTTCCCGAGCGTCGCGCGGTCGGCGAGCGCGAGCGAGCCGACGCCGGGGCCGAAGTACTCGACGAACTTGCCGACGACGCCGGTGCGGCGGAGGATCTCGGTGACCGTGAGCACGAGGTCGGTCGCGGTCGCGCCCTCCTGCAGCCCGCCCGTGAGCCGGAAGCCGACCACTTGCGGCACGAGCATCGAGAGCGCCTCGCCGAGCATCGCCGCCTCGGCCTCGATCCCGCCGACGCCCCAGCCCAGCACGCCGAGGCCGTTCACCATCGTCGTATGCGAGTCGGTGCCGACGAGCGTGTCGGGGAAGGCGACGCCGTCGCGCACCTCGACGAGGCGCGCGAGGTACTCGAGGTTGATCTGGTGGACGATGCCCGTGTTCGGCGGCACGACCTTGAAGTTGTCGAACGCGCTCTGGCCCCAGCGGAGGAAGGCGTAGCGCTCACGGTTGCGCTCGAACTCGAGCTCGACGTTCCGCTCGATCGCGAGCCGCGACGCGAATTCGTCCACCTGGACGGAGTGGTCGATCACGAGCTCGGCCGGGATCAGCGGGTTGATCTTCTCCGGGTCGCCGCCCTGGTCCCGCATCGCGTCGCGCATCGCCGCGAGGTCGACGACGGCCGGGACGCCGGTGAAATCCTGCAGGAGCACCCGGCCCGGGACGAAGGAGACCTCGTGCGACGGCTCGGCGTCCGCGACCCAGCCCGCGACCGCCTCGACCTCTGCCTCGCTCCCGTTTCGGAGGACGTTCTCGAGCAGGATCCGCAGCGTGTAGGGGAGGCGCGCAGCGCTCGCGTCGAGCCTGTGCAACCCGTACCTCTCGTCGCCGACGCGCAGCTGCTCCATAGCTCGATCTTAGAGCGGGCCGTCGGTCACGCGCCGCGCGTCGCGGGCCCCCGCCCTTGACCAGGCTTCGTCGTCGCCCTCGTTCCGTGCCGCTCGGCACGCGTGCGCTGCGTTTCGACGACGTACTTCGGGTCGCGCGCCGATTGCTTCCCCGCTTCGAAGACCGCCCAGCGCAGGCAGAGCTCCCCGGCGCAGACGAGCGCGCCGCCTGCCACAGCGGCCGCGCGACTCTTCCGCCCCCGCTTCCAGAGCAGCATCGCGCCCGCCGTTGCGAGCCCCTTCGCCGCCCGGGCGAGCTTGCCCGCGGCTCCCTGGCGGTAGACCTCGCCGACCGTCCCGAGCCGCAGCTCCATCGCCTGCATCAGCGCCCCCTCGGCGAGTACGCCGGCGATCGCCACCCGCCTCGCCGGCCCGGCCTCGCGCGGGTGGAGGAAGAGACATGCCGCCGCGCCCGCGCTCGCGGCGGCGCTCGCACCGAAGATCCAGGGCAGCTCGCGGCGTCCCTCGTGCCACACCGGCACGGCGGTGTTCGCGACGAGGACGCCCGTGTAGGTCGCGAGGAGCGGGCCGGCGAGCGTGGAGACCGCCTCCGCGGCTGCCTTCACGGGCCTCAGCCACTCGAGCAGCTCGAGCACGGCGGCCGTGTTCGAGGCGCCGCCGCTCACGAGCAGCACCCACGAGCCGACGTTCATCGGCGAGGTGACCTTGACGACGCGCAGCATGTGGTGGAAGCGCTCGGGCCGGCCGAGGTCGGAGATGAGCAGCGCCGGCGACACGAGGTCGGCGACCGCCCCGACGTACAGGGCCGTCCGCGCGAGCTTCTCGTTTCCCGTGAGTCTCGCCGAGCTCGAGAGGACGGCCGATGCCCCCGCGAGCCCGCCGGTGAAGAAGTAGGTCGGGATCTCCCACGTCCACACCGGCTCCTTGATCACCGGCCGGCCGTAGTACGAGCGCATCTCGCTGCCGAGCGCGGTGATCGAGCCGTTCGGCGACGCGCTCATCGCCTCCCTCCCAGCAGCGTGAGCAGCGCGATCCCGCCGACGAGGGCGGTTGCGGCGGCGACCATGTTCCCCCAGAGCGCCGGCAGGTCGCGGGTCGTCACGACCGGGTCCGGCGGCAGCCCGTAGACCTCGGGGTCGTCGAGCAGGAGGAAGAAGGCGCCGAAGCCGCCGACGCCGTCGTCCGGGTCGCGGCCGTACAGCTGGGCGCCGTTCCAGCCCTCGGCGTCGAGCTTCTCGAGCCGGGCGTCCGCGCGCTCGCGCAGCTCGTCGAGCGGCCCGAACTGGATCGACTTCGTCGGGCAGGCCTTCGCGCACGCGGGCTCGTGCCCGCCCTTGAGCCGGTCGTAGCAGAGGGTGCACTTCCAGACCCGGCCGTCCTTCTTCGTGAAGGCCGGCAGGTCGGGAGCCGGCGCGAGATGGCGCCTGTCGAGGACGCCGAACGGACAGGCGGGGACGCAGTAGCCGCAGCCGTTGCAGATGTCCTGCTGGACGACGACCGTCCCGAACTCGGTGCGGAAGAGCGAGCCCGTCGGGCAGACGTCGAGGCAGGCGGCGTGCGTGCAGTGCTTGCAGACGTCCGAGGACATGAGCCAGCGCAGCGCGTCGCCGCCGTCGTCTCCCCGCAAGGGCTTGCGCTGCTCGATGAAGGCGACATGGCGCCACGAGTTCGCGCCGAGCTGCGACGTGTGGTCGTACGAGTTCCCGGTCCAGACGTGGCCGTCGTCTGGGATCAGGTTCCATTCCTTGCAGGCGACCTCGCACGCCTTGCACCCGATGCAGACGGACGTGTCGGTGAAGAAGCCGACGCGCTCCTTCTGCTCGTCGCCGTACGACTCCCAACCGTCCGGCCGGGCCGTCTCGAGGATGCTCACGTGGTCTTCCTGGCTTCCTCGGGCTCGACGTGCGGATCCGCTTCGCGCCTCGAGTGCGCCTGCTCGCGGAGCTCGGCGACGAAGCGGGGCAGCGCGGCTCCCCGCGGCCGGCGGCCGGGCTTGATCCCGCACGTGAACGCCTTGACCTCCTGGATGTGGACGTTCGGGTCGAGCGCCATGTGGGCGAGATCGTTCGCCGAGTCGCCGGTGACGAGGCCCTTGCTCCCCCAGTGGTAGGGCAGGCCGACCTGGTGCACCGTCCGGCCGTCCTTCGTCCGCGCCGGCCGCATCCGGTCGGTGACGAGGACGCGCGCCTCGATCGCCGAGCGCGAGGTGTAGATCGTCGCCCAGCCGCCGTGGTCGAGGCCGACCTCCCGCGCGAGATCGGGGTGGACCTCGCAGAACATCTCCGGCTGCAGCTCGGCGAGGTAGGGGATCGAGCGCGTCATCCCGCCGGCCGTGTGGTGCTCGGTCACGCGGTAGGTCGTAACGACGTACGGATAGACCTCGGCGCCGGGCTCGCCGTCGACCGGGTTGTACGGATCCTCGGCGAGGCCCTTGTACTGCTGGCGGCGCGGGTTCGCGCGCTGCGAGTAGAGCGGGTTGCCGAAGGGCGACTCGTGCGGCTCGTAGTGCGTCGGCAGCGGGCCGTCCTCGAGGCCCTGGGGGACGTAGAGCCAGGCGCGCCCGTCCGCCTGCATGATGAACGGGTGGTCGCCGGCGATGGCGTCGTCCGCGGTCGCGCCGTCGGGAGGCACGTACCGGGGGTCCTTGTCGGCCTTGAAGTCCGGCGTGTCGAGACCGGTCCAGCGGCCCTGCTCGGCGTCCCACCACACGTACCGCTTCCGTTCCGACCACGGCTTGCCGTCGGGGTCGGCGGAGGCCCGGTTGTAGATGATCCGGCGATTCGCAGGCCACGCCCACGCCCACTCCGGCGCGACGTAGCTCTCCTGCTCTGAGTGCGGCTTCTTGCGCGCCGTCTGGTTGATCCCGTCCGCGAAGCAACCGCAGTAGATCCAGCAGCCGCAGAGCGTCGAGCCGTCCTTCTTCAGCCGGGGAAAGCCGGAGAGGAGCTCGCCGCTCTCGATCTCCCGGCCGTTGACCTCCTGCAGCACCGACTCGGCGTCGGGCTCCTCGATCGCCGAGTGCGTCGGGTAGTCCCAGCGCAGCGCCTTGATCAGCGTGTCCCGCTCCTCCTCCGAGTCCGCGAGCTTCTGCTTGATCAGCCGTCCGAGGTGGAAGTAGAACCAGAGCTCCGAGCGGCAGTCCTCCTTCGGCTCGACCGCCTGCGCGTGCCACTGCAGCAGCCGCTGCGTGTTCGTGAACGAGCCGTCCTTCTCGGTGTGCGTCGCGGCCGGCAGGAAGAAGACCTCCGTCGGGATCCGGCCTGGTTCCAGCTCGCCCGACTCGACCTCCGGGCTGTCGTACCAGAACGACGCCGACTCGATCTCGACGACGTCGCGTACGACGAGCCAGTCGAGCTTCGCGAGCCCGAGCCGGTGCGCCCTGCCGTTCGCGTTCCCGACCGCCGGGTTCTCGCCCGCGATGATGTAGCCCTTCACCTCTCCCTCGAGCATCTGGCGGACGGTGAAGTAGGCGGAGTTGTCGCTGTCCACTCGCGGCAGCTGCTCGAACAGCCAGTCGTTCTCGGCCGTGGCGTGCTCGCCGAAGTACGCCTTCATCAGGCTCACCCAGTACGACTCGAAGTATCCCCACCAGCCCGTCGGAGCCGTGTTCGCCGCGACGAAGCTGCTGAACGTCGGGTAGCTCAGCGTGTGCGGCATCGGCAGGTAGCCGGGAAGGATGTTGTAGAGCGTCGGGATGTCGGTGGAGCCCTGGATCGACGCGTGGCCGCGCAGCGCGAGGATTCCGCCGCCCGGGCGGCCGATGTTCCCCAGCAGCTGCTGGACGATCGCGGCCGTGCGGATGGTCTGGACGCCGACGGTGTGCTGCGTCCACCCGACCGCGTAGCAGAAGGCGCTCGTCCGCTCCCGGCCCGAGTTCTCGGCGAGCGTCCGGCACACCTCGAGGAAGTCCGAGGCGGTGCAGCCGCACGTCTCGGCGACGAGCTCCGGCGTGTAGCGCCGGTAGTGGCGCTTGAGGATCTGGAGGACGCAGCGCGGATGCTGGAGCGACGGGTCCTCCGCCGGCGGCTCGCCGTGCCGCAGCCCGCCGCCGGCGGCGCCCTCGCCGGACTGCTCGCCGCTCGCCGCGAAGCCCTCGCCCCGCTGCCCGGCGGCGCCGTGGACCTTCATCCCCTCGTAGCGCCACGACTCGATGTCGTAGCGGCCGACCTCGGGATCCCAGCCGGAAAAGACCCCGTCGCCCTCTTCGGTGTCGACGAAGCGCTCGTCGATGATCACCGGCGCGTTCGTGTAGCGCTCGACGTACTCGCGGAAGTAGAGGTCGTTCTCGAGGAGGTAGCTCGCGATGCCGCCGAGGAAGGCGATGTCGCTCCCCGCCCGGATCCCGACGTGCTTCGTCGCCATCGCGCTCGTCCGCGTGAACCGCGGGTCGACGTGGATGACCTTCGCGCCGCGCTCCCTGGCCTCCATCACCCACTGGAAGCCGACCGGGTGGTTCTCGGCCATGTTCGAGCCCATGATCAGGATGCAGTCGGCGTTCTGCAGGTCCTGCTGGAAGGTGGTGGCCCCGCCTCGTCCGAACGAGGTGCCCAGACCGGGCACCGTGGAGCTGTGTCATATACGCGCCTGGTTCTCGACCTGGACGATCCCGAGGCCCACCATCAGCTTCTTGATCAGGTAGTTCTCCTCGTTGTCCAGGGTGGCGCCGCCGAGGTTCCCGATGGCCATGGTGCGGTTGGCCGGCGCGCCGCCCGGGGTCCGCCTCCGCCAGGTCTCCGCACGGGTGCGGATGATCCGCTCCGCGATCATGTCCATCGCGTCGTCGAGCGAGAGCTCCTCCCACTCGGTGCCGTACGGCCGCCGGTACTTGACCCTGTACTCGCGCAGCGGGCTCTGCACGTAGCTCTTCGAGGCCTGGCCCTTGGGGCACAGCCGGCCCCGGGAGATCGGCGACGCCGGGTCGCCCTCGATGTGCGTGACCTCGCCTCCGGAGACGTAGATCAGCTGCCCGCAGCCGACCGCGCAGTACGGGCAGACCGACTGGACGACGTGCTCCGCCTCGTCGATGCGCGGCACGAGGCGCTGCGAGCGCGGCGACCGCACCGCCCGCCCGAGTCCGAACGGATCTCCCTCGCGAAGCTGGCGGAACGCAGGCCAGGACTCGAGGAGCTTCGAGAGGGCCATCCTCGAAGTCTTTCCGGTCGCGCCGCCCGTGTAAACCGGCGATCCATCGCAACGTCCGAGGCGACCTGCGCGATACGGCTGTTCACGGCGGTTTCCCGAGGTTTCCCCGTCCCCGAACCGGGCTACCCGGATGGTGCAGGAGCGCGATCCGCCGGAGGCGGAGCGTGGTGGGCAGCGACCGCCGTGAAGCTGTCGCTACCGTTGCCGCGTGGAGCGGCGGGAGGAGATCCACGCCGGCGGCGCCGGGATCGTCGAGCAGGACCTGGTCGCGGACGAAGAGCTCTGGCGTGAGGACGGAAGCGAACACATCGGGTGGTTCTGCGTCCGCACCGATCCGTTTCCGTGCCCTGCTCCCGGCTGCGTCTTCGTGGCCGAGTTCATGACCGCCGCGCATCTCGTGCTCGTCTGGGAGGAGCGCGACGACCCCAACCTCCTCCGCCACGCGCAGCGGGCGAAGGAGGTCGGCCGGAACCCGCGCGTCATCGAGTACGAGTCGGGCTTCGGGCCGAGCGCGTCGTACTACGCGTGGGAGGCGGCCGGCCGGCCCGTGCACGGCGTCCGCGGGAGGTGATCTCGAACTTCGGCTCGGCGCCGGCCTGGTGGCTCGGCGTCGAGGAGGAGCTGATGCTCGTCGACGCCGAGACGCTCGAGCCCGCGCGCGACGGCTACTCGCGCGTCTTCGGCGAGGCGACGGAGCGGATCAAGCCGGAGCTGTTCGAGTCGTTCGTCGAGGTCGCGACCGGAATCGTCGAGACGTCTGCGGAGGCGGAGGCCGAGCTCCGCGCGCTGCGCGGCGAGGTGGCCGAGCGGGCAGCCGAGCACGGGCTCGCGGTGCTCGCGGTCGGCTCGCATCCGACGGCGCGCGGTGCCGTTCCGATCGTCCCGGTCGACCGCTACCGGAGGATGAGAGCCGAGCTCGGGCCGGGGCTCCACCGGCAGGTCGTCTGCGGGCTCCACGTCCACGTCTCGCTGCCCGATCCCGAGACCTGCCTGCGTGCGTTCGAGGGGATCGTGCCGAGCCTGCCCGGGCTGCTCGCCGCCGCCGCGAACTCGCCGTTCTGGCAGGGCGAGGAGAGCGGCTGGCGCTCGATCCGGGCGCAGATCCTGCTCGAGATGCCGACCGGCGGGACGCCGCCCGTCCTCCGCGACTGGGACGACTGGCAGGCCGCGAGCCGCGGCGACAACACGCGTCGCCACTGGGACGCGTGGCCGAGGCCCGAGTACGGGACGCTCGAGGTTCGCGTGCTCGACCAGCCCACGTCGGTCGCGCGGGCGGCGGATCTCGCCGCCGAGGTGCAGCGGCTCGTCCGGGAGGCGGCTGCGGCCGGAAGGGCGGAGCCGTTCGACCGCGACGAGTACGCGGCGGCGCGCGAGCGCGCGGCACGCAAGGGCGGGGGACCCGAGGCCGAGCGGCAGCTCGAGCTCGGACCGGCGGGGGCGCTGCGGGAGATCGCGGCGCGGACGGTAGGCTGACCCGATGGCGACCCGGTCGGACACGATCCAGGTGAACGGCGTGCGGTGCGAGCGCTGCGTGATGCGCCTCGGCGCCGCGCTCGAGGGGCATGAAGGGCTCGAGGCGGCGAATGCGAACCTCCTCGGCCAGGTCACGCTCGCGTGGGACGACGAGCGGACGAGCCGCGACGCCCTCGTCGAGCGGCTCGCGAAGGCCGGCTTCCCGGAGCTGGCGGCCGTCTAGCCGGCCGGGCCGTCCGGAATACGATCGACCCTGCGGGCGTTCGGGTCCATGTGAGGGCACTGGTACGGTTGACCGCGTGGCAGAGTCGGAGGACGCGCAGCGGCTCGCAGCCGAGGCGCGGGACCGCGTCCGGTTCGAAGAGGATGCCCTCGCGCTCTCCGACCAGGTGTACCGCGTCGCCCGCCATCTCGCCGGCTCGCGCGAGGAGGCCGAGGATCTCGTCCAGGAGACGTATGCCCGGGCCTTCCGGAGCTGGCGGTCGTTCCAGCCGGGTACGAACCTTCGCGCGTGGCTGCTGCGGATCCTCACGAATCTCAACATCGACCGCGGCCGGCGGAACCAGCGGGCGCCGCAGATGCAGGCGCTCGAGGCGAACGACTACTTCCTCTACGACCGGCTCGCCGACAGCGGCGACGGCGTGCCGGACGAGGAGCGGGTCGTCGAGCGGCTCTCGCAGGACGACATCGTCACGGCGCTCTCGGCCGTCCCGCACGACTTCCGCGACGTCGTGGTGCTCGTCGACATCGGCGACTTCAGCTATGCGGACGCCGCTCAGATTCTCGACATCCCGGTGGGCACCGTGATGTCGCGGCTGCACCGGGGGCGGCGGATCCTGAAGCGCGAGCTCGCCGAGTCGGCGGTCGAGGAGGGTTCATGAAAGACCCCTGCGCGCACTGCGAGGAGATGATGCAGCCGTACCTCGACCGCATCCTCACCGACGACGAGATGGTCGAGGCGGAGGCGCATCTCGACGCGTGCGAGTACTGCCGGCGCCGCTACCGCTTCGAGGAGAGCCTGCGCGTGTACGTGCGGCAGGCGGCCGCGGAGCAGATGCCGCCCGAGCTGCGGCTGAAGCTCTCCGCCCTCAGGATCCCGCTCGAGTAGGCGGCTCGTCGACGTCTCCGGGCGGCGTCAGGTCGTCGCACGGGACCAGGCGCGCCTCGAGCGTGCGCGCTCCCTCGTCGGGGATGCGCGGCCAGGCTGCGCGGGCGAGGAGCACGGGATGGAGGCGGACGCCGCCGTAGCTCGCGGCGACGACGTCGCCGCCATCGGCATGCCACGAGGCGGCGACGCGATCGATCGCGCGCGGGTCGAGGTCGGGGCCGTCGGCGAGGACGACGATCGCCGCCTCGGCTTCGTCCGGCAGCGCGGCCAGGCCGGAGCGCAGCGAGGCGCCCGGGCCGCGTTCCCACTCGGGGCAGCGGACGATGCGGGCGTCGCACTCGACCTCGTGCGCGCCGCTGACGACGACGATCTCGGCCACGCTCGACGCCTCCAGCGCCGCGACCACGGAGGCCAGGTGGACCTGCTGCTTCGGTGGGCTCGCCCCGTAGCGCGACGACGCGCCCGCCGCAAGGATGACGGCGTAAACGGCCATGTCCGGTAGCAGGTACCAGACGGGTCCGGCCGGGACAACCACCTCCGCATAACCATGCGAAGAGTGCGGTCGTGCGTCCCCGCGGCCACGGCCCGATCAGCCACGTTCGGTAGCAGCTACCGGACGTGGCTGATCTCGACGTGTCTAGCCGAGGGCGGCGAGGGCGCGGCGAACGAGGGCGCGGGCGAGCGGCACCTTCCACTCCGTCCGGGGGAGCGGCGTCGCCGCGTCGAGTGCCTCGCCGGGCGCCGCCTCGCCGTCGAGGAGCCACGGGATCGGAGCCACGCCGGCGAGCGCGAGCCGCACCGTCCCGTCGCTCAGCCGCGCCGCCGCGACGCCGACCTGCGGGAACGACCAGCGCTTGCGGTCCATCGCCTTCAGGTAGACGCTCGCCTCCACCGGCGCCAGCTCGAGCTCGAGGATGAGCTCGCCGTTCTCGAGCGTCATCGTCCGCCGGTCGCTCTCGTCCGGCAGCCGGTACAGCTCCTCGACCGCCAGCTCGCGCCGCGTCGTCCTCAGCCTCGAGCCGAGGGAGACGAGAGCCGCCGCGACGTCGGAGGGGTGGGCCGACGCGCAGAAGCCGTTGGCGAGGATCGCGTGCTCACGGTGCTCGCCCTCGCGCGCGTGGCAGATGTCGCCGCCGTGGAGGCGGCACGGATAGCCGAGCCGCCAGTACCAGCAGCGGGTGGACTGGAGGAGGTTGCCGCCGACCGAGCTCATATTGCGCAGCTGCGGCGAGGCGGCGAGCCGGCACGCCTCCCGCAGCGCGTCCGGGATCGCCGGCTCGACCTCGAGCTGGCCCAGCGTGGTGCCGGCTCCGATCACCGCGCCGTCGACTCCCCGCGGGACGACGCCCCGCACGTCGACGAGCCGATCCGCTCGCAGCAGCCCCTCGCGGACGAGCGGCACGACCTCCGTCCCGCCGTGCAGGAAGACCCCGCCGTCGAGCTCCTCGACGCTAGACGGCCGCAGGAGCTCCACGCCGTTCCTTCCGCCTCGCCGCTTCGAGCGCGCGCAGCATCTCCTCGCGCGAGATCGGCAGCTCGCGCACGTCGGCTCCCGTCGCGTCGCGGATCGCGTTCGCGATCGCGGCGGCGACCGGGACGATCGGCGGCTCGCCGAGCCCCTTCGACCCGAGGTTCGTCAGGTGCTCGTCGGGCCGGTCGACGAACTCGCACAGGATCTCGGGGACGTCGGCGATCGTCGGCATCCGGTACGCGTCGAGCGAGGTCGTGAGGACGCGCCCGGTCGCCGGGTCGAGCAGCCGCTGCTCCGAGAGCGTGTGCCCGACTCCCTGGATGATCCCGCCCTCGACCTGGCTCGACGCCCCCAGCGGATTGACGATCCGGCCGACGTCGTGGATCGCCGCCACGCGCTCGACGACCACCTCGCCGGTCTCGACGTCGACCGCGACCTCGACGACGTGGACGCCGAACGTCAGCACGCTCATCCCGGTCGGGTTCGGCCCGCGCGCTCCCCTGCCGAGGATCTGCGCGTCCTCGAGCAGGTCGACGACCTCCTCGACGGGCGCGTCCCTCGGCAGGCCTCGCTGCTCGGCGATGTCCTCGATCTGCTCCCGCGCGTCGGCCGCGGCCGCACGGACGGCCGGGCCCATCGACGGCGTCGTCGACGAGCCGGCCGAGATCGAGGCGTACGGCCCGCGGGCCGAGTCGCCGAGGACGACGTCGACGCGGTCGAGCGGCAGCCGCAGCTCCTCTGCCGCGATCTGCGCCATCGCCGTGCGGGTACCCGTGCCGATGTCCTGCATCGCCGTGATCACCGTGGCGCGGCCGTCCGAGCCGATCCGCACCCAGGCGTAGGACGGAGGCCCGCCGCCGCCGTACCAGATCTGGCTCGCCATCCCGACGCCGTGCTTCCACGGCCCGTCCGAGCGGGCCCGCACCTCGTGCCGCCGCTCCCAGTGCGGCGCGGCGCGACGGTAGCACTCCTCGAGGTTCTTCGAGGAGAACGGCGTCCCCTCGTTCGAGTCGGCGTAGTTGAGCCGGCGCAGCTCGAGCGGGTCGACGTCGAGCTTCGCCGCGAGCTCGTCGATCAGGCACTCGAGCCCGAACGTCCCTTCGACGAACCCCGGCGCACGGAATGCCTTCATCGGCGGCGTGTTCACCTGCGCCCCGTATGTGACCGTGCGGACGTTGTCGCACGCGTAGAGCATCCGCATCGGCCCCTCGGTCGGGGCGTTCCAGCCGGACCAGCCGACCGCGTTCGTGAACTCGCCGTCGAGCGCGACGATCGTCCCGTCGCTGCGCGCGCCGGCGCGGAGCCGCTGGATCGTCGGGTTCCGATTGCCCGCGGAGGTGTGCTCCTCCGGCCGCGTGAGCGCGCAGCGCACCGGCCGGCCCGTCCGCTTCGCGAGCTCGGCGGCGACGAACGTGTACTCGTCGGGCGAGTTCTTCGAGCCGAAGCCGCCGCCCATGAACTCGCAGACGACGCGCACCTTGTCCTGCGGCAGGCCGAGCGCGTCCGCGATCTCCTGGCGCACGCCCCAGATGAACTGCGTCGAGATGTAGACGTGGAGCGTGTCGCCGACCCACTCGCAGACCGCCTGGTGGGTCTCCATCGCGTTGTGGAGGACGCTCTGGGTGCGGTACGTCGCCTCGACGACCGCGTCCGCCTCGGCGAGCGCGCGCTCCACGTCGCCGCGCTCGTCGCGGCGCGGCTCGGCGGTGAAGAGCCCGCGGCGGACAGCCTCGTCGGGGTCGAGCATCGCCTCGAGCGCCTCCCACTCGACGTCGATCGCCGCAACCGCCGCCCGCGCCTGGGCGAAGGTGTCGGCCGCGACTGCGGCGACCGCGGCGCCGGCGTAGCCCGCCTCTTCCTCGAGGCCGCTCGCCTCGCCCGGCCCGATCGCGGCCCGCACTCCGGGAAGCGCGAGCGCGGGCGCAAGATCGATCCGCTCGACGCGCGCGTGGGCGTGGGGGGAGCGAAGGACGGCCGCGTGGAGCATGCCCGGCAGCCGCACGTCGGCCGTGAAGCGCGCCTCGCCGCGCACCCTCTCGGGCGCGTCCTTGCGCTCGGCGGGCCGGCCGACGACGGAGAGCGGGCCGGCGGGCCACTGCGTCAGAGGGTCCTCCTCGACGACGAGCCAGACCTCCTCGTAGCGTCCTTCGACCTCCTTCTCGGTGCGGATCAGTCGCGCCACGTCAGAATCGCCTCCTCGATCTTCGGATACGTGCCGCAGCGGCAGATGTTCCCGGCCATCGCATGTCGTATCTCCTCGCGGCTCGGGCTCGGGTTGGCGGCGACGAGGGCGGCGGCCGAGACCACCTGTCCCGGCGTGCAGAAGCCGCACTGCACCGCGTCGCAGCGGGTGAATGCGTCGACGAGCGGGTGCTGCCGCAGCCCCTCGATCGTCGTCACCGCGCCCTCGACCGCGTGTGCGAGCGTGATGCACGAGAGGCGCGGCACGCCGTCGACCTGGACGGTGCACGCGCCGCAGTGGCCCTCGTTGCACGCGATCTTCGTCCCGGTCAGGCCGAGCTCGTCGCGGAGGACGTGCGCGAGGCCGGCGCCCACGGGCACGTCGAGGACGTGCTCCTCGCCGTTGACGGTCAGGCGGAGCTCGCTCATGCGGACGTCACCGCCAGGGTGTCGGCCATCTGGATCAGCCGGACGGCGGTGCGCGCGACGGTGCGGACCTCCGTGTCGTCCTCCGCCTCGGGCAGCGTGCGCCACAGGTCGCGCGCGACGAGCAGGAGCTCGCGGATCCGCTCGAGCTCGCTGCGGTGGGAGCCGTTCGGCTCCTCGGTCGCGTTGAGCGCGAGCCCGAGAGCGCCGAATGCGTCGGGCTGGCGGATGAAGAGGAGGGGCATCGCCATCGAGAGGTACTGGTGGATACGCGCCTGCGCGAGCGGCTGCTCGAGGACATCGTGGCCCTGCGGCTGCGACGGCTCGACCGGCTCCTCGCCGTCCGCGATGCGGTTCGCGGCGCCGGCGAACATCCCGCGCAGCTGGTCGTCGTCGAATCCCGCGACGCGCGCCACGCGGAGCGACAGGAGCAGCGAGCCGGGCTGCTGGCCGTAGGGGTAGTCCGAGGCGTAGACGATCTGCTCCGGCGGGACGAGCCGCAGGAGCCCGAGCAGGTCGATCGCGCTCCAGACGCTCGTGTCGAAGAAGACGCCGCGCTTGCCCGCGAAGCGGTGCGCGAGGTTGGCGAGGTCGGCGATGCCCGCATGCGCGAGGATCAGCTGCGTCCCGGGGTTCGTGTCGACGAGGCGCTCGAGCTCGGCCGCGATGGGCGGCAGTCCGCGTCCGGCGTGAACGAGAATCGGCACGCCGCGCTCGGCCGCGAGCGCGAACACCGGCGCGAGCCGCTCGTCGTCGAGCAGGAACTTCTGCGCCCGCGGGTGGAGCTTGATCCCGCGTGCGCCGAGGTCGAGGCAGCGCTCCGCCTCCTCGATCGGCCCTTCGTCGAGCGCGAGTCGCACGAACGGGATCAGCCTTCCGTCCGACTGCGCGGCGAACCCGAGCGTCCGGTCGTTCCCGGCCCGGAAGCCCGGATGCCGGTCGGGCTCGTCGAGGCAGAACACGAACGCGCGAGACACGCCGTAGCGATCCATCGTCGCCTCGAGCTCCTCGTAGCGGCCGACCATGCCGTCGATGTCGGTGCCGAGGTGCGTGTGCGCATCGAAGATCTCGAGCTCGGGCGGGAGATCGGCGCGCAGCCGCTCGTCCCACTCCGCCGCCACGTGCCTCGCGTGTTCGAGGGCCTCCATGCCGTGAATGTATCCCGAGGCGTCGCGGCTTCGTGCCGAATCCCCGACGGACACTGTCGCGACGCGAGGCTGCGCGGTAGCAAGGAGGGCGACCAGTCCTCTCGGAACGGAGCTCTCATGAAGCGCACGTGCTTGCTCGTCCTGCTCTCGATCCTCGCTCTTCCCCTCGCCGCCGCCTCGGCCCGCGGCAGCGGCGCAGGCAGCGTCGTCGTCGGCGAGCTGTTCGCCGCCGGCGGCAACAGCGGCGCCTCCTACGCGAACGACTACGTCGAGCTGTTCAACCGTGGCGGCGGCGCGGTCGCCGTCGACGGATGGACGCTCCAGTACGCCACCGCCGGCGGCACGTCGTGGCAGTCGACGCCGCTTTCGGGCTCGATTTCGGCGGGTGGGCACTACCTCGTCGAGCTCGCTTCGGGCGGGACGGCCGGAGCGGCGCTGCCCGCGCCGGACGCGACCGGCAGCTCGAACCTCGCCGTCTCGGGCGGCAAGGTCGCCGTCGTCTCGAACGCCGACCCGCTCGCCTGCGGTGCATCCGCCGGCAGCTGCTCGGGAGTGGCGGGTGTAGAGGATCTGGTCGGGTACGGCACTGCGAGCGACTACGAAGGCAGCGCGGCCGCAGCGGCGCCGAGCGCGACGACGGCCCTCGTCCGTGCCGGCGCCGGCTGCACCGACGCCGACGACAACGGCTCGGACTTCGCGACGGCCGCGCCCGACCCCCTCGATTCCTCCGCAGCGGTCGCGCCTTGCTCCTCGGCTGCGCCGGGGTCGGCCGCCGACGCCGCCGTGTCCGTCGACGTCCAGCCGCTGCTCTCGATCTCGCTCGACCAGCCCTCGCTCAGCTTCTCCGGCGCGGTGCCGGGAACGATTCCCGCGCCGCTCGCCGAGCACGTGACCATCACGAGCAACGACCCGGCTGGCTACACGCTCGGCGTGCACCGGACGGCGTTCGCGCCCGCCGACCTGCCGCTCGGGATCGGCGTTGCGGACGCCGCTCTCGCACCCGTTCCCGTCGCACCCGCAGCCGACCTGCTCCTCGGGTCGACGTCCGCTCCGAGCGCGGCGGGAGGCGACGTCTGGGCGACCAGCGTGGGGTTCGTGGCGCCGCTGCCGGCCGTCCCCTCCGGCCACTACACGGCGACGCTCACGTTCACGGCGATCGGCCGGTGAGACGGGCGCTCGCCACCGCGGCGCTCCTGGCGGCCGCGGCGCCTCTCCCCGGCGCCGCGGCCGCCCGGGGCATCGCGCTCAGCGCGAGCCCGCTGCGGCTGACGCTGCAGGGAGCTGCGAGCGCCGCGATCATCCTGCGGAATCCGGGGCGGCGTGCGCTCCTCGTCGACGTCTCGCGGGCGGGCTTCGCGCGCTCGCTGCGCGGCCTGCCGCGCGTCCGGCCGGCGAGCGGCGCCGCCGAGTGGCTGCGACTCGGCCCGCGGCGGCTACGCCTCGCGCCGGGCGCTGCGGCGACCCTCCGCGTCGTCGCTGCGCCCCCGAAGCGCGCCGCGCCCGGCGATCACCCGGCCCTCGTGCTCCTGACCACGGTGCCGGTCGGCGCGCGACACGTTCGCATCCGCCTCCGCCTCGGGGTCGTCGTGAACCTCCATGTGGCGGGCCGCATCGTGCGGCGCCTCGATCTCCGCGCCCTCGTCGTGCGCCGGCGCGGCCGTGTTCGGTGGCTCGAGGTGCGGCTCGCGAACCGCGGGAACGTGACCGAGCGCCTCGGCGGGCGCAGGCTGCGGCTCGTGCTCCGCAGGCGCGGCCGGACGTTCGCGATCCTGCGGCCGAGGCGCCGCGAGCTGCTGCCGCACAGCGTCGGCATCGTCGAGTTTCCGTACGCTGGACGCGTGCGCGGAGCGGTCGTCGCGCGAGTGGAGCTCGGCCCGCCGGGTCGCTCCCGCTCGTTTCGCGTCCGCTTGTAGGGATTCAGGTTTTGCGCCTTACAGCCGATGAGCGGGAGATGGAACGTCGCGTCGTCTGGCTCTTCGTCCTCGTGGGCTCGACGGTCGGAGGCATGGCGCCCGAGGCGTGGGGCGGCAGCGCCTTCGGCATGGCCTCGATCCTTCTCAGCGTGGTCGGTGGGATCGGCGGGCTCTGGCTCGGCGTGCGGATGACGGCCTAGCAGGAGGCTTCGGCGGCGCGGTGACTCGCGCGCCCCGCGAAGGCTATGCGCGCCCGTAGAGCTCGTCGATCGCGGCCTCGAGCTCCTCGAGCCGGGAGGCGCCGAAGGCGCGGATCGTGCCGTCGGAGTCGACGACGACGTTCGTCGGGACGCCGCGCACGCCGAGCGTGCTCGCGAGCTCGAGGTTCGGATCGAGGAGGATCGGCCCCTTGATGCCCCACATCTCGCAGAAGCGCTCGACCTCGGGGCGCGGCTCCGTCCCCTCCCAGATGTCCACCAGCACGACCTCGAGACCCGACCGGGCCTCCTCGCGGACGCGCAGCTCCTCGAGGAACGGCGCCTCCGCGTTGCAGGGGCCTCACCAGGAGGCGAAGAAGTTGAGGATGTACTTCTTCTCGGCGAACGCGGCGCTCGTCCGCCGCTCCCCGCTCCAGTAGTCCTCGAGCGCGAAGTCGGGGATGCGCTGCCCGATCCATCGGCTCTGCTCCTCGACCACGGCCGCCGGCGGCCGCGCGGCGAGCAGGTCCTCGACGATCGACATCGTCTGACTGCCGGCGTTCGCGACGAGGATCCGGCCGTCGTGGGGGTCGACGACGACGCCGCCGGGGCCGCCGCCCACCGGGATCTGCGACCACTCGGCGCCGTCGGCGACGCCGAGGACGCTCACCGAGCCGGCGCCGCGATTCGTGACGTAGGCACGGTCGTGCGCCGGGTGCATGCAGAGACCGACGGGCGCCGAGCCGGTGCGAATCTCCTCGACGACCCTGCGCGCGTCGAGGTCGACGCGGGAGACGGTGCCGGCGATCGAGTTGACGATGAACGCCTCGCCCCGCTCGGGGACGATCCCGATTGCGCACGTCCCGGTGCCGAGCTCGAGCCGGTCGATCACCTCGTGCGACTCCGCGTCGACGAAGGTGGCCGAGGCGGCGACGAAGTTGACGCAGACGACGAGGTTCCGCGTCGGGTCGACGCCGATCGCGCCGGCTCCCGGCTCCGCTTCGACCGTCGCGAGGGTCTCGAGCGTGTCGACGTCGAGCACGGTCATCGTCGAGCCGATCGAGTTGCCGACATAGGCGCGGCGGAGCTCCGGGACGAGAGTCATCCCCGACGGATAGACCCCGACCGGCAACGCCGTCTCGACCTGAAGGGTCGCGGCGTCGATCACGCTCACCTGGTCTGAGTGCGCGTCGGCGGTGATGATGCGTCCCGTCTGCTCGTCGAAGACGATGTCGATCGGCTCGTTGCCGGTCACGACCTCGTCGATCACCTCGTGGCTCTCGAGGTCGACGACCGACATGAAGTCGCTCCGCGAGCACGCGACGTAGGCGCGCCGGCGCTCGACGTCGACGGCGATTCCCTCCGGATCCAGCCCGACCGGGATCTCGGCGATCTGCCGCCAGGGCGCCCGCGAGTCGATCCGGCAAGCCGCCCCGACCGGGAAGGCGCCCTGTGTCTCGTCCGCAGTCGCCATCGCTGGGGCGAGTATCGCGTTTCCGGGCCGAGAGATCGATGAGAAGCTCGCGTTCCCCGGCGAGCGCTCGTGGCGCCGCTCGGGCGAACCTTGCCGCCGGTAGCATCGGCGGCGGTGCCCGACGTCCTGATCTACGGCGATACCGTCGGGTCGGCCGACCTCCGGCAGGCGGTGGCGCTCACGGTGCCGGACCCCTTCCTCTACGCCGAGCGCGAGGGCAAGCCGCACGTCTTCGCCAACTCGATGGAGGCCGGCCGCCTGCGCGAGCTGGGGCTCTTCGAGGTGCACCTGCACGACGACCTCGGCAGCGACGAGCTGTTCGAGGCTGGCCTCGACCGCCGCGAGGCCGGTGCGCAGCTCATGCTGCGCGCGGTCGCCTCGCTCGGCATCGAGCGCGCCTCCGTGCCGGAGACGTTTCCGGTCTGGGCCGCCGACCGGTTGCGCACGGAGGGCGTGGAGCTCGACGTCGACCAGGACCTCTTCGACGAGCGTCGCCGGGTCAAGACCGAGGCGCAGATCGCCGGCTTGCGTCGCGCGCAGCGCGCCGCCGAGGCCGCGATGGACGCTTGCCGCGAGCTCCTCCGCAACGCGGAGCGCAACGGCGAGGGTCTCGTCCTCGACGGCGAGCCGCTCACCGTCGAGCGCGTGAAGGCGGCGATGAACGGCGTCTTCGTCGCGCACGACACCACGGCGGACGAGTTCATCGTCGCACCCGGCCCGCAGGGAGCGGCCGGCCACGACATGGGCTCCGGGCCGATCGCGGCCGGCGTGCCGGTCGTCGTCGATATCTGGCCGCGCGACAACGCGTCGGCCGTCTACACGGACATGACCCGCACCTTCGTCGTGGGAGACGTTCCCGACGACGTCGCCGAGTGGCATCGCCTCTGCAGGCAGGCGCTCGAGCGCAGCCTGGCCGCCGTCTGTCCCGGCGCCTCGACGCTCGCGATCTTCGACGAGAGCTGCGAGGTCTTCGAGGCCGCCGGTGAGCCGACGCAGCGGACGAAGACGTCGGGTGAGCCGCTCGTGGACGGCTTCTTCCACGGGCTGGGCCATGGGGTCGGGCTCGAGGTCCACGAAGAGCCGGGCATGGGGCGCAGCTCGACGAAGACGCTCCTCGCGGGCGACGTGATCACGCTCGAGCCCGGCCTCTACCGGTCGGGCTACGGCGGCGTGCGACTGGAGGACATCGTCCTCGTCACCGACGGCGGCGCAGAGGTCGTCACGCAGTATCCGTACGACCTCGAGCCGTAGCTTTCTTCGCCCTCGCGCTTGACGCGGGCAGGGTGCGTCGGTCAGATTCTCGGAGTCACTTCGGCGCTGCCGGCGGTCCGAGGGGGTCCGAGCGGCGACGCCGACCAAAGGAGGCTGCTGCATGAGTGCTTACTCTTCGGGGCAGGGCGGTGTGACGAAGGTCGAGAGCACACCTGCTGCCGACCCGGCCCCGCTGGGTCTCGCTGGCTTCGCGCTGACGACGTTCCTGCTCAGCGGCCACAACGCGTCGTTCATCCCCGACCTGATCTGGGTCGGCCCCGCGATCTTCTACGGCGGCCTGTGCCAGCTCTGTGCCGGGATGTGGGAGTTCCGCAACCGGAACGTGTTCGGCGCGACCGCGTTCTCGACGTACGGCGGGTTCTGGATGGGCCTCGGCCTGTTCATCATCCTCGCCGTCGGCAACGGGAGCTGGGTCAAGGGCTACACGGGCGGCGACCTCACGAATGCGCTCGCCTGGTATCTGTTCGCGTTCGCCGTCTTCAACACGTACATGCTGATCGGGAGCGCGCGGGTGAACATGGCGGTGTTCGCGGTCTTCTTCGCGCTCGAGATCACCGAGATCGTGCTCGTGATCGGCTTCTTCAATGCTTCGCACACTGCGGGTGCACACCTCTGGTGGCTGCATGCCGGCGGCTGGTGCGGCGTCGTGACGGCGGCGGTCGCCTGGTACACCTCGGCGGCCGGCGTCTGGAACGGGGTCGCGGGCCGGACGGTGCTGCCTGTGGGCAAGCCACTGATCGCGAACGCTCCGGCGGCCGCGCTCGCTTAGGATCCGAGTGCGATGCGTTACCTGGTGGGCCCGCTTCGGCGGGCCCACCGGCCCGAGCATCATTGTCAGGAGGAGGTGAGCACGTTGGGATCCGTAGACACCGAAGTCTCCGAGGCGCAGATCGCCGTCCACTGGCGGGAGGAGGAATATGTCCCGCCGCCGGCGGCCCTGAAGGAGACGGCGAACGCGAACGACCCGGCCATCCGGGACCGTTTCTCCGAGGAGCATTTCCCGCAGTGCTTCGAGGAGTATGCGGAGCTTCTCACGTGGGACAAGAAGTGGGACACGATCCTCGACACGTCGAACCCGCCGTTCTTCAAGTGGTGGGTCGGGGGCAAGCTCAATGCGTGCGTCAACTGCGTCGACCGGCATCTCGAGTCACGCGGCTCCGAGAACGCGTTCGTCTGGGTGCCCGAGCCCGAGGATCAGGAAACGGTCGAGCTGACCTACGAGGAGCTCCACCGCCGCGTGAACGAGCTCGCGGCGCTACTGAAGGACTTCTGCGGCGTGAAGCCGCAGGATCGCGTGACGTTCCACCTGCCGATGGTGCTCGACCTGCCGGTCGCGATGCTCGCCTGCGCGCGTCTCGGCGTGATCCACTCCGAGGTGTTCGGCGGCTTCTCGGGCACGGCGTGCGGCCACCGGATGGCGGACGCGCAGAGCACGATCCTCGTGACGATGGACGCCTATTACCGCAACGGCGAGCTCATCGACCACAAGGTGAAGGCGGACGAGGCGATCGAGGCAGCCCGCAGCGAGGGCACAGAGGTCGAGAAAGTGCTCGTCTGGCGACGCCATCCCGGCGAATACCACTCGGAGAGCCCGATGGTCGAGGGCCGGGACTTCTTCCTCGACGAGCTGCTCCCGCAGTACGCGGGACGGGAGGTGGAGCCCGAGTCGATGCGTGCGGAGGACACGCTCTTCCTCATGTACACGAGCGGCACGACCGGCCGCCCGAAGGGTGCGCAGCACTCGACCGGCGGCTACCTCTCCTACGTCACCGGCACGTCGAAGTACTACCAGGACATCCATCCCGACGACACGTACTGGTGCTTCGCCGACATCGGCTGGATCACCGGGCACAGCTACATCGTCTACGGCCCGCTCGCGCTCGGGACGACGAGCGTCATGTACGAGGGCGTGCCCACGTACCCCGACGCGGGGCGGCCGTGGCGGATCGCGGAGAAGCTCAGCGTGAACATCTTCCACACCGCGCCGACGACGATCCGGATGCTGCGCAAGCTCGGCCCGGACGAGCCGGCGAAGTACGACTACCACTTCAAGACGATGACGACGGTCGGTGAGCCGATCGAGCCCGAGGTCTGGCGCTGGTACTGGCAGTCGGTGGGCAAGGGCGAGGCGGCGATCACCGACACCTGGTGGCTGACCGAGACGGGCGGCTTCCTCGGTTCGACGCTGCCGGCGCTCGAGCCGATGAAGCCGGGCAGCTGCGGCCCCACTGTCCTCGGACTGTACGGCGTGATCTACGACGAGAACGGCGACGAGGTTCCCAGGGGCTCCGGCAAGGCCGGCAACATCTGCATGCGCAATCCGTGGCCTGGGCGGATGCTGACCATCTGGGGCCAGGACGAGCGGTACGTCGACACGTACCACAAGAAGTACAACCGCGACCCGAAGAGCACCGACTGGCACGACTGGCCCTGGCTGTGCGGCGACGGCGCCGTGCAGGCGGCCGACGGCTACTACCGGATCCTCGGCCGCATCGACGACGTGATCAACGTCGCCGGCCACCGGCTCGGCACGAAGGAGCTCGAGTCGGCTGCGATCGAGGTCCCGGAGGTCGCGGAGGCGGCCGCCGTGCCGGTGATGGACGAGCTGCGCGGCAGGGCGGTCGAGATGTACATCTCGCTCAAGCCGGGCGTCGAGGCGGGCGACGAGGTTGCCCAGAAGGTGTCGGCCCAGATCGAGAAGGACATCGGGAAGATCGCCCGCCCGAAGAACGTCTGGGTCGTGGCGGACATGCCGAAGACGCGCTCCGGCAAGATCATGCGGCGCGTGATCGCGAGCATCTCGAACTTCATGGACATCGGCGACGTGACGACGCTCGCGAACCCGGAGATCGTCGAGCAGATCAACGAGCACGTCCGGGCCGAGAAGGTCGCGCGGGGCGACGTTCCGCGCGAGCTCTCGGCGCAGGAGCTGGAGGAGATCAAGGCCTTCGGCAACGTCGAGTAGACGAGCGGAGCGGGGGGAGCCTCCGGGCTCCCCCCGCGCGATCGAACGCCGCCGCCCGGCGGCGGAGACCGAGAGCACGTCGAGCCGCAATTTGCGCAGATTCTGGTCTGACGGAGGATTCAATCCGTCGCGCGCGAATGGTATGAACGACGTCTGCGGATAGCGGCGGAGGTCGAAGGCACTCCAACGGGCGGATCCGGGTCAGGTGCCAACTGGACCGCCGACCTGCACGTCAAGCGCCGCCGTTCGCCACGCTGGATGCGCCGGGCAGAGGGTCTGCTCGGCGTGCCCGCGGCTAGGCCGCGAAGACGAGACGGCTGCGGCCGAGGTCGTACGTCACGGCCTGACGCCGGAGGAAGGAGTCGCCGACGAGGCCGTCGTGGACGATTCGCTGGAACATCGCCTCCGGCCGCTCCTGCGCGAGGGCCGGCGCCCCTGACGGCTGCACGCTCCCGTCGAGCGTCGCGAACGTGCGCCGGAAGGCGCCCCCCGTCTCGTCGGTGCCCTCGACGCGCCGCACGTCCGGCGCCTCGAGGTCGACGCCGACCTCCGCGGCGAACCGCTCGTCGAGGACGAGCGAGTCGCTGCCCATGTCGACCTCTGCCGAGATCGTCCGGCCGCCGGGCAGCGCGAGCGGCAGGAACGCATCGAGGGACGGGCCGTCGCGCGCGAGCTCGACGTCCACGGCGACCCCCTCGCGCAGGCGCGCGGCGAGCGTCTCGTCCGTCTCGAGCGCGACCGTCTCCTGCGGATAGTCGACCGTGAACGGGTGCGTATCGAAGAACGCGAGCGAGAGAAAGCCGCCGATGTCGGCGAGCTCCGGCGGCAGGCCATCTCGGAGGTCGAAGACGCCGACCTCGAGCTCGCGCCGTTCGAGCGTGTCGAAGCGGAGCGACGGAACGCGGGCGAGCGGCAGGACGATCTCCTGACCCGACATGCGCGGGCCGGTGAACCGGTCGCCCGTCTCCTGGCCACCGGCCGCGGCGCAGAGCTCCGGCGTCAGGAGCGTCGGCCCGATTCCCGTGTCGAGGACGAAGCGGCGCTCGATCCCGCCGGCGACGGCGGGCACGAGGACGAGATGGCGGAAGCGCTCGAATGCGACGGCCACGTTCAGCCGTCGAGCAGCGGCTCGAAGCGGGCTGCGTCGTCGAACGGGCCGATCACCGCGAGCCGCAGCCGGTCGTCGGCGATCAGCTCCCCTGCGACGCGGCTCACGTCCTCCGCCGTGACGGCGGCGAGACCGTCGAGGATCTCCTGCGGGTCGGGCAGGCGCGCCTCGAGCACCTCCCGCCGCAGCCCGAACAGGATCAGGCCCTGCGGGCTCTCGAGCTGGAGGACGAAGCGGCCGCGGGAGAAGCTCCGCGCCTTCTCGAGCTCCTCCGCCGGCACCGGCTCCGCCGCGATCTTGCGCAGCTCGGCCGCGATTGTCCCGATCGCCTCGTCGATGCGGCCGATGTCGACGCCGGCCTGTGCGTAGAGGCTGCCGGCGTCGGTGTAGCTGTGGTTGAGGCCGTAGACGTAGTAGGCGAGGCCGCGCCGCTCGCGTACCTCGCTGAAGAGGCGCGAGGACATGCCGCCGCCGAGCACCGTGGCGAGGAGCTGGAGCGCGTAGCGGTCGGGGTGGTCGAGCGGGTAGCTGTGGACGCCGAGGGAGACGTGCGCCTGGTCGGACGGCTTCGTGAAGACGCTCACGCGGCCGTTCCGGTACGGCTGGACCGGCATCGGCTCGCCGGTCTCGGCGGCGGGAAGGTCGCCGAGCAGTTCCTGCGCCCGCTCGAGGACGTCGTCGCCTGTCTGGCCGGCGACGCCGAGCACCATCCGCGCCGGCTTGTACCAGCGGTCGAGATACCCGAAGAACGCCTCGCGCGTCGCGCCGCGGACGGTCTCCTTGCGGCCGATGATGTCCCAGCCGAGCGGCTGGTCGCCGTAGAGGAGCTGCTCGTACAGACCGCCGATGTAGTCGCGCGGCGTGTCGAAGTACATGTTCATCTCCTCGACGATCACGCCCTTCTCGCGCTCGATCTCCTCCTCGACGAAGCGCGAGTTGCGGAGCATGTCGACGAGGACGTCGAGCGCGACGTCGCGGTGCTCCGCCGCGCACCTGACGTAGTAGGCCGTGTACTCCTTGCCGGTGAACGCGTTGAACTCGCCGCCGATCGCGTCGATCTCGCCGGCGATCTGGCGCGCGCTGGGGCGTCGCTCCGTGCCCTTGAAGAACATGTGCTCGGCGAAGTGGGCGATGCCGTTCGTCTCGGGTGTCTCGTAGCGGGAGCCGGCGGCGAGCATGAGCATCACCGTCACCGACTGCGCGTACGGCAGGTCGGCCTGCAGCACGCGGAGCCCGTTGTCGAGCGTCTCGCGGCCGAAGACGCTCATTGCGCGGCCTCCACGGGCTGCAGCCTGCGCCGCCAGCGCTCCGGCACCTCGACGCTCCGCTCCGCGGCGTAGTCGTAGCCGACGAGAACGCTCTTCGCCTCGGCGACGAGTCGCTCACCGGCACGCAGCTCGTACTCGAGCTCGAAGCTCTTCCTGCCGAGCCGCGACGGTCGCACGCCGATGGCGATCGTCTCGCCGAAGAACACGGGCGAGCGGAAGTCGATCTCCGTCCGGGCGAGGATCACGTCTCGCAGCGGCATCGCCTCGCCCGTCTCCTGCGAGCCGAACCAGGCGAGCCGCGCCTGCTCGAGGTACGTCGAGAAGACCGCGTTGTTGACGTGGCCGAAGCCGTCGAGATCGCTGAAGCGCACGATCTCCTCGTGCACGAACGGGAACGCCTCCACGGCGGCGATGGTATAGACGGGGTGATGATCGGCGAGCAGACGAGGCGCGCGATCGCCGCGCAGCCCGAGTGGCTGGCCGGGGTGCCGACGGACCGGCGGCTCCCCGACGGCGCACGGCCGCTCTTCACCGGCTGCGGCACGTCCTTCCACGCCGCGATGACGGCCGGCGAGGCGGTGCAGCCGCTCGAGCTCGTCCTGCGCCCGGAACGCGACGCGGACCTGCTCGTCATCGTCTCCCACGAGGGAGAGACGCCGCTCACGCTCGAGGCGGCCCAAGCATGGCAGGGGCGGAGGTGGCTGGTCACCGGGCAGGCCGACGGGCCGATCGCCGAGCTCTGCGAGGAGGTCATCGTCTGCACTCCGCAGATCGAGGAGAGCTGGTGCCATACCGCGAGCTACACGTGCGCCGTCGCCGCGCTCGCCGCACTCCGAGGCGAGGACGTGTCGTGGCTCCCCGGCGCGGTGGCCGAGGCGCTCGAGGCGCCGCTGCCGCAGGTCGGCGAGCAGGAGCGGTTCCTCGTCGCCGGCGCCGGACGCGACCTGCCGACGGCCCACGAAGCGGTGCTCAAGCTGCGCGAGGGCTCGTGGGTGGCGGCCGAGGCGTACGAGACGGAGCAGCTCCTGCACGGCTACTTCGCCGCCGTGGACGAGTCGGTGCGCGCGTTCGTCCTCCAAGGCGAGGGGCGGGCGGCGGAACGCGCCGCGGCGGCCGCGGCCGGGCTCCGCGAGCTCGGCTGCGACGTCGACGTCCTGCCGACGCGGCATCCGGTCGTCGACGTCGTCCGCTTCCAGCGGCTGACGCTCGAGCTCGCCGAAGCGCGCGGGCGAGAGCCCGACCGCATCCGCCGTCACGACCCGCGCTGGGCGGCGGCGGCGAGCGCCGCCAAGGCCGACAACGCCGCCTGACCGGCTTAGAGCTCGCGGAGCGCGGCGAGGAGCCGGTCGACCTCGTCGAAGGTGTTGTAGTGGACGAAGCCGGCACGGACCGCGCCTTCGGGCTCGAGCCCGAGCCGCGTCATCCCCTCGACGGCGTAGTAGTCGCCGTCCCAGACCGCGATCTGCCGCTCGCCGAGGCGCTCCGCGACCTCGCGTGGCGCCAGCCCCTCGACGCCGAAGGCGAAGGTCGGCACCCGCCCGTCCATCGTCGCGAGCCCGTAGAGCGCGCAGCGGTCCGGCAGCCCGTCGAGGAAGCGCTCCCCGAGCGCGCATTCGTGGGCGCGGATGGCGTCCCAGCCCAGCCCGTCGAGATAGTCGACGGCCGCGACGAATCCGGCGAGCAGCTCGTGCGCGAGCGTGCCCGTCTCGAAGCGGTGGCCGGTCGGCTCGTCCGCCGCCGGCCGCACCTTGTACGGCCGCCAGGAGCGCAGGAGGTCGTCGCGCCCGAACGCGAGCCCGAGGTGCGGGCCGAAGAACTTGTACGGCGAGCAGAGGAGGACGTCCACGCCGAGCTCTCGGACGTCGATCGGGCCGTGCGGCGCGTAGTGGACGGCGTCCGCCCAGGCCAGAGCGCCGGCGGCGTGCGCGAGCTCGACGATCCGTGCGGCGTCGGTGACCGTCCCGAACGCATTCGACGCGAGCGGAAAGGCGACGACGCGCGTGTGCGTGCCGAGGCGACGCTCGAGATCGTCGAGGTCGAGCGTCGTGTCGTCGCGGATGTCGACGACGTCGACATGGAGGCCGAGATCGCGGCCGAGCTCGAGCCACGGCGCGACGTTGCCGTCGTGGTCGAGGCGCGTGACGAGGATCTCGCCGCCCCGCTCGAGCGTCCGGCCGAGCGCGCGCGTGAGCGCGAAGTTGAGCGTCGTCATGTTCGCGCCGAAGATCGTCTCCTCCGGCCTGCAGCCGAGGAAGCGGGCGGCCGTCGCATGCGCTCGCTCGACGAGCTCGTCGCTCTGCCGGCTCGCCGCGAATGCGCCGCCGAGGTTCGCGTTCGTCTCCCGCAGGTAGGCGGAGATCGCCTCGATCACGGTCTCCGGGCACTGTGTCCCGCCCGGTCCGTCGAGGAACGCGACGCCGCTCGCGAGCGCGGGGAAATGGGAGCGGACGGACGCGATGTCGGGAGCGGCGGCGGCCATGCGTTGACGCTACAGGACTACGATCGAGCCGTGAGCACGACGCTGACGCCGCCGCGCGAGCGGCTCGACCGCGGCGGGAAAGCCGGCCTCGGCGGCCCCTGGAGCGTGATCGTCCTCAACGACGACCACAACACCTTCCAGGGCGTCGCGGCCGCGCTCTCGAGCGTCGTGCCGGGCATCAGCTACGAGCAGGGGATGCAGCTCGCGAACCGGATCCACGCGAGCGGTCTGGCGATCGTCTGGTCGGGCCTGCGCGAGCAGGCGGAGCTGTACTGGGAGCAGCTGCGCGAGCGCGGGCTGACGATGGCGCCGCTCGAGCAGGGTTAGTAGTCGTCCGCCGATCGGCCGTTCACCGTCCAGTGGTAGCGCGGCCTCGACGTGAGGGACGAGCCGACGAAGCAATCGCGTTCCGCCTTCGCGAGCAGCTCGCCGAGCTCGTCGTGCCCGGGCTGCGGCTCGACCTCGACGTCGAGCTCGACGTCGGCCTGCGCGATCGCGTACCGCTCCTCGCTCTCGCGCCGGGTGACGAGCGCATGGACGGAGCCGGAGCTCGCGCCGACGGCGAGGCCGGCGCGCTCGGCGTGGTAGCGGAGGCCGGCGAGCGAGCAGCGGATGAGCGCGGCGAGCAGCAGGTGCTCCGGCGTCCACTCCGGCGGCACGCGGAGCGCCGCGCCGCTCTCGTCGCGCAGCTCGCCGCCGGCGCCGAGATCGACCGCATAGTGGAGCTCCTTCGCCACGTGGGGATCGTCTCACAGCCCGGCTCCGACGCAGGTCCATCCGTCCGGAGCGGCGCCTACGCTGCGGCGGTGCGACGGCTGCGCATGCTCACCGAGGCCGAGTGCTACGTCCGCTGCTACGGCGGCTGGGATCCAACGGTGACCCTCGTGAAGCTCGAGCCTCGGCGGCCGCGCTACGAGCTGCGCGTCACGGGCGAGGATCTGCGCCGCGGGCTCGAGGAGCGGCTCGACGCGCGCGAGCCCGGGGCGGACGCCGAAGCCGCGTAGGCTCCGACGTCCAGCCTCGGCGGTCTCGTTACGGCCTGGCCTCGAGGACCATGTGGAATGGCGTCTCGGCGACGCGGCGGAAGCCCGAGAAACCAGCTCCGGTCACGACCTCGCGGATCCGGGACTCGCCCGCCTGGGCGCCGAGCGCGAGCCCGACCTCCTGCGAGAGCGAGGACGGCGTGCAGAGGAGGGTCGAGAAGCCGTAGTACGCGCGGCCGACCGGGTTGAGGTTCTCCTCGACGCGGTCGCCGGCCTTCGGCTCGACGATCATCCAGGTGCCGTCCGGGGCGAGCGACTGCCGGACGTGCCGCGCCGCCCCGGCGGGGTCGCCCATGTCGTGCAGGCAGTCGAACATCGTCACGAGGTCGTAGCCGCCGCCGTCATACGAAGCGGCGCTCGCCTTGCGGAACTCGACGCGATCCGCGAGGCCCGCCTTCTGCGCCCGCTCGCTCGCGGTCTCGATCGAGCCGTCGTAGTAGTCGAAGCCGGTGAAGCGCGACCTCGGGAACGCCCCCGCCATGAGGACGGTCGACGCTCCGTGCCCGCAGCCGACGTCGGCCACCGACGCGCCTCGCTCGAGCTTCGCGACGACGCCTTCGAGCGCCGGCAGCCACTCGGCGACGAGGTGCGCGTTGTAGCTCGGGCGGAAGAAGCGCTCGCAGCCCTCGTGCACGTCGTGGACGTGGTCGTGCCAGCCGATCCCGGCGCCGCTCTTCGCAGCGTCGACGATCCGCGGCGAGTCCATCACCGAGCCGAGCGCGATCTGGAAGAACCCGGGCAGGTAGGCCGGGCTCTCGGAGTCGGTGAGCGCGGCCGCCTGCTCCGGCGGAAGCGAGTAGCGCCCGCTGTCGGCCTCGTATGCGACGTAGCCGCCCGCCGCCTGCTGGTTCAGCCACTCGCGGACGTACCGCTCGGCCGTACCGGTCTTCTCGGCCAGCTCGGCCGGGGTCAGCGGGCCGGCGCCGGCGAGCGCGCGGTAGAGGCCGAGCCGGTCGCCCATGACCACGAGCGCCGTGTTGAGCGTCGCGCCGACCTCGTCGACGGCCTTGAACACGAACTCCATCAGCTTGTCGACGTCGACCTGCTGCGGTTCCTCGATGGTTGCCACGCATTCCTCCTCGTTCGGGGTCGCCGAAGACGCTAGGAGGGAGGCGAATCGCTCGCCTCGGGTGCCCCACCTGGTACGAGTTGTTCGTCCTGACCGGGCTCGCCTACGATCCCGAGGGATGCTCCTGGGCCGTGAGGCGGAGCTGGCCGAGATCCGCCGTCTGCTCGACGATGCCCGCGACGGCCGCAGCGGCGTGCTCGCGCTCGTGGGCGAGGCGGGAATCGGGAAGTCGTCGCTGCTCGAGGAGGCGGCCGCGCTTGCGGACGACATGCTCCTCCTCCGCGCCCGCGGGGTCGCGTCGGAAGCCCAGATCCCGTTCGCGAGCCTGCTCGAGCTGCTGCGCCCGGCGCTCGGCCTCCTCGACCGGATTCCCGGGCCGCAGGCGGAGGCGCTCGAGAGCGCGCTCGCCCTGCGGCCGGCGCACGCCGCCGACCGCTTCGCCGTCGGCGCGGCGACGCTGAGCCTGCTCGCCGTCTACGCCGAGACGCAGCCGCTTGCGGTGCTCGTCGACGACGCGAACTGGCTCGACGCCTCGTCCGCCGATGCCGTTCTGTTCGCGGCGCGCCGGCTCGTGGCCGACCCGATCGCGGTCCTGCTCACGGTGCGGGACGGCGTCTCGTCGCTGCTCGACGGCGCCGACCTGCCGGTGCTCGAGCTGGCGGGACTCGACCTCGGCGCCACGCAGCGGCTGCTCCCGGACGCGACGCCGGAGCTGGCCGAACGGCTGCACCGCGAGACCGGCGGGAATCCGCTCGCCCTGCTCGAGCTGGCGCGCGAGCCGCGCGAGACGCCGCCGCTGGACGCGCCGGTGCCGGTGTTGACCAGCGTCTCGGAGGTGTTCCTCCACCGTGCGGAGGCGCTGCCGGAGGCGACACGCGACACGCTCGTCCTCGCGGCCGCTACCGATCGTGCGGAGCCGGCCCTGTTCGTCCGCGCCGGCGGAGACGTCGAGGCGCTCGAGCCGGCCGACGCGGCCGGGCTCGTCACGGTCGGCGGCGGCCGCATCGAGTTTCGGCATCCCCTCGTCCGGTCGGCGATCTATGCGGCGGCCTCGCCCCAGACGCGGCGGCGCGTCCACCTCGCGCTCGCCGCGGCCCTTCCCGACGCCGACGCAGACCGGCGGGCCTGGCACCTCGCGCTGGCGGCTGTGGGGCCGGACGACGTCGCGTGCTCCGCCCTCGCGCAGGCGGGGGCGCGGGCCAGGGAGCGCAGCGCGTACGACGTCGCAGCCCAGGCCTACGAGCGCGCGGCGCGGCTCGCCGGCGACGACGCGCGACGGGGCGGGCTGCTGGGCGAGGCGGCCGACGCGGCGTGGCTCGGCGGCGAGGCCGACCGCGCCCTCGCCCTGCTCGACGAGGCGGCGCCACTCGTGGACTCGCTCGAGCAGGCTCACCTGCGCGGCCTCATCGCCCTGCGCCGCGGCCCAGTCGGAGCGGGCGTCGAGAACCTCCTCGCCGCGGCCGAGCGGGCGGAGGCGTCGCTCGCTCCGGTGCTGCTCGCCGAGGCCGTCTACGGCGCCTTCCTGTCAGCCGACGCACGGACGATGCAGGAGTGCGCGGAACGCGCGCGCTCCGCCGCGCTGGGCGCCTCGACCCCGGCGGAATCCTTCTTCTCGCACATGACGCTGGGAATCGCGGGCGTGCTCGCCGGCGACAGCAGCGCGGGTGCGGCCGCGATCCGCTCCGCCGCCTCCGAGTTCGAGGCGGTCGCCGAGCTGCGGGACGACCCGCGCCTCCTCGTCTGGGCCGCCGTCGGCCCGCTCTGGCTGCGCGAGGCGGAGGCCGGCCACGAGCTGACCGACTGGGCGGTCGCGACGGCTCGGGCCGCCGCCGCCGTCGGAGTCCTGCCGTATCTGCTGATGCACGTCGCGACCGACCAGGCCGCCACCGACCGCTGGGTCGAAGCGCTCGCCGGCTTCGACGAGGCGATCGCGCTCGCCCGCGAGAGCGGCCAGCTCGTCGTGCTGAGCTTCGCTCTCGCGCGCCTCGCCTGGCTCGAGGCGAGGCTCGGGCGCGAGGAGGCCGCGCGCGAGCATGCGGAGGAAGCGCTCCTGTTCGCGCGGGAGCTCGGCGTCGCGCTCTGCGAGATGTGGGTGCATGCTGCGCTCGGCGAGCTCGAGCTCGTCCTCGGCCGTCCCGACCAGGCGCTCGAGGAGCTGAGCGAGCTGGAGGCGCTGCTCGCCCGGCACGAGCTCGTCGACGCCGATCTCGCCCCGGCGCCCGAGCTCGTCGAGATCCACCTCCGCCTCGGGGACGAGGGCAGGGCCTTGCGCTCGGCAGCGGAGTACGAGGCCGCGGCCGTCACGAAGGGCCAGCCGTGGGCGCGGGCGCGAGCGGCGCGCGCGCGCGGGCTCGTCGCCGCGGACGGCGAATTCGCGCTCTGCTTCGACGAGGCGCTCGAGCTTCACGCCGAGACGCCGGACGTCTTCGAGGTGGCGCGCACCCGGCTCGTCTACGGCGCGCGGCTCCGCCGCTCGGGACAGCGAACGGCTGCGCGGGAGCAGCTCCGCGCGGCCCACGAGACCTTCGAGGACCTGGGCGCCGCGCCGTGGGCCGAGCAGGCGAGGGCCGAGCTCGCCGCGACGGGCGAGACGGCGCGCCGCCGCGACCCGAGCACGCGGGACGAGCTCACGCCGCAGGAGCTGCAAGTCTCGCTGCTCCTCGCCGAGGGGCGGACGACGAAGGAGGCTGCGGCGGCGCTCTTCCTCAGCCCGAAGACGATCGAGTACCACCTGCGCAACGCGTACAGGAAGCTTGCGATCCACTCGCGCGAGGAGCTGCGCGAGGCGCTGCGCGTCGAGCGGGCCCTCGCGCGAGACTGAGCGCATGAGCACGCCGAGCGAAGTCCCGGACGTGCTGGCGCCCGGGCTCCGCCTCGTCTTCGTCGGCATCAATCCCGGGCGCGTCTCGGCTGCGGCAGCCGCGCACTTCGCGAACCCGCGCAACGACTTCTGGCGCCTGCTCCACGTGGCGGGGCTGACCTCGCGGCTCTACGAGCCGCACGAGCAGTTCCAGCTCCTCGACGAGGGAATCGGCGTCACGAACGCCGCCTACCGGACGACTCCCGGCTCGGGCGACCTCCGTCGCACCGACTTCGCCGGCTCGGCCGAGCGGCTGGAGCGAATCGCGCGCGAGCTCGGGCCGGCCTGGCTCGCCTTCGTCGGCAAGGAGGCATACCGCGGCACGTTCGGCGAGCGGCCGCAGCTCGGCCCCCAGGAGCGGACGCTCGGCGGGACGCGCCTCTTCGTCCTCCCGTCGACGTCGCCCGCGAACGCGGCCGTGCCGTGGGACGAGCGGCTCCGCTGGTTCAGGAGGCTGGCCGCCGCGTCACGGTGACGGCGACGTCGTCGGCGAGCTGCCGCCGCCCGCGCGCCGTGACGTCCACCTCGTCGAAGGCGAGATCGCAGTGGCGGCCGACCGCCTCGACGAGCGCCGCAAGCGCCTTCATGGCGATCGCCTCGCCGAGGCAGCGCCGGTCGCCGATTCCGAACGCGGCAGAGGCGAACTTCTGCTCCGGCGATCGACCCTCGAGCCAGCGCTCCGGGCTGAACCGGTCCGGCTCGTCGTACAGACGCGGGTCGCGATGAAGGGCTGCGACGTCGACGACCACCCGCGTGTGAGCAGGCACCGGCTCGCCGCCAACGCTCGTGTCCACGAGGGCGACCCGCGTGATGTGCGGATTCGTCGGATGTAGCCGCGTCACCTCGCGGACGAACGCCTCGGTGTAGGCGCGCGACGTGCCCCCGTACCACTCGCTGCGGAGCCGGGCCGCTGCGGCCGGCTCCGCGCCGAAGCGGAAGAGCGCCCAGCCGGACGTCTGGACGAGCGGCCCCACCGCGCCGAGCAACAGCTCGCCGAGCAGCGCCTGCCGCTCGCGCTCGGTCGATCCGGGCGCGAAGTCCTCGTGCTCGAGGGCGACCGCGCTTAGCTCCGAGTACCGGCTCAGGTCGGCATGAGCCAGCAGGCTGCGGACGACGAGCGAGAGCCGCGCGAATGCGAGCGGCCGGGCCAGCGCATGCAGCGTGGGCCGCCGGCCCGTCACCCGCGGCGAGCGATCGGCCCAGCGGACGACGACCTCGAGCCGCTGGCGATCATCGTCGCCGAGCGGGCTCGCGAACGCCCCGCGGACGACGGCGTCGATCACGAGCGGGCGAAGCCACGGCATCAGGCGGATCCGCTCTCCGTCGTGCCAGCGCTGCGCCGCAGGCACGGCCGCGCCGGAGACGGCCTCCGCCGTCCGTCCGGCTCCGCTGCTCATGCCTCTCGCAAGCGCGCGGCGCAGCTTCGGGGGCGAGATTCGGCCCGGGGGCGGCTCGGGCCCCGGCCGCCCGACGGCGATTCGCTGCGAGCGCGGCTTCGCGAGCTCCTCCGCCCGCTCCACGAGCGTCTCGCGCACGGCGTCCGGGCTCCTCGTGAGGAGGAACCGCCCGCGTCCGGCTCGCACCCAGACGAGGTCGCCGCGCTCGGCGACTCGCCGCAGCGCATCGTCGGGATCGCGCCGAAGCTCGCGGACGGAGATCCGTGCCTCCGGCGCCGGCATCAGCCTCGCCAGCGGTTCGTGATCGGCGTCCGCCGGTCGCGCCCGAACGCCTTCGGCCGCAGTCGCACGCCCGGAGGCGCCTGCCGCCGCTTGTACTCCGCGCGGTCGATGAGAGCGACGGCGCGCTCGACGACGTCCGGGTCGAAGCCGTCGGCGTCGAGCTCCTCGAGCGAGCGGTCCTCCTCGACGTACGCCTCGAGCACCTTGTCGAGCTCGTCGTACGGCGGCAGCGAGTCCTCGTCGAGCTGGTCGGCCCGCAGCTCCGCGCTCGGCGCGCGGTCGATCGTCGACTGCGGAACGAGCTCGCGCCCGGCCTGCTCGTTCACATGCCTCGCCAGCCGGAACACGTCGGTCTTGAACACGTCCTTCAGGAGCGCGAATCCGCCGGCCATGTCGCCGTAGAGCGTCGCGTAGCCGACCGACAGCTCCGACTTGTTGCCGGTCGCGACGAGCAGCCAGCCGAACTCGTTCGAGAGGGCCATCAGGAGCGTGCCCCGGATCCGCGCCTGGAGGTTCTCCTCGGCCAGGTCCGGCTTCCGGCCGGCGAACTGCTCGGCGAGAACCGTCGCGAACGCGTCGACGGCAGGCTCGATCGGCAGCTCGCGGAAGTCGCAGCCGAGGTTCTCGGCCAGCCGGTGCGCGTCGCTGCGCGTCCCCTCCGACGAGTAGCGGGACGGCATCGAGACGCAGTGGACACGGTCGGCCCCGAGCGCCTCGACCGCGAGAGCCGCCGTCACCGCGGAGTCGATGCCGCCCGAGACGCCGACGACGACCTCGGCGAAGCCGTTCTTGCGGACGTAGTCGCGCAGCCCGAGCACGAGCGCCCGGCGCATCTGCTCGAGATCGTCGTACGTCGGCGCGATCGTCGCCGTCTCCGGCCGGTCGAGGTCGAACAGGAGCAGCGCCTCCTCGAAGCCGGGCGCCCTGGCGAGGATCGTCCCGTCCCGCTCGATGACGAGCGAGTGGCCGTCGAAGATCAGCTCGTCCTGGCCGCCGACCGTGTTGCAGAGAGCGACCCGGACGCCGCTCTCCCGCGCACGCGTGCGGAAGATCTCCTCGCGCTCGCGCTCGCGACCCACGTGGAACGGCGAGGCGGAGAGGTTGACGACGAGCTCCGCTCCCGCGGCGGCGAGCTCGCTCGTCGGCGGCCCGGGAACCCACATGTCCTCGCAGATCGTGATCCCCACCTTCACGCCGGCGACGTCGATCAGCGCGATCTCGTCGCCGGGAACGAAGTAGCGCTTCTCGTCGAACACGCCGTAGTTCGGGAGATGCCGCTTGCGCGCGAAGCCGGTGACGGCGCCGCCGGCGCAGATCGCGCACGCGTTGTAGAGGCCGCCGTCGTCGAGCGGGACGCCGACGAGCGCGACGATCTCCTGCGCAGCCGTGGCGATCTCGTCGAGGGAGCCGCGGGCGGCGCGAACGAAGCCGGGCCGCAGCAGGAGGTCCTCGGGCGGATAGCCGGTCACGGCGAGCTCGGGGAGGACGATGAGGTCGGCGCCGGCCCGCCGCGCCTCCTCGATGCGCGCGACGATCAGCTCGCGGTTGCCCGCGAGATCCCCGACGACCGGATCGATCTGCGCAAGCGCGAAGCGCATGGTCTCAGCCTACGGACGGCGCAGCCTGATGGCGTTCCAGTCGTGCTCGAGGATCTCGTCGACGCGGCCGCGCAGCGACTCCGGCGGGTCGTGCTCGGCGTGGAGGTAGCGGCCGGCGAGCGCGTCGAGCTCGCCCGTGGCGAGCGCGTGCACGAGCGCCGGCGCGCACTCGGGCGGCGTCCACGGCGCGTCGTCCGGGAAATGGCCCTCGGTCATCGCCGTCCGCACGAGGCCGGGGCTGATCACGAAGACGGGGATCCGGCCGCGGAGCTCGTTCGCGAGCGTCTCGCCGTAGCGGCAGATCGCCGCCTTCGACGAGGTGTAGCCGGTCTCCGTCGCCCCCGGCAGGTACGCCGCGCCGCTGCCGACGATCACGATCCGCCCCGTCCCGCGCTCGAGCATCCCGGGGATCGCCGTGCGGCAGCAGAGGTGGACGCCGAGGACGTTCACCTCGTAGACGCTCCACCACTCGTCGGGGTCGAGCTCCCACGCGTTGCCGCGGTTCCCCGTGCCGGCGTTCGCGACGAGCAGGTCGACCGGGCCCGCCTCGCCGAACGCCCGCTCGACCGACTCCCGCGAGGTGACGTCCAGCTCGACCGCTCTGCCGCCGATCTCGTCCGCGACCGCGTCGATCTCGTCGCGGGAGCGGGCGCCGACGACGATCTCCATCCCGGCGTCCGCGAGCTCGCGCGCGATGTTCGCGCCGATGCCGCGTCCGCCGCCCGTGACGAGCGCCCGCCCTTCGAGCTCGCTCATGGCGCGAGTCTACGCTTGCGTAGATAAGTTAGCGCCCGCTAACCTAGTGATCGCTAACTTCGGAGAAGGAGAACGGACGTGAGAGCACGGCTCTTCGCCGAGGAGAACCGCAAGTGGTGGACGCTCGCCGCGGTCGCCTTCGGCCTCTTCATGATCATGCTCGACAACACGGTGGTGAACGTCGCGCTGCCGACGATGGAGAAGGATCTCCATGTCTCGATCTCGTCGCTCGAGTGGATCGTCACCGCGTATGCACTGACCTTCGCGGCGCTGATGATCACCGGCGGCAAGCTCGCGGACATGTACGGGCGCCGCCGCATCTTCGTCGTCGGGCTCGCGGTCTTCACCCTTTCGTCGCTCGCGTGCGGGCTCGCGCCGAGCGCGGGCTTCCTGATCGGCGCGCGCGCCGTGCAGGGCTCGGGGGCGGCGCTGATGAACCCGGCGACGCTCTCGATCATCACCGCCACGTTCCCGCCGAAGCAGCGCGGGCAGGCGATCGGGATCTGGGCCGGCGTCTCGGCACTCGCGCTCGCGATCGGGCCGCTCGTCGGCGGGCTCATCACCGAGAACCTGAACTGGAACTGGATCTTCTTCGTCAACGTCCCGGTCGGCGCGCTCGGCGTCGTGGCCTCGCAGATCTTCATCCGCGAGTCGCGCGACATGTCGCACGAGCAGCGGCTCGACCTGCCCGGTCTCGTCACGTCCGGAACGGGCCTGCTCGCGCTGAGCTACGCGCTGATCGAGGGCAACGACCGCGGCTGGACCTCGGGCGAGATCCTCGGCTTCTTCGCCGCCGCGGCCGTGCTCCTCGTGGGATTCGTCCTGCTCGAGCACCGGCAGCGGCTGCCGATGCTCGACCTCTCGCTCTTCCGCATCGGCGCCTTCGCCGGCGCGAACGTGGTCGCGATGATGGTCTCGCTCGCGATGTTCGGCGTCTTCTTCTTCGTCTCGCTCTACATCCAGAACATCCTCGGCTACTCGGCGACGCAGGCGGGCGCGATGTTCCTGCCGATGACCGTCCTGATCATCCTCGTCGCGCCGATCGCGGGGAGGCTCTCCGATCGCGTCGGCTCGCGCTGGCTGATGGGCTTCGGGATGACCCTGCTCGGCGTCTCGCTCCTCCTCTACCAGCGGGTCGGGCTCCACTCCGACTTCTGGACGCTGCTGCCGGCGATGATCGTCGGCGGCGTCGGGATGGCGACCACGATGTCGCCGATGACGTCGGCCGCGATGGGCGCCGTGCCGATCGACAAGGCGGGCGTCGGCTCGGGAGTCCTCAACAGCTTCCGCCAGGTCGGCGGAGCGCTCGGGATCGCGCTCATCGGGGCGATCGTCTCCTCGTACATCCACGCCCCGGCACGGAGCGCCGCCGGCGCGCAGGATTACGTGAGCGGCCTCCACTCGGCGCTCGCTCTCAGCGCGGGGATCAGCTTCGCCGCGGCGATCGTGGCCGTCCTGACCGTCCGGACGCGCGCCGACGTCCAGCGGGCCCACATCGCCGAGATGCCCGCATGAGCGCGACGGCGACCAGGATGCCCGCGGCCGAGCGCCGCCGGCATCTCGTCGAGACGGCGATCAGGCTCTTCACCGAGGGGAGCTACCGCGGCACGACGACCGCCGAGATCGCGCGGGCGGCCGGCGTCTCCGAGCCGATCCTCTACCGGCACTTCGCGTCGAAGCGCGACCTGTACCTCGCTGCGCTCGAGCACGTCTGGGAGAAGACGCGTGGAAGCTGGGAGAAGTCGCTCGAGGATTCGCCGGACGCGTGTGCGGCGGTCGAGGCGATCGGCAAGGGGCACGTCTCGGTGCGCTCGGCCAAGCTCCAGCTCGCCGAGCTCTGGGTGCAGGCGCTCGGCGAGGCGTCGGAGGACCCCGACCTGCGGCGCCACGTGCGGCGGCACATGCGCGAGGTGCACGAGTTCGTCGCCGGGCTGATCCGCCGCGGGCAGGCGCAGGGCGCGATCTCGAGCGAGCGCGATCCGGACGCGGAGGCGTGGATCATGCTCGCCGGCGGCATCCTCGGCATGGTCGGCCGCCGCGTCGGGCTGCTCGACGACGCGGAGCTCGCCGCGATCAGGGCCGCCCGGCTCGCCTGGCTGCGAGCGTAACGGAGCGCTTGCGGACGCGCGTCCCGCCGCCGGCGGGACGTGTCTGCGCCAGCGGAGCGGACAGGGATAACAAGAAGGCCCCCTGCTGCGGCTCAGGGGGCCTTCTCGAGAGGCGCACCCCCCTTGGCGGGGGTTCCGAGGAGCGGATCTGCGGCCCATCCGTTCCTCGTACCTTCACCAGGAGCCCCGGCGCGCCCCCTGCAAACCTCGGCCTGGCGTCCGGCCTGGATTGCAAGGTTCGCCCACTATAGGAGCGGAATCCGGATCCGTCAAGTACCTCGGTCAAGTGATTTTGCGAATCCCCCACTTGACAGGGTTTCCGCATGAACATGCCCTAAAAGGGGGAGGCCGTATCGGCCGGCTTGCGCTTGGGTGAAGTATCCGCTTGACTACGAGCGGGACGCAGATGACGACGAGTGACGCCGCAACCACCCGTCCGAGCCGCCGGATTCCGGAGGGGCTTCGCCTGGGCGAGCGCCTGCGCCAGCTCCGCGTCTCGGCCGGAATGACCCAGAGCGAGCTTGCCGGCGAGCGCTTCTCGAAGGAGTACGTGTCCCAGATCGAGCGCGGCAAGACGAGGCCGACGCGCGAGACCGTCGAGTGGCTCGCCGAGCGGCTCGGCGTCGACTCGGGCTTCCTCGCGAGCGGCGTCGCGACCGACGAGCGCGGCCGCCTCGAGGGCGCGCTGGCGCGCGCCGAGGCGCTGTACGAGGCGAACGAGGACCTCGAGGCCGAGGAGGCGTTCAAGCCGCTCGTGAGCGCGGCGCGGGCGACCGGCGTGCCGGAGCTGCAGGTGCGTGCGCTCTGCGGCTCGGGGCTGGCGAAGATGCGCGTCGGCGAGCAGCGGGCGGCGCTCAGGCTCCTCAACGAGGCGCGCGCGATCTCCGAGGCCGAGTCGTTCTCCGACGTCGAGCGCGCGGACATCCTCTTCTGGCTCGGCTCGTGCCGCTACCAGCTCAACAGCGTCCAGACCGCGCTCGCCCTGTTCGACGAGTCGCTGTCGCTCGCCGACCGCTCGGGCCTGCCGTGCGATGCGCTGAAGGCGAACATCCTCGCCTGGCGCGCACGCTGCTGGCGCCGTCAGCGCGACTACGAGGCGGCCCGCGACGACGTGGAGCGGGCGCTCGAGCTCGCGCGCGGCGTCGACGACCTGCGCACGATCGGGGCTGCGTACTTCCAGGCTTCGCTCATCGCCGACCGCGAGGGGCACTGGGTCCTGGCGCGGAACTACGCGGAGCGCGCCCGGGATGCGTACTCGAAGCTCTCCGACCGCGCCCACGTCGGCCAGCTGACGAACAACCTCGGCGGACTCAACTTCCTGCTCGGGAAGACGGACGAGGCGGTCGAGCTGTTGAAGGAGGCTTTCTCCATCGCCCTGGAGCTCGGCAACGAGGCCGACGCGGCGCGTGCCGTGTCGTCGCTGGCCCAGATCCACCTGCGCAGCGGCGAGCTCGAGCGGGCGGAGGAGCAGGCTCGCCACGCGCTCGAGCTGCTCGGCGGGCGCGCCGACTACATCGACGAGATCGGAAGCGCGCAGCTCACGTTGGGGCGGGCGCTGCTCGATCGGGGTCAGCTCGACGAGGCCGAGCAGGCCTTCGTCGCGGCCGAGGAGAGCTTCGGCGATCTCGGCTCCGCGAGCCATCGCGCCGCCGCCTGGGTGGCGCGCGGCGATCTCGCCGCCAGGCGCGGCGACCATGAGAGTGCGGCGGCGCTCTACCGTTCGGCCGCCGAGGCGTTGCAGGACGTTCGCTTCTAGGGGACGGAAGGGGGTGACGACGTGACCAAGGCGCGGCTTATCTACTTGCTGCTCGTCGCTGCGCTCTTCGCTTACATCCTGGCGGCCCTGAGGCCGACGGGCATGAGCGACGGCGGCGGCCTGTAGGCCCTTCTCGGAAGCGCCCACGGCGCCGTTTCCCCCCGTGCGAACGGTGGGCTGAATCGGCCGTGGGCGCACGTTGGCAGCGCGGGTCGCCGAGCGTGATCCGCGAAGTGCTCGCGCCTTGACTGCGCGGGCCCGGGGAGCACGGCGCCGCCTTCGTGGCGTCGGGCCTGCTCTTCTGCCCCCTTTGCGTTTACGGCAGCCCGTCTTCGGGCTGCCTCGATCTGGAAGGCTCCGGTGGACGATTCCGTTCGTGCACCTGCGAGCTGTAGACTCGATCACACTTCAAAAAAGAAAGCGAGGGCCGACGGATGGCGTACGCGAACGACGTCCTCGTCACGACCGACTGGCTCGCCGAGCGCCTCGGCGACGGCTCGGTCGTCGTGGCGGAAGTGGACGAGAACCCGGATCTCTACGAGGAGGGGCACATCCGCGGAGCGGTGAAGCTCCACTGGCGCGACGACCTGCAGGATCCGCTCGAGCGCGACCTCGTCGAGAAGGACGAGTTCGAGCGGCTACTCGGCGGTCGCGGCATCGACAACGACACGACCGTCGTCCTCTACGGCGACAAGAACAACTGGTTCGCGGCGTATGCGTACTGGTACCTGAAGATCTACGGGCATCGGGACGTGCGGATCCTCGACGGCGGCCGCCAGAAGTGGATCGACGAAGGGCGCGAGCTCACCGTCGAAGCGCCGCAGCCCGCTCCCGCCGAGTACGCCGCCGAGGAGCGCGACGAGTCGATCCGCGCGCGCCGCGACCAGGTGCTCGACTGGCTCGGCGCCGACGGCCATGCGCTCGTCGACGTGCGCAGCCCGCAGGAGTACACCGGCGAGCTGCTCGCGCCGCCCGGTTACGAGCAGGAGGGCGCCTCGCGCGGCGGGCACATCCCGACCGCGAAGTCGATCCCGTGGGCGCAGGCGGTGCGCGACGACGGAACCTTCAAGCCCGCGGAGGAGCTGCGCGAGCTCTACGGCGGCAAGGGCGTCACGCCCGACCGGCCCGTGACGGCGTACTGCCGCATCGGCGAGCGCAGTGCACACACGTGGTTCGTCCTCCACGAGCTGCTCGGCTACGAGGACGTCCGGAACTACGACGGCTCGTGGACCGAGTGGGGCAACCTCGTGGACGTGCCGATCGAGCGGTGACCGGGACGGCGGGCCTCACGAGCCTCAGCGCCGGCGGCGGCTGCGCGGCGAAGTACTCGGCCGCGCGGCTCGAGGAGCTGCTGCGCGGTTTCGTTCCCGCCGACGCCGACGACCTGCTCGTGGGGCTCGACCCCGCGGACGACGCCGCCGTCTACCGCCTCGACGACGAACGGGCGCTCGTCTTCACCGTCGACTTCTTCCCGCCGCTCGTCGACGACCCCGGCCTCTTCGGGCGGATCGCGGCGACGAACGCCCTCAACGACGTCTTCGCGATGGGCGGGACGCCGTTGCTCGCGCTCTCGGTCGCCGCCTTCCCGGAGGAGCTGCCGACGGAGACGGTGCGGGCCGTCTTCGACGGGGCCGAGGCTCAGGTGCGGGCAGCGGGAGCGCTCCTCGCGGGCGGCCACACGATCCGCGACTCCGAGCCGAAGTACGGGCTCGCGGTCGTCGGCACCGTCCACCCGGACGGCGTGTGGCCCAAGAGCGGCGCGCGTCCCGGCGATGCCGTGTTCCTCACGAAGCCGCTCGGGACGGGCCTCGTGCTGGCGGCGAAGACGGAGCTCGAGGAGGCTGCGCGCTGGATGACGACGCTGAACGGGCCCGCGGCCGAGGTGCTGCGCCCGTTCGAGCCGAACGCCGTCACCGACGTCACGGGCTTCGGGCTGCTCGGGCACGCGCACGAGACGGCCGCGCGGAGCGGTGTGCGAATCGTCCTCGACGCTCGCGCGCTGCCGGCGCTGCCGGGGGCGCTCGAAGCCGCGCGCGCCGGCATCCGTACGGGCGGCGACCCGCGCAACCGCGAGTTCGCGGCGCCGCACGTCGACAGCGACGGCGTCCCGGACGAGGTCCTCGCGCTTGCCTACGACGCCCAGACGGCGGGCGGGCTGCTCGTGACGCTGCCGGCGGAGAAGGCGCTCTCGCTCGAGGGCGAGTTCCGGCGGGCCGGGCTCTTCCTCGCGAGGGTCGGCTCGGTCGAGGAAGGCTCCGGCGTCCGGCTCACTGCGTAGGAAAGCGATCTACACTCGTTCCGTGCACGCGGAGCCCGCAGCCGTCGCGCTGACGAAGCGGCTGTCTCTGACGCTGTCGCCCGTCGCATTCAGGCGGGTGGCGATGGTCGCGGTCGGCATGCTCATCGTCATCGTCGCCTCCGGCGCGACCGTCCGCCTCACCGGATCGGGGCTCGGCTGTCCCGAGTGGCCGACATGCACGACGCAGCACGCGCTGCCGCAGACCTACCACTCGTACATCGAGTTCTCGAACCGCGTCATCTCGGCGGTCACGGTGTTCGCGACGCTCGCGGTCGCGGCTGCAGCGTGGCGGACGCCCGGCCTCGGGCGCGGCATGCGCTGGCTCGCGACCGCCGTGTTCCTCGGCACGGCGGCCCAGGCGCCGCTCGGCGCGATCACCGTCTACTACGACCTCGACCCGTACCTCGTGATCTCGCATCTGCTCCTGTCGCTCGTCGTACTCGCGCTCGGAGTCGTGACGCTTCTCGGCGCGTCTCGTCTCGTACGCGGCGGCGCTTCCTCCCTCCCGGCGATCGCCCGGCTCGGCGGCGCGGTGCTCCTCGTCTCGGTGATCGTGCTCGCCGTGAGCGGGACGGTCGCGACGGCCGCCGGGCGGTTCCCCGGCAGCTCCGGGGCGCAGGTCGTGCCGCGCCTCGCACGGTTCTATCCGGCGGTCTACTGGCACGTGCGAGCCGTGGCCGCGTTCGGGATCGTCTTCCTCGTGCTCGCCGGGTGGGCCTGGCTGCGCCGGCGCGAGCATCCGTGGCTGATCCGCGGCTGTGCCGGCCTGATCGCGATTCTCGCGGCGCAGATGACGATCGGCGAGGTGCAGTACCGGACGTACGGCAGCGTGCCGTGGTGGCTCGTCGTCATCCATGTCGCGACCGCGGCGGTGCTCGTTGGGTGGACGGTCGGCCTCGTCGCGCGGCTCTGGCGGCCGGTCGAGGCGGACTAGACTCAGCCGGATGCCGGAGCTCATCGTCTCCTCCCGGCCGTCGCTCCATCGGCCCGTGCTCGTCGCTGCGTTCCGCGGCTGGAACGACGGAGGTCAGGGGGCGACGCTCGGCGCCGGCTACCTCGCGCGCCAGTGGGAGGCGGAGACGTTCGCCGAGATCGATCCGGAGGACTTCTACGACTTCCAGGCGGTCCGGCCCCAGGTCTCGCTCGAGGACGGCCTCACGCGGAAGCTCGAGTGGCCGTCGAACACGTTCCTGCACGCGCCGATACCCGGGCTCGACCGGGATGCCGTCATCCTGCTCGGCGTCGAGCCGAACCTGCGCTGGAAGGCGTACTCCCGCCTCGTCGTCGACCTCGTGCAGGAGCTCGGAGTCGAGCTCGTCGTCACGCTCGGCTCGCTCCTCGCCGACGTGCCGCACACGCGGCCGGCGCCCGTGAGCGCCGCTGCGAGCGACCCGTCGCTCGTCGAGGAGCTCGGCGTCGAGCCTTCCCGCTACGAGGGCCCGACCGGAATCGTCGGCGTCCTCCTCGACGGCTGCCGCCAGGCCGGCCTCGCCTCGGTCAGCCTCTGGGCGGCCGTGCCGCACTACGTCTCGCTCGCGCCGAGCCCGCGCGCCGCGCTCGCGCTCTGCCGGCGCTTCGGCGAGCTCGTCGGCGTCGACGTCGATCTCGAGGAGCTAGAGCAGGCGGCCGAGGAGTACAGCGTGCAGGTGAGCGAGGCCGTCTCGTCCGACGCCGAGACCGCCGCATACGTCGAGGAGCTCGAGCGGCGCGTCGACCTGATCGAGGCGGCCGAGGAACTTCCCACCGGCGACAGTCTCGCCGCCGAGCTCACGCGCTTCCTTCGCGAGCGCGAGCAGGAGGACGACGAGGGCGAGAGCGCCGGCGGGCCGGCCGGCTAGCCGCTCCAGATCGCGCTCGACGCGTCGTAGTTCTGCGTCAGGCGGACCGGATTCCTGCCGTCGGCGCCGATCGTGTAGACGTCCGGGTCGGCGTTCGCCGTCTTCCGCGCGGTGACGACGAACTGCGCTCCGTCGGGCGACCACGCGAGCGACGTGACCTGTGCGAACGGCAGCTTCACGCTGGAGGAGCCCACGACGAGCGTCGTTCCGACGAGATAGGCGAGGGTGCCGTCGGGCGACCACGCCGGCGACTTACCGCCCGGCCCGACGAGCTCCGCGCTCGTGCCGTCCGGATTCGCCTCCCAGACGCCGCGGGATCCCGCATAGGCGATCTTCGACGGTCCCCAGGCGGGGGCGGAGCCGGCGACGCCGAGATCGTGCACCGCGCCGCCGGAGGCGGGAACGGTGTAGAGCTCTCCGGGGCTGTTGCAGGTGTCCTCGGAGAACAGGATGGTCTGGCCGTCGGGCGACCACGTCGGGGAGGAGTCGAACGTGCACTCCTGCGGGCTCGTGAGCACCTGCACGTCCGTGCCGTCGGCGTTCGCGACGCGGATGCTCGACGCGCAGCCGCTGCAGCTTATCCCCGTGTACTTCGCCCAGACGTAGGCGATCTTGCCGTTGCTCGGCGAGAGTGCAGGCTGGGTGGCGTACGGCTTGACGTGCGTGATCTCACGGATCGCTCCGCCCTGGGACGCGACCGAGTAGAGGTTCTCCTCCGGCTCGGAGCACAGGCTCGCATAGACGATCGCACGGCTCGGTCCCGCGAACTGGAGCGACTCGGCCGCCGGCGTCCAGCCGGCGTACTGCCAGCAGCCGGGCAGCTGCGTATACGTGTGCTTTCTTCCGCCGCCGGGTGGGCCGGCCTGAAGGGCGAAACCGCTTCCACTGCGAGAGGTGAGGACGGCGAGCCTGCCGTCGCGGGAGAGCGGGTCGAACCAGCGGTCGGAGGTGCTCGAGGTCTTCCCAGTGCGGATCTCGACGCTCTTCACGTCGCACCCGCAGCCGCTGTAGCTTCCGACGACCACGCTTCGGTCTCCGTCCCACGTGAGCTCGTGCTGGCCCGCGAGCGGCTCGCGCAGGACGACCGCGCCGCTCGGAGTCTGTACCTCGAGGGTGTGCCGCACGACGGCCGCGAGCATTCCGGCCGGCGACCACGCGGGACTTCCGGAGACCGTGCCGGGGTCTTGGAAGCGCAGACTCCCCCGCTCCGAGTAGACATCGACGCCTTTCCCGGTCGCAGCCGCGACGAGCCCTTGCGGCGACCATGCGCCCGGGCCCTTGCCGCCGCCGATCGTCCACAGCCGACGTCCGCTCGAGGTGAAGGCGTCGAGGCTGCCGAGCGCCTGCACCGTGACGACGCGCCCGTCCGGCGACCAGCTCGGCTGGAGGGCGCCCCGGCCGTGCAGCACCTCGACCGGTTTGCGTCCCGGCCGCACGAGCCAGAAGTCGCCACTGCCGCCCGTGAGCGCGAGCACGGTCCCGTGGGGCTGCCACGCCAGGTACGGCTGCTGCCCCTCCGCCGCGAGCGTCGGACCGACCCGGATGAGGCCGTGACCGTCGAGCCCGATCTCGTCCACCGTGACCGCTCCCTTCAGCTGGGCGAGGAACGCCACGGTCCTCCCGTTCGGCGAGACGGTCGGCTGCGCGCCGAGCCGCCAGCCGTGGGCAAGGACGGCCCGGTGCCCGCTCGGAGTAACGCGATAGACGACGCCGGACACCGCCGAGGCACGGTCGGCGGAGAACACGATCCGGGAAGGGCTCGCGGCGTGCCCGGCCGAGCTCGCGCCCATGAGAACGAGTGTCACGGCGAGGAGCACGCGGCCCTTTTTCACGCGGCGACCCTACTGCGTAGTTGTCAAGGCTCCGTAAACGTCGTGGCAGCGCGGCCGCCGTCTGCGCCGGAAGCCGCTTCCGTCCTCTCGGCTCCTGCGTCCTGCGCCACTGCGCCGTTCGCGGACGATGCCGGCTTGCGTCGGCGGCGCGGCCGCTTCGGCCCCGGCTCGGTCGTCGCCTCGGCGGCCTCCGCGCCGTTCGAGTCCGGCGTCTGCTCCTGCGCCTGCTGCGCTTCCGCGGTCGCCGCGTTCTTCTTCTTGCGCCGGCGGCGCCGGCGGCTGCGGCTCGAGTGCTGCTTCGGAGCCGGCAGGTTCTCCGAGAGCGCGACCGCGACGTCCTGGATCGTGCCGAGCTGCTCGCGCGCCTCCTCGATCAGCTTCGTCGCGCGCGGCGTGTAGCCCTCGGCGGAGGCGAGGAGCGCGGCGCCGACCGGCAACGGCAGATCGAGCGCGGCGCGGACGAGCTTCGCGGCGTTCTCCTCGTGCCGGTGCCCGCGAGAGTTCGCGAGTGCGCCGAGGAGCCGCTTCGCGTCGGGATACTCGGCCGACGCGCGCCGGTCCTGCACCTTTCGCGTCACGCGCGCGAGCCGCCACGTCCAGCGCGCGAGGATCTGCTCCGGCGCATCGGGCTTCTCCTCCCCGATCGCGCGGAGCAGGATGCGAATCCCGCTCAGCCGCTCCTTCTCCCAGGTCGGGGCCTGCGTCACGAGGGTGACGAGGTCGTCGAAGTCGGCGCGCTCGATGCGCATCGAGACGCGGTCCTGCAGCGCCATCATTCGCAGCCGCCGGTTCGGGTTCTCGGCCGCGCACGTCGCGAGGAATTGCTCGAGCGCCGCCTTGCTCGCACTCCGGTCGGTCAGCTTCTGGACGAACGACGCGCGCTCGTCGAAGCGGATCTGCCGCCCGGCGATCGTCGCCCAGTAGCGCTGCTCGTCCTCATCGAGGTACTTCGGGTCGATCCGCTGCCACTCGCGCTGGATCACGCCGATCCGGCGCCGCACGTCGGGCGTGACGGGAACGAGCCACGGCGCCGGCGTCAGGCGGCGGCGGGCGCGGCGCTGCGAGCGGCGGCGCGGGGCGGGGGTGACCCGCGCGCCCTCGCGGTAGAAGTCCGCGTCGAGCAGCGAGTGGAGCGAGACGACCCGCTCGTTGTGCGTCGCGCCCTTCGGGACGAAATCGACGACGATCCCGGCCTCCTTGCGCGGGTGGAGCCGCATGATCCGGCCGATCCGTTGCTGATAGACGCGGCGCGACGCGGTCGGCGCCAAATGCATGCACACCGTCGCGCGCGGCGAGTTCCAGCCTTCCGCGAGCAGCTGCGCGTTGATGAGGACGTTGATCTCCCCGCGCTCGTAGGCGGCGAGCGTCTCGGCGAGGCGCACCGGCGGCGTCCGTCCGGAGACCGCCTCGGCCTTCAGGCCGGCGGCGCGGAACTCCTGCGCGAGGTTGTACGCGTGGTCGACGCCGGCCGCGTAGACGATGCCGGGCGTGTTCTCGAAGCGATTGCGGTAGAGGCTCGCCGCAGCCTGGTTGAGGGCCTGGTGGTCGAGGGTCTTGGCGAGGATCTCCTGGTCGAAGTCGCCGCCCACGATCGGCACCGAGTTGATCGCGGCGACCGGCGGCACGCGGAGGTCGCGGAGCGGTGCGATCAGCCCGCGGCGGGCGGCGTCTTGCAGCGGCAGGTCGTCGACCGAGGCGGGGAAGACGTCGGAGACCTGCTTCGCGATCAGCTGCTCGGTCGCCGTCATCCCGACGTAGATGGGCTCCGGGAAGGAGCGGATCGCGGCGGAGGTCTTCTCGCCGAGCGCGGTGTGCGCCTCGTCGCAGATCACGAGCTGGTACGCGTCACGGTCGATCGAGTCGACGTGCCGCGCGAACCACGCGTACGTCTGGATCGTGAGCGGCGCCGGGCCCGGCGGCTTGCTGCCGCGTTCGACGATGTCGCTGAAGCGGTCGCCGTAGCCCTCGGTCTTGAGGTCGCGCTGGAACTGGGAGACGAGCAGGCGCCGGTGGGTGAGGATCAGGACGCCGAGCGTCCGCGCCGCCTCGACGAAGCCCGCGGCGGCGATCGTCTTGCCCGACGCGGTCGGGTGGCGGAAGCGGTAGCGGCGGACGGCGCCGGGGTCGTCCTGCTCGGGCTCCTCCGGCAGCTCGGCCTCCTCGATCTCGACGACGAGCGTTGAGTCCTCGTCCTCGTCCTCGATCTCCTGCTCCGCGAGCTCCTCGGCGGTGGCGGCGTGACCGTTTCCGTTGCCGTTCGGCTCGTCGTAGCGCTGCGTCGCCGCGATCAGCTCGGTGAGCATCCCGGCGAGCGCGTCGACCTGGTGGCGGCGGAGCGCGGTGCCGGCGGCCGTGTGCGGGTCGGGCTCGGCGAGCACGCGTTCGAGCCCGAGCATCAGCCCGTAGCGCACCTTCCACTGCGTCGACGGCTCGCGCCGGCCCGCGTCGAGCTCGGCGAGCGCCTCGTCGAGCGCGCGCCGGCGTGCGGTGCCGGCGCCGAGCACCTGCGCCGGATCCTCGCCGTCGCGAAGGAACGGCTCGCCCGCCCACGCTTCCGCGCGGTGCGCGGCGGCAACGACCACCGGATCGGCCGCCTCCGAAGAGATGCTCGGCTCTTGAATCGCTTCCATATGCGCAGCACATACCGGTGCTGCAAATCCCTCGAGAGGTACGCGCTCGACGACTCCCCTGGGCGAGCGGCGTAGCTACAAGCATACCCCGCCGCGGGAGGTCGTCAACCGCCCGTTTAGGTGCCCAGGCCGCCGAAGATCGCGAACGGATTCGCGGGCTCGACCTCGCGGACGACCTCGCCGCCCGGCTCGACCTCGCCGTGCAGCCGCTCGGCGAGACGATCCGCGTCCTCGCGGCTCGCGGCGCCGACGATGAGGTACTGGAAGCGGCGCTCCGGCCGATAGCCCTCGTCCTCCAGACGCGCAGCGAGCTCGTTCGCCTGATCGCGGGACGCGCACTCGACGCGCACCTCCCAGGGCGCGTAGCCGCGCTCGAGCTCCTCCTGCTCCCAGGTCTCGCGCGGCTCGTCGTCCCAGCGGTCCTCGGCCTCGAGCCAGTGCTCGACCCGGCTCGTCCGCGCCTGGACGTCGTGCGCGCGCAGCTCGGCCTCGACGACCTCGCGGGCCGTCTCCGCCTCCTGGCGGCTTGCGGCGTAGACGAAGACCGTGTCGCCGGCGCGCGAGACCGCGAGCCGCCTCGCCTCGAGGTCGCTTGCGAGCTCGCGCGCCTCGGAGGCGAGGTCCGCGCCGAGCCGTTCGAGCAGCCCCTGCGCGTGCTCCTCCTCTTCGACCTGGATCCGGATGCGCCAGTCGTCGTCGGCCATGTCCGCCCGAGCGTAACGTGCCGTGCATGGACTGGCGCGAGCGGTACGAGCAGGCGGCTGCGCGCTACGACGCCGGCGAGACGCGCGGGCTCGACCAGCGGCAGCTGACGCAGCTCGCGAACGCGGCGTGGGCGGCCGGGCTGGCACTGCTGATGGACGGGGATCGCGAGGCCGCGGCCGACTGGCTGCGCCGTGCTGCCGCGCGCTATCGCGAGAGCTGGGACGCCGGCGCGCCGCCCGACGCGTGGGGGCGTCCGATCGCGGCGCTGAAGGCGTTGCTGATCGCCGACGCGAGCGACGACTCGGCTGGACCACCGCCGAGTTGCAAATTGCAACTTGCCGCGGTCTGGGCGCTCGATGCGGGCGCGGCGGAGGCTGAGTCGCCGATCGGCCGCTATGCCGCGACGCTCGCGCTGCTCGTGCTCGGCCGCGACGAGGAGGCCGCCGGCCTCGCCGCGACGCTCGGCGAGGGCTTCCCGCAAGACGTCGCGGCGGCGCTTCGCGCCCTCGCGGCCGCCGACGCGGGCGCGTACCGCGCCGCGGCGGCCGCCGTCCGGCGCTCGTTCGAGGAGCGGGACGCCTACCTCGAGGACCTGCCCGTCGCCGACACGGCGCTCGCACTCGACGCGCTCGCGGCGCGGCGCGGACTCGTCTAGAGCTGCGCCGCGGCCGCCCGGTCGACGACCGCGCGCGTGACGCCCTCCGCCGCGCGGGCGAGGCTGCCCGGCGTCGCGTGCGAGGGCGGGCCGGCGAGCGCCCGGGCGACCGCGTCCGCCTTCCCGTCGCCGGCGACGAGGAAGAGCAGCTCGCGTGTCGAGCACAGCCGGGGCAGCGTGAGCGTGATCCGGTCGACGTACGGCTCGTGGCCCGCCTCACTGCCGATCGCCGCCGGCCCGGTCACGTCGAGGGTCGGGAAGTCGGGGAAGAGCGACGCCACGTGGCCGTCGGGGCCGAGGCCGAGCAGGACGAGATCGAACGCGCCCACGCCTTCGAGCTGGCGTCCGTACTCCGTCGCCCCCGCCTCGCGGCCGAGCTCTCCGCGCATCCGGTGCACCGAGTCCGGCGGCGTCTCGAGCCTGTCGAGGAGCGCCTTCTTCGTCATGCCGTAGTTCGAGCGCTCATCCTCCGGCTCGACGCACCGCTCGTCGCTCCACCAGAGCGCGACGCGGCTCCAGTCCGGCTCGAGCTCCGCCGCGAGCTCGTACGCGACTCGAGGCGTCGAGCCTCCGGTGAGCACGATCGAGCCGCCGCTCCGGGCCTGCTCGGCCAGGCGTTCGGCAACGAGCCGCGCCGCCTCGTGGGCGTCGGCGGCGATCGTGATCTCGACCTCGCGGTCGGTCGAGGGATCAGCCATCCGCAAGCTCGCGTGCCCGGTCCATCGCAGCTTGAATCGCGTTGAGGAACGCGGCGCGGACGCCTGCCTGCTCGAGCTCGCGGATGGCGGCGATCGTCGTGCCGCCGGGCGAGGTGACCGACTCGCGCAGCTCGACCGGGTGCATCCTCTCGTCGCGGAGCTGCTTCGCCGTTCCGAACATCGTCTGCACGACGAGCGTCGTCGACACCTCCCGGGAGAGGCCGAGGAGGATTCCCGCCTCGATCATCGCCTCCGCGAGCAGCGCGAAATACGCGGGGCCGGAGCCCGAGACGGCGGTGATCGCGTCCATCCAGTCCTCCGGGACGCGGACGACCCGCCCGAGGTGTGTGAGCGCTTCCTCGGCGAGCGCGAGATCCTCCTCGCCGGCGTGCGCGCCCGCGCAGATTCCCGCCATGCCCTCGTGCACGGTCGCGGGCGCGTTCGGCATCGCGCGCACGACGGGCACGCCGTCGCCGATCCGCGCCTCGATGTGCGCGCACGGGATCGCGGCCGCGACGGAGACGAGCGTCTGCTCCGGCTTCAGCTCGCCGCCGATCTCGGCGAGCAGCGCGTCGATGTCCTGCGGCTTGACCGCGACGACGACGAGCCGGGCGCCGCGCACCGCCGCCGCGTTGTCGGTCGTCGCGTCGGCGCCGTATCGGTCGCGAAGCTCGGCGAGCCGCTCCTCGCGGCGGCCGGTGACGACGACCTCGGCCGCGTCGCGCCAGCCCGAGCTGAGCAGGCCCGAGAGGAGGGCTTCGCCGATTCGTCCGCCGCCGAGGATCGCGACCCTGCGCGCGCTCATGCGCGGAAGCCTAAGCGGCGCGCGCCCTGCGTAGCGGCACGAGTCCCCGTCCGAGCCCGGCGAGGAGGTAGACGCTCGCGAGGCCGGCCCACTCGCCGTACGGCTCGAGGAGCTCCGCCGTCTCCCAGTCCTCGACGGGCCGTCCGCGCAGCTCGCGCAGGAGCTTGACGAGCCCGAGGTCGCCGACGAGGCCGTGCTCCGTCCGGCCGAGGCCCTCGAGGCAGACGACGCCGGCCGACCACGGGCCGAGTCCGCGCTCGCGCGCGAGGCGCGCGACGACTGCCGGCGTCGTGTGGCCGTGGAGCTGCTCGAGGTCGAGCGTGCGGCAGAGCCGGACGAGCGCGGCCGCGCGCCGCTCGTGCAGCCCGACCCGCCGCAGCTCGGCCGGAGCCGCAGCGCCGATATCCACAGCCGTCAACGGTTTCCACAGGCCGGTAGCAGCTACCGTGACGTCTTCCTCACGGCTTCCGAGCGTGCGGATCACTCGCCGTTCGAGCGTTCGTGCCGTCTTCCAGTCGACGAGTTGCCCGCAGACGGCGCGGAGGAGCGCATGGGCGACCGTCGCCGTCCGAACCTGGCGCAGCCCGCGCAGGAGCCTGACGCTTCGCCCGAGCAGCGCGTTGCCCTCGAAGCGGCGCAGGAACTCCGAGTGGTCGTCGTCGAGCGCGAGCATCCAGCGGAGCTTCGCCGCCGCCTCCTCGGACGAGGCGCGGATTGCGATCTCGCCGTCGGGCGCCTGCCGCGCGTGCGCCACTCCGTCGGCGCAGCGCGCGGTCACGATGCCGTCGCGGAAGCGCCGCGTCTCGTCACCGGCGAGCCTTGCGGAGAGCGCGAGGGAGTACGGGCCGCGCGGGCGGACGGCGAGCTCGACCATGTCCCGCGAGACTAGCGCCCTCCGGAGACACGGCCCGACGAGCGTCTTGTGCCGCGGCCGCGCCCGTCCTACCGTCGCCGCCGATGGCGAGACGCGCGACCTGGCTCGACCTGCTGCTCGTGGCGCTGCTCGTCCTCGCCGTGGTGGCGGTCTTCGCGACGCTCCGCCGCCACGGCGTCCCAGCCGGGCGCATCCTCGCCGACCCGACTCGCACGCCCGGCGTCCTCAACCCGAACGTGACGCAGGCGAACATCCGCTCCACGATCTGCAAGCGCGGCTGGACCGAGACGATCAGGCCGCCCGAGTCGTACACGGAAGCGCTCAAGGCGAAGCAGATGAAGCAGTATGGAGAGACGGGGCCGATGTCGGGCTACCAGGAGGATCACCTGATCAGCCTCGAGCTCGGCGGCAATCCGACCGACCCACGGAACCTCTGGCCCGAGCCGTACCCGCGGGCAGGCGACGTGGACAAGATCGAGGACGAGCTCAACTCGGAGGTCTGCAGCGGGAAGCTGACGCTCGCGCAGGCGCAGGCGCGCGAGTCGCAGATCAAGCACACGCAGGGGTAGCGCCTCCACGCTGCTGGCCGAAGCGGGCTAGCCGCGCGACGCAGCCGGCACCCAGCTGAACTGCCGCAGCGAGACGACGATCCCGATCGCCGCCCAGAGCGCGAGCACGCCGATGTCGCTCCAGACGATGCCGGCCCCGTGCACGGTCGGGTCGTACGCCCTGTGGAGGCCGTCCGCGAGGTGCTCCACGGGAAACACCTGCGCCACATGGCGAAGCCATGCCGGCAGGGCCGTGTTCACGACGAACACGCCCGAGATGAAGTAGAGCGGCAGCATGATCGCCTGCGTCATCGGCTGCGCCGCGTCCTCGTTGCGGATGGCCGTCGAGAGCGCGTAGCCGAGCACGCAGAACGTGATCGAGCCGACGACGGCCGTGAACGCGACGCCGGGAAGCGCCTCCGTCCGCAGGCGGACGCCGTAGGCGAACCGGCCGACGAGCAGGAGGAGCACCATCGTCGTCAGCGAGACGCCGATCGCGGTGAGCGATCGTCCGGCGATCAGGACCCAGGCGGGGACGGGCGTCGAGCGCCGGCGCTTGAGCACGCCCGACTCCCGCTGCGCCGTGATCGAGATCACGAGGTTGACGAACGAGGCGGCGATCACGGCCATCGCGGACAGTCCCGGGACGTAGTACGTCGACGCGTGGACGCGGGCCGGGCCGACGCGGTGGTTGCCGAAGACGCCGACGAAGATGATCAGGAAGAGCAGCGGGAGGATCAGCGTGAAGAAGCGGGCTTGCTTGTTGCGGAGAAACGCGCGGAGGTCGTAGCGCGCCTGGTGGAGGACGAGCGCGGCGGGGCCGCGCGAGGCGGCGGTCGTCATGCCGACTCCCTGGTCAGCTCGAGATAGACCTCCTCGAGCGTCGGCCGGCGCACGTCGAGGTCGGGCAGGTCGATGCCGCGGCCGAGCGCCCAGTCGGCGAGCGCGCGGACGTGGACGAGCGGCGTCTCGGTCGTCAGGGTGACCAAGCCGTTCTCGCCGGCGAGGAGCGCGCGCAGCTCGGGCGGCAGGTCGCGGGCTCCCGTTCCGTCGGGAAGCGTGAAGCGGATCGTCGCCGCCATGCTGTTGCGGCCGCCGAGCGTCCCCGGCGTTCCCTCCGCGACGATGCGGCCGCCGGCGATCACGGCGATGCGATCGGCGAGCTGCTCGGCCTCGTCCATGTAGTGCGTCGTGAGGAAGACGGTCTTGCCGAGCGCGCGCAACCCGTCGATCACGTGCCAGGCGGTGCGCCGCGCGGAGGGGTCGAAGCCCGTCGTCGGCTCGTCGAGGAAGATGAGCTCCGGGTCGCCGATCAGGGCGAGCGCGACGTCGAGCCGGCGCCGCTGGCCGCCGGAGAGCTGGGGCGCCAGCGTGTCGGCCTTCTCCTCGAGCCCGGTGAGCGCGATGGTCTCGTCGATGCCGCGCGGCCGCTCGTAGTAGCCGGCGTAGAGCTCGAGGCATTCGCGCACCGTCAGGCCGGGCTCGGGGTTCGACTCCTGCAGGACGGCGCCGACACGGTTGCGCCACTCGGTGTCGCCGCGCGACGGATCGACGCCGAGCACGGTCACCTCGCCCTCGCTGCGCCGCCGAAAGCCCTCGAGGATCTCGACGGTCGTCGTCTTGCCGGCGCCGTTCGGGCCGAGGAAGGCGAAGATCTCGCCGCGGCGCACCTCGAGGTCGATTCCGGCCACGGCCTCGAGCGAGCCGTAGCGCTTCTTCAAACCCTGAACTTCGACGACCGGCTCGTCGGGCACCTGCACAGTGAAGCACGGTGCTATACCTGACCATGTGAGCAGCAAGCCGGTGGAGCAGCTGCACCAGGTCATCGTCCGCTTCGCGGGTGACTCCGGCGACGGGATGCAGCTCACCGGCTCGCAATTCACGTCCGAGGCGGCGCTGCTCGGGAACGACATCTCGACGCTGCCCGACTTCCCCGCCGAGATCCGGGCGCCCGCCGGCTCGCTGCCGGGGGTCTCGGGCTTCCAGCTCCACTTCGCCGACCACGACATCCTCACGCCGGGCGACGCGCCGAACGTCCTCGTCGCGATGAACCCGGCTGCCCTGAAGACGAACATCGCCGACCTGCCGAAGGGCGGGACGCTGATCGTCGACGGCGACGCGTTCACCGACCGGAACCTCCAGAAGGCCGGGTACGCGCAGAGCCCGCTCGAGGACGGCTCGCTCGACGAGTACCAGCTGCACGCCGTGCCGCTCACGACGCTCACGGTCGGCGCGCTGAAGGAGGTCGAGGGCGTGACCCCGCGCGAGGCCGAGCGCTCGAAGAACATGTTCGCGCTCGGGCTGATGTCGTGGCTGTACGGGCGCTCGATCGATCCGACGGCCGGGTTCCTCGAGTCGAAGTTCGCGGCGAAGCGGCCGGAGATCTACGAGGCGAACCTCAAGGCGCTGCAGGCGGGCTATGCGTTCGGCGAGACGACGGAGTCGTTCGCCGTCACGTACGAGATCAAGCCGGCAAAGCTCGAGCCCGGCACCTACCGGAACATCACCGGCAACCAGGCGCTCTCGCTCGGGCTCGTCGCCGCCTCGCGGCTCTCGGGGCTGCCGCTCTTCCTCGGCGCGTACCCGATCACGCCGGCGAGCTCGATCCTCGAGGAGCTCGCGGGCTACAAGCACTTCGGCGTCCGCACGTTCCAGGCGGAGGACGAGATCGCGGCCGCGGGCGCGGCCGTGGGCGCGAGCTTCGGCGGCGCGCTCGGCGT
>DATIZN010000066.1:0-69001 GCA_035517075.1 Gaiellaceae bacterium | reverse complement strand
CATTGAATGGCAGGAAATCGTCGCGGCGGTCGATGGACTTGGCACCGATACTGTTGAAGAAGCCGTCGCACTGCTACGGAGCATGGGCACGAGCGCCGGAGGGGCAGTCGTCGCGTAAGCGGGGCCTGATAGACCTGGCTGCGGCGGCACCGGTTGTGCTGACTTCGAAAGTGGAGGTATCAACGGATTCGACGCTTTGGCCTCCTACACCGCTGCGAGCTGACGAACTTCGGCGAAGCGGTAGACGATGGCGGTCGCAGACGTCTGTCCAACCCCTGCCCCCGCTATTCGAAAAGCCCTGCAGATGCGGGGCTTTCGCCTTATCAGGGGAGCATAACGGTGGGCGCTTCAAGGCGCAGTGCCGCGCCCCATCGGCCCTCCTTCACCACCGAGTCGCCGACCGCGGCACCGGAGCGCAGCGGCGCCGGACGCACGGTTCATGAGCCGCACAGACGCGATTGCTCCGTCGAAGAAGTCGTGGTTTGCACGGATTCGGGCGTTTGGCTGAGACGGGAGTCTGTCGTCAGGACTCCGACGGCGAGGAGGCCGAGGCAGCTTCGATGTTGAATGGTGCGAATACGGGGTTCATGCTGCTGGCCGCGAGCCTCGTGATGCTGATGACGCCGGGCCTGGCGTTCTTCTACGGCGGGCTCGTGGGCCGGTCGAACACGCTCACGATCATGATCCAGAGCTTCGCCTCGATGGGGATCACGACCGTGATGTGGTGGCTCGTCGGCTATTCGCTGTGCTTCAGCGGCGGCAGCGACGGAATCTTCGGCAACTTCCACTACTCGTTCCTGCAGCACGTGTCGCCGCTTTCGATGTACACACCCTCCGGCATCCCGCTCACGGTGCTGATCGCCTACCAGATGATGTTCGCGATCATCACGCCGGCGCTCATCACGGGCGCGTTCACCAACCGGGTGACGTTCAAGGCGTATCTCATCTTCCTCGTGGTGTGGCAGCTGCTCGTCTACTACCCGTTCGTGCACATGCTCTGGGGCGGCGGCCTGCTCGCGCACTGGGGCGTTCGCGACTTCGCGGGAGGCATCGTCGTGCACGCGAGCGCAGGCTGGGCGGCGCTCGCCTCGGTTCTCTACGTTGGACGTCGCAAGTTCGTCGACACGCCGCACAACATCCCGTTCATCGCCCTCGGCACCGGGCTTCTCTGGTTCGGCTGGTACGGCTTCAACGCCGGCAGTGAGCTGAAGGTCGATCACATCACCGCGATCGCGTTCCTCAACACCGACATCGCCGCGTCGTTCGCGGCGACGACGTGGCTGTTCATCGAGTGGTGGAGCTCGAAGAAGCCACACTTCGTCGGCCTTCTCACCGGTGCGGTCGCGGGGCTAGCCACCATCACTCCCGCCGCCGGCTACGTGCCGATCTACGCATCGGTGGTGATCGGGATCGCGTCCGGGTTCGTCTGCTATCTCGCGATTCAGCTCAAGAACAAGCTGAAGTGGGACGACGCTCTCGACGTGTGGGGCGTGCACGGCATGGGCGGCCTGCTCGGCATCGTCCTCCTCGGCGTGTTCGCGAGCACCGCGATCAACCCGAAGGGCGGGGTCGGTCTGATCCATGGAGCGGGCAGCTTCTTCGGCAAGCAGGTCGCGGCTGGGCTCGGCGCGTCCGCCTACGCGTTCGCGTTCACCTACGTCATGCTCCGCGTCATCGACCTCATCACCCGGGTCCGCGTCGGCGAGGAAGCCGAGCGCGGGCTCGACGCCGCCATGCACGGCGAGACCGCCTACCAGCTGGATGAGACCGTGTCCCGGGGCGAGGGCGCAGCGCCCGCGCTCTAAGGCGCCAACGCACAGCGCTCCCGAAGCGATCGACCCTCTCTAGCGCGGACGGTGTCGGTTACGCACCATCACGTGCCGGCGACCAATCGATGAAGGTCTTCGCGATGGCTGCGTAGATGCGCGCTGCGGCCGAGAGGTTGGCTGCAGGCACGTCTTCGTCGGGGCTGTGCATCTTGTCGATCAGCCCTGGCCCGAAGGCTACGGCCGGGATCCCCAATCGGCTGTAGATCCTCGTTTCGAGGACGCCTGGGCAGCAGGTGGGAAGCGGGCGGTTGCCGGTGACATCGGCGATGGCGGTCGCGACTGTGTCGACGAAGTCATGGTCGGGTGGTGTCACGGCACTCACGGCGTCTTGCAGCACCTCCCATTCGAGGTTGAGCCCGTTCGTGCGAGCGACGTCGAGGAGTCCGAGCAGTTCCCGTCGCGCAGCGTCATAGTCCTCGTCCGGATTGGGACGTCGATCGATGGTGAAGCTGAATCGGTCGGGGACGATGTTGAAGTTCGTGCCGCCATCGGCGACGCCGCCGATCAACATGATCGATTCGCGGGCGCGCGGGTTCGGAGAGCCGAACGTGAGGGCGCTCTCGCGCGACTGGAGGGTGTGTTCGAGCGTCCTCAGCTCTTGGACGAGGTCGGTGGCGGAGGTGAACGCGTTGCTGCCGTCGTAGTGAAGTCCGACGTGCGCTGCTCTGCCGTGGACGGTGACGCGAAGTGTGAACGCGCCGCGGCAGGCGTGCCAGATCGTGCCCCAGGTGGGTTCCGCGACGATGGCGCCGGCGGCGCTGGCGTCGATGAGTCCGAGTTCGGCGAGTCGTTCCGAGCCGAGCCGGCCGCCGGTTTCCTCGTCGGGCACGATCACAAGCCCGACGCGTGCTCCTGCCTTTGCCGCCGCGCCGGCGGCGTAGACGATCGCAGCGAGTCCACCCTTCATGTCCGAGGATCCGCGACCGGTCAGGCGTCCGAGCTCGGTCCGGGGTGCGAATTGCTCGGGCGAGAAAGCGGGAACGACGTCGTAGTGGCCGTGAAGGTAGAGGAGGGATCCTTCCCCCGCTGGGTGCGAGACGATCGTTTGCCGGGCAGTGTGCTCGTCGCCGGTCTCGACAATCTCGTAGCTGATCCGGAGATGTTCGAGCTCCTCGGCGATCCTCGCGACGCACTGCTCGTAGCCAGCCCCGGGCGGGTTCTCGGTCGGGATCGCGACGAGGTCGCGGGCGAACGCGATTATCGCGTCGCTTTGCAGGTCCGGGCTCTCGATCATTGGCTTCGGCGGGGTCGCCCCGGTCGGCCGCTCACGCGGGGCCCGGCGAGATCAATAGAGGATTATGGAAGGCCGATCGCGCTCGACGAGCTCTCCGCCGCGGCGCACGTGGTCGCCGGGGCTTGCGGATCACGAGCCGCATCCGCGGGATTCGTTTCTCATCGCCCCTCCCTTAGGTCGTCTGCTCTCGCAGGGAGGCGGATGATTGACGAGCAGAGGCGTACTCCGCAGCCCGTTCGACTACGTCATCGCTCGCCTTCGATCGCGTCCCGGAGCAGACGTGGGGCTGGGGGTCGTACTCGATCATGAGCTGCGCAGCCTCAGCCGCAGTGCGGTCGTAGAGAAGCTCCACCAGGCGAAGGGCCATGTCGATACCACTGGAGACGCCGGCCGCCGTGATGATGCGTCTGTCACCGTGCTCGACGACGCGGTCCTCGACCGGTTCGGCTCCATGGGCCGCCAGCTCGGCATAGGTCGACCAGTGGCTCGTGGCGGTCAGTCCGCGAAGCAACCCTGCGGCGCCGAGGACGAGCGACCCGGTGCAGACCGAGGTAGTGAACCGGGTGCTCGAGTGAGCAGAGCGAAGCCAGGTCAGGACTCGTGCGTCATGCTCGAGCCGGCGGGCGCCTCGGCCTCCCGGGAAGACGACGACATCGGGCTCGGGGAGATCCTCGAAGACCGCGTCCACCATCAGCCCCAGCATCCCGTAGTCGGTCCGCACCGGGCCGGGCGCGTGACCGACGAAGACGATGTCGAGAGCGGGGACGCGCTGGAGCACTTCGTACGGCCCGACGGCGTCGAGCGCCGTCACCTCGGGGAACAGCGGAACCGCGATCTGTAGGTGGCAGGTCATGAACCAGTCCTCTTCGTCAAGCTCGGTGGGCGAGGAGCGGGATGAGAAGGCCGGCATCGGGGCTGCCCCAGCCGGTGACTGGATTCCAGCCGGGTCCCGCCTGGTAGCCGGCGACAGTCCCGGATGGGAAGGAGACGGAGTTCGTGCCGCCGGTGATCTGGTGGAAGGCGCGCTGGTAGTCGCTGCTGCGGGCGATCCTGTAGAGCGTCGGGTTGATGAAGCCGAGGTGCCGGTGCGCGTACTGGTCGGCCAGGGCGATCAGAGCCGCCCAGAGCGGGGCGGCGGCGCTCGTGCCGCCGCTGTTTCGAATCGTGTAGCGACCGCCGCCTGCGCTCGTGATCAGCGCCATGCCGGTGTGGGGAGCGGCGTCCGAGGCGACGTCGGGCACGCCGCGTGCGCTGCCGATCTCAGGCATACGGCGTTGGTAGTTGGGGCGCGGGAAGAGACGGCTGAAGCCGCCGCCTGATGCCTGAAACTGAGTGCCTGGATCACCGAACGGCAGCCCCCACGCAGCCTCGCTGCCGTAGCGGCCGGTCGTGTGGCTCGCGCTGAGTGTCGTGCCGCCGACGGCGAGGACGAGAGGATCGGAGGCAGGCAGGTTGACCTCTTTGACTGGCGGAAACGCCCCTCCGAGCAGTCCTTTGCTGAGATCGCAAGGTTCGCCGACCGCGCCGATGTCTCCCGAGGCCGCGACGACTGTCACCCGGTCGCGTTCCGCGTTGCGCAGGGCTGCGTTCAGTCGGTTGACCTCTTCGGGCGTATCGCAGTGCTCCCCTCCCGTCTGTCCAGCGGCGCTGATCGAGATGACCGCGCCTTCATGGGCCCCGAGCCGTAAGGCAGCGACGGACGCGGCGACTGCGCGGGAGGCGTTGGTCAATGATGACGGCTTGACGAGGAGGATGGTGATCGCGGCCCCGGGAGCGATCGCGTGCACCATCTCGGTGTCCAACACCTCCTCCTGGTCGGCTTCCCAAGGGCTGCCCGACCGGGCAAGACGATTCACCACCCGCAGCGTCGTGGCCGGGAGCCCGAACAGGCGGTCGAAGCGCGCGACGTCCTGTCGCAGATCGCTGTAATCGCTCGAGGGGAAGAAGCCCTTGGCCAACTCGGGCAGCACGACTGTCTCGCCGCGCCCGTCGAAGCCGCGGCGAAGAAGCGGCTGCACGCCGTAGGCAACGTCAAGCTGACGCGGCGTGTAGCACGTCGTGAGAGATCTGCAGTCCGACGTCCTCGCATCGCGCGGTCCAGCACCTTTGGGCGGAGCGGGACCGTATGCTCCGCAGCCGGTGACGGAAGCCGCGGCGAGGACGACGATCGCAGCGAAAGCGAACGCTTGAGGCCGTCGGGCGGCGTCGAGCGCCGTCACCTCCGGGTACAGCGGAATCGCGATCTGCGGGCGGTCGGTCATGAGCCGGTCCTCTCGCTAACCGTGAATCGACGCCGGTAGGCATCCGGGGTGACGTGGAGGTGACGAAGAAAGGCGCGTCGTAACGTCTCCGCCGATCCGAGACCGGAGCGTTCGGCCACCACGCCCAGGGAGTCGTCAGTCTCCTCGAGCAGGCGCCGGGCTGCCTGCAGGCGCACCTGTTCCACGAAGCGCCCGGGTGTCTGGCCGACCTCCGAGCGAAAGACTCGGGCGAAGTTGCGCACGCTCATGCTTGCCGAAGCCGCCAACTGCGGCAGCCGGTGATCCCCGGCAGGGTCCGCCTCGATCTGCTGCTGCACGATCCGCACTGCCGAGCGCTCGGCTCTCGGCGTCCACACCGGTGTCGCGAATTGCGTCTGGCCGCCTGGACGATGGAGGAACATCACCATCCGGCGGGCGACGGTCTGGGAGATGTCGACGCCGAGATCTTCCTCCACGAGCGCCAGCGCCAGGTCGATCCCGGCGGTCACCCCGGCGCTCGACCAACATGGCTCATCGTGGACGTAGATCGGATCGGGATCCACGTTCAACGCGGGGTACTCCTCTGCCAGCTGCGCTGCCGACGCCCAGTGAGTCGTGACTCGCCGTCCATCGAGCAATCCGGCCTCTGCGGCCAGAAACGCTCCGGTGCAGACAGTGGCCACACGCCGGCAATGTGGTGCGCTGCGCCGGATCCAGCGCAGCAACTCGACGTCCTGCCGGGCTGCTTTGGCTCCCTCACCTCCGGCGATGAGGAGCGTGTCGATCACGGCGGCCGAGCGAGGAACCTGCTCCGTTCGTACTTCGATGCCGCCGCTCGTAACCACCGACCCGCCATCGAGTGAGACGATGCGAGGCTGATAGCGGATCCGAAGCCCGGCCTCCTCGGCTGCTCTGTCCGCACCGGCGAACACCTCGTAAGGCCCGAGTGCGTCGAGCGACTGAAACCCCGGAAAGACGACGATCGCAACGCTCCGGTGTTCCACGGGATTCAGCATGAACCGGGACCGTCATGGCGTCAATGCCATACGACCCTCGGATTCGGCCAAGTTTGGCAGAGGGCAGCGCGATCGGCGGCCTCAGACCCGAGCTGACGCAGGCCACAGGCCTTGCTCAGCCGACAGCGAGGCTGGAGGTGATGAACGGTCGCCATTCGCGCACCGATCGCGTGGCGAACACGTCCTCCTGGACATACGGGTCGTCGGCCAGGATGTGCTCTAGGGCCTCCTCGTCTTCGAGGGAGTAGATGATCAACGCTCCGTCGTCGTCTCCGAACGGCCCGGCAGCGCGCACTACGCCGCTGCGCGCGAGATCTTCGAGATATGCGCGATGACGCGGCCGTACTGCCAGTCGACGCTCGGGGTCGGGCGAGAATCGGTACTCGAGCGCGAAGAGGGGCATGAGCTCACTCCTTTGTGTTTCCGTCGCCCGCCTCCAAGCGAGCGAGCTTCGCTTCGATCGCCTCCAAGTTGCGACGGAGATCGTCGATCGTGGCCAGGACGCGGCGATGATGTTCAGCCAGCAACGTGCGTCGAGCGGGGGCGGTTGCCGTCCCGCCGGTTCGAAGCTCGGCGAAGCGCCGCATCTCGCGGATCGGCATACCCGTCGCCCGGAGGCGCTGCAGAAAGGCAATCCACTGGAGATCTCGTGCCGCATAGCGACGCTCGCCGCGCGGCCCCCGAGCGATCGGCTCGAGCAGGCCTGCACGCTCGTAGTACCGCAATGTGTGCGCGCTGAGCCCGCTCCGTGCGGCGGCCTCGCCGATGCTCAGGGCCTCAACTTCCATGACGTCCGCCAATCTGCCTGCACCCTACGGCTTGGAGCGCGCTCTAAGTCAAGGCTTCGGACTGTCGGGCGAGCCCGCTCCCATGCACGCCGTGGATCGCGCCAGGGCCGGCGCCAGAAGGGGAGGTAGGGGTCGGGCGGCGCACCTGTCGAGTGCGCCCCTTGCCCCTTCCCCTCTTCAGAGATCCCCGAGTTCGACTACCTCTTGAGGCGATGACCGATGCTGCTCGAGCTCAGGTGACGTCGCGTCGGGCGGTCGCGAGGATGCCGGCGATCGTGAGTGCGGCGGCCCAGGCGAGGAGGACGGCGCCGCCCGCGGCCGCCGGAAGGAGGTGTGCGGCGGTGAGGCCTTCGAGGGCGTTCTCGGCGCGGTTGGGGCTGTAGCGGCCGACGGAGGGCACGAAGGCGAAGAGGAGGTTGTCGATGATCAGCCCCCAGGCGAGCAGGCCGATGATCGTGCCGACCTGGCTGCGGACGATTGCGCCGACCGCGACGCCGATCACGCCCCAGAGGGCGACGGCCGCAAGCGCGCCGCCGATCAAGAGCGCCGTCTGCGCGCCGGTGAGCGCGAAGGGGATGCCGCGTGTGTGGAGTGCGAGAGCGCCGATGCCGAATCCGAGCGCGACACCGACGAGTCCGAGGGCGATCCCGGCGAGGAGGCCGGCGATCGCCTTGGCGGCGAGGACGCGGGACCGGCGGGGGTCGAAGAGGAACGTCGGTTTGATCGTGCCGTGGCGGTATTCGCTCGTGATCAGCATGACGCCGGCGAGGGCGGAGAAGAGGCCGGCGGTGCTGCCGACGTCGAGGATGCCGCGCTGATCCTCGGAGGTCGCGAGGTTCGGGGCCTTGGTGAGGAGGCCGCTCAGGAGCGCGAAGAGGACGATCAGGCCGATCATGCCGACGACGAGCCCGAGGGTGGTGCGGGTCGAGCGGATCTTCAGCAGCTCCGCGCGGATCTGGTCGATCACGGCTGCTCCTGCGCGGTGAGCTCGAGGAAGACGTCCTCGAGGGAGGAGCTCTCGGCGACGAGCTCGTAGAGCGGGACGCCGGCGGCGAAGGCGATCTGGCCGACGCGCTCGCTGCTGGTTCCGTGCGCGAGCAGGGCGTGCTCGTTCGTCGAGCTGGTCTGGATCTCCTCCCGTTCGAGCGCGGCCCGCAGCCGGTCCGTTTCGGGAGTTCGGACGCGGACGGAGCCGCTGACCCGCGCGGTCAGCTCGGCCAGGCGCGACTCGGCGACGAGCCGTCCGCGGTTGATGATTAGCACCTGGTCGACGGTCTGGGCGACCTCGGCGAGCACGTGGCTGGAGACGAGCACCGTCCGCCCCTGGGTCGCGAAGTCGCGGAGGAAGTCGCGCAGCCAGCGCACGCCCTCGGGATCGAGGCCGTTGGCCGGCTCGTCGAGGATCAAGAGCTCCGGGTCGCCCAGCAGGGCGGCGGCCAGCCCCAACCGCTGCCGCATGCCGAGCGAGTAACCCTTCACCCGCCGCTTCGCCGCCTGCTCCAGCTCGACCCGGCGCAAGGCTTCGTCGGCGTGGATGTCGCTCAGTCCGACCGACCTGCTCAACGTGCGCAGGTGATCGCGCCCGCTGCGGCCGGGATGGAAGTCGGTCGCCTCCAGCACGGCGCCGATCCGCAGCGCCGGCCGCGTCACCTCGGCGTAGGGACGATCGAAGACGAGGGCTCGGCCTTTGCTCGGCGCGGTCAGGCCGAGCAGCATCCGCAGCGTGGTCGTCTTGCCGGCTCCGTTGGGGCCGAGGAACCCCGTGATCGTCCCCGGCGCGAGCGCGAACGAGAGATCGTCGACGGCCAGGACGCTGCCGAAGCGCTTGCTCAGCGACTCGGCGCGGACAGCAGCCTGAGGTGGGGACATGGCGCCTGTGCGACCTTGTTCGGGGGTTCGACTCATTCGCGTAGACCGTCGGGTCAGCCCACATTCATCGAAGGCGCAGTGCAGCCAGAAGACCCATTTGAGATCCAGTGAAGCTTGCTGCAGCCGGATACGAGCTCTGGGCATCGTGACTGCCCGCGTTCGACGGACACGTTTATCACGATTCGAGTGGCCGAACCTCCGTGAAGCGGTAGGCGATCCTCGTTCGCGACTGAGGCGGCTTCCAGGACGGTAGGAGCTGTGGCCGGCCGCGCAACCCGCGCGCTACTTGCGCCGTCGTCGGCTCACGAAAGTGACGGCCAAGCCGAGGATGACGAGCGGCACCGCCAGGTACGGCGTGAGGGTGCTGTGCGCTGCCAGCAAGGGTCGAGCGTAACCCAGTTGTCGGCGTGATCGTCTTGAGAGAACGCGGGCACGGAGGGGAGCGCCTCCCCAGCGCAGTGTCGAACCCGGTCGCCCCGATCGTCGTCATCGTCGCCGTGCTTCTCCTCAGGACCGTGTGGCAGCGGAACCCGAGCAAGGGTCTCGACTGCCAATGCGGCAACTGTGGCCACTCGCCGTGTGCTCTTGCCGTGTGCGCGCCGGCGAAGGTGGGCGTAGAGCGAGCGGCGCTGCAGCCGGCAGGTTTGGTCGACGGAGAGCAGCCGCGGCTCCGTGAGGAGGTCGCCGCGATACTCGGCCCGGGGCTCGCCGCGGCAGCGGGGGCGCTCTCTGCGCTGCGCGGCAGCGGTCCGCTCGGCTCGAGCGCGGCCTGACGAGGCCTACCCGACGGGGGGAGAGTTCTCCGTCACAAGAGGGAGATCCGAGCTGCGGGATTCCGGCTCTTAGCGGCGGGTTTTCGCTGATTCGGCGCGCCGGCGGCGAGGCGAGACTGAGCGTATGGACGTGATCGTCGTCGGCGTCGACGGATCGCGTGACTCCCTTGCGGCGCTGCGGTACGCGCTGCGGGAGGCCCAGGTCTCCGACGCCACCGTCCGCGTCGTCAACGCCTGGCACGTCCCGGCGCTCGCCTACGGAGTGCCGGCGCCGCTCGACGACCTTTCGATCGAGCTCGGCGAAGCGGCGGCGGAGACCGTCCGCCGGGCCCTCGCCTCCGAAGCCGACGTCGTCGACGGCATCGCCGTGGAAGAGACGATCCGGGAGGGCGATCCAGGACACGTGCTCGTTGCTGAAGCCGAGGGGGCGCGGCAGCTCGTCGTCGGCTCCCACGGGCACGGCGCCGTCGGAGAGCTCGTCCTCGGCTCCGTCAGCCACTATTGCTGCCGGCACGCACGCTGCCCGGTCACCGTGATCCCGCACGGCTGCGCCGAGACGAGCTGAGCGCCCGGTGGCGATGCACGCGACAGTTCGGCTGCCTGCGCGACCGCGCCGGGACGGCGAGGTGGGGCCGGGCTACCGCTGGGTCGTGCTCTCGAACACGACCCTGTCGATGCTGATGGCCACGCTCAACATGTCGAGCGTGATGATCGCCATGCCGGCGATCTTCCGCGGCATCCGGCTCGATCCGCTCGCACCCGGAAGCTTCAACTACCTGCTTTGGATGCTCATGGGCTACATGGTCGTCACGGCGGTGCTCGTCGTGAACCTGGGCCGGCTCGGCGACATGTTCGGCCGGGTGCGGATGTACAACCTCGGCTTCCTCGTCTTCACGCTCGCCTCGGTCGCGCTCTCCCTCGTTTGGAGCACCGGCTCGACCGGCGCGCTCGAGCTGATCGTGCTGCGGATGGTGCAGGCGTTCGGCGGCGCGATGTTGATGGCGAACACGGCCGCGCTGCTCACGGACGCGTTCCCCGAGAACCAGCGCGGGCTCGCGCTCGGCCTCAACCAGGTCGTCGGGCTCGCGGGGAGCTTCGTCGGCCTGATCGCGGGCGGGCTGCTGGCCGAGGTCGACTGGCGGCTCGTTTTCGTCGTCAACGTCCCGGTCGGCGTGCTCGGGACGGTCTGGTCGTTCTGGAAGCTGCGCGAGCTCGGCGTACGCACACGCGCGCAGGTCGACTGGCGCGGCAACGCCGCCTTTGCGGCCGGGTTGACCCTCGTGCTGATCGGCGTCACGTACGGCATCCACCCCTACGGCACCTCGGCGATGGGTTGGCAGAGCCCCTTGGTACTGTCGACGGTCGCGGTCGGCGTCGCGCTCCTCGCCGCCTTCGTCTGGATCGAGCAGCGTGTGCCCGAGCCGATGTTCAAGCTCTCGCTCTTCCAGATCCGCCCGTTCGCCGCCGGAAACATCGCCGGGCTGCTGAGCTCGATCGGCCGCGGCGGCCTGATGTTCCTGCTCGTGATCTGGCTACAGGGGATCTGGCTTCCCGAGCACGGCTACAGTTTCGAGCGGACGCCGCTCTGGGCCGGCATCTACATGATCCCGCTCAACGTCGGCTTCCTCGCAGCGGGGCCCGTGTCGGGGTTCCTCACCGACAGGTTCGGGGCGCGGCCGTTCGCGACCGGCGGGATGCTGCTCGCGGCTGCGACGTTCGGAGGACTGATGGCGCTGCCCGTCGACTTCCGCTACCCGTGGTTCGCGCTCGTGATCCTCATGAACGGCGTCGCGTTCGGCCTGTTCGCAGCGCCGAACACGACCGCGATCATGAACAGTGTCCCCGCCAGACATCGCGGCGTCGCCTCCGGCATGCGGGGCACGTTCCTGAACGCCGGCATGCCGATCTCGACCGCGATCTTCTTCTCGCTGATGATCATCGGTCTGACGGGCCAGGTGCCGCACACCCTGCTCGCGGGCCTCACCGCGAACGGCGTGCCGCACGCGACGGCGGAACGGCTCGCCGCGCTGCCGGCGGTCGGCTATCTGTTCGCCGCGTTCCTGGGGAAGAACCCGCTCCAGTCCCTGCTCGGGCCGAAGATCCTCTCGGCGGTGACGCCGAGCCAGCGCGCGACGCTCACCGGGCACGGGTTCTTCCCGATGCTCATCTCCGACCCCTTCAAGCACGGGCTCGAGATCGTCCTCGTCTTCGCGATCGTCATGTGCCTGCTCGCCGCGTGGGCCTCCTGGCTGCGCGGCGCGAAGTACATCCACCACGAGGCATCCGCCGCTGTGGGGCTCGGGCTCAGCCGCTGACCTCAGGCCCTCTCGATCTCGGGCTACGCGTTCTCGGGGGCGGGCTCTAGCCTTTGCCGCGCGGGCCGGCGGATCCGTTCCGCGACGCGGTAGGAGCCGATCACGAGCGCGGCGGCCGCAGCCTGGGCGGCGAGACCCTCGACTGTCGGGAACGTCGCGAACCAGAGGCCGACGAAGCCGGGGAAGCCGACGCCGATCGGCGTCGTCGGGAGCCAGCCGGCGAGCTGCAGCTCCTGGATGCTCTCGCCGACCATGACGAGGAGGACGAAGCCGAGCAGGATGCCCGTGGCGACGAGCATCCGCCGGTAGGGCAGCCGGTGCTGCGCCGAGAAGGTGACGGCTGCGGCGGCGACCGTGAACGCGATGCCGATCGCGGCCCCTTCGAGGACGGTCAGCGAGCCGTCCCTGAGGCGGAGGTTCTGGAGGAACAGTACGACCTCGAATCCCTCCCGGTAGACCGACGTGAAACCGAGGATCGCCAGGCCGAGCAGCGCGCGCCTCCCGGCGCCCGGTGCCGTGATGCGGCGACGGATCTTGTTGTGGGCCGAGATCCACCCCGTCCAGTAGATCTTGTGGAAGAACCAGTTCATGACGACGAGCAGCACGGCCACCGCGAGCAGCCCGGTTCCGGCCTGGACGTCGAGACCCGGCCCGCCGAGCTCGCCGATCAGGAGGATCGCGAGGAACCACGTCGCGATCGAAGCGGCGAAGCCGATCCCGGCGCCGGCTGCGACGGGACGGCGGAGGCGCGCGTTCGCACCGGTGAAGCTCGCAGTGAGCGCGGCGAGCACGAGCACCGCCTCCAGTCCCTCCCGGAAGACGAGCAGGCCGCTGTCGACGATCACGGCCCCATGGCTGAGATGCACGCCGGCCGCGGTCGGGTCGGGGACGCCGGCCGGGGCAGTCACCGCCTTCCACGCCAGCGCGCCGATCGCCGCCGCGCCGACGAGGCTCCAGGCCGCACGACGCTGCAGGCGCCGGCGGGACGCGAGCTCCTCCGTTGTCGGGCACCGGCGCTTCACCATGTAAGGGTCACCTTACAAGCCGGTGGTCCGCGAAGCGGACGCTGCCGGCAGCGCGGCCGTGACGTGGCAACCCGGCATGATGCGCCTCGTGCACGCCCATGCGCACGAGCACCCTCGCCCGGGCGACGCGCGGCGGCTCGCGACCGCGCTCGCGCTCATCGTCGGCTTCATGGCGGCGGAGGTCGCCGTCGGCATCGTCGCGCACTCGCTGGCGCTGCTCTCCGACGCCGCGCACATGCTCACCGACGCGGGCGCGCTCGCACTGTCGCTCGTCGTGCTCCGGCTCGCCGCGCAGCCTGCGGGCGGGAACCGGACGTTCGGGCTCCGCCGCTCGGAGATCCTCTCGGCGCAGGCGAACGGCGCCGTCCTGCTCGTCCTCGCCGGGCTGATCGTCTACGGCGCCGTGCGGCGGCTCGTCTCGCCGCCGCATCCGAGCGGCGCAGCGATCCTCGCAGTCGCGCTCGCCGGGATCGTCGTGAACCTCGTCGCGACGTGGCGGCTCTCGGGCGCGAACAGGCGCTCGCTCAACGTCGAGGGGAGCTTCCGGCACGTCCTCACCGACCTCTACGCGTTCGTCGCGACCGCCGTCGCCGGCGGCGTCATCCTCGCGACCGGCTGGGTGCGCGCGGACGCGGTCGCCGCGCTGCTCGTCGCGGCGCTCATGCTTCACGCCTCGTGGGGCCTGCTCCGCGACTCGGGCCGCGTCCTACTCGACATCGCTCCCGCCGGGCTCCCGGTGCAGGAGATCGGCACCGCGATGGCGTCGCGGCCGCGCGTGGTGGAGGTGCACGACCTCCACGTCTGGGAGGTGACGCCGGAGTTCCCGACCCTGTCGGCGCACGTGCTTGTCGAGCAGGACGCCGACTGCCATGCCGTCCGGCGCGAGCTCGAGCGGCTGCTCCACGAGCGCTTCGGCCTCGAGCACACGACGCTCCAAGTCGACCATGCTCCCGCGAAGCTCGTCCAGATCCGCTAACCTTACGTAAACGTAAGATTGGTAGCAGCTACCGTGACGTAAGCGTCACGGTGGGCTGGCCGGACTGTGTCGGAGGTGGATGGCCGTGCGAGCGGGCCTGCGGGGGCTCGACTACAAGTGGGTGGCGCTCTCGAATACGACGCTCGGGACGCTGCTCGCGATGATCAACAGCTCGATCCTGCTGATCGCGCTGCCGAACATCTTCCGCGGGATCGGCATCGACCCGCTCCAGCCCGGCAACACGAGCTACCTGCTCTGGCTGCTCCTCGGCTTCCTCGTCGTGCTCGCCGTGCTGCTCGTCAGCCTCGGCAGGCTCGGCGACATGTACGGCCGCGTGCGGATGTTCAACCTCGGCTTCGCGGTCTTCACCGTTTTCTCGATCCTGCTCTCGGTCACCTGGCTGCACGGCGGCGCCGGCGCGCTCTGGCTGATCCTGATGCGCGTCGGCCAGGGCGTCGGCGGGGCGCTCGTCTTCGCCAACTCGAGCGCGATCCTCACCGACGCCTTCCCGCACGACGAGCGCGGCCTCGCGCTCGGCATCAACAGCATCTCGATGGTCGCCGGCTCGTTTCTCGGCCTCGTGCTCGGAGGCGTCCTCGCGCCGCTCGAGTGGCGGCTCGTCTTCGTCGTCTCCGTTCCCGTCGGCCTCGCCGCGACGGTCTGGTCGTACCACTCCCTCCGCGAGCTCGGCGTTCGCAAGGCCGGGAAGATCGACTGGTGGGGCAATCTCACGCTCGCGGCCGGGCTCGTGCTGCTGATGGTCGGCATCACCTACGGCATCCAGCCCTACGGCGGCCACACGATGGGGTGGACGTCGCCCCTCGTCCTCTCGTGCCTCCTCGGCGGCCTCGCGCTGCTCGTCCTCTTCTGCCTCATCGAGGTGCACGTCGACGAGCCGATGTTCCACCTCGAGCTCTTCCGGATCCGCGCCTTCGCAGCCGGCAACCTCGCCGCGCTGCTCGCCGCGATGGCGCGGGGGGGCCTCCAGTTCATCCTCATCATCTGGCTGCAGGGGATCTGGCTGCCCGAGCACGGCTACGACTTCGCGCGGACGCCGCTCTGGGCCGGCATCTACATGCTGCCGCTGATCCTCGGGCTGCTGATCGCGGGGCCCGCGTCGGGCTGGCTCTCCGACCGCTTCGGGGCGCGGCCGTTCGCGACCGGCGGCGTACTCATCGCCGCCACGAGCTTTGCGCTCCTGATCGTCCTGCCCGTGAGCTTCAGCTACGTCTGGTTCGCGCTGATCCTGCTCCTGAACGGGATCGGGATGGGCCTCTTCCAGTCGCCGAACACCGCAGGCGTGATGAACAGCCTGCCGCCGGCCCAGCGCGGCGCGGGCGCGGGAATGCTCGCGACGTTCAACGTCTCGTCGAGCGTCCTCTCGATCGGCGTCTTCTTCACGCTGATGATCGTCGGCCTCGCGACCGGACTTCCGCACGCGACGCAGTCCGGTCTCGTCGCGCACGGGGTCGCTCCGGCCGACGCGACGCGGATCTCGCACCTGCCGCCGGTCGCGACGCTCTTCGCGGCGTTCCTCGGCTACAACCCGGTCAAGACGCTGCTCGGCCCGCACGTGCTCCACAGGCTCTCGCCGGCGGATGCGCACACGCTGACCGGGCGGGGCTTCTTCCCGCACCTGATCTCGGGCCCGTTCCACACCGCGCTCGTCTACGCGTTCGCGTTCGCGATCGCCGCGTGCGTGGTCGCCGCCGTCGCGTCGCTCCTGCGCGGAGGGAAATACGTCCACGTCGAGACGGTCGCCGTGGATCCGCTCGACATCGAGGCGGCGGCGTGAGCGCCGTCCCCGGCACCGCGCTCCGCATCGGCGAGGTCGCGCTGCGCTGCGGCGTCACGACGCGGACGATCCGCTACTACGAGGAGCTCGGCCTGCTCGGCTCGGGCAGCGGGCGCGAGAAGGGCGCGCACCGGCTCTACGAGGAGGCCGACGTCGCGCGGCTGCAGGAGCTGATCCGCCTGCGCGACCTGCTCGGCCTCACCCTCGACGAGCTCGTCGAGCTGGCCGAGGCGGAGGAGGCGCGCGCGGCGTTGCGCGGACGCTGGCACGAGGATCCGAGCGACGAGGAGCGGGTGCGCATCCTCGACGAGGCGATCGTCCACGCGAAACGCCAGCTCGCGCTCGTCCGCAGCCGGCAGCGGAACCTCGAGGAGTTCGCGGGGGAGCTCGAGGCGAAGCTCGCACGCATGCGCCGCAGGAAGCGCGAGCTGAACAGGTGAGAGGTCTCGACTACAAGTGGATCGCCCTCTCGAACACGACGCTCGGGGTGCTGCTCGCGACGATCGACGGCTCGATCGTCCTGATCGCGATGCCGGACGTGTTCCGCGGCATCCGCCTCGACCCGCTGCAGCCGGGCAACAGCTTCTACCTCCTCTGGATGATCCTCGGCTTCCTCGTCGTCTCGAGCGTCCTCGTCGTCAGCCTGGGCCGTCTCGGCGATCTCTACGGACGCGTGCGCATGTACAACCTCGGCTTCGTCGTCTACACGCTCGCGTCGCTGATCCTGACGGTCGACCCGCTGCACGGCAGCATGGGCGCTGACTGGCTGATCGGCTTCCGCATCCTGCAGGGGATCGGCGCGGCCTTCCTGATCGCGAACTCGGTTGCGATCCTCACCGACGCCTTCCCGCCGAACCAGCGCGGCCTCGCGCTCGGGATCAACAACGTCGTCGGCATCAGCGGCATGTTCATCGGCCTCGTGCTCGGCGGCGTGCTCGCGCCGATCGAGTGGCGCCTGATCTTCCTCGTCTCGGTGCCCTTCGGTCTCGCGGGAACGATCTGGTCGTACCGCAGCCTGCGGGAGATCGGCATCCGTACGCGCTCGCCGATCGACTGGCCGGGCAACCTCACCTTCGGCGTGGGGCTGATCCTCGTGATGGTCGGGATCACGTACGGGATCCAGCCGTACGGCGCCTCGGCGATGGGCTGGGGCAATCCGTTCGTCGACTCGTGCCTCGCCGCCGGCGCCGCCCTGCTCGCCGTCTTCGTCGGCGTCGAGCTCCGCTCGCGGGCGCCGATGTTCCGGCTCGGCCTGTTCCGGATCCGCGCCTACACGTTCGGCGTCCTCTCGAGCTTCCTCTCGGCCGTCTCGCGCGGCGGGCTGATGTTCATGCTCATCATCTGGCTGCAGGGGATCTGGCTGCCCGAGCACGGCTACGACTTCGCGCAGACGCCGCTCTGGGCGGGGATCCGGATGCTGCCGCTCACGTGCGGCTTCCTGCTCGCCGGCCCGGTCTCGGGGATCCTCTCCGACCGCTACGGCTCGCGGCCGTTCGCGACCGGCGGGATGATCGCGTCCGCCGTCAGCTTCGTCCTGCTCGCGCTGCTGCCCGTGAGCTTCTCCTATCCCGTGTTCGCGGCGGTGCTGCTGCTGATGGGTCTCTCGATGGGCGCCTTCGCCTCGCCGAACCGCGCCGGCGTGATGAACAGCCTGCCGGCCGAGCATCGCGGCGCCGGCGGCGGGATGAACCAGACGTTCCAGAACTCCGCGCAGGTCCTGTCGATCGGGATCTTCTTCACGCTGATGATCGTCGGTCTGTCCGCGACGCTCCCGCACGCGCTCGCGACCGGCCTGCGCAGTCACGGCGTGCCCGCGGCCACGGCCGCGCGCGTCAGCCACCTGCCGCCGGTGTCGGTCCTCTTCGCCGCCTTCCTCGGCTACAACCCGGCGAAGGAGCTGATCGGCCCGCACGTCCTCTCGCGCCTGCCGGCGCACGACGCCGCCGCGATCAGCGGCCGCGCCTTCTTCCCGCACCTGATCGCAGCCCCCTTCCGCGGCGGCCTGCACGAGGCGTTCGCCTTCGCGATCGCGGCGTGCCTCGTCGCCGCCGTCGCCTCGTGGTCACGGGGCGGCAAGGTGCGGCGGCCGGAGGTCTCGGCGACCGAAACCCTCGAACAGGAGGCAGCATGAACATCCGCTGGTACGGACAGTCCGCGTTCTCGATCGAGGACGGCCGCCACCGCGTCTTCGTGGACCCGTTCGGCGACATGAGCGCGGCCGCGTCGCGCGGAATCGAGTTCCGCTATCCGGCCATCGAGGGCGCCGAGGCAGACGTCCTCCTCGTGACGCACGACCACGGCGACCACAACGCCGTCCATCTCGTCGGCGGCGATCCGCTCGTCCTGCGGACGCCGGGAAGGCACGAGACGCCGCTCGGCGAGGTCGTCGGCGTCTCCTCCGAGCACGACGACGCCGCCGGCACGCAACGCGGCCCGAACACGATCTTCGTCTTCCCGCTCGGCGGGCTCCGGCTTGCCCACTTCGGCGACTTCGGCCAGCCGGCGCTGCGGCCGGAGCAACGCGAGGCGATCGGCGAGGTCGACGTTCTCCTGCTGCCGGTCGGAGGCGGCCCGACGATCGGCGGCGAGCCGGCCGCAGCTGTCGTGCGCGAGCTCGGCCCGCGGCTCGTCGTCCCGCACCACTACCGAACCGAGGCCGTGAACTTCCTCGACCCGCCGGACGAGTTCCTCGATGCGCTCGGCGCTCGGGTCGAGCGGCTCGAGGCGAGCGAGGCGGAGATCGAGCCGCTGCTCGGGTCGGGCGAAGAGCCGAGCGTCGTGCTCTTCGCGGTCCCGTCGTAGCCGAGCGGCTCAGTTGAGCCAGGCGGCGAGCTCCTGCTCGAGCTCGCGGCAGCCTCGCGGGCGCACGATGCGCGAACGCAACTTGCGGTCCTGGACGACGCAGATCGTCGGCACCTGCACGATCCCGAACTTCTCGGCCAGGTCGGGACGTTGCTCGACCGGCACGCGCACGACCTCGAAGGTCTCGTGGTTACGGCGCCGCTGGAGCACCTGCGCGATGAACCCCTCCACGCGACGGCAGCGGCCGGAGAGGGGCGAGTAGAAGAAGACGAGCTTGGGGCGAGGCTGCAGCGAGCACCTGGGCTCTCGCAGCGGAACGACACTCACACCTCGTCGTTTGCCCCGACGGCCCGGCATGGAAACCCGGCCGGACGGCCGCCGCGCCGAGTAGGTTCCCATCATGTCCACGACTCCGCGGCGGCTCACGTTCGGGGCGCACGCCGACGCGTACGAGCGCGCGCGTCCGGTCTGGCCGGAGGAGGCCGCGCGCTGGCTGGTCCCGGAAGGCGCGCGGCTCGTCGTCGAGCTCGGCGCCGGCACGGGAAAGCTCACGCGCACGCTTGCAAGCGTGGTGCCGCACGTCGTCGCAGTCGAGCCCGACCCGCGAATGCTCGCCGTGCTCCGCGAGCAAGGGCTCGACGGGGAGGAGGGCTCGGCCGAGGCCATTCCCCTCGGCGACGGCGAGGCGGACGCGGTCGTGGCAGGCTCGGCGATGCACTGGTTCGACCTCGAGCGCGCTCTTCCCGAGTTCCACCGCGTCCTCCGTCCCGGTGGGCGTCTCGGCTTCGGCTGGAACCACCGGGACTCGGAGCACGCGTCGATAGCGGCGATGTCGGACGTCATCTACGGCGCGCAGGGCAGGGTCGACGGAGGGCATTGGCGGAGTCGCGACTGGCGCGCCGAGCTGACGGGCTCAGGTCTGTTCCGCGACGTGGAGCAGGCTCGGATCGAGCACGTGCACGAGCTGCCGCGCGACGCGCTCCACGACCACCTGCTGTCGTACGCCGGTGTCGCGGCTCTGCCGGCCGCGGTGCGTGACGACGTGTTCCGCCGCGTCGCCGCCATCCTCGACGGCGAGCCCACGATCGCTGCCGGCGAGGCGCTGAAGCTGCCCTTCCTCGTCCACGCGTACCGGGCTACGCGAGCGGAACGAGGCGCGTCCCCGTCGCCTTGAAGACCGCGTAGGCGACGCCGCCGCGGGCGAGCTCGAGGCGCTGCGCGGAGGCGGCGGTCACCTCCGCCGTCACGGGGCCGACGCGGACGCGAACCCGGTTCGCGAGCTCGACGACCGAGCCGATCTCGCCGCGGACGACGTTGAGCGCCGAGTCGGGATGTCCCTCGTGCGCGCGCGCGACCGAGACCTCCCACGGATAGACGACGACGCCGACCTCGCCGTCGGCCTCGTCGGTCGACCAGAGCTCCTCGCCGCCCTCGAGCCGGATCGCGGTGAGCTCTCCCTCGCCGCGGCGGGCACGGCCGCGGAGGAGGTTGGCGCCCGTGAACGCGGCGACGAAGCCGTCGCGCGGCCGCGCGACGAGCTCGCTCGGCGGGCCGAGCTGCCGGAGCTGTCCCTCGACGAGCACGCCGACCTCGTCGGCGAGCGCCGCCGCGTCCTCGTAGTCGTGGGTCACGAGCAGCGCCGGCAGCTCGAGCTCGCGCAGCAACTCCGCGAGCTCGCCTCGCACCTCTGTCTTCGTGTGCGCGTCGAGCGCCGAGAGCGGTTCGTCGAGGAGGAGCACCTCGGGCTCGCGCGCCAGCGCGCGGGCGAGCGCCACCCGCTGGCGCTCGCCTCCCGAGAGGTCGCGCGGGTGCGCCTGCGCGAGGTGCGCGATGCGGAAGCGCTCGAGCAGCCCGTCCACGGGGCGTCCATCGGCGCCGTAGGCGACGTTCGCCCGCACGTTGAGATGCGGGAAGAGCGCGTACTCCTGGAAGACGAGCCCGACCCGCCGCCGCTCCGGCGGCAGCGAGATTCCCCGCTCGGTGTCCAGCCACGTCTCGCCGCCGAGCGCCACGCGGCCGCGCTCGGGTTGGACGAGGCCGGAAACGGCGCGCAGCACGGAGCTCTTGCCGGCTCCCGAGGGGCCGACGAGCGCGACCGTGCGCTCGACGTCGAGCGCGAGCTCTAGCGCGAAGGTGCGAAGAGTAAGCGTGAAGTCGGTCTCGAGGGCTGCCATTGGAGCGTGAGCCGGAGGGCGACGAGGAGTGCCGCGCTGACGACGACGAGCACGGCGCTCATGGCGAGCGCCGCCGTGAAGTTCTCGTCGAACTCGGTGTAGATGGCGAGCGGCAGTGTCTGCGTGACTCCCTGCAGGCTGCCGGCGAACATGATCGTGGCGCCGAACTCACCGAGCCCGCGCGCGAACGCGAGCGCTTCGCCAGCGGCGAGCCCGGAGCGCGCGAGTGGGAGGACGACGCGGAAGAACGTGCGCCCGCGTCCGGCGCCGAGCGTCCTCGACGCGCCGACGACGTCGGGGTCGACGGTCTCGAACGCGGCGATCGCCTGCCGCAGGTAGAAGGGGCCCGCCACGAACGCGACCGCGAGCACGACGGCGACCTGGGTGAGCCCGAGCCGAACGCCGAGGGCGTTCAGCGTCCCGCCGAGGAGCCCGAGGCGGCCGAAGGCCGCGAGCAGGCCGATGCCGGCGACGGCCGGCGGGAGCGCGAGCGGCAGCTCGACGAGCACGATCGCCAGCGAGCGGCCGGGGAAACGCCGCGTGGCGAGCAGGTATGCCGCCGGGGTCCCCAGCAGGAGGACGAGCGCCTGCGCGATCGCGCTCGTCTTCAGGCTCACGACGAGGGCGTCCGTCACCACCGGGTTCGACAGCTGCGCGACGAGCCTTCCCGGCGACACGCGCGCGAAGATCGCGACGATAGGGAGGAGCAGGAAGCCGAAGGCGAGGGCGGCCGCGGCGAAGACGGCCGTTCCTCCGAGGGCGCGTCGCGTCAGTGCGGCACGGGCCGGAAGCCCGCCGCCCGGAGTTCGCGCTGGGCCTTCCCGCCTAGGAGCTGCCTGATCCACGCCTCCGCCTCCTTCAGGTGTGGGCTCGCTTTCACCGCGGCGGCCGCATACACGACGGTCGGCTGCGCTCGCTCGGGAAGCCCGACGACGCCGACCTGGCCGGCGACCGTCTTCGCATCAGTGGCGTAGACGAACCCGACATCGGCCTCGCCGAGCACGACTTTCGAGAGCACCTCGCGCACGTCGGTCTCCTGGCTGATTGCCTTGTCGACGAGATCGGACATGCCGAGCTTCGCGAGCACCGTGCGGGTGTAGTCGCCGGCCGGAACGCCGGCCGCAGCCATCACGATGCGCAGGCCGCTGCGCTCGAGGGTGCGGTTGGCCCGGATGTGCAGCGGGTTCCCCTTCGCGACGATGATGCAGAGCTTGTTCGCCGTGAAGTTCACCGGCCTCGTCACGAGGTGCATCCGGTGGAGCTGCCACGGGATCTTCGTATTCGCGGAGGCGAAGACGTCGGCCGGCAGTCCCTGCTCGATCTGCGTCGCGAGGGCATTGGAGCCGCCGAACGAGTAACGGTCGCGCGGCGCGATCTTCGGGAAGACGTCCGTGAGCGACGCCGCGGCGAAGACCGTCAGCTTCGGCTGCGAGCTGCGGCCGCCGAGCGCCGCCCCGGCTGCGGACGCGGCGACTGCGAGGAGGAGCGCCACCGCGACTGCGGTCCGGCGCATCGTCACGTCTCCACCATCACGGAGGTCGACTTGACGACGGCCGTTGCAGCCATGCCCGGCTTCAGGCCGAGCTCCTCGATCGCGTCGCGGGTCACGACGGCGACGACGCGCGCCGGCTCGGTCACGGTGAGCTCGACCTGGGCGAGCAGTCCTTCCACCTGAACCTGCGTCACGGTTCCGTGGAGGCGGTTGCGCGCGCTCATGTGCTGCGTGCCCGCATCGCCGCGCAGCCGCTCGATCTCCTCGAGTGGAATCAGGCGGTGGTTCGAGGCGTCGCGCCGGGCCCGGATGCGGCCGTCGCGGTCCCAGCGGCGCAGCGTGTCGACGCTGATCCCAAGCTCGCGCGCGGCCTCGGTCGTCGTGTACGTCGCCTTGGGCATCCCCGCATATTACATATGCAATGCCTATGCGGAAGGATTGCGCAGGCCGATCGCGCCGATCAGCCCGCCGCAGGCGAGGAGCCCGGCGACGACGAGCATCGTCGCGTGGAACCCGCGCGCCGTGAGGCGGTCGCCGCCGCCGGCGGCCGCGATCCCGAGCACGGCGACCGCGACGAGGCCGGCGACGCGCGCGACCGCGTTGTTCACGCCGGAGGCCACTCCGGCGTCTCCGGGACCGGCATCCGCGAGCACCGTCGTGGTGAGCGGCGCGACGGTCAGCGAGAGGCCGACCGAGAACGCGAGGAGCGCGGGGAGGAGGTCGACCCAGTAGTCGAGCCGCGCCGGCAGGCGGGCGAATGCGAGCACCGAGGCGCCTGCGAGCACGGGCCCGAGCGCCATGAACGCGCGCGGCCCGTGCTGCATCGAGAGCCTTCCCGTCCGCGGCGAGAGGAAGAACATGACGATGGTGATCGGCAGCAGCGCGACGCCGGCGCGGAAGGCCGAGTAGCCGCTGAATTCCAGCAGGAAGAGCGTGAGGAAGAGGGTCAGCCCCGAGAGCGCACCGTAGACGGCGAGGGTCTCGACGTTCGTCACTGAGAAGTTCCGGATCCGGAACAGCCGCAGCGGCAGCATCGGCATCGGCGTGCGCAGCTCGTAGGCGACGAACAGCGCGAGCAGCGCGGCGCCGCCGGCGAGACCGCCGGGGACGAGCGGGCTGCCCCAGCCGAGCTGCGGCTGCTCGATGAAGCCGGCGACGAGGAGGCCGAGCCCGGCCGCGCACAGGAACGCACCGGGCAGGTCGACTCGGAGCCCCTCCCGCCGCGCCTGCCGCCGGCCGCCCAGCCGGAGCACGATCAGGAGGGTGGCGAGTGCGACCGGGACGTTGATGAGGAAGATGAGGCGCCAGCTCGAGACGTCGACGAGCCAGCCGCCGAGCGTCGGCCCGATCACGAACGAGATCCCGCTCCACGCCGTCCATTGGCCGATCGCCGCGCCTCGCGCGGCGCCCGAGAAGGTGGCCGTGATGATTGCGAGCGAGGCGGGAGTGAGGAGCGCGCCGGCGACACCCTGGACGCCTCGGAAGACGATCAGCGCCGCGGCGTCCGGAGCGACCGCGCACAGGACCGAGGCGACGGCGAAGCTCGCTACTCCGAGGGCGAAGACCCGCACCTCGCCGAAGATGTCGCCGAGCGAGCCCCCGACGAGGATGAGCGAGCCGAGCGTCAGCAGGTAGGCGTCGACGACCCATTGCTGCGCGGCGAGCCCGCCGCCGAGGTCGCGCTCGATCGCCTTCAGCGCGACGTTGACGACGGAGCCGTCGATGAAGGCCATCGACGAGCCGAGGATGCTCGCCACGAGCGTCCAGCGCCCGGCCGCGGTCATCCCGCGATCCTACGCCGGGTGGTGCTGCCCGATCTCCTCGGCGAGGTCGTCCGACGCCGCCGCGGGCACGAGTAGCGTCAGCCGGTCTCCGGCGGCGAGCTCCGTCTCGTCCGACGGCGTGAGCGCCTCGCCGTCGCGCTGCAGTCCGAGGACCGTCGACTCGTCGGGGAGGCCGAGCTCGCCGAGCCGCAGGCCCACCGGGGCCGAGGAAGCCCCCAGCTCGAGCTCGACCACGCGGTAGCCGCGGAGCCGCGCGAGCGCGCTTCCGACGAAGCCGATCTCGGGGCGCGCCGGCCCGGCCGCCGAGCGCCGTCGGCTCTCGGCGTCGCGGATGCCGAGCTCGAGTCGCTGGTTGTAGGCGCGGAGGACGTCGATGTGCGTGAGCCAGCCGACGACCCGGTGCGTCTCGGGATCGAGCACGGGTAGGCCCGAGCGCTCGCGGAGCAGCGCCGAGAGGGCGTCCTCGAGCGACTGGCTCGGCCGGAGCGCAGTCCGCTCCTCGGCGAGGCTGCCGGCGTCGGCGTCGAGGGCGTTCTCGCGCATCGCCTGCTCGACCTGCTGCGAGGTGACGGTGCCGCGGTAGGCGCCCGTCTCGTCGACGACTGGAAGCCCGTCGGTCGGGCCCTCGGTGAGGCGCTCGATCACCTCGTTGAGCGGCGTCTCCTGCGGCAGCGAGAGGGGCACGTCCTGCATCCCGTCGCGCACGGTCAGGAGCGCCATCAGGTTCGCGCCCCGTCCGCGCATCAGGTCGATCCCCCGCCGCCGCAGCTTCAACGTGTAGATCGTGTCGCGCGTGAGGAGGTTCGACACGCCCGCGGCGAGGGCGATCGCGAACATCAGCGGCAGGATGATCCGGTAGTCGCGGGTCAGCTCGTAGACGATGATCACGGCGGTGATCGGCGCGCGTGCGGCGGAGGCGAAGACAGCGCCCATCCCCACGAGTCCGTACGCGCCCGCAGCGGCGGTCAGCCCCGGGAGGACGGCGTGGATGCCTCGCCCGTATGCGCTCCCGAGCATCGCGCCCATGAACAGCGACGGCGCGAAGACGCCGCCGGAGCCGCCGATCGAGATGGTCAGGCTCGTCGCGAGGATCTTCCCGCCGAGCAGCACGAAGAGGAACCAGACCGCGAAGCCGCCGCCGATCGCCTTCTCGAGCGGCGGATACCCGACGCCGTAGAGCTGCGGGACGGCGAGCAGGACGAGGCCGAGGAGGACCCCTCCGGCGGCGGGCCGCAGCCATTCGGGGCCCTTCCAGATCCGGTCGGCGGCGTCCTCGGCGCCGTAGAGGACGCGGATGAAGGCAACGCCGACGAAGGCCGCGCCGATGCCGAGACCGGCGTAGAGCGGGTACTCGAGCGGCGAGACGAGATGGAAGGCGGGAAGGTTGAGGAACGGGTGGTTGCCGAAGGCGGCGCGCCCGACGATGTCCGCCGTGAACGAGGAGAGCACGACGACGCCGAAGGACTCGGCCTCGAAGTCCCGCAGGATCAGCTCCAGCGCGAAGAAGACGCCGGCGATCGGCGCGTTGAACGTCGCGGAGATGCCTCCGGCCGCGCCGCAGGCGACGAGGATCCGCAGCCGCGACTCGGGCACGCGGGTCAGCTGGCCGAGCGTCGAGCCGAGAGCCGAGCCGATCTGCACGATCGGGCCCTCGCGGCCGACCGAGCCGCCGCCGCCGATGCAGAGCGCGGAGGCGACCGACTTGACGACGGCGACCTGCGGGCGGATCCGGCCGCCGCGTTCCGCCACGGCGAACATCACCTCGGGAACGCCGTGACCCCGCGCCTCGCTGGCGAAGCCCTGGATGAGCGGCCCGTAGAGCAGCCCGGCGGCGACCGGCGCGAGCACGACGAACCAGAAGCCGACGTGGTGGTAGTAGCCGTACGGGGCGTGGCCTTCGGAGCTGTAGTCCGCGTAGCCGGTGAACGCGTGGGTGAAGACGAGGATGAGGTAGCGGAAGAAGACGGCTCCAGCGCCGGCGCCCCCGCCGACGACGATCGCCATCAGGACGAGCCCGGTCGGGCTGCCGCGCAGCCAGTCCCGCACCCGGGCGCGCCAGGTGCTCGGCAGCGCGAGCAGGGTACGAGGCTGTTCCTTCGGAATACGACCATTCTTCCTGTCGGAACGGCTCGGTGGGCCCGACAACGACAGCGGCCCCGGTTATCCGGGGCCGCGTGCCGTGGGAGGGGGCTTTTCGGGACGGGGTCAGGACGGCTGGGTACCGAGCGTGACCGTCACGTGCTTCGTCGTGCTGCCGTGGCGCACTGTGAGCGTCACGGTCTGTCCGGGCTTCTCGCTGCTGATGATCGCCGTGAGGGCGTCGGCGTTCGCGACGGTCTTCCCGTTCACGGCCGTGATCACGTCGCCGCTCTTGAGCCCGGCCTTCGAGGCGGGGGTTCCCGAGACGACCTTCGTGATCTCGGCGCCGCCGTTCGGGGCGTCGGAGATCTGGATGCCGACATAGGCGTGCTGCACCGTGCCGCCCGCGATCAGCGTGTCGGCGGCGCTCTTGGCGGCGTCGATCGGGACGGCGAACCCGACGCCGGCGTTGTCGTTCGTGTCGCTCTCGATCTGGTCGTTGATCCCGATCACGGTGTTCGTCGCGACGTCGATCAGCGGGCCGCCCGAGTTGCCGTGGTTGATCGGGGCGTCGGTCTGGATGGCGCCGGAGATCGAGAAGCAGCTCGAGTTCGAGCTGCAGTTCTGGCCCTGGATCGTCCGGTCGACGGCGCTCACGATTCCGGCCGTCATCGACTCGGTGAGGCCGAACGGGCTGCCGATCGCGACGACGGCGTCACCGGGTTGCACGGACCCGGAGTCGCCGAGCGCGAGCGGGTGGAGCTTCGAGGACGGGACGTCCACGCGGATCACGGCCGTATCGGTCGTCTTGTCGCTGCCGACGAGCGTGGCCTTCGTGCTCGAGCCGTCCTGGAAGTGGACGGTGATCGAGGTCGCTCCCGCGACCACGTGCTCCGCCGTCAGGATGTCGCCCTTCGTGTCGATCTCGAAGCCCGTGCCCTCGGCCTCGGTCTTCTGCTTCTGCGGCGTGCTCGGGTTGCCGAATGGGTTGAACGGGCTCACGTAGCCGCCGCTCGTGCTCGTGGTGGACGTGACCGTGATGTCGACCACGCCGGGAGTGTCGTCCTTGTAGATCTGCGTGAGCGAGTCGTTGGAGGTCTGCGACGAGGCCGGCTGCGAGGGGACGACGACGGTCGACGCGTTCGTCGCTGCCGGCCCGCTCGAGGTCGCCGCGTAGACCCCGGCGCCGACGCCGGCCCCGATCGCCGCTGCCACCGCGGCGGGCAGGATACGCCGCGCGAGTCGTGTGGATGGACGGAATTTCATCGTGTTCGGTCTCCTTGGATCTCCGGTTCTCGCACTCGATCGTGCCCGCGCCGCCTAGGACGAGCATGAGAGGCGAGTATGTGTTCGGTAAGAGCTGCGGCCGCCGCTCAAGTACGCGGCTATGACTGCCGATGCTAGCGACGAGACATGCACGACCTCGACGCATCCGTCTTCCAGCACTACACCGAGTTCCTCGCGGAGCGGGCGACCGAGATGGTCGCGCGCTGGACGATCGTCGGTCTGCTCGGCGGCTCGGGACTCGGCGCGATCATGCTCACCTCCTGGGCGAACTGGCCGGTCTCGCACCGCGAGGCGTTCCTGCTGGTTCTCCTCGGCGCGATCTGCGGCGGACTGCTCGGCCGTCGTCTCGCGATGCAGCGGGCGGTCGGCCTCCGGCTCCAGGCCGAGCTCGCGCAGCACCAGCTCCAGTTCGAGCGAACGGCGCTCGCCGCACGTCTCGGGGCTCCGGTGCCGGCGGCGCCGCAGCCGTATCCGGCCGTCGCTCCGCAGCAGTCGCCGGCGTTCGAGTCGCTCCCCGCGCCGGATCCGGCTCCGGCGGCGCCCGTCGCGCCTGCCCCGCCCGTCGCGCCTGCCCCGCCGTTCGTGCCCGCCGGCGCTCCTCCGGTCTCGTCCGGCGATCCGTCCCCGACGCCCATGCCGCCGGCGGCCGCTGCGACTCCCGCCATCTCCGGCGTGCCTGCCATGACGCCGGCTGCGGCTCCCGTGCCTGCACGCGCGCCAGCGCCTGCGCCCGCGGTCGGCCTCGCGCCGGCGCCCGTTTCCGTCCCGCCCGCCATGCCGGCGGCCTCTGCCTTCCCCGAGCGGCCCGCAGAGCCTCCTGCCCCGGTGGCGCCTGTCGCATCGGCCGCCCCGCTCGTTTCGACCTTGCCGGTTCCGCCGGTCGCACCCCCGGCGTCCGCCGAGCCTCCCGTGCACGTCGGCGAAGACGGGTACGGCTGGCCGCAGCCCGCAGCGTCGGATCAGTAGCCCTTCCGCTTCCTTCTTCGCTCTGCGATCCTTCCGAGGTGGTCGCAGCAGCCCTCGCCGCGCTCGCCCTCGCAGCGAAAGCGCCGCCGCCCCATCGCTTTCTGGCGGTCGACCGGCGCACGCACACGGCGGTGATCACGCTCATCGCGTCCTACGACGGCGCGAACAACGGCTTCAACTACGACGGCTACTCGCGGGTGCTGATGTGGACGGTGCCGCGAGGCTGGCACATTCGCGTCGTCTGTGAGAACCGCGGCGCGCTCCGCCACTCGTGCGCAGTCGTGCACGGGGCGGGAACGACGAAGCTCGCCTTCCCGCACGCGTCCACGCCGTATCCGACGATCGGCCTGAAGGAGGGGGAACGCGCGCGCTTCACCTTCCGCGCCTCGCGCGACGGCGTCTTCCGCTTCGCGTGCCTCGTCTACCCGTATTCCGGGCTGTACGACGTGCTGAAGATCGTCAAGGGCGGCCGGCCATCGGTCGTCGACCTCCAGGCGCGCTAGCCCCGCTAGAGCAGCGGATCGAGCGCGGTCGCGACGAAGAGCAGCGCGAGGTAGAGCAGGGAGTAGTGGAAGACCGTTGCGGCGCCGCGGCGGCTCGGCGCGCGCAGCAGGCGCCAGGCGAGCGCGAGGAAGAGCCCGCCGAGGAGGAGCGCGGCCGCGAGGTAGAGCGGCCCGAACGTGCCGGTGAGGAAGGGGACGACACTCGCCGCGACGAGGATGACGGTGTAGCCGAGGATCCGGCGCAGCGTTGCCGTATCGCCGGAGACGACCGGCAGCATGGGAACGTTCGCACGCTTGTAGTGCTCCTTGAGCAGGAGCGCCAGCGCCCAGAAGTGCGGTGGCGTCCAGAGGCAGACGAGGACGAACAGCCAGATCGCCGGCACCGCGACGCTTCCGGTCGCGGCCGCATAGCCGACGAGGGGCGGAACGGCGCCGGCCGCGCCGCCGAGCACGATGTTCTGCGGGCCGCGCCGCTTGAGGAAGCCCGTGTAGACGAGGACGTAGAAGGCTCCGCCGGCGAGCGCGAGCAGGGCGGCGAGCAGGTTCGCGGTCGACGCGAGGACCGTGAACGAGGCGGCCGAGAGAGCGAGGCCGAACTCGAGCGCCCGCGGCGCCGTCATCCGTCCGGCCGCAACCGGACGGGACGCCGTCCGCGGCCCCATCAGGCGGTCGATGTCCCGGTCGAGGACGTGGTTGAGGGCGGCCGCTCCGCCGCAGGCCAGGGCGAGGCCGACGAGGGTGATCGCGAGTAGCTGCGGCGACGGCCGCCCATGTGCGCCGACCGCAGCGCCGCAGACGCCGGTCAGCAGGAGGAGTGTCATCACGCGCGGCTTCGTGAGCGTCACGTAGTCGCGCCACGAGCCGTACGGCACGGGCTCGCCGCGGAAGGCGGCGGCGGCGAGCGCGACGGCGGCGGCGAGCGCGAGGGCGGCCAGGGAGAGGTGGCCGGGGCCCGGCGGTGCGGCCGCCGCCGCCGCGAGCAGCGCCCCCGTGACCGCGACGGGAGCGACGAGGCGGCGATGCGAGATGCACGCCGCCAGGAGGAGAGCCACAAGCGGTGGCACGGAGAGCGCGGCGAGGACGCGGTGCACATCGCCGCCGCCGGCCGCGCCGCTGATCACGGCGAGCGTCGCGGCTGCCGCGACGGTAGCGGCACAGCCGCGCAGCCAGAGCCCGGGTCGGGCCGAGGTTTGCAGGCCCGTTGGGCTCACGAGTCTTCGTTCGAGCGGCGGCGCAGCGTCACGATCCACCAGACGAGGATCGTGATCAGGAGGCAGAGCGGCAGCGCCCAGCCGAGGATGGCGCCTGCGAGGAAGGATCCAGTCACGTCCATGAGAGCTCCTCGGGTCGGGGCTCGCGCGCAGGCGCGGCGGAGTCCGCGCCGGGCTCGAGCCAGCGGTAGACGGAGACGATGAAGGCGATGAAGTACGCCGACGATCCGGGAACCCACATCACGCCGGCCCCGATCTGCTGGTCACCGGAGGGCGAGAGCCCGAATGCCCGGTGGGCGAGGTCGGCATACACCGGGTAGAGGGGATGCGACGCGTAGGCGAGGACGATCGCGAGGATGAAGCCCGGCAGGGCTGCGGCCGCGAACCAGCCGGCGCGCCGCAGGTGGTCGAGCCGGCTGCGGACGGGCGGCGCGTCGAGCAGCGGCCCCCAGAAGAGGAGCGCCACCCCGACGAAGCACGTGTGCTCGAGGATGTGCACCGGCTCGTGGCGCACCGCGACGCCGTAGAGCACCGGCACGTGCCACACGCCGAGTGCGGTCGCGAGGAGTCCGACTGCGACGGGCGGCTTCGTCGCCCAGCGTGCGGCGAGGCGCAGCGGCGCCGACCAGCGTCCGCGTGCCAGCCCGACGACGACGGCGCGGCGCGCCTCCGGCGGGAACGGCATCCACATCCGCGGCCAGGGCCGCCCGAGGACGAGCAGCGGCGGTGCGATCGTGAGGAGCACGACGTGCTGCACCATGTGCATCGCGAACGACGTGTCCGCCCAGTTGTCGAACGGCGGCTCGAGCACGACGAAGGTGACCGTCACGCCCAGGTAGAAGCACGCCTCGCGCGCGCGCCTGCCCCGCGGCCCTGCGCCGGCGCGTCCGGTTCCGCCGAGGGCGTACAGCGCGGCGGCCGCGGCGCACGCCAGGAGCGGCGGGACCGACATCGGCTAGATCAGGTAGAGGATGATCCAGGTGAGGACGGCGATCCCCGCGAGGAACGTCCAGTAGAAGCTGAGCGCGACCAGCTCTGCCCGGACGAGCGAGAGCGGGTCGCGGATGTCGTGTGCGCTGCGGTACCGGTCACCCGCGGCCTCGCCCGGCTCGGGGGCGCCGCTCGCGATCTTGCGGTAACGGAGCGACGTGGCAAGGGTCATCTCGAGCCAGAGCAGCGTCCCGAGGACGAACAGGAAGAGGAAGGCCGTCCAGCCGAAGTAGACGCTCGCGTAGCCGCCCCCCGTGGGGCCGAAGCTCTCCTGAGTCCACGCGACAACCTGCAGGACGAGGCCGACCACTCCGATCGCGAGCGCCGCAGCTCCCTTCTGCCTCCACAGCGTGCGGCGCATCGCGCGGTGGTCGGCGAGCCCGAGCCGCACGAGCAGCGCGCTGACGACGTAGCACGCGACGACGGCGGTCCCCCAGCCGATCGAGGCCTTCGGGTGGCCGAGGATCTTCCCGGAGTCCGAGACGACCGTGTCCCATTGCCCGTTGCTGTTGAGCGAGCGCAGGTAGAAGTACGCGAACAGGAACGAGACGAAGAAGAAGGACGTCGCGCCGGCGAGCAGCTGCCCCGCCGACACGAGGTTGCGCCCCAGCACCTCGGGCGGCTCCTGTTCGACGACCTCGTAGCCGGTGCCGTGATTTGCGAGCGGTGCGCTGGACACGTCAGTCCCTCCCTGCCGGTGCGCCTGCGGGAACCGTCACCGGGCCCGCTCCTCCGCCGTAGCCGTACGGGTCGCCCGAGAACACCGGAATGCGGTCGAAGTTGTGCACGGGCACCGGCGACGGGAGCTGGAACTCGATCGACTTGGAGCCCCACGGGTTCGCCGCGGCCGGCTTCTTCACGAAGACCAGCGACCAGAACAGGTTGTAGAGGAAGATCAGCATCGAGAAGCCGAGGATGAAGGCCGAGATCGAAACCCAGTCGTTGAGGAACTGCAGGCCGCTCGGGTACGTGACGACGCGGCGCGGCTGGCCGAGGAACCCGACCGCGAACAGCGGCCCGAAGGTCGAGTTGAAGAAGATGAACATGAGCCAGAAGTGGATCTTCCCGAGGGTCTCGTTCAGCTCGTAGCCGAACATCTTCGGCGCCCAGTAGTAGATGGCGGCGAAGAACGTGAAGACGAGCCCGCCCATGATCGTGTAGTGGAAATGGGCCATCGAGAAGAAGCTGCCGTGGGTCGTGACGTCGCTCGGCGTGTCGGAGAGGAAGACGCCCGAGAGACCGCCGATCAGGAAGTTGAAGAACCAGGCGAGGCAGAACAGCATCGGCACGGTGAAGCGGATCTGGCCGCGCCAGAGCGTCATCATCCCGCAGAGGAACGTGAAGCCGGTCGGGATCGAGATCAGCTCGGTCGAGAGCATGTAGAAGGGGCGCAGGTCGCCGTTCATCCCGCTCACGAACAGGTGGTGCTGCCAGACGAACCACGAGAGCAGCGACACCCCGAGCATGCCTGACACCGCCAGCCGGTAGCCCCAGAGCGGCTTCCGCGCGAACACGGGCAGGAGCTCGAGCACGACTCCGAACCCGGGTATGGCGAGGATGTACACCTCCGGGTGGCCGAAGATCCAGAACAGGTTCTCGTACAGGTAGTTGCTGCCCCCGCCGCCTGGGACGTAGAAGGTCGTCTGCGCCGTCCGGTCGAGCGCCTCCATCGAAAGCGCCGCGATCAGCACCGGTGCGGCAAGCACGTTCAGCACCGCCGTCGAGAGGATGCCCCAGATGAAGATCGGCAGGCGCGTCCACGTCAGGCCGGGCGCGCGCATGGTCAGGATCGTCGCGATCATGTTCACGCCGAGCAGGCACATCGAGATCCCGACGAGCGCGAAGAAGAGGATGTAGCAGTCCATTCCCGGATTGCTCTCGTTCGAGAGCGGGGCGTAGCCCGTCCAGCCGGTCGGGAAGCCGCCGAAGAAGACCGTCGTCTGCAGGATCGTCGCCGCGGCCATCAGGAGCCAGAAGGTGAACGACTCGATGCGCGGGAATGCCATCCGGCGCGTCCCGATCATGATCGGGACGAGGTAGTTCGCGAACGGGCCGAGGATCCCGCTCGTCATGATGCCCATCATCATCGTGCCGTGGACGCCGACGATCGTCAGGTACGTGCCGGCGGGGAAGATCTCGTGCGACGGAGACAGGAGCTCGCTGCGGATGAGCATCGCGTTCAGGCCGGCGATGAAGAAGAACAGCCCGACGCCCCAGAGGTACTGGATGCCGACGACCTTGTGGTCGGTGCAGAGGCTGAAGTAGCGGCCGAAGCCCTCCGTCTCCTTCTCGCGTAGCGACGGCGGGTAGCCGCGCAGGCGCTGAAGCGGGTAGTTGAGGAAGCCGAGCCCGATCAGGAAGCCGACGACGCCGCCGAGGTACGCCATGAAGACGGACAGCTCGTTGTAGTCGATGTCGCCGAAGTAGTCGAGGCTCGGGCCGACGATCGCGTGGGCGCCGAACCAGCCGACGTACCAGCCGCCGACGCCGAGGACGACCCCGGTCAGCATGTTGAAGCCGATCAGGCGGCGCCAGACCGGCGGCATGGGCGCGACGGCGGCGTCGGTCATCCGGCTCTCCTATCGGGCTGGGGGACGTAGGTGTGCGAGTACGGCGGCAGGTACTTCTTGATCGAGGCGAAGATCTTCTCCTGGCCCGCCGCCCACGAATGGAACTGGGCGGGTTCGAGGACGCGGCCGGTGTTGTACATGTAGCCGTGCCAGAGGCCGCAGAGCTCGGCGCAACGGACGTGGAAGAGCCGCGTCCCCTTCGTCTGGACGTAGACGATGTTGTCGATCCCGGGGTTCGCGTCGGCCTTGACGCCGAGCTCGACCGCCCAGAAGGAGTGGATGACGTCGAGCGAGGTGACGTGGATCTCGACGTCGGTGTTCGCCGGCAGCGCGAGCTGGTGCGTCTCCATCCCGCCGAGCGAGGGATAGCGGTACGTGAACTGCCACTGCTGGGCGATGACCTGCACTTGGAAGGCGTTCTGGTGGTTGGCCGGGAAGGCGATCGGGCTCGGGCCCTGCCCGCCGCCCGAGCCGTCCTTCAGCAGCTCGTACGTCCCGAAGCCGGCGAGGAACAGCACCATTGCGGTGGTGATCACGATCCAGAGGATCTGCACCTGCGAGTCGTGGCGGAGCGGCGGCCCGTCGACGAGCTCGGCGCCGCGCTTCGCGTGGAACTGGACGAGCCCGTAGGCGAAGAAGACGGCGAGCAGGCAGAGAATCGGCGTGATGAGGCTCGTCATCACCTGGTTGTCGAAGACCTGACCCTGTCCCTGCACGCTCCCGTTTCCCGGCGGGATGAGCGGGCCGACGAAGATCGCGACGAGCGGCGTCGTGATCGCGCTCAGGACGAGCCAGGCGACGACGACGCGCCGGCCGTGGTTGACGTTGCCTCCGGAGTCGACGGTGGTGGGCGCGGTCGTCATCCCGTCATGCCTTGATGTTGAGGAAGCCGTCCATGTAGCCGATGGTCTGCATCGGGCCGCCGAAGCCGTCGACCCAGCCGGCGGCGCAAGGGACGAAGCACTGCCAGCGGAACTCGCCCGGCTTGGCCGGCGTGCGGAACGTGAACTGGATCGTCCGGTGCGCGTTCGACAACGGGCATGGCGCGTAGCCGCACTGGTTCTTCGCGTCGTCGGCGACGCCCGGTGCCGCGGCGATGATCCCGAGCCCCGGTACGGCGAAGGTGTGCGACGCGTCGTCCGGGTCGATGTGGTTGACCCACTTCCCGTCGATCATGATGTGGTCACCGACCATTCCCTGCGGCCGGGCGAGATAGTTGTTCCGCAGGGCGCTCGCGCCGTCGAAGTTGAACCACGTGACATGGACGGTCGCGTCCGCCGGCAGGTCCCAGACCGTCTCGCGCTTCCACTGCCCGCTCGTGTCCTTGATCAGGTACGAGACCCAGTCGGGGTTCTGGCTCAGAGTCGGCCCGACCGCGGCGACTGTCTCGAACTCGAGGTCGACGACCTTGTGCCCGTTGACGGTGTGCACAGGCACGGTGTAGGAGGGCGAGCCGGCGAGCTTCGTGAGGTGCGAGACGTAGAAGCCGATCAGGATCCCCGCGGCGGCGACCCCCAGGCCCGTCAGCAGCAGCTTCCCCCCCGTCCGCATCGGGAGCGTTCCTATCAGAGCTGCTCAGGGCGGCGTAAGGAAGATGACGAAGGTGTCATGGCCGCGTCATTTACATGTCATCGGCCGCCCTGGTAGGTTCCTCGATCGGAAAGCGATGCGCATCCTGGTCATCGAGGACGAGGCGCGGATCCAGGCGTTTCTCGCACGCGGCTTGGAGGCCGAGGGCTACACGGTCGTGGCCGCCGGCGACGGGCGGGAGGGACTGGAGCTGGCCACGAGCGGCCGTTGGGACCTCGTCGTGCTCGACCTGCTGCTGCCGGGCCTGAACGGGCTCCAGGTGCTGCGGGAGCTGCACCGCCTCCACCCGGACGTTCCCGTCGTGATCCTCTCCGCGCGCACGGACCTGCCGACGAAGCTGCGCGGCTTCGAGCTCGGCGCGAGCGACTACGTCCCGAAGCCGTTCTCGCTCGACGAGCTGCTCGCGCGAATCCGCGTGCGCCTCCGCGGCAACGCGCCCTTCGGGGACGAGCACGTCCTGCGGGCGGGCCGGGTCGTCCTCGACGTCGCGCGCCGCCGGGCGCGGGTGGGCGACCGCGAGACGGATCTCTCCGACCGTGAGTTCCGGCTCCTCCACCACCTGCTCCTCCACGCGGGCGAGGTGGTCAGTCGCGAGCGGCTGCTGGCCGAGGTCTGGGGCTACGACTTCGATCCGGGCTCGAACGTCGTCGACGTCTGCGTGCGCCGGCTGCGACAGAAGCTCGGCCCCGACGCCCTGATCGAGACGGTCCGTCATGCGGGCTATCGGCTGGCTGCGGCGTAACGACCTCGAGGCTGCCTGGGGCGCCTCGACCCTCGCCGCCCTTGCGGCCATGGTCGCCTGGCCGCGTTGGGAGGCCGTCCCGTTCCATCTCGTCTGGATCACGCTGACGATCGTCTACGGGTTCCGGAACTGGTCGCGGGGAGCGACGGTCGGCGTCCTGGCAGTGATCGGCGGGACGAGCACGGCGGTGATCCTGCTCGACGTAATCGCTGGAGACCAGCGCTGGGACGAGCTCTTCGAGGTCCCGTTGATCACCGTCATGTTCCTGGTCATGGTCTGGCACTCGAACCGGCGCCGCGCGGCGATCGCCGAGTTGCAGGCGGTGGCGGACATGCGGGCGTCGCTGCTCGAGCGACAGGAGCGCTTTCTCCATGACGCCTCGCACGAGCTGCGCACGCCCGTGACGATCGCCCGCGGTCACCTCGAGCTGCTCGAACGTGAGCACCCGGACGCCTCGGAGCTCGACGTCGCTCTCGACGAGCTGGCTCGGATCGAGCGGATCGTGGAGCGTCTCCTCCTGCTCGCGAAGGCGGAGCAGCAGAGCTTCGTGCTCGAGGAGATCGACCTGGAGGGGTTCCTGTCGGACGTCTTCATGCGCTGGTCGGAGGTGGCGCAGCGCGTGTGGCGCCTCGACGTCGACCTCGTCGGGCGGCTCTATGCCGACCCCGACGGGCTGCGCGAGGCGCTCGACGCGCTGCTCGAGAACGCCGTGAAGTACACGGAGCCGGGCGACAGGATCGAGCTCGAGGCGCGAGCCGAGGGGGAGGGGATGCTGATCGAGGTCGCAGATTCGGGCTGCGGCGTGCCCCCGGAGGCTCTCTCCCGCATCTTCGACCGCTGGGCCCGAGCGGACAGCGCGCGCACGCGGGAGCGCGGCGGCGCCGGGCTGGGCCTTGCGATCGTCTCGGCGGTTGCCCGGGCGCACGGGGGTCGGTGCTCGGTTCACCCGCTGCCGGACGGAACTGCGTTCCGGCTCCACCTGCCCGTGCGGACGGCGCCCGCCCGGACGGCTTCCCCCGTCGCGATCTAACCTCTAGCTGTCGATCGCGGCGCGGAGAGACGACACGAACTCGCGTAGCGCCGCCGGCCCGTCCTCCGCCACCTGCACGGCGCGCGAGCCGACGACGACGCCGTCGGCGAGCTCGCCCGCAGCACGCGCCAGCGCAGGCGTCGAGATCCCGAAACCGGCGTATGCGCGCACGTCCGTCAGCGCCCGCACCCGCTCGACGAGCGGCGGCAGCGACGGAGCGAGCTCGGTGCGAGCGCCGGTCGTCCCGGTCAGCGAGACGAGGTAGAGCCAGCCGTCGGTCGCCTCCGCGGCGGCCAGGATCCGCTCGTCCGTCGATGTCGGTGCGACGAGCTGGATCCGCCGCAGATCGGAATGCTGCTCGATCGGCAGGTCGACGAGGATGAAGCTCGAGGCTCCGGCCGCGCGCGCGTCGGTGGAGAAGCGCTCGTAGCCGTACGCCTCGAGGATCGCCGCGTACGTCATCGGGACGAGCGGCGTCTCCGGGAGCAGCTCCCGCGTGCGCGCGAGCACGTCGAGACACGCACGGGTACGCATCCCGCGGGCGAGCGCCCGTTCGGAGGCGCGCCGGATCACTGGCCCCTCGGCCAGCGGGTCCGAGAAGGGGAAGCCGAGCTCGATGAGGTCGGCGCCGCCCTCGACGGCGGCGGCCGCGAGCTCCGGGGTCTCCGGCTCGGCCATCAGGTAGATGACGAGCGCCTTCGTCACGGAATGCGGAGCGCGGCGACGATGTGCTGGCCGCACGAGACAGCCCCGGGCTCCTCGCACAGCTCGGCCTCGAGGCGGCGCACGAGCTCCTGGAGCTCCGGCTCCTGGGGCCGCAGGTCGGGCAGCAGCCCGGCCGCCGCGACGGCGACGACCTCGCCGTGGCGGGAGAGGAGCGCCTCGAGCTCGCTCCAGCGGTAGAGGCGCATCGCGAGATGCCCGTAGTCCGGCGCCTCCCGCAGGACGCCGGTGCGCGCGATCTCCTCCTGGCGCTCGACGCCGTCGCGGCGCGCGAGGTCGAGGACGACCGAGAAGTAGTGGACGAGCGTGCCGGCGAGCGACATCACGCTGACGAGAACGTGGCCGCCGCTGCGCGTGACGCGGACGAGCTCGGCGAGCGCGTCCTCTGCGCGGTCGAGCACGTAGCTGAGCGGGCCGCCGTAGCAGACCGTGACGTCGAAGCCGCCGCCCGCGAAGCGCGACAGGTCGGTGACGTCGCCGACGTGCGCCTCGACCTCGGGCAGGCGCGCGCGGAGCTGCTCGAGCTGACCGGGCGAGATGTCGAGAGCGACCGGCTGCGCCTCCAGCCTGACGAGCTCGGCCGTGAAGCGCCCCGGGCCGGCCCCCGCGTCGAGGACGCGGTCGCCCGGACGGACGAATCGCTCGAGGTAGCGGACGTGGACGTCGAGGCCGGCGGGCGGGGTGCGTCCGTCCTCGAAGCGCGTCCACTCCCTCTCCCCGTACTCGTCGTAGAAGGCTGACGTCCGCACGGGATCCCAGCTCACTGCGCGAGCACCTCGGCGAGGTCCTTGTCGCCGCGGCCGCTGAGCGCGACGAGGACGAGCCCGGCGTCGAGGTCACGGGCGCGGGCGAGCGCGTGCGCCGGCTCGAGGGCGGGGATGATCCCCTCCGTGCGGGCGAGGCCGCGGAAGGCCGCCAGCGCCTCCTCGTCGGTCGCCGTGCGGTACTCGGCGCGGCCGCTGTCCCGGAGGTACGCGTGCTCCGGGCCGACTCCGGGATAGTCGAGGCCGGCCGAGATCGAGTGCGCGTCGGCGACCTGGCCGTCCTCGTCCGCGAGCACCGACGACCGGGCGCCGTGGAGGACGGCGGCCCGGCCGCTGCCGAGCGAGGCGGCGCCGGCAGCCTCCACGCCGACGAGCCGCACGCTCTCGTCCTCCAGGAAGCCGTGGAAGATGCCGATCGCGTTCGAGCCACCGCCGACGCAGGCGACGACCGCCTCCGGCAGCCGCCCCTCGGCGGCGAGGATCTGCTCGCGCGCCTCGCGGCCGATCACCGACTGGAGCTCGGCGACGAGCTCGGGATACGGCGCCGGGCCGACGCACGAGCCGATCAGGTAGTGCGTCGTCTCGACGTTCGCGATCCAGTCGCGGATCGCCTCGCTCGTCGCCTCCTTCAGCGTCTTCGTGCCGAAGTCGACGCCGCGCACCTCTGCGCCGAGCAGCTCCATCCGCTCGACGTTGGGGCGCTGGCGGCGCATGTCCTCCTCGCCCATGTAGACGACGCACTCGAGGCCGAAGCGGGCGCAGACCGTCGCGGTCGCGACGCCGTGCTGGCCGGCACCGGTCTCGGCGACGATCCGCCGCTTGCCGAGACGCCGGGCGAGGACGGCCTGGCCGAGCGCGTTGTTGAGCTTGTGCGCGCCGGTGTGGAGGAGGTCCTCGCGCTTGAGGTAGAGGCGCTTCCCGGGCGCGAAGCGCTCGGAGAGCGTGAGCGGCGTCGGCCGGCCGGCGTACGCCGTGAGCAGCCCGTGCAGCTCGCGCCGGAAGGAGTCGTCGGCGAGCGCCTCGCGCCAGCCGCGCTCGAGCTCGTCGAGCGCCGGGATCAGCGTCTCCGGAACGTAGCGGCCGCCGTACGCGCCGAACTCGCTCATGCGCGAGCCGCCTCGACGTAGGCGCGGACGCGGGCGTGGTCCTTGATGCCCGGCTCGCGCTCGAGCGAGGACGAGGCGTCGACCGCCCAGGGACGTACTGCGGCGATCGCCTCGCGGACGTTCTCCGGCCCGAGCCCGCCCGCGAGCATGATCCGGCCCTCGACCGCGGCGGCCGTCCGCCAGTGGTCCGGATCCTCGCCCTGCCAGGGCAGGTCGAGCACCCGCGCGACCGGCTCGCCCTCGCGGAGCAGCGCCGCCTCGCGGCCGCGCACGGTGCCCGCGACGTCGGCGTAGAGCTGGACGAGGTCGGCCGGTGTCTCCTCCTGCTCGCCGACGAAGACGGCGACCGCGAGCGCGGTGTCGGGCACGTCGAGCACGCCGGGAGCGCGGCGCGGCGAGCGCTCGGCGAAGATGAACCCGAGCAGGTCGGCGCCTGCTTCGAGAGCGGCATCGACGTCGTCCTGCCGCGTGAGGCCGCACACCTTCACGAGCGGCCGCGACACGAGCTCGCGCAGCTTCGCGCCCGGATCCGGCGCCCGCATGGGCGAGGTGCCGACGAGGATCGCGTCGGCGCCGGCGAGCTCGGCCGCCGCCCCCTGCGCTCGCGTGTGGATCGCGCTCTCGGCGACGACGACGCGGTCGCGCGGGGCGCTCGCGACCAGCTCGAGCTGTCTCGTGCGGTCGATCGCGAACGTCGAGAGGTCGCGGGCGTTGACCCCGATCACCGGAGCCTCCAGCCGCGTCGCGCGCGCGAGCTCGTCCACGTCGTGCGCCTCGACCAGCGTGTCGAGCCCCTGTCGCTCCGCCGCGCGCATCAGCGCGAGGGCGGTCTCGTCGTCGAGGTCGCGGAGGATGAGGAGCGCCGCGTCGGCGCCCGCCTCGTGCAGCTCCCGGAGCTCTTCCTCCGTCGAGAAGAAGCCCTTGGCGAGGAGCGGGAGCCCGGTGGCGGCCCGGGCGGCGCGCACGTCGTCGAGCGAGCCCGCGAAGCGCTCGTCGACGAGGATCGAGACCGCGCTCGCGCCGGCCGAGGCATACGCCGGCACGATCTCCTCGACCCGCGCTCCGGGACGGATGTCGCCGGCGGACGGCGAGCGCCGCTTGAACTCGGCGACCGCGCCGAGACCGGGCTGCGACAGTGCCTCTGCGAACCTCATCCGCGGGAGAACTCCACGAGCTCGTCCAGGCGCGCCAGGGCCGCTCCCGAGTCGATCGCCTCTCGGGCGGCGTCGATCCCCTCGCGGAGGGTCTCCGCGTGGCCCGCGGCCGCGATGCCGCCGGCGGCGTTGAGGATCACGGCCGAGCGGTGCCCGGCGCCGCCCCGGCCGCCGAGCACCTCGCGCAGGGCGGCCGCGTTCGTCGCCGGGTCGCCGCCGCGGAGCTCGTCCGGGCGGCAGCGCTCGATCCCGAGCTCGAGCGGATCGAGCTCGTACTCGCGCACCCTTCCGTCCTCGACCTCGCAGACGAGGTTCGGTCCGCACGGCGAGAGCTCGTCGATGCCGCCGGCGCCGTGGACGACGTAGGCGCGTGTCGCGTCGAGGCGGACGAGCGCCTCGGCGAGCGTCCGCGTCAGCTCGGGCGAGTACGTCCCGAGGACGAGCGCCCGCGCGCCGGCGGGGTTCGTGAGCGGGCCGAGCACGTTGAACACGGTACGCGTCGCCAGCTCGCGGCGGACGGGCGCCGCGTGCCGCATCGCAGGATGGTGCGCCTGCGCGAAGAGGAACCCGAAGCCGAGCTCGTCGATCGAGCGCTCGACTCGTTCGGGCGGCAGCTCGACCTCGAACCCGAGCGCCTCGAGCACGTCGGCCGAGCCGCTCGCCGACGATGCCGCACGGTTGCCGTGCTTCGCGACCGCCGCGCCCGCCGCGGCGGCGACGAGGGCGGCCGCGGTCGAGATGTTGTACGTGTTCGCGCCGTCGCCGCCGGTGCCGACGACGTCCACGAGGTCGTGCCGCCGCGGGCTCACGCGGACGACGTGCTCGCGCATCGCCTGGGCGCAGCCGGCGATCTCCTCCGCCGACTCGCCCTTCGCCCGCAGCGCGACGAGGAAGCCGGCGATCTGCGCCGGAGTCGACTCGCCCGCCATGATCTCCGCCATCGTCGCCCGCGCCTCCTCGCGCGAGAGTCCGTGGCCGTCGAGCAGCCGTGCGATCGCCCGCTGGATCAAAGATCGCCCTCCAGGAAGTTGCGGGCGAGCGCAGGCCCGTCCGGCGTCAGCACCGACTCGGGATGGAACTGGACGCCGACCGCGGACAGCTCCCGGTGCCGGACGGCCATCACCTCGCCGTCCTCGGCGAAGGCGGCGGGCGCGAGAACGTCCGGCAGCCTCGTCGCGGCGAGCGAGTGGTAGCGGCCCGCCTCGAACGGGTCGGGCAGGCCCGCGAAGAGCCCGCGGCCGTCGTGGCGGACCGGGCTTGCCTTGCCGTGGACGAGCTCGCGCGCGTACCCGACCTCGCCGCCGCACGCCTCGACGAGCGCCTGGTGGCCGAGGCAGACCCCGAGCGTCGGCGTCGAGGGCAGCAGCCGGCGCAGGATCTCGAGCGTGTTGCCCGCCGCCGCGGGCCGGCCGGGGCCGGGCGAGACGACGAGCTGCGACGGGGCGAGCCGCTCCGCCTCCTCGGCGTCGAGCTCGTCGTTCCGGCGGACCACGACCTCGGCGCCGAGCGCGCCGAACAGGTGCGCGAGGTTCCACGTGAACGAGTCGTAGTTGTCGACGAGGAGGATCATCGCGCCCCTCCGGCCGCCTGCTCCGACTCCGCCAGCTCGATCGCCGCCTCGAGCGCGCGCAGCTTGCTCAGGCACTCCTCGTGCTCGGCGGCCGGATCGGAGTCGGCGACAATGCCGCCGCCGGCCTGCAGGTGCGCGATCCCGTCGCGCAGCCAGAGCGTGCGGATCGCGATGCACGTGTCGAGCGTCCGCTGCGCCGGCAGCCAGTAGCCGACGGCGCCGCCGTAGATGCCGCGCCGGTAGCGCTCGAGCTCGGAGACGATCTGCATCGCGCGCACCTTCGGCGCTCCCGAGACCGTGCCGGCGGGGAAGCAGGCGCGCAGGAGCTCGAACGGCGTCACGCCGTCGGCGAGCTCGCCGGCGACCTCGGAGACGAGGTGGGTCACGTGGGAGTAGCGCTCCGGCTCCATGAACCGCTCGACGCGGACGGAGCCCGGCACGCAGACGCGTGAGAGGTCGTTGCGCCCGAGGTCGACGAGCATCGTGTGCTCGGCGCGGTCCTTCTCCGACGCGAGCAGCGCGGCCGCGTCGCCCTCCCCGGGCGCGATCGTGCCGGCGATTGGGTTGAGCTCGGCCCGGGCGCCGGCGCACTTGACGACGGTCTCGGGCGAGCTGCCGACGAGGGCGAGGTCCCCGAGCTCGAGCAGGAAGAGGTACGGCGAGGGGTTGACGCGCCGCAGCGCCCGGTAGAGCTCGACCGCCGACGCCGACGTCGGGCGCGTTGCGCGCTGCGCGATCACGACCTGGAAGACGTCGCCCTCGCGGATGTGCTCCTTCGCCCGCTCGACCCGGCGCAGGTGCTCGTCGCGCGACGGCTCGCGCTCGAGCGCGCCGCTCGTGCCGCCGCCTTGCGGAACCGGGGGCTCGGGGCCGTCGAGCGCGCCGGCCTTCCCGCGCAGCAGCTCGGCGACGCCGCGCGCGTGGTCGAAGCGGAGCAGGACGTCGGGGACGAGGAAGAGGCTCTCGGGCACGTCCGGCCCGTCTTCCGGCAGGGGCACCGTCGGCTCGAAGGTCGCGACGGCGTCGTAGCCGAGGTAGCCTGCCACCGGCTCGCCCAGCGCCTCGGCCTCGGCGCAGCCGACGAGTCGCGAGCCCGAGCCGACGAAGCTGAAGCGCCCGAGGCGCCCGCGCTCGACCGACTCGAGAAGGAAGGCTCCGCCCGCTCCGTCGCGCAGGCGCAGATATGCGCCGAGCGGCGTCAGGAGGTCGGTTGCGAGCTCGAATTCGGACATGAAAAAGGCTCCTCGCGGAGCCGGAGTCGAGCGGGACGGGCTGTTCCGAGCGCACTCAGCGTGCGCGCAGGCTCCCGCCACGCTCGATGCGCCAAGCCCAGCGAGTGCGGACGGAAGTCATGGCCGCAGCGTAGGCACGGCACGCGCGAGCGTCAAGACGCAGCGCCTCGCCTGCCGGCCGCGTCAAGCGGCGAACACGTGCCCGGCCCCCTCGAGCGCGTCGGCGGCGCGGGCGAGATCGGACGAGCGGACGAGCACGTAGTCGGACTCGAACGTCGAGACGACGAAGATCGGCACCTCGGACTCGGCGAGCGGCACGACGAGCGAGGCGACGACCCCGGCGAGCGAGAAGTCGAGCGGCCCGATCACCTCGAGCACGGTCCAGCCGCGCTCCGCGCTCTCTCCCTCTGGCACGTCATGGTCGCGGCAGACGACCGACACCTCGTGCTCGGTACGGGTCACCGAGCGGAAGGGCCCGATGTCCACCCACTCCGGCAGCTCCGACCCTGGCTGGAGGCGGACGATCGCGTAGCTGTCGGGGAGCGTCTTGAGCTGCACGCCGGGACGCTAGCGAGGAGTCGCACAAGGCTGCGCAGGTAGAGTCGCCCCCCGTGCCGTCCGTCCCGGAGCTGCTCGCACGCCTGCTGACGACGCCCGGACCGTCCGGGCAGGAGCACGCCGCCGCCGCGGTCTGGCGTGACGCGGCCGCCTCCGTCGGCGAGGTCTCGAGCGACGTCCTCGGCAGCTCGTGGGTGCGCGTCGCCGGCACGGGGGGCGGGCCGTCGCTCGCGATCGTCGGGCACATCGACGAGATCGGCGTCGTCGTCACCCACCTCGGGGACGACGGGTTCGCCTCCGTTCGCCCGCTCGGTGGCTTCAACCCGCACGTGATGGTCGGCCAGCGCGTCGACGTCCTCACACGGGAGGGGCTGCTGCCGGGCGTCGTCGCGGCGCGTCGCGAGAAGATCCGGCGCGCCAGGGGAGAGGAGCGGAAGGCCGTCGAGTACGAGGATCTCTTCCTCGACGTCGGCGCGAAGGACAAGGACGAGCTGCAGGAGCTCGTTCGCCCGGGCGACGCCGCCCTCTGGCGCGGCGAGCCGCTGCGGCTGCGCGGCACCCGGCTCGCCTCCCGCGCACTCGACAACCGCATCGGCTGCTACGTCGCGCTCGAGGTCGCGAGGCGCGTCGCGGCACAGGGCGGCGCTCCGGGGGACGTGATCGCCGTCGCCGCGGTGCAGGAGGAGGTCGGCGACTATGCCGGCTCGCGCACGGCTGCCTTCGCGACCGAGCCCGGCGTCGCGATCGCCGTCGACGTCACCCACGCGACCGACGCGCGCGGCCTCGATCCGACGGACGAGGGCGCCGTCCCGCTCGGCTCCGGCGCGACGCTGACGCGCGGCCCCTCGCTCCACCCCGCCGTCTTCGAGCTGCTCTACGAGACGGCTGAGGCGGAGAAGATCCCGTTCGCGGTCGAGGTCTCGCGCGGTACGACATACACCGACGCCGACGCCGTCTACCTCAGCCGCCGCGGGATCCCGACGGGGCTCGTCTCGGTGCCGCTTCGCTACATGCACTCGCCGATCGAGCTCGTGGACCTCGAAGACCTCGAGCACGCCGTGCGGCTGCTCGTCGCCTTCGCGCTCAGGCTCGATTCCGCGACGAGCTTCCGCAGCTAAGTTGGCTCTGTGAGCCGCTCCGTCATCGTCGCCGCCGTCCGTACGCCGTTCGGGCGCCTCAACGGCGGCCTCGCCGGCTACCGGGCGACCGAGCTCGGCGCGATCGCGATTCGGGCGGGCCTCGAGCGGATCGGGCTCGAGGGCCGCGAGGTCGAGTACGTGATCATGGGCCAGGTGCTGCAGGCCGGGGCAGGGCAGGCGCCGGCACGGCAGGCAGCCGTGGAGGCGGGCATTCCGATCGAGGTTCCGTCGGACACGATCAACAAGGTCTGCGCGTCCTCGATCCGGGCCGTCGAGATCGCCGACTCGATGATCCGCGCCGGCGACCTCGAGGTCGTCGTCACCGGGGGAATGGAGTCGATGACGAACGCGCCGTACGCGCTGCCGAAGGCGAGGCAGGGTTACCGGATGGGCGACGGGGCGCTCCTCGACTTGATGATCTGGGACGGTCTCCGCTCCACCTTCGACGAGCTCCACATGGTGCAGCAGGCGGCGAAGGTCGGACGCGAGCTCGGCATCTCGCGCGAGGAGCAGGACGGCTGGGCGCTCCGCTCGCACGAGCGCGCGGCGGCGGCGCAGGACGCCGGCCGCTTCGACGACGAGCTCGTCCCGGTCGGCGACGTCACGGCCGACGAGGGGATTCGGCGCGACACGACGCTCGAGAAGCTCGCTGCGCTGAAGCCGGTGATGGATCCCGAGGGCACGATCACCGCCGGCAACGCGCCGGGCGTGAACGACGGCGCCTCGTGCGTCGTCGTCTGCTCCGAGGACTTCGCCCGGCGCCGCGGCCTCGAGCCGCTCGCGACGATCGTCTCCCAGGGCTACGTCGCGGACGAGTTCGCGTGGCTCGCGCGCACGCCCGCGAATGCCGGCGCGCAAGCGCTCGAGAAGGCCGGCAAGGCGATCGGCGACGTGAAGCGCGTCGAGGTGAACGAGGCGTTCTCCTCCGTCGCGCTCAACTCGCTCCGCATGCTCGGCGCCGACCCCGAGACGGCGAACGTCAACGGCGGCGCCGTCGCGCTCGGGCATCCGATCGGCGCGAGCGGCGGCCGGATCCTCGCGACGATGGTGCACGAGCTCCGCCGCGAGGGCGGCGGCCTCGGGCTCGCTGCGATCTGCTCCGGCGGCGGCCAGGGCGACGCGCTCCTGATCGAAGTCTGACGCTCCGGGACCTCCTGCGGCCGCTGCGGCGTATCAGCCGTGTCGTCCGAGGGAGGAAGCCATGCGCAGGCTCGTGCTCTGTCTCGCTGTTGCCGCCGGCGCCCTCGTCGCGGTCCCCGCTGCGCTCGCGGACGGCGGGCCGATGTACGTCGTCCAGGACGGCTCCGGGATCGCGAACGCCGCCGGGACGATGCACTACGTCCCCGTCGGGATTCCGAAGCTCGGTGGCGGCACGCTGCTCGAGGCGATCGACCCGGGAGGCAACGTGATCTGGGCCGTTCCGTTCGACCGGCTCTGGGGGCTGCCCGAGGTCGGGACGGTTTCGCCGGTCGCCCAAGGTCTCTCGCACGACGGTCGGACGCTCGTGCTCGCTTCCGCCCAGGGCCCGAACGTGAGCCCGAGCAGCTTCCTCGTCCTCCGAATGCCGACCGCGCGGGTGCGCGAGCGGATCACGCTGCGCGGCTACTTCTCCTACGACGCGCTCTCGCCGGACGGCTCGCGCCTCTATCTGATCCAGTACGTGAACGGCGCCTCCGGAGACCTCTCCCACTACCTCGTCCGCGCCTACGACCTGCGCACCCACCGGCTCCTGCCCGAGCAGATCGCCGACCGGAGCCAGTGGCAGAGCTCGAGCACGATGGACGGGACGCCGATCACCCGGGTGACGAGCTCGAGCGGCCGCTGGGTGTACACGCTCTACACGAATCCGTCCGGCAAGCCGTTCGTCCACGCTCTCGACACGGTCGCAGCTACCGCGCACTGCATCTCGCTGCCGTGGTCGTCGCGGAGCCAGAACGGGCTCTACAACGTCGTCCTCTCGCTCCGGCACGGCGGCCGCACGCTCGCCCTGAGCTGGCGGAGCGGGCGACCCTGGCTCGACGTCGCGACCGGCAGCTGGCGCGTGTCGCCCGCCGGCGGCGGCTCTCCGTGGCCGTGGATCGGCTCCGGGCTGGGCGGCGGGCTCGCACTGCTCGCCGCGGGTGCGTTACTCCTGCGGCGCCGCCGAGGCGAGGAACTCGAGCAGCACGCGCGACACGAGCTCGGGCTCGCGTAGCGTCAGGTAGTGGTCGGAGTCGAGCTCGACGTGGCGCGCATCCGGCGCCTCGCGGGCGACGAGCGGGCCGATCTCCCGGAAGCCGGCCGGGTCGTGGGAGGCGGTCACGATCAGCGCCGGCACGGCGAGCTCCGCGAGCCGGTCCCTCGTGTCGCTCGCCAGGCGCGGCTGCACTTCGCCGGGGAGCGGATGCGCGTCGGGCGTCGCGAGCCAGAGCCGCCGGATCCGGTCGTCGGCGCCGAGCGGCGCCCAGACCTCGAAGTCGATCGCCATCATCGCCTCGAGGTCGCCATCCGCCTCCGCCGCCTCGTAGCGGGCGCCCTGCTCCTCGGAGTAGGCGGGGGCGTCGTGGCCGCCCAGCCCCGGTGCGACGCCGGCGACCGCCCAGAGGCGCTCGGGCGCCGCGAGCGCGACCTCGAGCGCGATCCGTCCGCCGAGCGAGAGCCCGACGAGCGCCGCACGCTCGATCGCGAGCGCGTCGAGCACGCCGAGGACGTCCTCGCTCCACGACCACGGCGCCGCCGGCCCGGCCGAGCGCCCGAAGAAGCGGAGGTCGGTGCGCAGCGTCCGGTAGCGGTCGGCGAGCAGCGGCACGACCGGCTCCCAGAGCCCGGAGTCGCCGAGGCCGCCGTGCACGAGCAGCACCGCCTCTCCCTGTCCCGCCTCGTCGTACCAGAGGCGGGCGCCGCTGACCTCAACGACGGGCACGGCGCGACGATAGCCTGCCGGCCGTGGACTTCCCACACGTCCTCGTCGTCGGCGCGGGACAGATGGGCGGCGGGATCGCACAGGTCGTCGCCGCCTCCGGCCGGCGCGTCTCGCTCCACGATGCGGCGCCGGGCGCTACGGAGCGAGGCCTCGCGTCGATGCGCAAGAGCCTCGAGAAGCTCGCCGAGAAGGGCGGCGCCGATCCGGACGAGGTGCTCGGCCGCGTCGAGCCGGTGGAGGCCCTCGTCCCGGCGGACCTGATGATCGAGGCCGTCGTCGAGGACTTCGCCGTCAAGGCGGACGTCTTCCGCCGGGCCGACGAGATCCTGCCGCAGGCAGCGATCCTCGCCTCGAACACGTCGTCGATTCCGATCACGTCGCTCGCCGCCGCGACCTCGCGCCCCGAGCGTGTGATCGGCATGCACTTCTTCAATCCCGTGCCGGTGCTGAAGCTCGTCGAGGTCGTGCGCGGGCTCGAGACCTCCGACGAGACGACCGCCGCGATCGTCTCGCTCGCGCAGGATCTCGGCAAGACGCCGGCCGAGGCGCGCGACCTGCCCGGCTTCGTGTCGAACCGGATCCTGATGCCCTTCGTCAACGAGGCCGCGTACGCGCTGCTCGAGGGTGTCGCCGAGCCCGAGGCGATCGACACGATCGCGAAGCTCGGCTTCGCCCATCCGATGGGCCCGCTCGCGCTCGCCGACCTGATCGGCCTCGATACGTGCGTCGCGATCATGGAGGTGCTGCACGCGGGGCTCGGCGACCCGAAGTACGCGCCGTGCCCGCTGCTGCGCCAGTACGTTCAGGCGGGCCGCCTCGGCCGCAAGTCGGGCCGCGGCTTCTACGACTACGCCTAGGACCCCGAGAGCCGCCCTTGACAACCGGCGAAAGGAGCGGCGGGAGGCCCGGGTCCCCCGGACAAGCCGCATTGGGTTTTCCGGCCAGGCCCCCCGCCCGCATCGATCCCTGTCACGGAACAGGGCTCGAGTCGCAGAATGCCACGGCATTTGACCGATGGCAAGAGCGGGGTTGCAAAACACTGCCGGTGGAACCTCCTCCGAACGAGCGACTCGGACTCAAGTCGAGAGACCCGCCGGCCGATGCGAGCACTGAAGGGGGCGTGCAGCGTGAAGAGGGGGGAACGCCTGCGGATTCTGCTCGTCGACGACGAGCCGGCACTGCGCGAGCTGCTGCGGGTGACCTTCGAAGGCGCCCACGTGCGCGTGGTCGAGGCGGCGTCGGGCGAGGAGGCGCTCGCCCTCCTCACCGGCGAGCTCCCCGACGTGGTCGTCCTCGACCTCCGGCTGCCGGGAATCGAGGGCGCCGACCTCTGCCGGCGCCTGCGCCGCGACAAGGCGACCCGAGCCCTGCCGGTCGTCGTCCTCACCGGCGCCGACGGGCCCGAGCTGGCACGCGCGCGCTCGAGCGGAGCGGACGAGGTCGTCCGCAAGCCGTTCAGCCCGCTCGAGCTGCTCGCGCTCGTCGAGCGGCTCGCGGGACGGCGCGCGCCCGTGCGTGCGGCGCCTCGAGCCGCGAAGCCGCACGACGAGGAGCTGCTGCTCTACGCCCGCGACCTGCAGCACCTGATCGCGGTCGAGCGGACGCAGCGCCTCCAGCTCGAGGACTCCTACCGGACGACCGTCGCCGCCCTCGCCGGCGTGCTCGAGTCGAAGGATCTCGGCACCGCGCAGCACTCCCAGCGCGTTCGCGCCTACGCCACGACGCTGCTCGAGGCGATCTCTCCTACCGCGCTCGAGGGCGATCCGGGCATCGAGCACGGGTTCCTCCTCCACGACGTCGGCAAGATCGGGATCCCCGACGCGATCCTTCGCAAGCGCGGTCGGCTCACGCGCACGGAGCGGCTGAGGATGCAGGAGCACACGGTGCTCGGCGAGCGGATGCTCGCCGGCATCCCGGTCCTCGAAGGCGACGGGCTCCGCGTCGTGCGGTCGCACCACGAGCGCTGGGACGGCGGCGGCTACCCGGACGGGCTCGCCGGGACGGCCGTTCCGCTGCCGGCGCGGGTCTTCGCGGTGGCCGACGCGCTCGACGCGATGACGAGCGACCGGCCGTACCGTCCCGCGCTCGACTGGGAGGCGGCGCGGACCGAGATCCTCGCCCAGGCCGGCACCCAGTTCGACCCGCTCGTCGTCGAGGCGTTCGCGGAGTGCGAGAAGGAGCTGCTCGCGGCCCGCGAGCTCGCGGCGGCCTGAGGCGCTCGGCGCCGCGTGCGTACGATCCGGTCGTGGACTTCGAGCTCTCGGCCGAGCAGAAGGAGATCCAGGCGCTGGCGCGCGACTTCGTGCGCGCGGAGATCGAGCCGCACGCGGCCGAATGGGATCGAGACCATCACTTCCCGCGCGAGCTCTACGCGCAGCTCTCCGAGCTCGGGCTGATGGGCGTCTGCGTGCCGGAGGAGTACGGCGGCGCGGGGGCGGACTTCCTCTCCTACGTGCTCGTGCTCGAAGAGCTCTCGCGCGGCGACGCCGGCGTGGGCGTCACCGTCGCCGTCCACACGAGCGCGGCCACCCTGCCGCTGCTGCGCTTCGGCACCGAGGAGCAGCGCGCCCGCTTCGTCCCGCCGCTCGCGCGCGGCGAGCAGCTCGGCGCATTCGCCCTCACCGAGGCGGAGGCCGGCTCCGACGCCGGCGCGCTCCGCACGCGCGCCGAGCGAACGGACGGCGGCTGGCGGATCTCGGGGGCGAAGCAGTTCATCTCGACCGCGGAATACGCCGGCACGTTCCTGCTCTTCGCGCGCACGGATCCCACGACCGCGAGCGCGCGCGGCGTGAGCGCGTTCGTCCTCGACGCCGAGCACGTCCGCGTCACGGGGCGCGAGGAGAAGCTCGGCCTCAACTCCTCCGTCACGAACTCGATCGCGGTGGACGCGGTCGTCGACGACGACCGGCTGCTGCACGAGGAGGGCAGGGGGTTCCGCGTCGCGATGGAGACGCTCGACGGCGGCCGGATCGGAATCGCGGCGCAGGCGGTCGGGATCGCCCAGGCGGCGTACGAGGTCGCGCGCGAGTACGCGAAGGAGCGGCGTGCGTTCGGCCGCCGGATCGGCGACTTCCAGGCGATCCAGCAGAAGCTCGCGGACATGTCCCTCGAGCTCGACGCCGCGCGTCTCCTCGTCCACCGGGCGGCCTGGTTGAAGGAGAACGGTCGGCCGCATGCCGAGGCGGGGGCGAAGGCGAAGCTCTTTGCGTCTGAGATGGCGCGGCGCCAGACGGCCGAGGCGATCCAGGTGCTCGGCGGCTACGGCTACACGAAGGAGTTTCCGGTCGAGCGCTACTACCGCGATGCGAAGATCACCGAGATCTACGAGGGAACGAGCGAGATCCAGCGACTCGTGATCGCCCGCTCGATCCTCGGTCTGCCGGAAAGAACTACCACGCCGAGGTAGGAACTACCGATAACCGCGGGGCTAGAGCGGCCGACCCATTGAACATGACTGTTGTCGCTCGGCCCGTACCTCCGCACCGGCTCGCAATTCCGTGGCGGGCGGTCGCGGCGCTGGTCGCAGCCGTCCTGCCCCTCTGGGCCGCGGTGCCCTGGCTGAGCGGGCTGGGCTTGCCCTCCCAGCAGGTTGCGCCGAACCTCTTCGCCGGAAGTAGCGTCCGGGTGCAGCCGATGCTGCACGTCAGCGAGCCGCTCTCGGGCATCGGCCTCGTCAGGGTGCCGTGTCGCGGGGGCGCCGGCTCGGTGGACGCGTGCTGGGTGCCCTTCGTCGGGCACCGGCGGCCGCGGTAGCCGCGTACTGTAGGGGCGTGCCGCGCGACCCGAACGAGCCGGTCCGCCTGACCCGTATCTACACGCGCGGCGGCGACGAGGGGGAGACGAGTCTCGGCGACGGGTCGCGCGTCTCGAAGCTCGATCCGCTCGTGCAGGCGTACGGCGCCGTCGACGAGCTCAACTCCGTCGTCGGCTGGGCGAACTCCGCCGCACGCGACGAGCGCCTCGAGCGCATCGAGAACGAGCTGTTCGACCTCGGCGCCGACCTGTCGGTGCCGTTCGCCCCGGACGACGGGAAGCTGAGGGTCGAGCAGGACGCGATCGACCGGCTGGAGCGCGCGTGCGACGACGCCAACGCACCCCTCGCCGAGTTGCGGAGCTTCGTCCTCCCCGGCGGCAGCGAGGCGGCGGCGCGGCTGCACGTCGCGCGCGCGGTCTGCCGCCGCGCCGAGCGGAGCGTGCTCGCGGCCGCCGCCGAGCGGCCCGTCAACCCGCTCGCGCCCGTCTACCTGAACCGGCTCTCGGATCTCCTCTTCATCCTCGCCCGGGCCGCGAATGCCGCGGCCGGTGTGGACGAGCCGCTGTGGCGGCCCGGCGGCGAGCGCTGACGGCCGGAGCTACGCGGTCGCGCGCCAGGCGAAGTCGACGACCGCCGCCAGCTTCTGGTCGCCGTTGCCCGCGCTGGGCGGCAGGTACATCTCGATCGTGTAGCGCACCCGCTGACCGGGGGCGAGCGTGATCAGCGGCGTGAACTGCGTCGCCCAGTAGCGGAGCGGCGGCAGCGTCGTCGGCGCAGGCTTGTCGCGTTGCCAGACTCCGAGCTCGAGGTCGTTCCAGAGCGCGTCCTCCTGACCCTGCGCCTCGAACGAGAGCGTGTACGTGCTCGACGACGTGTTCGTGATCGTCAGATGCTCGAACGTCGCGGCTCCCGGACCCTGGTCGACGACGTGGATCCGGCAGTGGCGGAGGTCGCTGACGATCGAGAGGCCCTTCGTGCCGCAGTTCCCCGCGTTTCCGGTTGCGCCGCTGCCCGCTCCGCCGCTGTGGCTGCTGCCCCCCGCTCCGTGGTGGGGGTTCGTGTCGCCGCCGAAGCCGCCGTTGGCGGGCGGGACGGGCGTCGGGCTGGGCAGGGGCGGCTGCGGCTCGGACGGGGGAAGGGGCGCCGGGCTCGGCGCGGGGACGCCGTGGCGAAGGCCGTAGCTGCTCACGTCGCCCGGCTGGCGCTCGAGCAGCGGTAGGCCGGGCTTTTGCGGCGAGCCGAGGATGACGATCCCGCCGGTCTCGAAGGCGAGCTCGCCGACCGGCGCCGGCAGGAATCCGCCCCAGTCGTCGCGCGTCCGGTAGCGGAGGAAGTCGATGTCGCGGTGCGAGGCGGGGAGCGCCTCGGCCCCGGGCGCCTCGAGCATCGCGAAGCCGCCGCCGGGCGACGGGATCGCGCTCGTGTAGTCGAGGCTGAGGTTGCTGAACAGCGGACTCGGGTGCTGGAGCGGCGGCGGGCTGACCGCAGCCGAGGCGACGGCCGCTCCGACGAGCGCCCCGACCAGCACGAGGGCGCGCAGTGCCCTCACTCCCTCGACCTCGTGGTGACGAACCTCGCCCAGAAGGTGGCGAGGATGAGCACCGTGCAGGTCAGGCCGATCCCTGCGTAGATCGCGACGGTGCGTCCGACGGCCGCGCTGTCGTCCTCCAGCGACACGCCGAGAACGGCGTCGGCCGTGTGATCGACGATCAGGCGGCCGAGCTTCTCGCGCTGGCTGCCATGGATCGAACGCGTGACCACTGCGCCTCCGCCGAGCAGCGCGCGCACGACCGTCCGATCGATCGGAGGCGGCTGAAACTCGGCTGTCGTGTCGACCGGGTTGCCATTCCCGTCGTAGGCCGTCAGGTCGGCGCCGACCTCCTGTGAGAGGCGGCCGAGCACGTCCGCGAGCGGGGTCATCGCGAGGACGGCGCCGACCGGGGTCTGCTCCTCGACGATCGGGCTGATCGTGACGAGGGTCGCCCCGCTGGCGAAGACGACGACCTGGCTCAGCCGGCCGCCGCGCGGCCCATGTGCATGGCTCAGCGCCCACTTCAGCGCCGGCAGCCCTGCGTGCGAGCTGACCGGCATCGGCGCGCCCTTGGAGCGGACCGCGAGCAGGACGCTTCCGTTCGGGAGGACGACGTCCACCATCGGCACCGTCGAGTCGGCCTGCACGGGCGCGACGAGCGTGTTCAGCGCCGGGCTGTCGTGCGCGGCGACGTCCTGCGCGACGCCGTGCGTGAAGGAGATCGCGCGAGCGAGCGAGAGCTGCTCCGACTCGACGTCGACGATGCCGGCATCCGTGCCTGCGCCGGCCTGGAGGAGACGCGCGTCGAGCACCGCCCGCGCACCGTTCGTGGCGTGCTGGGCCGCGAACGCCACCGTGAGGGCGGCCACGGCGACGCCGGCGAGCAGGTGCAGCTCCCGCTTGCCGACCGCGGGCTGGCGCACCGGACGGTGCCGCTGCCTCGGGGGATGCTCGGCGACGGCCACGGCGCTTACCAGCTCGTCATCTGCGGCGTGCAGAGCGACGTCGTGCACTGGACGGCGGCGCCGACGCTCGAGGTCACGACCGAGCCGACGCCCGTGTAGGTGACCGGGCCGCCGCTCATGTTCGCCGTGTGGCTCCTACCGTTCCCGCAGCCGTTGAGGGTGACCTGAAGGCTCGTGCCTCCGACGACGCCTGCCGTAGAGCTTCCGCACGTGATCGACCTGCTGGTGTCGGTGCCGCCGGTGAAGCTGCCGATCGTCGGAGTGCAGGACCCGTTGCCGAGGATCACGATCGGCTGGCTGTTGTTCGAGACGCAGACCGTGAGGCTGGTGCTCGAGAGACTGACGTTCTGGTTGTAGGTGATCGTGATGACGCTGCCGTTGGCGAGCGAGCCGGTTGGGCTGTAGGAGATCCCGGTCGGGACGAGGCCGAGGATCGTCGCGGGGAAGCTCGCGCTCGCCGTCCAGCTCGAGCCGGAGCGCGTGCTCGTCATCCGGTAGCAGACGTAGTGGCCGTTGACCTTGCTCCGCGGGTTGTCGAGGGACGTGCTCGAGTCCGTGTAGCCGTTCGTCGTCGCCGACGCCATCGTCGCGAGCGACGTGTAGCCGCTCGCGGGGCACGTTGCACTCGCTCCGTTGTCGAGGCCGTAGAGCTGCTGTCCGTCGAGGCCGTGCGTGGCGGGCGTCCAGCCGAGCGTCGCGTTGTAGCCGGTGGGCGTGACGGTGAATGGTCCCGTCGCGGCGCCGATCCAGCCGCCTGCGAACGTCGACGTGTTGTTCTGCGTCTCGGCCGCGAACGAGGCCAGCGTCGCTCCGCCGCCGGCGAGGCCGGACGCGAAGAGGAGGACGGCCGCGGCGACGACGTACGGAGAACGCCAGAGCCGCCGCAGGCTCCGGCCCCGGCTCATGCCGGAGTCCCCGGTCGGCGTCCCTCCCAGATCTCCCAGAGGGTGATCGCGGCGAGGAGCGCGGCCGGAACGAGGAGCAGCAGCAGGCGGCCGTACGTGGACTGGATGTCGAAGAGGACGTAGCCGACGACCGGCACGTGCCAGACCGCCTTCCAGCCGGTGCCGACGGCCGGGACGTGCCACGGGTCCGGGCCTCCGTTCGCGTCGCCCTTGGTCTGGAAGTACTTGCCGTTCGGGCCGTTGCCGATCGAGTACACGCGGTGCGTCACCTTCGTGTCCGGCTTGCCGGGCTCGGAGAAGACGATGACGTCGCCGACCTTGACCTCCGAAGCCTGCACCGGCCTGTAGAAGACGACCGAGCCGGTCGGGATCGTCGGAGACATGCTCCCCGAGCGGACGACGAGCGCCTGGTAGTCGAAGAGGTGCGGTCCGACGGTGATCGCGGCGAGGCCGAGGATCGCAGCGGTCGCGGCGAGCAGGAGGAGCGTCCCCACCACGCGCTTCACCCAGCGCCATGCGCCAGTGCCCGGCTGGGCTTCCTGCTCGGTCGGCAAGGCGTCCATCACGCTTCCCCTAGCAGTTCCCTCCATGCGTTCCTACTCCTGTTCCATCGCGATGGCCTTTCCTCAGCTCTGGGAGTACCAGCAGAGGGTGAAGGCGGCTCCGGCGCCCTGCAGCGCGTCGCTCGACGTGCTCGGCAGCAGGAGGCCGATCTTGAAGTAGCGCGCGTTCGTCGCGGCCGGACCGGCCCCGAGGTCGAGAGCCGCGCCGAGCGCTGCGTGGCTCGCCGCGAACGCGCCGAGGTCCGACGTCCCGCTGAACGCGCAGCTCGTGCCGGTCGTCGGATACCAGCACTGCGTGTTCGTGCCGCTCGAGCTCGTCTCCTGGACGTACAGCTGTGCGGTGCCGGTGAGGCAGGGGTTCCCCGAGCCGTCGCCGGAGGGCGGCGCGCCGGAGGGCGTGGTGGCGGAGCTGTCCGTATACGACGTGACCGCGCCGACCGTGGCGAGCAGCTGCTCGCCGCCCTCGCTCGTCGAGCGGTAGACCTTGTAGCCGGTCGCCCCGGCCACCGCCGTCCAGTTGAGCGTGATCCTGTTCGTGCTCGTCCCGGTCGGCGGCGTGTAGCTCGACTCGCTCCCGGCGATCGACTCGCCGGAGCCCGTGACCGACGTCACCTCGTAGTAGTACGTCGTGCCGCCGGCGAGATGGCCGCCCGCCGTGGCCGCGCCGCTGAAGGAGCCGATCGAGGTGGTCGCCGCCGCGAACGGCGCATCGGCCGTCACCGAGCGCAGGCAGCTCGGCATGAAGACCTGGAGGTCCGAGGCGCCGATCGAGCCGGTGTCCGCGATCTTCACCGTCGCGGTCACGGGCGTGCCCGGGTAGTTCTCCGCGGCGGGCGAGTACGTGAAGAGCGAGTCGCAGCCGGTGTTGACGTTGTTCGTCCCGTTGAGCGACTTGCAGGCGGTGCCGCCGTTCGCCGTGTTCTCCATGGTCAGCGTCCCGGTCGAGATGCTGGCGCCACGGTTCCCCGTCTCGCTGCTCAGGACCGCGTAGACGCCGCGCACCGTGACCGAGCCGATCCCGCCCACCGCCAGCACGGAGAGCAGGAGGAGCTTGATCGCACGGCGGCTCATTGGTCGACGTGCCACGTGAGGCCGAAGGTCGACAGGAGGCCCTGCAAGGAGTTCTGGTTCGTGTTCGCGGGGGCCGGGAAGTAGACGCCGACGTAGAAGACGCGCGTGTCGCCCGCGGCGTTGTGCTTGCTCAGCTGCACGGTCGCGCTCGTGTTCGCGACGCCGTTCGCGGTGAGCGGCGCCATCGTGATCGGCGCGGCGGAGGAGTGGGCGGTGTCGAAGCTCGAGATCGTGCTCGAGGGGTTCGAGCCGTTCAGCGCCGTGAAGGCGCTCGTGTCCTTCACGGTCGCCGAGCTGTCGAAGGTGGTCGGGGCGCCGCTCGTCGTGCACCCGCTGAGCTGCACCGACGCCGCCCCGATGAAGTAACTGGACGCCGCCCCGTTCGTGCACGTCGTGGTCGTGCCGTTCTCCGACAGCGTGACCGTGTCGCCTGCCTCGATGTTCCCCGTCAGCGGCGCGACAGCCAGGGTGTAGCTCGCCTGGCCCGAGCTGTACGTGCCGGAGAGGGTCAGCGTCGTCGGGGTGCGGCACTGGCCGTTCGCGTCCTCGGTGTTGCCGCCCTGGTCGCCGTACGGCGAGCCCCGGCCGAACCAGCAGTAGTTGTACGTGCTCGCGCCGACCGTCGACTGCTCCTGGATCCAGAGGAGCGCGGCGCTGCAGAACGGGTTGTTCGTCGTCGAGTTGAAGTTGAGGTCGGTGCCCTTGGTGGCGCCCGTGACGCCCGGCGTGGTCGTCTTCTGGTCGTAGCAGTCGGTATTGGCCGACGTCGTGTCGCTGCTCGTGTCGTTCACGCGCGTGCCGACGGCGAACGTCGTGCCGGCCGTCGTCGTGGGCGGCGTGCCCGAGCACGAGCCGGTCGAGCCGGCCGCATAGCCGCCCGAGATCGCGATCGAGGTCGCGCCTGCAGCGGCGTTCGCTCCCACGCAGAACTGCTGCGTCACGCCGCCGAAGCCGAGCACGATCTTGTCGCCGGTCGCCACCGGCCCTTCGAGCGGCGTGACGGTGAAGCTCGTGACGGTCTTGCCGGTGCCGATCGTCGCGCCGGCGCTGATGCTCGCGTTGAGCGTGGCGTTGACGTACGGGGCGAAGAGGGAGAAGAGGGAGGCGTCGAGGGAGCCGGTGTTGGCGATCGTCAGCTTCGCTTGGCCGCCCGTCACTCCGGGAGCGGCATTGGTGATCGCGAGCATCGCGCTGCAGGCGGCGTTGTAGTTGTCGCTCGAGGCGGCGCCGTACGAGTTGCAGACCGTCCCGGAGTTCACCTGGTCGCTCAGGGTCAGCGTCCCCGACGAGAACGCGCTTCCGGGGTTGCCGGTCTCCGCGCTGAAGGACGCGAAGGTGGAGCCGCCGACGATGTAGGCGATGAGGCCGACCAGCATCGCGAAGACGAGCGTCTTCTTCGTCAGGTCGAGCCGCCTCTTCGGTGCCGCGCCGACCACTGGGGCGGCGGCGGGCTCAGGGGCGGGAGGCGCGACGGGCACGGGCTCCGCGGCGGCGACGGGCGCCGGCGCGATCGGATGGTCGTGGAGCAGATCGGCGAAGCAGTCGCGCACGAGCGAGTCGAACTCGACGGGCAGCCATCCCTGGGAGTTGGCGCACTCGCGGAGGCTGTAGAGGAGGAACTGCCGCTCCTCCTCGCGCGCGACGTCCGCGGTGCCATGGTCGCGCGCGAGCTGCTGGAGCTCCCACACGTTCCAGCGGCGCGGCTGCTCGCTCGATTGTCCGGTCGTGGTCATTCGCGTCCTCGGAAGGGAACGTGGGAGCCACCGCTCGTCGCGGCGGCTCCCGTTCCGGTTGAGCCGGACAGGAGCAGATCCGGCCCGGTCGGCAACTGCCTGGCTCCCGCTACTGGTCGATGTGCCACGTCATGTCGAACGACACCGCGCGGTTCTGCAGCGTGTTGTCGCTCGCTACCGACGGGGCGATCGTGATGACGTAGTACTTCGTGTTCGCGGCCCCGTGGACGAGGTTCGCAGGCGTCGGGTTGCCCGACCCGTCGTTCATCTGCAGGGCGTGCAGCGTCGGCCCGCCTGCGGTCGCAAGCGTCGCCGTGTTGTCCGGCGCGTTGCAGTCGGTGTTGTTCGTCGTCGGCCCGTACGCGCAGAAGACGTCGGTCGAGTAGCTCGAGTTCGTCTGCTGGATCGTCATGTACAGGTCGCCGCACGTCGGCGCGGTGCCGAACGTGACCGACGAGCCGGTGCTCGTCGAGTTGTTTCCGACCGTGCAGTTGTCGACCGAGAACATCAGCGCGCTTGCGTCGATCGTGCCGGCGTCCTGGAGCGCCAAGTGCGCCGTGACGGGACCGCCGCTCAGGTCGGCGCCGTTGAAGAGGACGGCGCAGTTGTCGCCGTTCGATCCGTCGCCCGGGTTGACGTTCAGCGAGGCCGACTCGGACGTGCACGTGGTGGCGCCGCTCGTGTCGTGCAGGAAGAGCGTGCCCGACACGAAGGTGTTACCGGGGTTCGTGACCTGCGCGCTGAAGCTTGCGAACGTGCTGCCGCCTGTCATGGCGACGGCGATCACGCCGATAGCCATGAGCAGCAGCAGATACTGCTTGAGCCGCTTCCGTGACATGTTTTCGCTCCTTAGGACGTACTGGTTGCGGTCTGAGGGGCACGTGCCTCCTCGGGCTGCCCGCGTGTTAGCCGCAGCGGGGCCTTCGTCGGTCGAACGTGCCTTTCCTTCTCCTAGACCACTATTAGGGTCGCACTCCGGCGTGGATCGCAGATCCCTCGGAGGGGGGAACCGGCTCGAATCCCTCGAACGCGGGAGGCACCGATCACCCCTCTAGACTTCGGACCGGTGGCGGCGACGGACAGGCAAAGGACCGGTAGCGGCGCCGAGGAGTGGCGGCGGCGCTACGACGCGGCGCCCGAGCGCGAGGGCGAGCTCTTCTCCACGATCTCCGGGGTCGAGAACGATCCGCTCTACTCGCTTGAGAACGTCGATCTCGACCTCGAGCGCGACCTCGGCTGGCCGGGCTCGTATCCCTTCACGCGCGGCGTCTACCCGTCGATGTACCGGGGCCGGCTGTGGACGATGCGCCAGTTCGCCGGCTTCGGGACGGCGGAGGAGACGAACGGGCGCTTTCGCTACCTGCTCGCCCACGGCCAGACGGGTCTCTCGACGGCGTTCGACATGCCGACGCTGATGGGCTACGACTCGGACCATCCGCGCTCGCTCGGCGAGGTCGGCCGCGAAGGCGTCGCGATCGACTCGCTCGAGGACATGGAGACGCTCTTCGCCGGCATCCCGCTCGGCGAGGTCTCGACCTCGATGACGATCAACGGGCCCGCGGCGATGCTGCTCGCGTTCTATGCCTGCGTCGGCGAGGAGCAGGAAGTCCCGCTCGAGCGGCTGAGCGGCACCGTCCAGACGGACATCCTCAAGGAGTACATCGCCCAGAAGGAGTGGATCTTCCCGCCGGGGCCGTCGATGCGGCTCGTCGTCGACATGATCGAGTGGTGCTCGCAGCGGCTGCCGCGGATGCACCCGGTCTCGATCTCCGGCTACCACATCCGCGAGGCGGGCTCGACGGCGGCGCAGGAGCTCGCGTTCACGCTCTCGGACGGCTTCGCCTACGTGGAGGCATGCCTCGATCGCGGCCTCGACGTCGACTCGTTCGCGCCGCGCCTGTCCTTCTTCTTCAACGCGCACCTCGACTTCTTCGAGGAGATCGCGAAGTACCGGGCGGCGCGCCGCATCTGGGCGCGGGAGCTGCGGGACCGCTATGGCGCCCGCGAGCCCCGCTCGTGGCTGATGCGCTTCCACACGCAGACGGCCGGCGTCTCGCTCACGGCGCAGCAGCCGGAGGTGAACCTGATCCGGACGGCGATCGAGGCGCTCGCGGCCGTGCTCGGCGGGACGCAGAGCCTGCACACGAACTCCTTCGACGAGGCGCTCGCGCTGCCGACCGAGCACGCGGTGCGGCTCGCGCTGCGGACGCAGCAGGTGATCGCGCACGAGACCGGCGTCGTGAACACGATCGACCCGCTCGGCGGCTCGTATTACCTCGAGCACCTGACGGGCGAGCTCGAGCGGCAGGCATACGAGTACTTCTCCCGCATCGAGCAGCTCGGCGGCGTCGTCGCGGCGATCGAGCAGAACTTCCAGCAGCGCGAGATCGCCGAGGCGAGCTTCCGCTACCAGGCCGAGGTCGAGCGCGGCGAGCGCGTCGTCGTCGGCGTCAACCGCTACGAGGTCGAGGAGGAGCAGCCGGTCGAGATCCTCCGCATCGACCCGGCGCTCGAGCGCAAGCAGGTCGCGCGGGTGCAGGCCGTGCGGGACCGGCGCGACGCCGCTGCCGTCGAGTCGGCGCTCGGGCGGCTGAAGGAGGACGCGGTCCGCGACGACCGGAACCTGATGGAGCCGATGATGGCCGCGTCCCGGGCGTACGTGACGATGGGCGAGATGTGCGACGCGTTGCGCGACGTCTGGGGCACGTGGCGCGAGACCCCCGTCTTCTGACGGTCTACACCTTCGGCCAGTGGCAAGAGCCACAAGAATCGTCAGATTGACGGACGTGAGAGTTGCGCTCGCAGCCTTCGTGGCGATGCTCGTCTTCGCGGCACCCGCGAGTGCGGGGATCGTCGGCTACTGGCCGATGATCGAAGGCTCGGGTCAGGTCGTCCACGACTTCTCCGGGCACGGGAACAACGGTGTCCTCGGCACGTCGAAGGCTGTCGAGCCGTCCGACCCGACGTGGCTCCGCGACGGGCTCCTCGGCGGGCTCCACTTCGCCGGTGGACAAGAGGTGACGATTCCCGACTCGCCGAGCCTGGACCCGCAGCACGTCACGGTGCTCGCGCTCGTGCGCGGCTCCGCGTCGCCCGGCACGTGGCGCTACATCGTGTCGAAGGGAGCGATGGGCTGTACGGCGGGCTCGTACGGCCTTTACACCGGCTTCAGCGGTGGACTCGCCTTCTACGTCTACGACGGCACCAGCTTCTTCGACTCGCCGGAGGAGCCGCCGGCGACGATCTGGGACGGAAGGTGGCACATCGTCGCCGGGACGTTCGACGGCACGACCGTGCGCCTCTTCGTCGATGGCAAGGAGGTGGGCACGGGGGCGTCGGTCCCGTCGCCGTTCGCGATTGCGTACGACCTGCCCGTCGGCAGTGGCGAGGTCGGTGGGTATGGCGGCTGCGACCTGAGCTTCGTCGGTGACATCACCCAGGTCAGCATCTGGAACACGGCCCTGCCGATCGGCGACATCTTCCCGGAGGCGCAGGCGCTGCTCCCCTCGGTCCTGCGCTAGCGCCTCGGCCCGAACGGCGCTCCCTATACTGCCGGCGGTGGCAGGGAAGATCCGCGTCGTCGTCGCGAAACCGGGCCTCGACGGGCACGATCGCGGCGCGAAGATCATCGCGCGCGCGCTCCGCGACGCCGGCATGGAGGTCATCTACACGGGGCTCCACCAGACGCCCGAGCAGATCGTCGAGACCGCGATCCAGGAGGACGCCGACGCGGTCGGCATCTCGATCCTCTCCGGCGCGCACATGACTCTCGTGCCTCGCATCCTCGAGCTGCTGCGCGAGAACGGCGCGGAGGACGTCGTGGTCGTCGTCGGCGGGACGATCCCCGAGGACGACGCCGAGGAGCTGCGGGGGCTCGGCGTCGCGGGCGTCTTCGGCCCGGGGGCGCCGACGACGGAGATCGTCGACTTCATCCGCGGCGCCGCCGGCTCGCCGGCGTGAGCGTTCGGGTCGACCGGGACGGCGCGGTCGCGGTCGTCACGATCGACCGCGAGCAGGCGCTCAACGCGCTCGACGTCGAGACGCTGACCGAGCTGCGCGACGCGCTGCGGGAGCTCGCGGCGGACGACGCGGCGCGCGCGGTCGTCGTCACCGGCGCCGGCGAGCGGGCCTTCGTCGCCGGCGCGGACATCAGGTACATGAGCGGCCTCGCGCCGGACGAGGCGAAGGTGTGGGGGGCGCTCGGCCACGAGACGGCGCGGCTGCTCGAGGAGATGCCGAAGCCGACGCTCGCCGCCGTCAACGGCTTCGCGCTCGGCGGGGGCTGCGAGCTCGCGCTCGCGTGCGACATCCGCTACGCCGCGAGCCGCGCGAAGCTCGGCCAGCCGGAGATCGATCTCGGGATCGTCCCCGGCTGGGGCGGCACGCAGCGGCTCGCGCGGGTCTGCGGCCTCGGCGTCGCGAAGGACCTGATCCTCACCGGCCGCACGATCGGCGCCGAGGAGGCGCTGCGGATCGGGCTCGTCAGCGAGATCGCCGACCCGGTGCTCGACCGCGCGCTCGAGACGGCGCGCACGCTCGCGGGGAAGAGCCCGGTCGCGCTGCGGACCGCGAAGCGGCTCCTCAACCTCTCGCCGGGCGCCCTCGAGCGCGAGGCGGAGGAGTTCGGCGACCTCTTCGCGAGCGAGGACGCGAAGGAGGGACTGGCCGCCTTCGCCGAGAAGCGCCCGCCGCGCTTCGTCGGCCGCTGACCGGCGTAATCGTCCGGTGACGAACGGAGGAATAGGGTGCGGCGGCGCGTAGTCGAGCCCCGTGCGCACGCATGTCCTCGTCGCAGCAGTCGTCGCGGCCGTCGCAGCGGCTGCTGCTCCGGCTGCGCGCGCGTCGAGCCCGAATCCCCAGATCGCGGGCCTCCAGGTCGCGCTCCGAGAGCAGGGGCTCTACCGCGGCGCGATCGACGCGGTCTCCGGGCCCGAGACGGTCGCCGCCGTCCGGGCGTTCCAGCGCAGTCACGGGCTCCGCGTCACGGGCCTCGTCGACGCGCGCATGCGCACGGCGCTGGGTCCGCTCGGGCGCCCGCTCTTCGGCGCACGGACGCTGCGCCACGGCGACTTCGGCTGGGACGTCGCCGTTCTCCAGTTCCTGCTCGCCCGCCAGGGCATCGAGGTTCCCGTCAACGCCTACTTCGACAGGCCGACGCTGCGCGGCGTGCGCACGCTGCAGCGACGGCTGCACCTGAAGGCGGACGGCATCGTCGGCGCCGACACGCTCGCCTCGCTCGTGAAGCGCGACCCGGTGCCGCTCGCGCGGCGGCGGACGGTCCTCGTCTCCCGTCGCACGCACGTGGTCAAGCCCGGCGAGTCGCTCTGGGTGCTCGCGAAGCGGTACCACACGACCGTGGCGAAGCTCGCGAAGCTGAACCACCTGAACCTGGCGCGCCCGCTCCTCGTCGGCGCGAAGCTGCGGCTGCCGGCGGCACGGAAGATCGCCGTCCAGCCGGTCGCCGATCGCACCGAGAGCGTCACCTCCGTCGTCTCCCTGCTCGACCGCTGGGCGGCGCACTACGGCGTGCCGGCCCGTCTCGCCCGGGCGCTCGCCTGGATGGAGTCGGGCTACAACAACTCGCTCGTCTCGTCGGTCGGCGCGCGCGGGATCATGCAGATCATGCCCGGCACCTGGCAGTACGTGGAGACCGTCCTGATCGGGCGGAAGGTGAGCCACGACGCGAGCGGGAACGTCCGCATCGGCGTCGCGTACCTCCATCACCTGCTGAGCGACTTCGGCGGCAACGAGAGGCTCGCGCTCGCCGGCTGGTACCAGGGCGAGGCCTCGGTGCGGCAGCAGGGGATGCTCGCCGTGAGCCGGCGCTTCGTCGCCGACGTGCTCGCCCTCCAGCTGCGGGTCTGAATCAACGTCCGGCGCACGGCGACTAGAGTCCCGCCCGGATGAGGATCGCCGTCTGCGTCAAGCACGTGCCCGAGGGCGCGTCGCGCCTCGACCCGGGCTCGAAGCTGCTCGATCGTTCCGGCGAAGGTGCGCTCAACCGTTTCGACGCGAACGCGGTCGAGGCGGCGCTGCAGATCAAGGGAGACTCCGACACCGAGGTCGTCGCCCTCTCGCTCGGCCCGCAGAAGGCGATCGACTCGCTCCGGAAGGCGCTCGCGATGGGCGCCGACCGGGCGATTCTCGTCTCCGACGAGGCGGCCGCCGGCTCCGACCTCGTCGCGACGAGCCGGGTCATCGCCGCCGCGCTCGAGCGCGAGCAGCCCGACCTAGTCCTCTTCGGGCAGCAGGCCTCCGACGCCGACGGCGCCGTGCTCTGGGCGGCCGTCGCCGAGCGGCTCGGTCGGCCCGTCGTCTCGCAGGCGATGGAGCTCTCGGTCGACGCCGGCTCGCTGCGCGTGAAGCGCCAGACCGAGTACGGCTACGACACGATCGAGGCGCCGCTGCCGGCCGTGGTCGCCGTCAGCGACGCGATCAACGAGCCGCGCTACCCGTCGCTCAAGGGGATCATGGGCGCGAAGAAGAAGCAGCAGGACGTCCTGTCGCTCGCCGACCTCGGCGTCGACGCGGGCGAGGCGGGAGAGAGCGGATCGCGGACGACGGTGCTCGCGCTCGCCGACCCGCCCTCGCGCGGCGATGCGCGCAAGATCGAGGGCGACGGGAACGCGGCGCAGGCGATCGTCGACTTCCTCGCCGAGAAGAGGCTCTTGTGAAGGCCGGTAACAGGTACCGTCACGAAAGGTTGACGGCGGAAATCCGGCTTGGCGATTGGGCTGGCGCCGGTCAGGCCTCAGGCCGCGCCGCCTGTCGTAACAGATTCGTATCGGTAGCTGCTACCGGTCGGAGGTGCCCGTGAGCACGCTCGTTTTCCTCGAGCATCGCGGGGACGAGCTTCAGAAGGGCTCGCTCGGCGTGCTCTCGAAGGCTGTGTCGCTCGGGGACGGAGACGTCGCCGGCGTGATCGCCGGTGAGGGCGCGAAGGCGCTCGCGTCCGAGGCTGGGAAGTTCGGCGCCGCCAAGGTCTGGGTCTGCGAGGACGAGGAGGTCGCGCAGCCGCTGCCGCAGCCACGGGTCGACGTGCTCGCGAGGGTCGTCGCCGACGGCGGCTACGACACCGTCCTCTTCGCCAACTCCGTCCTCGCCGCCGACGTCGCCTCCGGCCTCGCCGCCCGGCTCGGCGCCGGGCTCAACTGGGACCTCGTCGACGTCGAGGTCCAAGACGGCGAGCTCGTCGGGAAGCGGCCGGCGCTGCAGGACACGGTCTACGCCGACGTGGGCTGGAGCGGAGCCCCGCGCCTCGCGCTCTTCCGCGCCGGCTCGTTCGACGCGGCCGCCGGCGCCGGCGGCGAGCCCGAGGTGGTGGAGGTCTCGGCGGACTACGCAGCGCACTCGACGGGCGCCCGCCTCGTCGGGCAGGACTCCGAGCAGAGCAGCGGCCCCTCGATCGAGGACGCGGAGATCGTCGTCGCCGGCGGCCGCGGCCTCGGCGGGCCCGAGAACTTCACGCTCGCCGAGGAGCTCGCCCGGACGCTCGGCGGCGCGGTCGGCGCCACCCGCGCGGTCGTCGACGCCGGCTGGTATCCGTACTCCGCCCAGATCGGCCAGACCGGCAAGACCGTCTCCCCGAAGCTCTACGTCGCGCTCGGCATCTCCGGCGCGATCCAGCACAAGGTCGGCATGCAGAGCTCGAACGTGATCGTCTCGATCAACAAGGACGCGAACGCGCCGATCTTCGAGTTCAGCGACCTCGGCGTCGTCGGCGACGTCCACGAGATCGTGCCGAAACTGACCGAGCTGATCCGTGCGCGGAAGGGATGAGCAGGCCGTCGAACTTCCCACCGCCGTTCGACGCGGCGGACTTCGTCGCCGAGCCGACCGACCCCGAGGACGAGCGGATCGAGGTCGGCGTCCTCGTCGTCGGCGCCGGGCCGGCCGGCCTTGCATGCGCGATCCGCCTCGGGCAGCTCCTCGCGGAGAACCCCGACGTCGCCGAGCGGCTCGGCGACGTTCCGGTCGCCGTGCTCGAGAAGGGCAAGCAGCCCGGCTCGCATCTCCTCTCCGGCGCGGTCGTCAACCCCCGCGGCCTGCGGCGCCTCTTCGGCGCGGGCTTCCGGATCGAGGACGTCCCGTCGTACGGCCCGGTGGGCGGCGAGGCCGTCTATCTCCTCACCCGCCGCGCCGCGCTGCGGATCCCGCCGCCGCCGCCGATGCGAAACCACGGGAACTGGATCTTCTCGCTCTCCCAGCTCGGCCGCTTTCTCGCCGAGCGCGCCGAGGAGGGCGGGGCGATGCTCCTGCCCGAGACGGCGGCGCAGAAGCTCCTCGTCTCGCACGGGCGCGTCGTCGGCGTGCGCACCGGCGACAAGGGACGCGGCCGGGAGGGCGAGCAGCTGCCCAATTTCGAGCCGGGCGCCGACATCGTGGCGAAGGTCACCGTGCTCGCCGAGGGGACGCAGGGCCATCTCACCGGCGTGGCGATCGACCGCTTCGGCCTCGCCGGCGACGAGCCGCAGGTCTGGGAGCTCGGAGTCAAGGAGGTGTGGAAGGTCGCACGGCCGCTCGGCAACGTCATCCACACGATGGGCTGGCCGCTTCGGTCTGGCGCCCGCTACCGCGAGTTCGGCGGCTCGTTCGTCTACCCGATGGGCGAGGACATGCTCACGCTCGGCCTCGTCGTCGGCCTCGACTATCGCGACGCCGCGCTCTCCGTGCACGACCTCCTCCAGGAGCTGAAGACGCACCCGAAGATCCGCCGCCTGCTCGCCGGCGGCGAGCGGCTCGAGTGGGGGGCGAAGACGATTCCGAGCGGCGGCTTCCACTCGTTGCCGCGACGGCTGCACGCACCGGGCCTGCTCCTCTGCGGCGACGGCGCCGGGATGGTGAACATCCCGCGGCTCAAGGGCGTCCACTACGCGCTCGAGTCCGGCCGGCTCGCGGCCGAGGCCGCCTTCCGCGCGTTGGGTCGCGGCGAGACGCCGGCCGCCGGCCTCTCGTCCTACGACGACGCGATCCGGGAGAGCTTCATCTGGAGCGACCTGCGCGAGGTGCGAAACATGCGGCAGGTCTTCGGCCGCGGCTTCTTCGCCGGCGGCGCGCTCGCGAGCGCGATGACGGTCTCGAAGGGACGGATCGAGCTCGGCCGGATGCCCGCCGAGCCCGACGCCGACCAGCCGCTCCTCGCGACCGACCGCGCCCGGAGCTACCCGGCTCCCGACGGGACACTGACATTCGACAAGCTCTCGTCCGTCTTCGCCTCCGGCAACAAGACGCGCGACGACCAGCCGAACCACATCCGTCTCGAGCGGCGCGTGCCGCTCGAGGTCGCCGAGCTCTGGGTGAGGATGTGCCCGGCGCAGGTCTACGAGATCGGCGCCGAGAGCGACGACGGTACGGTGACGGTCGAGCTCGCGCCCTCGAACTGCGTCCAGTGCGGCGCGATCACCGCGAAGGGAGGCCGCCTGACCCCGCCCGAGGGCGGTTCGGGGCCCGAGTACACGCTGACCTGAGCGGTGTACGCCCTTTTACACCGCGTTTACGCCGCCACCGCGCGCGAACGACGACAATACGAGCATGCGCGGTAAGCGGTTCGGGTTCCTCGCGGCGGCTCTCGTCGCCATCAACCTCGGCCTCTGGCTGGCGCCGCCCGGGCTCGCCCTGCGGCAGGCGCTCATCAACCAGCTCTTCGGCCCGCGGATGGTCCGCGCCGAGGTGATCTACAAGACGGGGCCCGGCGCGACCGGGGACATGCGTCTCGACCGCGGCGTGGTCACGGCGCAGACGCCCACGGACATCACGCTCACGGAGCTCGATGGCCGGGTGCAGGACATCCCGCTCGGAAGCTCGACGCGGATACGCCGCAACAGCCTCGTTGGCTGGCGGGTGCTCGTGGAGTGGCCGGCGAACGGTACGGCGATCTCCGTCCAGCCCGAGGCGAGAATCGCGCTGAACCCGTCTAGCGGCAGTCGCCGCAACGCGGCGCGTAAGTAATTTGGGTCCGTGACGCCAAGGGCAACCGGCGGCGTGCTCCTGCTCGTCGAGGACGACGACTCGATCGGGCGGCTCGTCAAGCAGTACCTCGAGCAGCAGGACGCCTGGCGCGTCGTCTGGCTGCGCACCGGCGAGGAGGCGCTCGCCGAGCTGCGGCGACATCCGATCCGGATCGTCGTCCTCGACATCGGGTTGCCGGGAATCGACGGCTTCGAGGTCTGCCGGCGCATCCGGGCCGGCTCGAAGGTTCCGATCGTGATGCTGACCGCGCGCGACGAGGAGCCGGATCGCGTGGCCGGGCTC
>DATIZN010000065.1:0-19954 GCA_035517075.1 Gaiellaceae bacterium | reverse complement strand
CCCGCGACAACGATCGCGATCGAGAGGCCGCGCCTCATCGAGCGGAATGGAGGCATGGGCGGTTCCAAGGCATAGGCGTGCTCGGCGGGCTGGTCGGGGTCGTACTCGGGAACTACGTGGTAGCAGAAGAGCCGGTCGCTCAGCGTCTCGTAGCGCCGGCGACGCTCTGGTACTCCTGTTGATCTTCGAGCCTCGCTCAGGGAAGATGATGGGCGGGCCTGGCGGCACGTCCTGCGATCTGCAAGGGCATGTCCGGGGACGATGGGGTGCGGCCGCCCCGCCGTCCCCGGGCTCCCGGCTACCTACCCATCGAACTCCCGCTCGGCACAGAGCTCGCAATAGACGATGAGCCTGGGCGGGTCGTCATCGGTCAGATACGCCCGCCAGCGCTCGCTGCGGTCGATCCAGCGGCACCCGCACTCGATGCAGGCCAGCTTTACAACTCCGACAGACTTGGCGCTGTGGTCCATTCGCAGCGGGCGTTCCTTGTCGTGGCCGGAACCGACGGCGAGAGGAGGGTGACACGATCCGCAGCGGGCATGACCGCCCGTGCAGGAGACCTTACGAGCGCTTTACCTACCGGCCGAGCCCTCTGCCCGCGTACGGGACGTCTCGACGAGCTCGACGTCGGCCTCGGGGTGGAGGACTCGCCACACCTTGAGGTAGAGCTCGAGCTCGAGTCGACGCGCCTCGCCGCCCTGGCCCCCGACCTCGACGCGATCCGGGCCGGCGACGGCAGCCGACTGGCCGAGGCTTCGCATGAACGCGACGAAACGCTCGGTGTACGCCGGATCGGTCAGCTGTAGCCGCATGTGACGCCGCTCGAATCATCGTCCAGCGTGTCGTCCGGGGCTCTGCCCGAACGGGGGGAACGTGCTCCCCGTTGAGGGAGTTCGGCCGCCCACGGGAAGCGTCCTCCGCGAACCTATCCCAGGAGGCGTTCGAGGCAGGCGTGCAGCCCCCGGCGCCAGTGTGGAAGCTGTGGCGCGTCGGGCCGTTCGCTGCGCAGGATCGCGTTGGCCGGGCGGGGCGCGGGTCGCCCGAGCTCCTCGCTGCCGATCCGGCGGACGCGGCAGTCGAGCCCGGCGTCCTCGAAGATCGCCTCGGCGAAGTCGGCCCAGGTGCAGTCGCCGCCGGCGGCGAGGTGCCAGAGCCCACGCGGCCGGTCGAGCAGCTCGCGCACCGCGATCGCGAGGTGGCCGACGTAGGTCGGGCAGCCGCGCTGGTCGTCCACGACCGCCACTTCGTCGCGCTCGGCGCCGAGCCGCAGCATCGTGCGGACGAAGTTCGTGCTCGTCCACCCGTGGAGCCACGACGTCCGGACGATCCAGGCGTCCATCCCGGCGACGGCCTCGGCCTGCAGCTTCGTGCGCCCGTAGACCGAGAGCGGATTCGGCGCGTCGGACTCGACGTACGGCTCGCGCTTCCGGCCGTCGAAGACGTAGTCGGTCGAGAACAGGACGAGCGGCACACCGAGCTCCGCCGCGAGCTCGGCGGCGTGCTGTGCGCCGCCCACATTGACGGCGGCCGCCTCCTGCGGCTCGGCCTCGGCCCCGTCGACGTTCGTCCAGGCGGCCGCGTGCAGCACGACGTCGACCTCGGGAAGCGCCGGTGGCGGCAGCGTGACGTCCCAGTCGGCGCGGCTCAGGGCCACGACCGCGGCGTCCCGGAACGCCTCGCGGAGAGCGGTTCCGAGCTGCCCGTCCCCGCCGGTGACGAGGACGCCGCGGCTCAGCTCCACGCGCTCTCGCGCACCGGCGCCCGCTCCTTCAGCGGCTCCCACCAGCCGCGGTTCGCCCGGTACCAGTCGACGGTCGCGCGCAGACCGTCCTCGAAGGAGATCTGCGGCTCCCAGCCGAGCTCCCGGCGGAGCTTCGAGGCGTCGAGGAGGTAGCGCCGGTCATGTCCCGGCCGGTCGGGGACGATCGTCTTCAACGACTGCGGCTTGCCGGTGAGCTCGAGCACGAGGTCGGCGATCTCCATGATCGACCGCTCGACGCCCGAGCCGACGTTGTACGTTTCGCCGATCCGGCCGCGTTCGAGCACGAGGTCGATCGCGCGGCAGTGGTCGTCGACGTGCAGCCACTCGCGCCGGTTCTGCGTCGAGGCGTAGAGCGGCAGGTCGAGGTCGTCGAGCGCATTGGTGAGGAAGAGCGGGATCACCTTCTCCGGAAACTGGCGCGGGCCGTAGTTGTTCGCGCAGTTCGTGATCGTGACCGGCAGCTCGAACGTGTGGAAGTAGGCGCGGACGGCGTGGTCGGCGGCCGCCTTCGATGCGTTGTACGGGGTGCGCGGCCGGTACGGCGACTCCTCGCTGAACGCCTCGTCCGTGTCGAGCGGCAGGTCGCCGTAGACCTCGCAGGTCGAGACGTGGTGGAAGCGGTCGACCCCATGACGGCGCGAGGCCTCGAGCAGCGTCTGCGTGCCGAGCGCGTTCGTGCGGAAGAAGCGCGACGGGTCGAGCACGGCGAGGCTGTTGTGCGACTCGGCGGCGAAGTTGACGACCGTGTCGATCCCTTCCTCCGCCAGGATGCGCTCGCCGAGCTCGAGATCGCCGATGTCGCCCTCGACGAGCCGCACGCCGAGGCCGTCGAGGTTGCGCGGGTCGCCGGCGTAGGTGAGCAGGTCGAGCGCGACGACATGCGCGTCCGGGTGCTGCTCGAGCCAGTAGCGGACGAAGTTCGAGCCGATGAAGCCCGCCGCGCCGGTGACGAGGAGCCTCACGCGTCCACCTCGGATGCGCCGAGGTCGCGGGCGGAGAGGATCGGCGCCTCGGTGCTCCAGAGGTGGCGAACACGCGGATCGCTCCAGCTGAGGCCGTGCTCGTCGGGATCTGCAGGGTCGTACTCCTCGGTCACGAGATAGGCGAAGAGCGCGTCCGTGAGCGCCTCGTAGCCGTGCGCATGGATGCCGGGAACGTAGATCGCGACCGGGTTCCGATCCCCGATGTCCTCGGAGAAGGCGTCGCCGGTCGTCCGGTCGAGGACGACGACGCGCACCGTCCCCCGCAGGCAGACGAAGACGTCGTCCTGGCCGCGCTCGTGGTAGTGGAGCCCGCGGATCACGCCCGACCGAGAATACGAGAGGTTGACCTGGCGGATCGGCTTCGGGAGGCCGCTCGCACGCGCGAGCTCGCTGAACCAGCCTCGCTCGTCCTCGAAACGGGTCAGCGGCAGGCGGCGCAGTCCCTCGATCACCGGGCGCGCCTCCTGCGTACGAAGTCGTTCACGTCGTAGTAGGACTCGATCGACTCGCCGGCATCGCCCCAGAAGCCCTCGATGATGTCGGCGTCCATCTCCCCGTGCTCGACGTACCAGTTGTTCACGTCGGTGATCTCGAGCTCGCCGCGCCCGGAGGCCTCGAGCGTCGGCAGCACCTGCCAGACCTGCTCGTCGTAGAAGTAGACGCCCGTCACCGCGAAGCGGCTCGGCGGGTCCTCCGGCTTCTCGACGACGCGGCGGATCCGGCCGCGCTCGAGGTCGGCCACGCCGAGATGATGGAGGTGCTCGTCGTCGTCGATCTGCGAGAGGACGACGCGCGCGCCGCGCTCCTGGGCCTCGAAGCGCTCGACCACCGGCCGCAGCGACTCCTCGAAGACGTTGTCGGCGAGCAGCACGCAGCAGCGGTCGCCGCCGACGAAGCGTTCCGCGAGCCCGAGTGCCTCGGCGATCCCGCCCGGCCGGTCCTGGTAGGCGTAGAAGAGCCGGTCGATCCCGTACTCGTGCCCGTTGCCGAGCAGCCGGAAGAACTCGCCGGCGTGCGTTCCGCCGGTGACGAGCATCAGCTCCTGGATCTCCGCCTCGACCAGGGCCTCGACCGCGTAGGTCACCATCGGCCGGTCGTAGAGCGGCAGCAGATGCTTGTTCGTGATCCGGGTCAGGGGGTCGAGCCGGCTGCCGGTGCCGCCTGCGAGGATGACGCCGCGCATCAATCGCCCCGGAACGGGCGCCGGTCGACGCGGCCGGTGCTCGTGGAGGCCGCCACCGCCGTGCTGATCGCGGCCACGGCCGCCGTGGCGGCAAGAAACGCGCGCAGCACGTGCGGCACGCTAGCAGGCCGCGCGGGCGTCCACGCCGTCCGATCGGCCGGTTCGCGCGCAGGGCCGCCGCACGCCCTTGTCCCGGGTGAATGGAAGAGGCGAGCCGCCGCACGTGGCTCGCCTCTTCACGACGACTCGCCTCGCAAGCAGGGAAGCGAGTCGCGCCTGCCAGACCCACGCCGCACCGGAGCCTGGCGAGTGTGGCTGCGAGCCTCACCGCAGCGGGGCTCGCTCGCGCAATGATCGAGGACGGATCGCCGGTTCTCCCATCGCTGCATCGGTGGTTCTTGCTCGTGCTTCACAGGCGCCCCCCTCGCGCCGCTCCGAGTGGAGCCGAAAGGCGGGCGGCGCGGGCGGCCGAGTGAAGCGCAGAAGTGAACCACCAGAAGGGGTAGAAGAGAACCCCCGCCGGGTGAAAGACGCAGGCTCGCGTCACCGGCATGGTGTCTGGAGAAGTTCCGCAACCGTATCTTCGGCAACAGGGGGACAGTCAATGTCCAGCCGCACCCAGGTTCCCGATCCAAGGCAAAGCCAGAGCAAGCTCCGCCCCCGCTCGAGTCTCTCTCTCGGCGAGCGCATACGCAGCTTGCGCCTCGAGCAGCGACTCACGCAGCAGGAACTCGCGGGCGAGTACTGCACGAAGGAGTACGTGAGCCAGATCGAGCGGGGCCGCGCACGGCCGACGGGCGAGATGCTCGAACGGCTGGCCGAGCGGCTCGCCGTCGACCGCAACTATCTGGAGTCGGGTCTCTCGGCCGGCGACTACGTTCAGGCCGAGGCGCTCGTCGCGAAGATCGAAGCGCTCGTCAGCAGCAAGCGCTACGGCGAGGCCGTCGAGGCCGCCGCAGAGTTCACCGCCTCCCCCGAAGCGCCCGAGCTCGAGCTGCGGGCCCTGCTCGCGGAAGGCTGGGCGCGGATGTACGAGGGGGAGCTGCGCACGGCTCTCGAGCGCCTGAAGCGGGCGCGCGAGCTGGCGGCGGCATCGAGCTTCAGCACGATCGAGCTCGCCGACGCGCTCTTCCGGCTCGGTTGCTGCCGCTACAAGCTCTCCTCGATCGGAAGCGCGATCAGGCTGTTCGACGACGCGCTCGAGCTCGTCGAGCGCTCGGAGCTACCCTCCGACCGGCTTCGGGTCGACATCCTCGGCTGGCGCGCCCGCTGCCACCGGCGCCAGCGCGACTGGGTCAGCGCACGGGACGACGTCGAGCGCGCACTCGAGCTCTCGCGGTCGCTCGCCGACCCCGAGCTGGAGGCGAATACGCTCTTCCAGGCATCGCTGATCTCCGAGCGCGAGGGGAACTGGATCCGCGCCCGCCGGCTGGCCGAGCAGGCGCGTGCCCTCTACGAGCAGCTCGACGACTGTGTCAACGTCGGCCGCCAGCTCAACAACCTCGGCGGCTTCGAGTTCCTGCTCGGCAACACCGGCAGGGCCGTCGAGCGGCTGCGCGAGGCACACGAGCTCGCCTGCCGGATCGGCAGCACCCCTGACGCAGCCCAGGCGCTCTGCTCCCTTGCCGAGGTGGAGCTGTCCGAGCAGCAGCACGAGCAGGCGGAGGAGCACGCACGCACCGCTCTCGCAATGCTCGACGGGCGCGAGGACTTCCTCGACGTCACCGGCACAGCCCAGCTTCGCCTGGGAAAGGCGCTGCTCGCCCAGGGACGCCTCGACGACGCCGAAGCGGCGCTCGGCGAGGCAGAGGCGACGCTGGCACAACTCTCGTCCGCGAGCCATCTCGCCGCCGTCTGGAGCGTCCGAGGCGAGCTCGCGCTTGCACGCAACAACCCTGACGAAGCGGTGCGGCTCTATCGCCGCGCCACCGAGGCCCTCCAGGACTTCCGCTTCTAAGCGAAAGGAGACGCGATCACAATGCGCAAAATCGCCGCACTCGCCGTCCTCGCCCTCACGCTGCTGGTGGCGGGGGCCGCAAACGCAGCCGCCTACTGGCAGCCCTCCGGGAGCGTCGGCAACGGTCTGCAGTTGCTGTCGGGAGCGCACCACCACGGCGGGAGCTTCGCGGACGGCCACTGACACGGCGCCCAACGCGAAGCACCGACCGAGGGCCGCCACCGCGGCCCTCGGCATGGACCCGGCGGATCGGCGCCACAGGCAGGGCCCGGATCACTCGATCGATTTACTCGGACGAGGGTCCAGACGCCCGGCCGCACCGCCGATCTCCCTGACCGGGAGGAGCGGTGGGCCGCAGCCCGTTCCAACCCGCTAGAGACAGAGCCGGCTCAGCAGAAGGGAAGCCGTAACTCTTCCCGAGCGGCAATGTCAGGAGGGGCCCCGGGTGCGGGGCCCCTCCCCTTTTCTGCCCGCTTCGTTCTTCGGGCCCTTCGTCTGACCGAGCCCGGACGAGGAGCGGCGCGCCGGCAACGCCTTGCAGCCGTCGATCTTGGGGGCCGTCGCCGACGCGCCGGCGGACCGGTTCGCGACGAGCGACCGCTTCCCTCTTTCCTGGCGCGAACCCGGCCGGCGGAAGCGTCGGGGAAACAGCCGCGAATGCGGCGTCCCGGTCGTCCGCCTACCTAGTTGACGGTCGTCGTCTGGTCGGCGATCAGGACCGGCGTGGAGAAGCTGTCCTCGATCTGGTCGAAGGTGACCGTGAGGTCGCCCGGCTGCGGATCGAGGTAGAACTTCGTCGGGTCGGAGGCGATGCCCTGCATCGTGTCGATCCCCGAGATGAGCGGCTGCTCGTGGCTCGAGAACGTCGACGTCGTCTGCGGCGAGTCGTGCGTCGTCCAGCCGTAGCAGTCGGGGTCGGAGTTGTTCGCGTCCGTGTCGTAGGCGACGGCGTAGACCCAGGTTCCGCTCGCCGTCGCGGAGGCCGCCGAGTTGATCGCCTGCTGGCAGGGCTGCGTCCGGTAGGGCGAGACCTCGGGCTTCTTCGGCGGGTTGTCGTAGTAGACGGGGCCGTAGTTGGCGTCGCCGTCGCTGAGGAGGATGATCACGTTCTGCGCCTTCGAGTCGCCGTCGGCGGTGAGCTCCGCCTGGGCCTTGTCGATGGCGGTCGCGAACGAGGTGCCGTGTCCGCCGGGCGCCTGCAGGCAGTTCACCGTCTTCACGAGGTTCGAGTTCTGGTTGAGCTGCCCGCTCGGCGAGGTGCGGTAGTCGGTGGAGAGCGGAACGACGGTGTACGGGTAGTTCGGATTCGTCGTCTTCGCCGAGGGGTTGTCGTACGACAGGGCGGACGTGCTCGAGCTGCACGTGTTCGAGAGGCTCGTCGGCGGCGGGAACACTGCCAGTCCGACATGGTCGACGGTCGGGTTCAGCTGCGAGAGGAAGTTGAGAACGGCGCTCTTCGCGCACCCGAGCTTCGTGCCGCCCTCGCTGCACGGCTGGTTCATCGAGGCGGTCCTGTCGAGGACGAGCATCACGTTCAGCGGCTGCGGAGTGCCGCCTCCCATGGCCGCCGCGGCGCTGGCGTGCACCGTCACCGAGTTGAGGCCGAAGATCCTGAGGAAGACGGTCGAGACGTGCGCCTGCTCGCTCACGTCGATCGTGTTCGCCGGGTTGCACGGCAGGCCGGACACGCACTTCGTCGAGACGTCCGTCGTCACTCCGGGCAGCTTCTGGGTGGCGTTCAGGTCGCCGCTCGCACCGCTGTAGTCCTGCGCCGCCGCGGTTGCCGCGGACACGTTCGGGAGCACGCTGGCAGCCGCCAGCGCTGCAGAGTCGGCTGTCGACTGCAGCTGGCGCTGGGCGAAGTACAGCCGCCCGAAGTCGATGACGAGGCCTGCCATCCCGACGAGCACGACCATCGCCCCCGCCACGAGCACGAGCACCTGACCCCGTTCCTCGGAGAGCTTCGAGCGGCTGAGTGTCCTGCGGATGAGTGACCCGATGCGCATTTGCCAGTTAGAGACAGCGCGCAGGCGGCGAATCTTTCGCGTCTCGCGGCCGATTCCCCCGGACGAGGGAGTACGCGATCGCCGGGCCGTTCCCTGGAACGGGTGACGCAGTGGACTTCGGGAGGGGACGATCAGGAGAAGACCAGTTCCGAACGAGCTCTGCGGCGTCGAAGGAGGTTGCCCCGGTGGGGTCGATCGCGCCCCCTCGCGCCGGATCGGTCAGCACGCCACGCCCGCCGAGGTCGCTCGCCGTATCGCGTCGCCTTCGCCGCGCGCAGGAGGCGCTGGCGGCGAATGCGGGGCTCACGGTCGTCGTCGCCATCTGGGCGCTCCTGGTGGTGGCAGCCCTGCCGCAGGAGCTCGTCCAGGACAGCTGGCTCACACTGGTCAGCGGGCGCGAGATCGTGCAGCACGGGCTTCCGCACACCGACTCGCTCACCGTCTGGACTCTGGGGAGACCGTGGATCGACCAGCAGTGGCTCGGTCAGCTCCTCTACTACGGCCTCTCGGCCGCGGGCGGCATCCGCGCCGTGCTGCTCGTCCATGCCCTCGTGCTCGTCGCGGCCGTCTCCGTCGGCCTCTTTGCCTCGCGCCGGCTCGGAGCTTCCGCTGCGAGCACCACCGTCACCGGGTTTGTCACGTTCCTCGTCGCCCCGTGGGGAATGCAGATGCGAACGCAGGACGTGGGGGAGCTGTTTTTCGTCGTCCTCCTTGCCCTGCTGGCGCTCGACGCGAGACGGCCGTCTCGGCGCGTCTATCTCGCGGTGCCGCTGCTGGTCGTCTGGGCCAACGTCCACGGCAGCGCCATCCTGGGCGCATTCCTCCTGCTCGTACGTGCGGGGACGCTGGCGATCGGAGGACGTGCCCACCTCCGCCGCGCGGCCATCCTCGCCGTTGCCGCAATCGTCGCGCCGCTCGCATCTCCGTACGACTTCTCCCTCGTCCACTACTACCGGCACCTGCTGCTCGACCAGCGTCTGCACTCCTTCATCAACGAGTGGGGACCGACGACGCCGGGCTCGAGGACGGCCGCCTTCTACCTGCTCGCGCTTGCGACCATCTGGGTGCTCGCCCGGCACGGAAGCCGGCACAGCCTGTTCGCCAGGCTGGCGCTCCTCGTGACCCTCGTCGGGGCCGTCACCTCGATCCGCAACATCGTGTGGTTCGGCCTTTGCGCGCTCGTGCTGCTCCCTCGCCTGATCGACCCGTGGCTCGAGCGGATCCGCTTTCGACTCCTCGCCCGCCTGGCCCCTGCTGCGCCTCCCGTCGCCGCGGCAGCGCTCCTCGCAACGGGAGCGTTCGCAGCGACACGCCCCTCGAGCTGGCTGACCGAGGAGTGGCCCGTCGCGCAGGCGGTCCGGATCGCGGCGCTCGCCCGGCAGCACCATCCGGTGCGGGTGTTCGCCGGCGACCGCTACGCCGACTGGCTGCTCTGGACCGAGCCCCGCCTGCGCGGGCGCGTCGCCTACGACGTCCGCTTCGAGCTCTTCAGCGATCGACAGATCCGCCTCCTCTACGACTACTGGAACCGCATCGGGGACGACTGGCGCGCAGCGACCGACGGATACCCGCTGATCGTCCTCGACCCGACGCTCGAGCGCCCGGTCGAAGCCGGCCTGCTCGCGGGCGGCCGCTTCCGGCTGGTCAGCAGCAGACCGCGGCTCGCGGTCCTCCTCCGAGCAGATCGGAGATCCCGTCGGTGAGACGGACGGCGTCCCTAGTCGAGCCCGTCGACGACGAGCCGGTCCCCGGCGGCGAGCGCCGAGGCGCCTCCGGCGGGCAGCTCGACGACGGCGCGCGCGCCGCGGGCCGCGGCGAAGCGCCACGGCCGGAGGTCGCGGCGGATCGCCACGACGCGGAGGTCGCGGTCGCAGAACACGGCGTCGATCGCGAAGCGCATGAACAGCATGTGGATCGAGCCGGCAGGCCGGATCAGCAGCCCTTCGCCCGGGTCGAGCGAGCTCCGGCCGAGCAGGCCCCGCATCCGCTGCAGCGGCGTGGCGGCGATCGCGCAGCGCGCGCAGACGACGGTTCCGTCGTCCTTGCGAAGAACGGCTACGTGCACGCTCAGCCCTCCTCCGGACGGGTGATTTCCCTTCCCGAACGAGTGATTGTCGCAATCCGCGCGAAAGAATCGCCGATGAGTCGTGTCTTAGCAGGCATCAGCGAACTGCTTGACATCCACATGGTGAACAGCCCGTCCCACGAAAGGAGGCGCTGGTCGATCGCATCGAACCAGGAGGGGCAGTCGATGGTCGAGTACGGAGTCATCCTGACCGTCGTCGCCCTCCTCGCAACTGCGGCTTTCCTCACCTTCGGCCAGGCGATCGTGACGATGTTCGGCCCGATCGTCAAAGCCGTTGCCTAGCCAGACCAACGAACTCTCGGAGGTAAGAACGATGCTCGCAGTTGCATACTCCGCCGCTTACCGGATCCTGACGCAGGACTGGAAGCGCGAGAACGGCCAGACGATGGCCGAGTACGGGATCATCCTCGCAGTCGTCGCCGTCATCGCCGTCGGTGCGTTCACGGCGCTCGAGGGCGGCATCTCCAGCACCATCAACGCCGTCACTTCGGCCCTGTAGGGAAAACGACCGCTAACGGTGGCGGGCCTCCTGCGGCCCCGCCACCGAGGTTCGATCACCGTGACCAGCCGCCGCAGGACATTCCGCTCGTTCGCCGCCGACGATGGCCAGGCCATCGTCGAGTTCGCGATCGTGCTCCCCGCGCTGATGGCGCTGCTCCTCGCGATCCTCCAGTGCGGCGTCGCGTTCAGCCACTACGTCACCGTGACCGACGCGGCCCGCGCCGGCGGGCGCCAAGCGGTGCTCATGCGCGTCGGAAGCGTCACGACGAGCGACGTGACGGCCGCGGTCGATGAAGCGGCGCCGGACCTGAACGCGTCCAAGCTCGGCGTCAGCGTCACCGACGCCAGCGACCCGACCTTCCAGACGTCCGGCAGCACGGTGCAGGTCACGGTGACCTATCCGTACTCGATCGACGTGCTCGGCTGGGTGGTCTCATCCGGAAACCTCTCGAGCACGATCGCGGAGCGACTCGAGTGAGGCGCCGCTCCGAACCCGGGATCCAACGCATCGCAGTCGTCAACTAAGAACGGGGCTCTCGATGACCTACCGCATACGAAACGTCGTCATCGCCATCGGGCTTGCGCTCGTGGCGATGATGCTCACGCTCCTCTACGTCACGAACTACCGGCGCTCCGTCCAGCACAGCGCCGGCACGGTCCAGGTGTACGTCGCCGGACAGGACATCCCGGCCGGGACTGCAGGGTCCACGGTCGCGAACGAGCTGCACAAGCTCAGCGTCCCGCGCACGGCCGTCGTGCCGGGCGCGATCTCGAGCCCGCAGCAGATCAAGAACGAGGTGCTGACCGCTCCGATCTACAGCGGGGAGCAGGTCACGCTGCGGCGCTTCGCGAACGCGGCCGCACAGGGGATCCGGGCGCAGCTCCATCGAGACATGCGCGCGATCCAGGTCGGCGGCGACCCGAATCAGCTCCTCGCCGGAACGCTGCAGGCGGGCGACCACGTCGACCTCGTCGCGAGCATCCACCACCCCGACCCGACCTCTCAGGCCGTGTCGAGCCTGATCGTGCTACGCGACCTGCTCGTTCTGGTCGCCCCCACGACGGACGCGGCGGCCAAGCTCTCCTCGTCGGGAGCCACGAGCTCGGTGATCCTCGCCGTCAGCGACACGCAGGTGCAGCGCTTCTACTACGTCGTCAAGAACGACGACTGGTCGCTCGAGCTCCGCCCCGTCTTGGACGCGGTCGACAGCAAGGGAAACGTCGCGACCGCGAACTCGGTCCTGAAGGAGGGATCCAGATGAGCGATCGGTTCCGTGTCTTCTTCACCGGCGAGTGCGACGGCTACGACAAGCTCCGCGAGGCCCTCGCCGAGAGCGGAGAGCTCGAGGTCGTGGGCTGGCAGCCGCAGGTGGTCCAGGCGGCGACCCCGCTCACCGGCGGCCACATCGACTGCGTCGTCCATGCGACGCGCTCGGCGATGTTCCCCGCCGGCGAGACCGCCACGATCCGCGAGTACACGCGGGCGCCGATCATCCTCGTCGTCTCCGGTGGCGAAGCCACCGCGATGCTCGAGCAGGCGCTCGACCAGGGCGTGGCAGACGTCCTCCTGCTGCCCCAGCTCGCGCAGAACGTCGTCTTCTCGATTCGCAAGGCGGCGCACGTGCGCACCCAGCTCCAGGCTCCGGTCCGGCACGGCCGCGTGGTGACCGTCTTCTCGCCCAAGGGCGGGACGGGCAAGACGGTCGTCGCGACGAACGTCGCTGCACGGCTGGCGAAGCACGAGGCGAAGCGGACGCTCCTCCTCGACCTCGACCTCCAGTTCGGAGACGCCGCGATCATGCTCGGGATCGAGCCGCTCAAGACGATCTACGACCTCGTCGTCGCACCGGGCGAGCTCGACTCCGAGAAGCTCGAGGGGTACGTGACCAAGCACCCGTGCGGCCTCGACGTCCTCGCCGCGCCTCTCCGCCCGGAGGACGCGGAGCTCGTCCTGGAGGGCAAGGTGACGGGGCTCCTCGACGTCGCCCGCAGCTCGTACGACGCGATCATCGTCGACACCTCGCCGTTCTTCCACGGCGGAGTGCTGGCGACGCTCGACCGGACGGACGAGCTGCTCGTCCTCTGCGGGCTCGACGTGCCGACCCTGAAGAACGTCCGCCTCGCGCTCCAGACGCTCGAGCAGCTGTCGTTCCCCCCGAGCCGGATCAGCTACGTCATGAACCGGGCGAGCGCGAACGTGGGACTGAAGACGAGCGAGGTCGAGGACGGGCTCAAGGTGAAGGTACGCCACGAGCTTCCGACCGACCGGGCCGTCCAGCTCTGCGTGAACCGCGGGGAGGCGGTCGTCCTCGCGGAGCCGCGGAGCGAATTCGCGAAGGCGGTCGCCGGACTCGCGCGGGACGTCGCCCCGAAGACGGACGTGCCGGCGGCCGCGCCCGAGCGTCGGCGTCGACTCTCCCTCGCGAGGGCCTGACAATGGGCCTCCACGACCGGCTCTCCCGCATCGACCACGCCGCCGTCGCGGACGGAGGGCCGCACGAGTCGACCGACCCGTACGCGGAGCTCAAGGCGGCCGTGCACCACGCGTGCATCGCCAAGCTCGGACCGGAGCTCTTCAACGAGGATCCGTCGGATCTCGCCGACCGCGTCTACAAGGCGGTGACCGAGGAGCTGACGCTCGCCGACACCCCGCTGACGCGGGAGGAGCGCCGCGAGCTCGTGCGCCAGCTCACGGACGACATCCTCGGCTACGGGCCGCTGGAGCCGTTTCTCGGCGACGACAGCGTCACCGAGGTGATGGTCAACGGGCCCGGACAGGTCTTCGTCGAGCGCGGCGGCAAGATCGAGCACACCACCGCTCGCTTCCTCGACGACTCGCACCTGATGCGGATCATCGACAAGATCGTCTCCCAGGTGGGACGTCGCATCGACGAGTCCTCGCCGATGGTCGACGCCCGCCTGCCCGACGGAAGCCGCGTCAACGCGATCATCCCGCCGCTCTCGCTCAGCGGTCCGACGCTCACGATCCGCAAGTTCTCCCGCGACCCCTACACGATCAACGACCTGATCTCGCTGGGGACGCTGTCGCCGCCCGCCGCCCAATTCCTCGGCGCCTGCGTGAAGGGCAAGCTCAACGTCCTCATCTCGGGCGGCACCGGAACCGGGAAGACGACGACGCTCAACGCGATCTCCGCCTTCATCCCGAGCGACGAGCGCATCGTCACGATCGAGGACGCGGCCGAGCTCCAGCTTCAGCAGGAGCACGTCATCACGCTGGAGGCACGGCCGCCGAACATCGAGGGCACGGGCGAGGTGAAGATCCGCGAGCTCGTGCGCAACGCCCTCCGCATGCGGCCCGATCGCATCATCGTCGGCGAGGTCCGTGGAGCCGAGACCCTGGACATGCTCCAGGCGATGAACACCGGTCACGAGGGGTCGCTGACGACGATCCACGCCAACTCTCCGCGGGACGCGCTCGCGCGGCTCGAGACCCTCGTCCTCACGGCCGGGGTCGAGCTTCCCCACCGGGCGATCCGCGAGCAGATCGCGAGTGCGTTCGACGTCCTCGTGCAGATCGTCCGCCTCGTCGACGGCTCGCGCCGCATCAGCTGCATCTCGGAGGTCGTCGGGATGGAGTCGGACGTCGTCACGCTCCAGGACCTGTTCCTCGCCGCCGCGCCGACCGAGGAGGAGGCGCCGCGGGCAAAGCGGCTCCTGACCCCGCTTCGGGCGACGGGGCTGAAGCCGCACTTCCTCGAGAAGCTCGCTGCGAGCAACGTCGTCCTCCCGCCCGGGTTCTTCTCGGGCGAGGGGGACGGCATGCCGGCGACGTTCGCGGTCAATGCGTTCGGCGGGGTCCGCGAATGACGCGGCGGCGCGCCAGAAAGCGGCTCGTGCGCCTGCTCCTGGTCGTGCTCGGGACGGCGATCCTCGCTCCCCCGGCGCAGGCAGGCCACTCCGCCTCGACGCACGCGGGCCGCGCGGTCACGATCAGCGCCGTCGACACGAGCGGCTATCCCGAGATCCGCGTGACCGTGGTGACGCCGCCGGGCAGCGGAAGGCCGCGGTTGACCGAGAACGGCGTGGCCGTCACCGGGCTGCAGGCCGCCAATCTCGCCCGGGAGAAGAGCGTCGTCCTCGCCGTCGACCGGTCACTGTCGATGCGCGGCCGCTCGCTCGACGAGGCCAAGGCGGCGGCCAAGGCGTTCGTCGCCGACAAGGCACCGGGCGACCGGATCGAGGTCCTCGCGTTCGGTCACGGCGTCGAGACGCTCGACGGCTTCTCGACCGCGCCGTCCGACGCAGATTCAGCTCTGGCGGGAGTGAAGGTGGACGGGCGCAGTGGCACGGCGTTGTGGGACACGGTCGTGCGAGCTGCGACGGCGCTCACGCACAACCCCGCGCCCGGCCACGTGATCGTGCTCGTGACCGACGGCCGCGACATCTCGAGCAGCGCGAGCCTGCGCGAGGCGATTCACGCCGCCGAGGCCGCCCGGGCCGCTGTCTACGCGGTCGGGATCGACAGTCGCGACTTCACGCCGGGCCCGCTCCGTCAGCTCGCCTCCGCGACCGGCGGTAGGTTCGTGGAGGCGAGTTCGACGGACAAGCTCACGGCGATCTACCGCTCGATCGCGAAGACGCTGGAGCGGACGTGGCAGCTCCGCTACGTCACGTCGGCTCGACCGGGCGACCGCCTGCAGCTCGCGGTCTCGACTCCCGGCAGCGGGAGCGCGACGAAGACGCTCTCGCTCGCAGGCGCAGCCCGTGCGACCGCGACGCCTGCTCAGCCGTCGCTCGCGCCTGCCTCCGACTGGCGCTCGCCCGCGTCGGCCCTCGTCGTCTCGCTGGCGGTCGGGCTGCTCGTGCTCGTGGCCCTTCTCGTCGCCTTGGGATCGAGCCGCGCCGACCGGCTGAACACCCGCCTGGCGCCGTACCTCGGCCGCAAGGGTCCTCGTGCGAGGAGGGCGGGCCCTCGCAGCCGGCCGTCGCTCCTGCGGCGCTTCTTCGCGTCCACGGAGGCGGCGTTCGCGAACATCCGGCAGTTCCGGGCGCTGCAACAGCTCTTGACGCGCGCCGATCTGCCGCTCCTCGCCGCCGAGCTCCTCTACCTGTCGCTCGGCGTCGGAGTAGCCGCCGGGATCCTCACGCTCGTCATGGGTGCGCCGGTGATCTTCAGCCTGCTCGTGACGTGCGCAGCCGGCGCGGCGCCGATCGCCTGGACGAGCGCGAAGGCACGCTCACGCGTCAAGGCGTTCGACAACCAGCTGCCGGACCTCCTGATCACGATCGCCGCCTCGCTCAAGGCCGGTCATTCGTTCCGGCACGCGATCCAGGCCGTCGTCGACGAGGGCGCGGAGCCGGCGGCGAAGGAGTTCCGCCGGGTGCTGAACGAGACCCGGCTCGGCAGGCCGATGGACGATGCACTCGGTGAGATGGCCGAGCGCATCGGCTCGAAGAACCTCACCTTCGTCCTCAACGCCGTCACGATTCAGCGCCAGATCGGCGGCTCGATGGCCGGCCTCTTCGAGATGGTCGCCGACACCGTCCGCCAGCGGCAGCAATTCGCGCGGAAGATCCGCGGGCTGACCGCGATGGGACGGATGTCCGCCTACGTGCTCGTCGCGCTTCCGGTACTGCTCGGACTCGCGCTCACGGCGCTCAACCCGGCCTACATGCAGCCGCTGTGGCACACGCCGTCCGGGCACGAGCTGCTCATCGTCGCGGTCGTGATGCTCGGCATGGGCGCAGTCAGTCTCAGGAAGATCGTCTCGTTCAGGGGGTAGAGCCATGCTGTTATTCGTCGCCGCCACAATGCTCGGGTTCGCCGTATTCCTCGTCGCCGAGATCGCGACGGTGCCGCAGCGGCGGCACCGTGTCGCTCTCCGCCGGGCGTCCCATTACGGGAAGGCGCGCACGCAGGTCGTTCCGGAGCTGCCGCGATTCCGCGAGCGGGTGCTCGCACCGCTCGTCAAGCGCCTGGCCGCCCTCGCACTGCGGATCAATCCGCGGATCTCGGGCGAGGCGATCGGCACCCGCCTGATTGCCGCAGGCGTCGCCACCCGGATCACGGTCGCGCAGTTCCTCGCCCTCAAGGCGGGCCTCGCGCTCGCCGGGCTCGTCGCGGCGGTCGCAGCCGGTTTCGCGCTTGGCGCCGGTGTCGGCCTTCTGCTCGCTGCCGTCGGCGTGGCCGGCTTCCTGATTCCCGATCTGCTCATCGGAGCCCGCGTTCGCGCGCGCCGCGAGCGGGTCCGCGCCGAGCTCCCGGACGCGCTCGATCTCCTCGCCGTCTCCATCGAGGCGGGGCTCGGGCTCGACGGCGCGATCACGAAGCTCACCGAGCACATGGACGGCGCGCTCGTCGACGAGTTCGCGCTCACGCTCGGAGAGATGCGCATCGGCGAGTCACGGCCGGATGCCCTCCGCAAGCTTGCCGAGCGCGTCCCGGCTCCCGAGCTGGGCGCCTTCGTGCGGTCGGTGCTGCAGGCCGATCAGCTCGGAATCTCGCTCGGCAGGGTGCTGCGCGTTCAGGCGGCGGACTCGCGGCTGCGGCGCCAGGCCGCAGCCGAGGAGAAGGCGATGAAGGCGCCGATCAAGATGCTCTTCCCCACCGCGCTCCTCATCTTCCCCGCCCTCTTCGTCGTCGTTCTCGGGCCGGCGCTCCTCAACGTGACCCACTACCTGCGATGACGGCTGAAACCGAGACCGGCTTCGGAACGGGCCTGCGGGCGCAGCTCGAGCGCCTGCACGGAAGCGCCGGCTTGCCCGAGACGTCGCAACCGGCGGTGGAGGAGGTCGCTGCGCCCGCAGCGATCGTCGAGGTCGCCGGCATCCCGGCGACCGAGGTGCCGGAGGCCGTCACGCTCCGGACCGAGCTCGAGGCCGCGCTGACCCGCGAGGGAGAGCTCCGCGAAGCGCTCGAGCACCAGGTCGAGGCGTACGAGCGCGAGCTGGCCGCCGGGCGCGACCTTGCGCTGCGGGAGGCGGAGCTCGACCAGGTCTCGAGCCGGCTCGACACCGCCCGCACCGAGCTGGACGAGCAGAAGCTGCTGCTGACGATCGAGCGAGAGCAGCTCGAGACGGAGCGCACCGAGCTGACGACGCTCCGGACCGAGCTCGTCGCCGAGCAGGCGCGCCTGAACGAGCTGGCTGTGCACACCGATGTGATGACGGCCGAGCTCGTGTCGGCCGACCGCGACCGGGCGCAGGCGAGCGCGCACCTGGCCCAGCAGCTCGCGTCGATCGCCGAACGCGAGCGCGAGCTGACGCGGGAGCGCGCGGACCTCGCGGAGCGCCGGAGCAAGCACGAGACGGAGGTCGCCGCACGCTCGCGCTCGATCGAGACCGAGCGGGAGGCCGTTGCGCGCAAGGAGCGCGAGGTCGAAGAGCGAGAGCTCAAGCTCCGCGCGGAGGCGGCCGGCACTGCACGCGAGCGCAAGGAGCTCGAGCAGCGGGCCGAGGAGCTCACGGCTCGCGAGGCGTCGCTCGAGTCGAGCCTCGACGCGCGGGAGAAGATGCTGGCGAACGGACAGGCGCGCCTGAACAACTGGGATGCTCGGCTGCGGGACCAGAGCGAGCGGTTGGAGCGCGAGCGCAGAGGCCACGGCCACGCCTCGCAGGAGGCCTTCGCGCTCCTCGGCGAGCTCGAGCAGCGGGAGCAGCACGCGGAAGACCGGGAGGCGCAGCTGCTCTCGACCGAGCAGGCCCTCGACGCGCGCGCCGAGGAGCTCACGAAAGAGAAGCACGAGCTGCGCCTCCGGGAAGCCCAGCTCGTCGCGGATCTCGAGCTGCGCGAGGACAAGCTCGAGCACCGCGAGCGCGAAGTCTCCGAGCGGGAGGACCTCCTCGACCTCCGCGAGCGCGACCTCAGTGCGTACGTGAGCGAGGTCCAGAACCAGTTCAGCGAGCGGAGCGTCGCGTGACCGTAGGCTCGGACCCTCAGGCCGGCAACGGAATCGGTGACGCGACCCGTGAGCTCTACCGCAAGCACGGGCGGCAGGTCTACACGTACTGCCTGCACAACCTGCACTCGCGCGAGGAGGCCGAGGACGCCGTGCAGACGACCTTCCTCAACGCCTTCCGCTCCTTGCAACGCGGCACGATTCCGCGGCACGAGCAGGCGTGGCTCTTCCGGATCGCGCACAACGAGTGCCTCAACAGGCGGACGTCGTCGGTGCGCAGGCTGCGAGTCGAGAGACCCAACGACCTGCGCATGCTCGAAGACGCGATTCCCGCACCGGAGAGCGGCGACCCGCTCGAGCTCGTCAGCCTCGAGGACGCCCTCGACCGAATGCCGCACAACCAGCGGAAGGCGATCCTCCTCCGCGAGTGGCAGGGCCTCTCCTACCGTGAGGTGGCCGCCGAGCTGCGCGTCTCGCAGAATGCCGTCGAGATGCTGATCTTCCGGGCGCGGAAGGGTCTCGCCGCGGCGCTCGAGCCGGACGCAGCACGGGAGCCGGAGAGCGCGAGCGTCGTCGGCAACCCGGCCTGAGCGCCGGGGCCGCCGCGGCCCGTTCGGCCTCTACGCCGTCTTCTCGACCGGCTCGTCGGGCTCGTCGCCCGCGAACGTGCCGCCGCTCGTGACGAGCGTCGGGCGGATGCCCTGCGCGATGCACTCCTTCGTGATCACGCACTTCGTCACGTCGCGGCGCGAGGGGAGCTCGAACATCACGTCGAGCAGCGCGCCCTCGATGATCGACCGCAGCCCGCGCGCGCCGGTCTCGCGCTCGAGCGCCCGGTCCGCGATCTCCCACATCGCGTCGTCGGTGAAGACGAGCTCGATCGAGTCGTAGCCGAAGAAGCGCTGGTACTGCTTGACGAGCGCGTTCTTCGGCTCCTCGAGGATCTGGACGAGGTCCTCGCGGCGCAGCTGGTGGACGGCCGACACGACCGGCAGGCGGCCGATGAACTCGGGGATCAGGCCGAAGTTGAGGAGGTCTTCCGGCATCACCTGGACGAGCAGCTCCGACGCCTCGATCGAGTGCTTCGAGCGCACCTCGGCGCCGAAGCCGACCGCGTTCTGGCCGATCCGCCGCGCGATGATCTTGTCCAGGCCGGCGAACGCGCCGCCGCAGATGAAGAGGATGTTCGTCGTGTCGATCGAGAGGAACTCCTGGTGCGGGTGCTTGCGCCCGCCCTGCGGCGGCACCGAGGCGACCGTCCCCTCGAGGATCTTCAAGAGCGCCTGCTGGACGCCCTCGCCCGACACGTCGCGCGTGATCGACGGGTTGTCGGCCTTGCGGGCGATCTTGTCCACCTCGTCGAGGTAGATGATCCCCGTCTCGGCCTTCTTGACGTCGTAGTCGGAGGCCTGGATGAGCTTGAGGAGGATGTTCTCGACGTCCTCGCCGACGTAGCCGGCCTCGGTGAGCGCCGTCGCGTCGGCGATCGCGAAGGGGACGTTGAGGATGCGGGCGAGCGTCTGGGCGAGGAGCGTCTTGCCGCAGCCGGTCGGGCCGAGCAGGAGGATGTTCGACTTCTGGAGCTCGACGTCGTCCTCCTCCTGGCCCATCTGGACG
>DATIZN010000064.1:0-17752 GCA_035517075.1 Gaiellaceae bacterium | reverse complement strand
TGGACCGCCTGCGGGCGGTCCCACCGCCGCTGCCTATGAAGGCACGAAGAACAGGCCGGCGACGCCGAGGCCGAAGACGGCAAGGGCGAGGAGCGAGTCCGGGCCGAGCCGGAAGCGGCAGTGCAGCGGCCGGCCGACCACACCGAAGCCGTAGACCGCGGTGAGCGCGACGCCGAGCGCTGCGAGCCAGGCGTTGAGATGGCCTGCCTGCGGCAGTACGGGCCTGCCCGCGACGAGGTCGGCGACGAGGAAGAGGCAGACCTGGAACGCGTTGCCGCCGAAGATGTCCCCGATCGCGAGCGCGTTGTCGCCGAGACGGACGGCCGCGATGCCCGACGAGATCTCGGGCAGCGCCGTCGCTGCCGCGAGCACGGTCGCGCCGAAGATCACGCCGTTGACGCCGAGCCGGTTGGCGAGGTCGTTGCCGCTCTCCTCGAGGAAGACGCCGGCGACGAGGGTCACCGCGCACGCTCCGGCGAAGATCAACGCCACGCGTACGGTGGACAGGTGCGGGTACGGATGCGGCTGCTCGGCGTGCACCTCGCGCCGGTGCCGCCGTCCGGGATGGCTGCCGGGCATCTCGACCTTCCAGCGCGGATCCTTGCGCGCCCGGTTGATCACGTAGAGGCCGACGAGCCAGATCACGACGATGCCGACCGAGGCCGGACTGACGCGGCCGGCGATCGCCGTCGACGGCTTCAGCAGCGCCCCCATCTCGACCCCGGCGACGACGATGACCACGAGCAGGCCTTCGAGCACCGGCGTCAGTGCGCCGACGAGAAACGTCAGTGGACGTTCCGGCCCGGCCGCGACGTCGCAGATGAGCAACACCATCGTTTGGATCGCGATCCCGCCGATCAGGTTTCCGGCCGCGAGCTTGAGGTTGCCCTGGGCGGCGGCGGAGATCGTGATCGCGAGCTCGGGCAGGCTGCCGGCGAGCGAGAGGAGGATTAGGCCGCCGATCTCGTCGCCGAGGCCGAGCCGGGCGTCGAGGCAGTCCGTGGTCTTCGAGAGGGCGACTCCCGCGACCCACGTTGCGGCGGCGCCGGCGAGGAAGATCAGCAGCAAGAAGGGAGAGGCGAGCCCGCCCACCTCGCAAACGATGCGGGCCGCGGCGGACGGAGTCGGCTCAGCCGGTGAGCCGGACGAGGATGAGCCAGGCGTTCACGACTCCTCCGACGAGCACGGCGATCAGCGCCGGAACGAGGAAGTAGATCCCGGCCCAGTGCCCGACGAGCAGCACGACCGCGGCGACGGCCAGCAACGAGCAGGCGACCAAGGTCGGGTTGATCGCGTCGAGCAGGTGCCCGACCCGGCTGCCTTCCGCCCCGCCGGCCCGCCGGTCGAGCCAGACCGTCGCGGCGGTCACGAAGAGGGCGAGCGCGAGGTACTCGGCGCCGAGGATCCACCTTCGCTGGCCGGGGACGGCCAGCAGGACGGCGGCGAGAAGCCCCGTGAGCAGCAGCGCCATCGTCTGCGCCGACCGGATCCGCAGCTCGACCGACTGCGCGATCGTCTCGACGCGGATCGACACCGCCACGAACAGGAGGCCGAGGAGCGACGCGGTCGAGCCGCCCATGACGACGGCGAACGTCTCCCACCTGCTCAGCACCGCCGGCGCCAGCTCGATCACGCCGACACGATGCGGGGCGCAGCGGACGGATGCCTCGCCCGCGGCGCCCCGCAGCGGCTGGATGCGCCTAGAGGACGGCCAGGTACTTCTGCATTTCCCAGGCGGTGAGCTGGACGCGGTACTCGTCCCACTCCTTCCGCTTCAGCTCGACGTAGCGGTCGAAGATGTGCGGGCCGAGCGCCTTCCGCATCAGCTCCGACCGGGAGAGCTCGTCGATCGCCTCGCCGAGCGTCTCGGGGAGCGAGACGATGCCGCGCTCGCGCCGCTGCTCGGCGGTCAGGTGGTAGAGGTTCGTCTCCATCGGGTCGGGGAGCTCGTAGCTCTGCTCGATCCCCTCGAGGCCCGCGTGGAGCAGCGCGGCGAACGTGAGATACGGGTTGCACGCCGGATCGGGGCAGCGGATCTCCGCGCGGGTCGCCTGCTCGGAGCCGGGCTTGTAGAGCGGGATCCGGATCAGCGCCGAGCGGTTCCGCTGCGACCAGGCGACGTACACCGGCGCCTCGAAGCCGGGGACGAGCCGCTTGTACGAGTTCACCCACTGCGCGAACACCGCCGACAGCTCGCGTGCGTGGCGGAGCTGGCCCGCGATGAACGCCTTGGCGACGGCGGATAGGTGCCACTTGTCGTCCTCGTCGAAGAAGGCGTTGTGCCCGTCGGTGAACAGCGACTGGTGCGTGTGCATCCCTGACCCGTTCTCGCCGAAGAGCGGCTTCGGCATGAACGTCGCGTGGTAGCCGTGCTGCTTCGCGACCTCCTTCACGACGAGGCGGTACGTGAGCATGTAGTCGGCCATGTCGAGGGCGCCCGCGAAGCGGATGTCGATCTCGTGCTGCGAAGGTCCGACCTCGTGATGGTGGTACTCGACGGGGATGCCCATTGTCTCGAGGGCGCGGATCGTGTCGCGGCGGACGCCGGTCGCCGCGTCGAGCGTCGTCTGGGCGAAGTAGCCGCCCTCGTCGAGCGTCTCCGTCCCGCTCTCGTCCTTGAAGAGGAAGTACTCCGCCTCGGGGCCGACGTTGAAGGTGTCGAAGCCCATCGCCTCCATCCGCTCGAGCGCGCGGCGGAGGGCGAAGCGCGGGTCGCCGGCGTACGGCTGCCCGTCGGGGGTCACGATGTCGCAGATCATCCGCGCCGTTTGGCCGTCGGGTAGGACGCGGAACGTCTCCGGATCGGGGATCGCGACCATGTCCGACTCCTCGATCGCGTTGAAGCCGGTGATCGACGAGCCGTCGAAGCCCATCCCGTCGTCGAGCGCGCCCTCGACCTCGCTGCGGGTGATCGAGAAGCTCTTCAGGTGCCCCTCGAGATCGGTGAACCAGAGGAGCATGTCCTCGATGCCGCGCGACTCGATCTCCGCGAGCACCTCCCTGCGGGTATGCGGGTCCGATGTCGCCCGATTCTTGCTCTCCACGTAGCTCATTCCTTTCTCCTCCTCAAAATTGGAAGGCCGGAAATGCAGAAAGCCCCGGCCGCCACACCCTCGTGGCCGCCGAGGCTCCGTCGCCTCCAAACGTTGCGGCAAGTCTACATGTTGCTCCGGCGGAGGTGGGGCTAGGCTCGAAGGGTGGTTGCGGTAACCGGCTTCGAGCGGTTGCTCGTGCGCCTTGCCGACGCGACCTCACGTCGCCGGCGCGTCGTCGTCGCCGCCTGGCTCGTGCTGCTCGCCGCCGGCGCCTGGTTCTCTCTTCACCAGACGACGCACCTCTCGGGCGGCGGCTGGGACGTCCCCGGCAGCGAGTCGCTGCGCGTTACGAGGCTGCTCGGCCGCTTCCCCGGGACGACGCCGCCGGCCTTCACGTTCCTCGTCACCGGCGCGAGCCGTGCGGACGTCGAGCGGCGGCTTGCTGCGATCAGGCCCGCGCTTCGACGTGACTCGCAGCTGCGCGAGGGCTCGCCGCGCTACCTCGCCGGCGGGCGCGCCGCGCTGCTTCCCGTTGCGTATCCGAAGGGGAGCTCGCAGTCGATCGACGAGGCGACGCGGCTGCGGCACGAGTTCGTGCAGACGAGCAGCAGCGTCGAGACGCGCGTCCTCGGAGAGTCCGCGATCTGGTCGAACTTCGAGCAGGTGGCGAAGCACGAGCTCGCGCGAGGCGAGGAGTTCGGATTCCCCCTCATCCTCCTCATCCTGCTCGCCGCGTTCGGGACGCTCGTCGCGGCGGCCGCCCCGCTCACGCTCGGCTTCGCGGCGGTCTTCCTCTCGGGGGCCGCGATCTACTGGCTCTCGCGCTCGATCGAGCTCTCCGTCTACGTCACGAACATGGCCTCGATGATCGGCATCGGCGTCGCCGTCGACTACTCGCTCTTCATCGTCAACCGCTACCGCGGGGAGCTCGCGGATGGAGCGGATCCCGCGCAGGCGCTCCGCCGCGCGCTCGCGACATCGGGCCGGGCGGTCGTCTTCAGCGGCGTCACCGTCGCCGTTTCGCTCGCCGGGCTCTTCGCGATCGACGTGAACGGGATCCGCTCGCTCGCTCTGGGCGCGATCGTCGTCGTCTGCATCGCCGTCCTCGCGGCGGTGACGCTCCTGCCGGCGCTGCTCGCGTTCGCGGGACGACGGGTCGACCGGCTGCGCCTGCGACTCCCGTGGGCGGCCGGAGCGGAGCGCGGCGGTGCGTTCTGGACGGCATGGGCTCGGCGCGTGATGCTGAGGCCGTGGTTCTTCCTCCTCGGCGGCGTCGCGGCGATGCTGCTGCTTGCGGCACCGCTGCTCGCGATGCAGACGTTCAACCGCGGCCTGAACGAGCTGCCGCCGCACGCGGAGGTGCGGGTCGCGACCGAGCGCGCGATGAGGCTCGCCGGCCCCGGCTTCGCCGCCCCCGTCCACGTCATCGTGGAGCATGACCCGGCAGCGGTCGCGCGCCGGCTGGCTGCCGTTCCCGGCGTCGTCTCCGTGGCGCGGCCCGTCCGCAGCGCCCACGGCGACCTGTGGCTCGTCGACGCCCGGATCGCGGCGCAGCCGGAGTCCGTTCCCGCGCGCCGGATCGTGGCGCGCATCCGCGCCGCCGCCGGCCGGAGCGCCCTCCTCGGCGGCTCGACGGTCTTTGACCAGGACATCGAGCGCGCGATCGTCGGCGGCCTGTGGAAGATCCTCGTCTTCATCCTCGGCGCGTCGTACCTCGTCCTGCTCGTCCTTCTGCGCAGCGTGCTCCTGCCGCTCAAGGCTGTTCTGATGAACCTCCTGAGCGTCGGCGCGGCGTACGGCGTGCTCGTCGCGGTCTTCCAGTGGGGCTGGTTCGACTGGACGGGCTACGCCTCGCCCGGCTACGTCGACACGGTCGTCCCCTCTCTCGTGCTCGCCGTGACGTTCGGACTCTCGATGGACTACGAGGTGTTCCTGCTGACGCGGATCCGTGAGCGCTGGCAAGCCTGCGGGGACAACACGCGCGCCGTCGCCGAAGGGCTCGTCGGCTCGGCGCGGACGATCACGAGCGCGGCTGCGGTCATGGTCGCCGTCTTCGCGTCGTTCTCGGCCGCCGGGTCGCCGGCGCTGAAGGAGCTGGGCGTCGGCCTGGGGGTCGCGATCCTCCTCGACGCCACGCTCGTGCGGCTCGTGATCGTGCCCGCGGCAATGCGCCTGCTCGGCCGCTGGAACTGGTGGTGGCCGCTCGGGATCGGGCAGGGGCCGCCACTGTCGGCGCCCGTAAATCTCCCGTAAGGGCAAGGGATTTCCGCTTCGGACGGCGAAGTCCGTCGCCGATACGTCCTCGGAGGACGCGCCACCGCATGCTCCGTCGCAGCCTGATCATCGCCGCCGCTCTCGCCGGCGCCTCCGTCGTCGCCGTCGCGCCCGCGACGGCCGGGCAGTACGTCGCGCCCGCAGGCTCGGGAGCGCTCTTCCTGATCGACGGCCACGGCTGGGGTCACGGCGTCGGCATGAGCCAGTGGGGCGCCGAGGGCTACGCGCAGCACGCGTACACCTACGAGCAGATCCTCGCCGCGTACTACCCCGGAACCGCGCTCGGGCAGACGCCGATGAAGACGATCCGCGTCCTCCTCGCCGAGCGCAAGACGCTGAAGCTCTCGTCCGACCAGCCGATCACGGTCACCGGCGCCGACGGCGTGGAGCACACGCTGCCGGCCGGCGTCACGAAGCTGACCGCGGCGCTCGACCTCGCCGTCGACGGCGGGCCGGCGCAGCCGCTCGAGCCGCCGCTGACGTTCGCCCCGTCGGCGGGGTCGTACCTCACGCTCGGTCGTAGCTACCGCGGGAAGATCGTCGTCAACGTCTCGGGCAAGCGGCTGCAGGCGATCAACGTTCTCCCGCTCGAGCAGTACCTCCTCGGCGTCGTCCCGGCGGAGATGCCGTCGACCTGGCTGTCCGGCGCGCTCGAGGCGCAGGCGGTCGCGTCGCGCTCGTATGCCGTCGCCACGCGGCGGGTCGCGGCCCCGTTCGACGTCTACTCGGACACGGGCGGCCAGCTCTACCTCGGCGTCTCGGCAGAGACGCCGGCCGCGACCGCGGCCGTCGCCGCGACCGCGGGAGAGGTGCTCTTCTACGGCGACGAGGTGGCGACGACGTTCTTCTCCTCGAGCTCGGGCGGCCGCACGCAGGCGGCCTCCGATGCCTGGGGCGGCCAGAGCATCCCGTACCTGCCGTCGGTGCCCGACCCGTACGACACCCTGTCGCCCTACCACGACTGGGGGCCGGTGCCCGTTCCGGCGAACAGGCTCGCCCGCGCGCTCGACGTGCCGGGCCGCGTCCTCGACGCCACGACGACCATCAACCCGTCGAAGCGGGTCGTCGAGCTGGACGTCTCCTCGCTCGTCCGCGGCAGCGAGACGACGACTCCCGTCGCGGGCTCGCTCGTCCAGGGACGGCTCGACCTGCGCTCCACGTGGTTCCGGGTCGACGTCCTCTCGCTCCAGCCCCCGGAGCCGAACCCCGCCGTCGCGCCCGGGACGAAGGTCGAGCTCACCGGACTGATTCGCGGCGCGCCCGGCGCGGTCGTGCAGGAGCGGACGGCAGGCGGCCCGTGGAGCGCCTTCCATCGGCCGAAGCCCAACCCGGCGACGCACGCGTTCACTCTCGTCGTCCGGCCGAAGGCGACGACGTGGTACCGCCTCGCGGTTCCGGCGGCGACGAGCGGCTCGATCCGGATCCGCGTGGATCCGGACATCGCGCAGTAGCCGGGGCGGCTCGACTCTGGCTACCGTGCGATGGTGAGGATGAGTTGGACGGCCGGGCTCCTCGTCGCGACGGCTGCGGCGCTGATCGCCGCCGTCCCCGCGGCTGCCTTCACGCCGCCGAACACGTACGTCGCGAAGCAGTGGTATCTCGCGTTCGACAACGCCTTCAGCGCGTGGACGACGCCGCCGGCCGATCTCGCGCCGGTGAAGGTCGCGATCATCGACTCGGGTGTCGACTGCAACCTGCCGGACTTCGCGGGGCGAATTGCCGCCTACAAGAGCTTCGTCGGCGGAAACGCCTGCACCGACAGCGTCGGACACGGGACGATCGTCGCGGGAGAGATCGCGGGCGACCTCGGCCAGAACGGGATCGTCGGGATTGCCTACAGCGCCCGGCTCCTCGTCGCGAAGGTCGTCCGGCCCGACGAGACCGTGCCGATCGCCGCCGAGGCGGCGGCGATCAAGTGGGCGGCGGACCAGGGCGCGCGCGTCATCAACCTCAGCTTCGGCGCCGTCCGCGACCCGCAGAACTCGGCGATCGACTCCTACTCCGCCCGCGAGGCGAACGCGATCGCCTATGCGGACAGCAAGGGCGCCGTCGTCGTGGCGGCCGCGGGCAACTCCGACGAGGCCTCGGCGACGACGTGGCCGTGGGCCGACTACCCGGCCGCGCTGCCGCACGTCCTGGGGGTCGCCGCCCTCGACCGCTCCGGGAACGTCCCCGCCTTCTCCGACCGGGACCCGAGGTTCGTCGATCTGTCGGCTCCGGGCGTGGACGTCTTCTCGACCTTCCCGTCGCAGCTCACCGCGCTGCGGCCGTCGTGTACGCCGCAGGGCTACACCGGCTGCGCCGGCCCCGACTACTCCTCGCCCGAAGGAACGTCGTTCGCCGCGCCGCAGGTCACCGCCGCGGCGGCGGTCCTCTTCTCGCTCGACCCCGCGCTGACGAACAGCCAGGTGGTGACGATCCTCGAGCGCACGGCCGACGACGTCGACCCTGCGACCGGCTGCCCTGCATGCGCCGTCGGCCACGACGACCTCAGCGGCTGGGGACGCCTCGACGTCGCGAACGCGGTCGCCGCGATCTCGCAACCGCTCGCGCAGCCGCTGCCGACCCCGGATCGCTACGAGCCGAACGACAACGTCTCGGAGGCGTGGCCGCTCTGGGGCGCGAACCGATCGTTCACGGCGACGCTCGACTACTACAACGACCCGATCGACATCTACCGGGTCGAGCTCCGCAAGGGCCAGCAGGTCAAGGTTCGAGCGTCCGCGGGCTGGCCCGGAGCGAGCATCCGGCTCGCGCTCTGGCGCCCGGGGACGCGTACCGTGCTCGGGCGGATGAGGCCGGGGAGGCACGTCGACGACATCGGCCCGAGCGGTGTCCAGCACCTCATCTTCCGGGCGCAACACCAGGGCTCGTACTTCATCGAGCTCAAGGCGATGTCGCCCGGCGGCGGCGCCTACACGTTCCGGCTGACGAAGACGCAGTAGCTACTGGTTCTCGAGCAGCTCGTCCTCGGCGACGGGCCGCAGGACGCGCGCCGGGCTGCCGACGACGACCATGCGCGCCTCGACGTCCTTCGTGACGACGGCGCCGGCGCCGACGAACGCCTCCTCGCCGATCTCGATCCCCGGGCAGATGATCGCGCCGCCGCCGACTCGGGCGCCGCGGCGGATGGTCGGCCCGCGCATCAGCCCGTGCCGCCGCTCGGTACGTCCCATGAAGTTGTCGTTCGTCGTCACGACGCACGGCGCGATGAAGACCTCGTCCTCGAGCGTCGAGTAGGCGGTGATGTACGCCTCGGCCTGGATCTTCGTCAGCGCGCCGATCGTCGTGTCGTTCTCGACGAGGGAGCCGCGCCCGATCACGACGTCGTCGCCCACACGGACGCGCTCGCGCACGCACGACTGGTCGCCGAGGATCACCCGTGCCCCGATCTCGCTGCCGGCGAAGACGACGGCGCCGGTGGAGACGATCGTCCCGTCGCCGATCACGGTCGGCGGCAGCGGCTCGCGCTTCGCCGTCGAGCGCGGCGAGAGAGACGGCTGCTTCCCGACGACCGCAAGCTCGAGAACCTTCACGGCTTCGCCGAGCACCGTGCCCGGATGGACGATCGCGGTCGGGTGGACGTCGGCGCTCACGCGTGCAGGCTCTCCGTCAGCAGCTCGAGCGCGCGCACGACCTCGAGGCCGTCCCGCATCTCGCGCCCGTCCCAGCCGTCGCGCACGAGCTGGACGAAGTGCCGGCACTCGAGCTTGAGCGGCTCCGCGTTCGAGAGCTTCGGGCTGAAGATGTCGCCGGTGCGCGTCCTCCACTCGCCGTAGGTTCCGGACGGCTGCTCGGGCGCCTTGTCGTAGACGGTGACCTTCCGCTCCAGCTCCATGTCGTCGAACACCGCCATCTTGTCGCGCCCGACGACGGTGAGGCGCCGCATCTTGTGCGGGTCGAGCCAGGAAAGGTGCATGTGCGCGATCTTCCCGGACGCGAAGGCGAGGTAGCAGAAGACGACGTCCTCGACGCCGGGGTTGAGGAAGGCGTGGCCGCGCGCCTGCGCCTCGACGATCTCTTCACCGATCAGGTAGAGGATCACCGAGAGGTCGTGGACGCCGAGCGACCAGAGGGCGTTCTCGTCGGTGCGGATCTTGCCGAGGTTCTGGCGGTTGCCGTAGACGCAGAGGACGTCGCCGAGGTCGCCCGAGTCGACGAGTTCCTTCAGCTTGTGCACGCCCGGGTGGTAGAGGAGCAGGTGCCCCGGCATCAGAACGAGGCCGCGCTCCTCGGCGAGCGCGACGAGCTCCTCCATCTCGGCGAGGCGCATCGCGGGCGGCTTCTCGACGAAGACGTGGAGACCGGCGGTGAGCGCTTGCCGCGCGAGCGGGTAGTGGGTCGGCACCGGCGTAGCGATCACGACGGCTTCGATCTCGCCGGAGGCGAGCATCTCGCCGTAGTCGCCGGTGACGCGCGCGTTCGGATAGCGGGCGGCGAACTCCTCGCGCAACGGCTCCGAGGCCTCGCAGATCCACGCGAGCTCGGCGACCTCGTCGAAGTTGCGGGCGAGGTTCTTCCCCCAGTAGCCCAGTCCGACCTGGCCGACGCGAAGACGTTCGCTCACAGCTTGAAGACGTGGGGCGCGGCCGTGCCCTTGCCGCCGGTCGCGTTCCGGAGGTCGACGACGAGCTGCGCCTCGTCGACGAGCCGGTCGTAGTCGAGGGAGGAGTGGTCGGTGACGACGACGACGCAGTCGTAGGCGCTCGCGTCGAGCGGCACGGACGAGAGGCTCGTGCCGTTGTGGCTGAGGGTCGGCACGTGCGGATCGTGGTAGGAGACGTCGGCGCCCGCGTTCTGCAGCAGCGCGATCAGCTTCAGGGCCGGCGACTCGCGCAGGTCGCCGATGTCGGGCTTGTACGCGACGCCGAGGACGAGGATCCGCGAGCCCTTCATCGACTTCTGCGCATGGTGGTTGAGCGCCTGCGAGACGAGCGAGCGGCAGAAATACGGCATCTCCTCGTTGACCTTCCCCGCGAGCTCGATGAACTCGGTGTAGAAGCCGAACTCGCGGGCCTTCCACGTGAGGTAGAAGGGATCGATCGGGATGCAATGGCCGCCGAGGCCGGGCCCCGGGCTGAAGCGCGTGTAGCCGAACGGCTTCGTCGCCGCAGCGTCGACGACTTCCCAGACGTCGATGTCCATCCGGTCGCAGAGCATCGCGAGCTCGTTCATGAGTGCGATGTTCACCGCGCGGAAGATGTTCTCGAGCAGCTTCGTCAGCTCCGCCGCCTCGGGGCTGGAGAGCTCGTGCACCGTGTCGATCGCCTTGCGGTAGACGGCGGCCGCCCGGCGCGTGCACTCCTCGGTGACGCCGCCGAGCACCTTCGGCGTCGTCTTCGTCGTCCAGTCCGCGCGGCCGGGGTCGACCCGCTCCGGCGACATGGCGAGGAAGAAGTCCTTGCCCGCCTCGAGGCCGCTCCCCTGCTCGAGGATCGGCCGCAGCACCTCGCGCGTCGTTCCCGGCCACGTCGTCGACTCGAGCACGACGATCTGGCCCGCCCGGAGCACCTTCGCCACGTCGCGCGCGGCGCCCTCGACGATCGAGAGGTCGGGCTCGCGCTGGCGGGAGAGCGGCGTCGGCAGCGCGATCAGGACCGCTTCGGCGCCGGTCAGCTCCTCGTAGCTCGTCGTCGCGCGGACGAGGCCCTGCTCGACGAGCGGGCCGAGGCGCTCGCTCGGCACGTCCTCGATGTGCGACTCGCCGCGGTTGAGCGCCTCGACGACCGGCTCGAGCACGTCGACGAGGAGCACCCTGCAGCCTGCTTCGGCGAACGTCGCGGCGAGCGGCACGCCCACGTAGCCTGCGCCGACAACCGCCACATCGTACGAAACGCCCTCCGTCATGCCGCGCGAAGGCTAGCGGCGACCCGCACGGCGGCGTGTCCGTCACCGTACAGCTGCGGCGCGTCGGCCGGGAACGCGGCGTCGTGGAGGACCGAGCGGAGATTCGAGGGGTCGTCCGGATCGACGAGCGTGTTCGCGCCCGCCTCGACCGTGTCCACCCACTCGGTGTTCGCGCGCAGCGTCACGCAGGGGATCCCGAGCCAGTACGCCTCCTTCTGCAGTCCGCCCGAGTCGGTGACGATGCGGCTCGCGCCGCTTGCGAGGGCGAGCAGCTCGAGATACCCCTGCGGCTCGGTCGCCCGGACTTCCGGCGAGAGCCGGATGCCGTTCTCGTCCAGCACGTGCCGCGTGCGCGGGTGGACGGGGAAGACGAAGGTCCAGCCCGCTCCGTTCAGCTCCGAGATCAGCCGGCGCAGGCGCTCGGGCTCGGTGTTCGCCTCGCGGTGGATCGTCAGGAGCGCGTACGGCCCGGGCTGGTCCGGCGCAGCCCGCTTCGCGAACGGGAGCGAGAGGTCGAGAGCGTCTCGCATCACGTCGCCGACGACGTCGATCCGTCCTGGCACGTCCTCGCCGCGCAGTGTTTGCGCAGACCGGTCGTCGGGGCAGAGGAGAAGGGCAGAAACGCGGTCGACGGCGATCCGGTTCCGCTCCTCCGGCATCGACAGGTCACCGCTTCGGAGGCCGGCCTCGACGTGAGCCACCTCGATGCCTGCGTCGAGCGCCGCCTCCGCACCCGCCAGCGTCGAGTTCGTGTCGCCGAAGACGACGACCCAGTCGGGCCGCTCGCGCTCGATCGCGGCGGCGATCCGCGGCCGCATCTGCTCGGGGTCGGCGCTGTGGAGGTCAAGGCTGTAGCGCGGCTCGGGCAGGCCGAGCTCCTCGTAGAAGACGGCGGAGAGCGCCCGGTCCCAGTGCTGTCCGGTGTGGAGCCCGACCTCCTCGATCCCCGCGGCGCGCAGCGCTTCGGAAAGCGGTCCGGACTTGATGAACTGCGGCCGGTTGCCGACGACGGTCAGGACCTTCATGGGGCGCGACGGTACCTCGGCGGAGCGTTGTCCGGCGCAGACGGCTGTCCTAGGATCGGCCGCGATGAGCCTGTTCCGCCCCGCGCGCACGGTGACGACGCCGTCGGGTGAGTACTGGGAGCTGTACGTCTCGAAGACCGTCTTGCCGGAGTGGAGGGAGGGCCGCCCGGGCTCCCACGAGGCCGACACGTGGCCGGTCGCCGCCGGCCTCCTCGAGCTGCCGCTCGCCCTGGTCGAGGCGATCTGGTCCGGGCTCGTTCGTCCGCTCCTGCGCGTCGCCGTGCTCCTTCCCGGCGCATGGTTGAGCGGACGCCGCTCGCGGGCGATTCGGATCGAGGCGCTGCGTCCGTATCCGTCGCGGCGCGTGCTCCTCTGGACGACGACCGAGGGCCAGGTCGACGGCGTCCTCGAGGAGATCGCCGCGGGGCTGGCGGAAGGGAGGGTCGTCCAGCCCGTCGGGGCCGTCTATTCGGGGCAGACGGGATGAGCGACTCGCCGTACGACCTCGTGGACGACCTGCCGCCCGGCGCAGGGCGGGTCGCGGCCTGGAGCGCCTACGCGCTCCAGACGTACGGCGACAAGGTCATGGCCCATCCGGGCGGGAGCTACGAGGCTCGCGACGAGGCTCGGGCGGTCGCCGACGCCTGCCACACGCTGGCGGTCGACTGCGTTCGCTGCGCGCGGTCGCCGGAGGGCGAGGGCGGCCTGCCCGGGCGGTTGCCGCGCTGGCGGACGCCGCTGCGCGACGCGGAGCAGCTGCGAGGCATGCGCGAGGCGCTCGAGGCACTGCGCATCCACATCGCCTACGACCTCGAGCGTCGCGGAGGGGACGAGGCGCCGGGCGCCGAGCTTCGGACCGAGCTCGCCCACGTCGACGAGAGGCTCGCGAAGGTGGAGCTGCTCTGGATCGAGCGTCCGCCGCCGGAGCTTCGCGGTGGGATCGGCGACGCACTCGTGACCGGCCTCGACCGCGCGTACGCGCTCGGCCAGCGCCTCGCCTCCGGCTGATGGGCCTGCGAGCCGTCAGCGTCCGGCGGCGTAGCCCTGCATGCCGCGCGGGTTCGCGCCGGCCTTGAGGATTCCGCCGGGCTCGCGGCCGACGACGCTGACGCGGCTGAGCGTCCAGGGGCCCGACACCTCGACCTCGTGGCCGCGCTTGCGCAGCCCGTCGATCGTCGCCTGTCCGGCGCGCTCCTCGACCGCGACGTGCAGGGGGCGCGTCTCTCGCGGGTAGAAGCTCGACGGGAACGCCTCGGTGTGATGGTTCGGCGCGTCGATCGACTGTTGGAGGTCGAGGCCGTGGTGCACGTGGGCGAGGAACGCGTGCAGCGTCCACTGGTCCTGTTGGTCGCCGCCCGGCGTCCCGAGGGCGAGGTACGGCTCGCCGCCGCGGGCGGCGAGCGTCGGCGTGAGCGTCGTCCGTGGCCGCTTGCCCGGCTCGAGCGAGTTCGGCAGCCCCTCTTCGAGCCAGAACATCTGGGCGCGCGTACCGAGGCAGAAGCCGAGCGCGGGGATGACCGGCGCGCCGAAGAGCCAGCCGCCGCTCGGGGTCGCCGAGACCATGTTCCCCCACCGGTCGACCACGTCGAGATGGACGGTGTCCCCGCGCCGCGTCGGCTCGCCGATGCCGGGCTCGCCCGCAGCGCCCGTCACCGGGCTCGGCAGCCGCGGCTCGCGACCGCCGGGGGAGCCGGGCCGGAGCTCGGCCGAGGCCCGGTCGCCGACGAGGGGCCGTCGCTCGTCGGCGTACTCCCGCGACAGCAGCTCGGCGAGGGGCACGTCGACGAAGTCGGGATCGCCGTACCAGGCCTCGCGGTCGGCGAAGGCGAGCTTCGCGCACTCCGTGATCGTGTGCACCCACTCCGTGCCTGCCTGGCGCATGTCCGCGAGTTCGAACCCCTCGAGCAGCCGGAGCTGCTGGAGGAACACCGGCGCCTGGCTCCACGGGCCGGCCTTGAAGACCTCGTAGTCGTGGTAGTCGACCGAGACGGGCGCCTCCCACGTCGGCGTCCAGTCGCGCAGGTCGTCCTCGGCGAGCAGGCCTGCGTGCCGCGAGCCGGAGCTGTCGAGCCACTCGCGCTCCTGGAAGCGGACGATCTCCTCCGCGACGAAGCCGCGGTACCACTCCTCGAGCGGGTCGGCGGCCGCGGCGACGCGGCGGTAGGTGGCCGCGAGCTGCGGGTTCCGGTGCAGCCCGCCGGTCGGCGGAGCCGGCAGGTACACCTCCGCCGACGTCGTCCAGTCGTCGCGGAAGAGCTGCTCCACGCGGGCGATGATGTCTCCGATCTGCGGGATGGCCGGGTAGCCGGCCTCGGCGTAGCCGATCGCGAAGCGGAGCACGTCGCGCAGCGGCATCGTCCCGTGCTCGCGCAGCATCGCGATCCAGCCGCCGAACGCGCCGGGCACGACCGCGGCGAGCGGCCCGGTGCCGGGGACGAGGTCGAGACCGAGCTCGTCGCGGTAGCGCGCGATCGTCGCAGCCCGCGGCGCCGGGCCCTGCGCGCAGAGAACGAGCGGCCGGTCGTGTCCCGCCGGCCAGAGGAGCGCGGGCAGGTCGCCGCCCGGCCCGTTCAGGTGCGGCTCGACGACCTGGAGCGTGAAGCCGGCCGCCACGGCTGCGTCGAACGCGTTGCCGCCCTGCTCGAGCACGGCCATCCCCGCCGCCGACGCGAGCCAGTGCGTCGACGCCACCATCCCGAACGTGCCCCGCAGCTCCGGACGCGTGGAGAAGCTCATCCGCCCGTCACCGGGAGGGTGGCCGCCGTGCCGGCGATGCGCGGCGCCCGCGAGCCGGGTGTCGCGAGGTGGCACGCGACCAAGTGACCCGGAGCGACCTCGACCAGCGGCGGCTCGACCTCCTCACTGGCGGGCGCCGACAGCTCGCGCAGCGGGCAGCGGGTCCGGAACCGGCAGCCGCTCGGCGGCGCGAGCGGGCCGGGCGGATCGCCTTCGAGAACGATACGCTGGCGCTTCCGCTGCTCCACCGGATCCGGGACCACCGCGGCCGAGAGCAGCGCCTGCGTGTACGGATGCTGCGGGTCGCGGAAGATCGCGTCACGGTTCGCGACCTCGACGAGCTTGCCGGGGTACATGACCGCGATCCGGTCGCAGAGGAACTCGACCGTCGCGAGATCGCGCGTGATGAAGAGGCAGGAGAACCCCATGTCCCGTTGGAGGTTGAGTGGGCGGCGCGTAAGGCGCAACCCTAGTCTGGATCCATTCCGACGTCAACTGGATCCAAGTGTTAGTGTGGGGGCCAATGCGGGCGAGCGCCGGACCCCCCGAAGCGACCCGCCGGCACGCTCTGCGGTCGCTCGTGCTCGACCCGAAGCTGCTCACGATCGGCGCCGGTGGAGGCGTCCTCTCGGGTCTCCTCGGCGTGGGCGGCGGCATCGTCATGGTGCCGCTCCTCGTGCTCTGGGCCCGCTATCCGCAACGCGATGCGCACGCCATCTCGCTCGGGGCGATCATCCCGATCAGCGTGGCCGGAATCGCGACCTACGGCGTCGCCGGCGAGGTGCGCTACTGGCAGGCGCTCGGCCTCGCCGCGGGATCGGTCGTCGGCGCGCGGCTGGGCGCCCGGCTGCTCGCGCAGATCGACGAGCGCCTGCTCAAGGTCGTCTTCGGCGCCTTCCTCGTCGGAGTCGCCGCGTTGCTGGGCGCCCGGGGATGACGGGGACGACCCTCTATCTCGCGCTCGTGTCGTTCGGCGTCGTCGCCGGCGTGGCCTCGGGGCTGCTCGGGGTCGGAGGAGGGACGCTCGTCGTCCCCTTCCTCACCCTCGCGGTCGGCTTCTCGCAGCACGCCGCGGAGGCGACGTCGCTGCTCGTGATCCTGCCGACGGCGATCGCTGGGAGCCTCGTCCTGCGCCGCCACGGGGTCGGCGACCTCGGGCTCGCCCTCCGCTTCGGCGCCGTCGGCGCGGTCGGCAGCGTCCTCGGCGCGCTCCTCGCCCTCGCCTTGCCCGGGTCGACGCTTCGCATCGTCTTCGCGGTGTTCGTCGGCCTCGTCGGCCTCCGCCTCGCGCGCGACGGGCTCTTCCCCGAGCGGCAGCGGCGGTGACCCAGTCCGCAGACGAACGGCGCGCGCTCGTCGACAAGCTCGCGAGCCAGCTGCATGCGCGCGTGCTCAGCGGCGACCTGCCGTCGGGGACGCGGCTGCGCCAGGAGGCGCTCGCCGAGGAGTTCGGCGTGAGTAGGACGCCCGTGCGGGAGGCGCTCCGCAAGCTGCAGGCGGGCGGGCTCGTGGAGCTCCAGCCGAACCGCGGCGCCGTCGTTCGGGGGTTTTCCCCGCGCGAGATTCGCGATGCCTACGAGGTGCGGGCGGCGCTCGAGGCGCTCGCGGCCGGGCTCGCAGCCGAGCGCGCCAGCCGTGAGCAGCTGCTTCGACTCGAGCATGCCCAGGGCGAGTTCCGGGCCGCGCTCGCGCGGACGGTCGCGCGGCGGCGCGGCGGCCGCGAGGTCGGCGAACGCGAGATCCTCCGCTGGGGACAGGCGAACGACGATTTCCATCAGACGATCCACGAGGCGAGCGGCAACGAGACCCTCGCGGCGACGCTCGCCCAGCTCCACCGGAACTTCCCTCGCGATCTGAGCAGGCTCGTCGTCAGCGAGAGCACCGCGATGCTCGAGGCGAACGTTCGAGAGCACGAGGCGATCCTGGAGGCAGTCTCCGGTCACGACGCGACGGCCGCATACGAGCTCATGCAGGCCCACGTCGCCCGCTCGGGCAGCCTCGTCACGCTCCGTGTCGAGCAGCGATCGACCGATCGCGGCTGAGCGGCGGCGGTGTGTGTGTGCCATGATGATGGTATGGTTGTGGCATGGCACGGACCCGGATCAGCACGACGGTCGATGCCGAGTTGCTCGAGAGCGCGCGCCGCGCGCGCTCGGGGCTCGCCGACTCGGCGCTGATCGACGAAGCGCTCGCCGCGCTGATGGCTCGCCGACGTGCCGCGGAGTTCGACGCTGCGTATGCCGCCTATGAGGCACACCCGCTCGATGAAGCCGACGAGTGGGGAGACCTCGCCTCGTTCCGGGCGGCTGCCGGCTCGACGTGACGGCGCTTCCGGCACGGGGCGAAGTCTGGTGGTGCGAGCTTCCCGAGGTCGGGCGCCGGCCGGTGGTCGTCCTCTCTCGAGACGCCGCGATCCCGCGTCTACGGCGCGCGCTGATCGGACCGTGCACGACCGCGGTTCGCGGGATCCCGACCGAGGTCCTCCTCGAACCTCCGGCCGACCCGATCCCGCTTGTCTCGGTCGTCAATCTCGATTCGGTGGAGAGCGTTTCGGTCGGGACACTCGTCGAGCGCCTGGGCCGACTCAGCGACGACCGCATGCGTGAGGTCTGCGAGGCGCTCGAGATCGCCGTCGACTGCCAGGGCTGACGAGCCTCCGAACGCAGCCTGCGACTCGCGCAACGACGAGCTCGATGGGCCGTGCAGGGATCGAACCTGCGACCTTGGGATTAAGAGTCCCCTGCTCTACCAGCTGAGCTAACGGCCCGGGGCGGGGGCATTGTAGCCCTGACTACTGCCCGGCCAGGAAGCGGCCGACGGTCTCGAGGAAGCGTT
>DATIZN010000063.1:0-9504 GCA_035517075.1 Gaiellaceae bacterium | reverse complement strand
GCCGCGTGCCGCGCGAGCTCGATCAGCGGCCCGACGGCGAAGAGCGAGCCGACCGAGACGGCGAGCGCGCCGCCGACGGCGATCTGGAGCAACGTCTCCCGCGCAGGCGAGCCGCCGCCGACCACGACGCCGGCATCCGTTCGCACGCGCAGCTCCTCGGCCGGCCGCATGTACATGGCGCGGACGATCCCGAGGTAGTAGTAGAGGCTCACGAGAGTCGCGAGGACGCCGACGATCACGAGCCACACCCAGCCGTGCCGGTACGCCGCGGCGAAGACGTAGAACTTTCCGACGAAGCCGCCGCCGAGCGGGAGCCCTGCGAAGCCGAACACGAAGAACCACATCGCGACGCCGAGGAAGGGCCGCTCCCAGCCGAAGCCGGCGAGGTTGTCGAGCGTCACGGGCACGCCGAGCTCGCGCTCGCGCGCGGCGACGACGGCGAACGAGCCGAAGGCCATCGCCGAGTACGGGATCAGGTAGTACATGAGGGCCCGCGCGCCGAGCGCGCTCCCCGCGCTGAGCGCGATCAGCATGAAGCCCGCGTGCGAGACCGACGAGTAGGCGAGGATCCGCTTCACGTTCGTCTGCACGAGCGCCGCGAGGTTCCCGACCACGAGCGAGGCGGTCGCGATCGCGGCGAAGCCCCACGTCCAGAGGTGCGAGTCGTGCGGGAACGCCGTTCCCATGACGCGCAGCGCGAGCAGGAGCGCGGCGACCTTCGTCGCAGAGGACATGAACGCCGTGACGGTCGTCGGCGCGCCCTCGTAGACGTCGGGCGTCCACATGTGGAACGGCGCGGCGGACATCTTGAAGCCGAGCCCGGCGATGATCAGCGCGAGCCCGAGCACGAGGAACCAATCGCCCGTCAGCCCGTGCGCGGCGACGGCGGCTGCGATCCCGTGGAACGAGATCGTCCCCGTCGCGCCGTAGACGAGCGCCGAGCCGAAGAGGAGCGCTGCCGCCCCGAAGGACCCGACGATCAGATACTTGAGCCCCGCCTCGAGTGAGCCTTCGAGGTCGTAGTCGATCGCGCACATGACGTAGAGGGCGATCGAGAACCACTCGAGCGAGAGGAAGAGCACCATCAGGTTCGCCGAGCCGACGAAGAACGCCATTCCCGCTGTCGATGCGAGGAGGAGGGCGAAGAACTCGGCGACGTGGTCGTCGCGCCGGTCCGGCTCCGTGTCGCTGCCCCAGCCCGGGACGTGCTCGACCGCGAGCAGCGTCGTCGCGAGGCCGATCGCGCAGAGGATGATCTGTCCGAGCGCCGTCCAGCGGTCGCGGTAGAAGGTGCCCGCGACGATCGTCCGGCCGCTCGCGCTGTCGACGTAGAGCCAGATCGCGAGCGCGATCCCCGCGGCGAAGCCGAGCCCCGAGATCGCCGCCGCCGCCACGCGCCGCGCCGCCCGGGGCACGAGCACCGCGCAGAGGAGCGCGAGGAACGACGCGCCGATCAGCGCGAAGATCGGGCCGAGGCCGAACCAGTCGACGTGCGGCGTGTGCAGCATCAGCGGAACTGGCCCTTCACCGTCGCCGTCGGCGCCTTGCCGATCGGGAAGGAGTGGCGGGTGATCCCGGCCGGCCAGGCGGAGAGCGCGAGCAGGAGGCCGACGAGCGGGACGACGAGCGCGAGCTCGCCGGGCCGCAGGTCGAGGGCAGCGTCGTCGACGGTCGAGCCGCGCGCCTCGTGCAGCACGGCGGAGATGAGCCGGAGCGTGTACATCGCGGCGAGCACGATCGCGCCGGCGCCGATCGCCGCCCACCACCAGGCGCGCTGGAAGACGCCCGCGAGGATCAGGAACTCGCCGGCGAAGTTGGCCGAGCCCGGCACGGCCAGCGAGATGATCCCGACCGTCATCAGCAGCGTCGCGAGCGCGGGCCGGCCCTTCGCCATCCCGCCGAGCAGTTGGAACTCGCCCGTCGTCGTCCGCCGCTCGATCGTCCCGGCGATGAGGAAGAGCGAGACGGAGACGAGGCCGTGCGCGACCATCTGCAGCACGGCGCCGTTGAAGCCGAGGTCGGTTCCGGCGAAGAGGCCGAGCGCGATCAGCCCCGACTGTGCGAGCGACGAGTACGCGACGACGCCGCGGAAGTCCCGCGAGCGGAACGCGAGCAGCGAGCCGTAGACGAGGGCTGCCGCCGCGAGCGCGAGCACCGACGTCCGGTAGAACGACGTCGGGTCGGGGAACTTCGGGATCGCGATCCGCAGCATCCCGTACAGGCCCGCCTTCGCGATCACGCCCGAGAGCACCGCCGCGACCTCCGGAGGCGCCTGCCGGTACGCGTCGGGCAGCCAGCCGTGGAAGGGGAAGAGCGGCGCCTTGATCACGAAGGCGAACATGAAGCCGAGGAAGAGCCAGCGGCTCGGGCTCGACGGGCCGCTCACGAGGTCGAACGTCCCGACCTGGAGCCCGTAGACGACGATCGCCGCCAGCATCAGCAGCGACCCGGCCATCGTGTAGATGACGAACTTGATCGTCGCGTCCAGCCGCCGCGGCCCGCCCCAGACGCCGATCAGGATGTAGAGCGGGATCAGCATCGCCTCGAAGAAGGCGTAGAAGAGGAGCAGGTCCTGCGCCTCGAACACGCCGACCGTGGCGCCGGTGAGCAGCAGCATGAGCCCGAAGTACGCGCGCGCCCGGTCGCGGCCGACCCAGAAGCCGTAACCGGTGCAGGCGGCCATCGCGACGACCGTCAGCCCGACGAGCCAGAGCGAGAAGCCGTAGACGCCGACGTGGTACGAGACGTGGAGGTCGCTGATCCATCCCGTCTGCTGCGCGAGCTGGAGGCCCGAGCGCGAGAAGTCGAAGCGCGTCGCCTGGTCGATCCAGAAGCCGACCTCGAGCAGCGAGACGAGCACCGCGAGGCTCCCGGTCGCGTAGCGCGAGAGCGGCAGCATCCAGATCACGAGCGCGCCGGCGACCGGCAGCCAGATCAGGATCGAGGTGAGGGCGGTCGCGTTCACCGGACGATGAGGAAGGCGAGGACGACGGCTGCCGCGCCGCCGGCGAGGAAGAGGACGTACGTGCGCAGCAGGCCGGTCTGGATCCGGCGCATCAGGTCCCCCGCGGCGAGCGTCGTCTCGCCGAGGTCGGGGCCGGTCTGGAGCACGACGGGCTCCTCGAACTCGCGGAACAGGACGCCTGCGAGCGCGGCCGCGGGCCTGTAGAAGACGGCGTCGTACAGCTCGTCGAACCAGAACTTGTGCTCGAACGTGCGGCGGAGGAACGGCGCTGCCGGGATCGCGAGCCGCTGCTCGGAGTAGACGGCCCACGCGATCGCGATGCCGGCGAGGCCGGCGATCACGGTCGCTGCGGACGTGAAGTACTCCTGCGTCGAGGTCGGCGCCGCGGCGGCGAGCGTCGGCGCGGCCGGCGCGAGCCAGCTCGTGAACGGATGCCACTTCGGCGCCCACTGCAGCCAGCCGCCGAACGTCGCGAGCAGCGCGAGGATCCCGACCGGCACGAGCATCGTCCAAGCGCCCTCGCGGCCGTGGTGGTCGTGGTAGTGCTCCCGGACGAACGGGCTCGGCTCTCCCGGGAAGACGAGGAACCAGAGCCGGAACGTGTACAGGCCGGTCAGGAGCGCGCCGAGGACGCCGCAGACCCAGAAGATCCAGCCGTACCAGGTGCCGAGCGCGGCCGCCGAGGCGACGATCGAGTCCTTCGAGAAGAAGCCGCTGAAGGGCGGGATGCCGACGAGCGCGAGCGCTCCCGCGAGGAAGCACCACTTCGTGAACGGCATCAGCTTCCCGACCCCGCGCAGCTTCCGGATGTCCTGCTCGTTCGCGACTGCGTGGATCACGAGCCCGGCCGCCATGAACAGCAGCGCCTTGAAGAAGGCGTGCGTGAGGAGGTGGAACATGCCGGCGGAGTACGCGCCCACGCCGACGCCGAGGAACATGTAGCCGATCTGCGACATCGTCGAGTACGCGATCACGCGCTTGATGTCGGTCTGGACGAGCGCGATCAGCCCGGCGACGAGGAGCGTCAGGGCGCCCGTGCCCGCGGCGATCAGCTCGACCGTCCGCGCCTGCTCGAAGATCGCGTGCGTGCGCGCGATCAGGTAGACGCCGGCGGTCACCATCGTCGCGGCGTGGATGAGGGCGCTGACCGGCGTCGGGCCCTCCATCGCATCCGGCAGCCACGTCTGGAGCGGGATCTGGGCCGACTTCGCGACCGCGCCGCCGAGCAGGCCGAGCGCGACGAGGCTCGTCTCCGTCGACGAGAGGTGGACGCTGAGCACCCCGAAGGAGAGCGAGTGCGTGTGCGCGATCAGGATGAAGAACGCGAGCGCCATCGTCGCGTCGCCGACCGCGTTCATGACGAACGCCTTCTTCGCCGCCTGCACCGCGCTCGGCCGCTCGTGCCAGAAGCCGATCAGCAGGTAGGACGAGAGGCCGACGAGGCCCCAGCCGACGAGCAGCAGCAGCAGGTTCCCGCCTTCGACGAGCAGGAGCATCGAGAAGACGAAGAACGAGATGTACGCGAAGTAGCGCCGCTCCTCGTCGTCCCCGTCCATGTAGCCGACCGAGTAGAGGACGATCAGCATCCCGACGCCGCTGACGATGAGCATCATCACGGCGCTGAGCGGGTCGACGAGGAGCTGCAGCCCGACGGAGAAGACGTGGTGGCCCGTCGCGGATTGGAGCCACGTCCACGCGGTCGTGAGCTCGCCGCGTTGAGGGAGCGCGTTTCCGAAGCCGATGATCTGAGGCCGCGACTGCGAGTGGACGCCGAAGAAGGCCCAGATCGCGCCGGCGAAGGCGACGGCGACGCTCGAGGTCGAGATCCAGCCGGCCGCGGCGCGCGGGATCCGCGTCCCGCAGAGCAGGATCGCGATCGTGCCGCCGAGCGGCGCGGCCAGGCAGAGCCACGCTCCGCCGGTCATCCGCGCAGCTCCGAGAGGGAGTCGACGTCGAGGCGGAGCCGCTTGCGGTTGAGGGCGACGACGAGGCCGAGGCCGACGCACACCTCCGAGGCGGCGACCGCCATCACGGCGAGCGCGAACACCTGGCCGGCGCCGTTGTGGAAGTGGCGGGCGAACGCGATCAGCGCGAGGTTCGCCGAGTTGAGCATCAGCTCGAGCGAGAGCAGCACGATCAGCGGGTTGCGCCGGATCAGGACGCCGAGCGCCCCGATCCCGAACAGGAAGCCCGCGATCGCGATGTACCACGCGACCCCCGGACCGCTCATCGGGTGGACGCCTCCGGATTGGGCACGCCGCGCCGGGCATGCGAGCCGAGGATCACGCCGCCGACAGCGGCGATTAGCAGCACGACCGAGGTGATCTCGAAGGCGAGCAGGTGGTCGGTCAGGAAGACGCGCCCGATCCACGCCGGCGTGCCGAAGGCGGGTCCGACCTTGCCGTCGCTCCCGAGGTGGCCGCTCGCCTGCAGGCCGACCGCGACGACGATCTCCACGAGCAGCGCCCCGGCCGCGAGCACGGCGCCGACCGACTGCCACGTCGGCCCGCCCGACCACGCCTCCTCCCGGCGCGGCCCGACGTACGCGATCACGAACAGGAACATCACCATCACCGCGCCCGCGTAGACGAGCACCTGCGCGGCGGCCACGAACTCGGCCGAGAGCAGCAGGTACATGACCGCGAGCGAGGCGAGGTTCCCGATCAGCGCGAGCGCCGAGTAGAACGGGTTCGAGAACGAGACGACCGCGACGCCCGAGGCGAGCAGCGAGAAGCCGGCGACGACCCAGACGATCCAGACGAGGCCGTTCCCCACGGAGGCGACGACGAGCGCGTTCACGAGCTGCTCTTGTAGAAGGGGATCGGCGTGTCGTAGAGGTCGGGATCGGCGACCGGCCACTGCTTCACGGGCGGGGCGAGCAGCATGTCCTTCGTGTAGATCTGGTCGTCGCGGTTGTACTCCGAGATCTCGAACTCGTTGCCGAGCGTGATCGCGTCGAACGGGCACGCGAGCTCGCAGTAGCCGCAGAAGATGCAGCGGCTGAGATTGATCTCGTAGATGCGCGCGTAGCGCTCGCCGGCCGAGACGCGGTTGTCGGGCGTGTTCTCGGCGGCGACGACGCGGATGCAGTCGGCCGGGCAGGCGGCCGCGCAGAGCGAGCAGCCGACGCACTTCTCCAGCCCGTTCTCGTGCCGCCAGAGCCGGTGCCGGCCGCGGAAGCGCGGATAGACGGGCCGCTGGTACTCCGGGTACTGCTGCGTGATCGGCTTCTTGAAGATCTGCTTGAAGGTGACGCCGAAGCCCTTGAGCGTGTTGAGCGGCTGATTCATCCGTGGAACCCCACGACGAGGGCCGCGGTTGCGACGGCGTTGACGGTCGCGACGGGGAGGAGCACCTTCCAGCCGAAGCGCATCAGCTGGTCGTAGCGGAGCCGCGGCAGCGTCGTCCGCAGCCAGATGAAGACGAACAGCACGGCCATCGTCTTGAGCAGGAACCAGATCGGCCCGATGTCCCACGGCCCGTGCCAGCCCGAGAAGAACAGCGTCGTCATCAGGCCCGCGAGGGTGACCATGTTGATGTACTCGGCCATCTGGAACAGCCCCCAGCGCATGCCCGAGTACTCTGTGTGGTAGCCGGCGACGAGCTCCGACTCGGCTTCGGGGAGGTCGAACGGGGCGCGGCTCGTCTCGGCGACCCCGCCGATGAAGAAGATGAGCAGGCCGACGAACTGCGGCGCGGCGTAGGGCAGGAACGAGCCCTGGCGCGCGACGATCTCGGGCAGGTTGAGCGAGCGGCCGAGGATGACGACGCCGAGCACGCTGAGCGCGAGCGACACCTCGTACGAGACGAGCTGCGCGCACGTGCGCATCGAGCCGAGGATCGAGTACTTCGACTCGGACGCCCAGCCGCCGACGATGAAGCCGTAGATCCCGACCGAGCCGAGCGCGAAGATCGCGACGAGGCCGATCGAGACGTTCGCGATCTCGCCGTTGACGTGCCAGCCGTTCACCGTCCAGCCGGGGCCCCACGGGATGAACGAGAAGGCGGCGATCGCGGTGAAGGCGGAGACGATCGGCGCGAGGATGTACGGCAGGTCGATCGCCGACGCGGGCGCGAACGCCTCCTTGCGTACGAGCTTCACGAGGTCGGCGATCGGCTGCAGCAGACCGTACGGGCCGGCGCGGTTCGGGCCGTAGCGGAGCTGCATCCGGCCCATCAGCTTCCGCTCGATCAGGGTCAGGTAGGCGAAGAGGCCGAGCACGATGTTCACGATCACCAGCGCCTCGATGATCGCGATCCACCAGGGCTCGGACGGCGTCACGCAGTCACCTCCTGCGCCTTCTCGATCGCGACGATCCCGCCGAGGCCGTTCGCGTGCTCGAGCGCGACGCGGGCGATGCCCGGGCGCAGGCGCCGGTTGACGCGAGCCGGCAGCGTGATCGCGCCGCCGTTCGAGCCGACGGTGACGAGGTCGCCGGTCGCGATCTTCTTCCGCTCCGCGTCCTCCGCCGAGAGCTCGAGCTCGGGCTGCGGCCGCTGGAACTGGAGCTCGGCGACGCGCTCGACGGCGGCGCCGGAGAAGAGCGCCTTGAAGGCCACGAGGCGGAGCTCTCCTGCGCGAGGCTTCTGCCTCGGCTCGGGCAGCGCCGTCCGCGAGACGTGCTCGGGCGCCTCCGGGTAGCCGCGCAGCGGCGCGCGCTCGCCGACCTCGCCGAACGCGAGCCCGCCGTAGACGCGCTCGGAGACCTCGGCGAACACGGCCGCGGCATACGGCGCGAGGTCGACGTCGAAGCGGGCGGCGAGCTCCGCGATCCACTCGAGCTCGTCCGGGCACGGCGGCGACACCGTGCGGCGCAGCCGCTGCAGGCGGCCCTCGACGTTGACGAACGTCCCGTCGCGCTCGAGATAGCCCGTCCCGGGAAGGATCAGGTCGGCCCAGCCGGCCGCGAGCCCGTGGAACATCGAGATCACGATCGTCGCCTCGGCCTGCTCGGCGAGCGCGCGGACGTTCTCGTCCGCCGCTGCCTCGTCGCCCGAGACGACGAGCAGCCCGATTCCCTCGCGCTCCTCGCCTTCCTCGTCGCAGCAGGCCGCCCAGGCGTCGGCCACGCCGCGCCCGTTCGGCGTCTCGGGGAGGTAGAAGGCGCCGCAGCCCTCGCGGCCGCCGAGCCCGAGCTGCTCCGCGAGCTGCGCGACCGTCTCGCCGCCGCGCCCGCCGGGCCCCGACCAGACGAGGACGACGCGCTCGGCGTCGCCGACTGCCTCTGCGTCGGCCTCACGGAGGATCCGTGCGCCGTTGCGCCGGGCGGCCTTGATCCAGAGGTCGACGACGGGCGCGCGCTGGACGACGGGCACGTCGCCGAGGACGACGACGACCTGCGCGTCGCGGATCGCCGACAGCGGCAGTCGGTACGCGTCGAGGGCGCCCGACACCTCCTCGGGCAGCATCGCCTCGTGCGAGCCGAGCCCGCCGCGGACGAGCTTGCCGAGGCCGTATGCGAGCTCGACCGTCTCCGAGCCGGAGAGAGCGGTGACGACGCGTCCACGCGCGTTCCGCAGCAGCTCCTCGGCCGCGTCGAGCGCGTCCTCCCACGAGACCTGGCCGAGCCCGATGCGATGGCGGCGCAGGAGCGGCTCCGCGAGCCGGTCGTCGGCGCGCAGGTGGGTGAACGCGAAGCGGCCCTTGTCGCAGATCCAGCCCTCGTCGATCTCCGGGTGGTTGCGGGAGAGGATCCGCTTGACCTTGCCCTCGCGGACGGTGGCGTTGACGTTGCAGCCGACCGGGCAGAGGCCGCAGACGGTCGGGACGTCGACGATCTCCCACGGGCGCCCCTCGAAGCGGTACTGGGTCGGCAGGAGCGCGCCGACCGGGCAGAGCTCGGTCACGTTGCCGGTGAACGCGCCCGAGTAGGGCAGGTCCTCGAAGGTCGTGATCACGGACATCGCGCCGCGGTTGGCCGCGATCAGCTGGCCGTCCTCCGAGACCGACTCGCTGAAGCGCGTGCAGCGGTAGCAGAGGATGCAGCGCTCGCGGTCGAGCGAGATCGTCGGCGAGATCGGGATCGGCTTCTCGAACGTGAGCTTCTCGAAGCTCATCCGCGTGTTGCCCGGCCCGTAGCGGAACGTGAGGTCCTGCAGCGGGCACTCGCCGCCCTTGTCGCAGACCGGGCAGTCGAGCGGGTGGTTGACGAGGATGAACTCCAGGGTCGCGTCCTGCGCCTCCGCCGCCATGCGCGAGGTGCGCGCCGTCTTCACGACCATCCCGTCCTGGGCGGTCATGGTGCAGGCCGCTTGCGGCTTCGGCGGCATCCCCTCGACCTCGACGAGGCACATGCGACAGGCGCCGATCGGCGCGCCGAGCCGCGGCTCGTAGCAGAAGACGGGAATCTCGATCCCGGCCGCGAGCGCGGTCTCGACCAGCCCCGTCCCTTTCGGGACGTGGACCTCCCGCTCGTCGATCGTCACGCGCACCAGGTCCGGCGTGCTCATACCAGAGCTTCCTGGGCGACGGGCGTGTGGGAATGCTGGTCGACCGGCGCGAACAGGCCGGCGAGCTGCGAGTCGGCGCCGAAGGGGCA
>DATIZN010000062.1:0-58123 GCA_035517075.1 Gaiellaceae bacterium | reverse complement strand
ATGAGCAACGGCTGTCTGTCGGGAGGTGCGAGGCGAGGTCGCGCTTCCAAGTGGCTTGCTCTGGCAGGATGACCATGCGGTCGTCTTTCATCTTCCTCCACCGAAGGTAACCCGAGGCCCTATCTCGGCCCATTGCATGGTTGTCACTCGACGGCACATCGATCACTTCGACGAGCTGACGCAGGCTGAGGCAACCTCGGTCGCACTGGCGTCCGCTGCCGTCGCGGGTGCGCTTCGTAAGGAAGCGGCGGAGCGTGTCCATATCGCGGTCGTCGGCCTGGCGGGTGATCACTTCCACCAGCATGTGTTTCTCGCTATCCGGGAGCGACTGCGGCGGCTCCGAGGCCTCTCTCTTTCGTCGCGGGGGCAGGAACGCGCGAGCTTGACCCGCTTTCATCCCGAGCATAGGATCGGCCGATCTAGCTCTAAGACCGATCCGGTCTGTAGCTTCCGGCGTGGGGCCTAGCACTGCGGCGATCGCGCCAGGAGGACGAACGGGAGATGGCAGGGAAACGGCTCATCGCATTTGCGGCGCTCGCCGCCGGACTCGTCATGGCCGCGGTCGCGCTCGCGGCTTCGGGCCCAGACCAGACGGCCCCGGCGCTGACCCTCTCGGCTCCCGTCGGCGGCAGCACGCTCTCGGGGACGACCACCCTCTCGGCGGCCGTCTCGGACGACGTCGGGATCGCGAGCGTGCAGTTCAAGCTGGACGGCTCGCCGCTTGGAGCCGCCATCACGACCGCCCCCTACCAGGAGACGTGGGACACGACCACCGCGTCGAACGCGACCCACACCATCACGGCCGTGGCGACCGACACCTCGGGGAACTCGGCGACCGTGAACACTACGATCACCGTCTTGAACGCCGCCCCGCCGCCCCCGCCGCCGGGCACGATCTCGGTCACCAAGGTGTTCGAGGGCTCCGACACCGACCGCCAGACCCACACATTCAACCTGACCGCGCCGGTGCCTGCCGGCGACACGCTGATCCTGGCGAACGTCTCCACCGTGGACGCGAAGGACGGCACCGGTGGCATCGTGACCCCGAACGGCGTCACGGATTCCGCCGGCGACGTGTGGCACCAGGACGGCGTCTCGGAGTCGGGGACATCGTTCGAGACGGTCGAGGTCTGGAGCACGACCGTCGCGACGGGGCTTCCTGCCGGGGCGGCCGTGTACGTCCAGGGCTATTCGCGCGGCCTTACGTGCGAGCTCGCGATCTTCGCCGTCTCCGGCCTCGCCGGACCGGACAAGACGGCCGCCGCCGACGGCACCTACTCGAGCACGCAGGCGACCCCGTTTGTGACGACGTCGCAGGCGCACGAGCTGCTCGTCGGCGTGCACGGCCAGTCGAGCGCCTCCGCGCCCTGGTGGACGCCCGAGTCCGTGACGCCCGCGTGGACGAAGTGGACCGACCGCTTCGACGGCGGCAACATCGGCCGGGGGATCGCGGTCGAGATCCGCGAGGTCACGTCGATCGGCTCCTACCGGGCCGCCGGCAAGGCGAAGTCCGCCGTAACCGGCAACAACCTGCTCGTCACGTACCGGGCCGCCGGCTGATCCGACCCCCCCCCTCGCGCGCGACCGCCCTTTCGGGGGCGCAGCGGTGGACGGCTTCGCGCAGAATGCTCGCGTGCGGGGTCTTGCGGTCGCAGCGCTCCGTGCGTCGCGTTCGTCGTGCTGCCTGTGGCGGCCGGCCGTCCCGGGCTTGGAGCGGTCACGCGTCTGTCGTCCAATGCGATAGGCGGTGTGGACTTCGGTGACCGCAAGGCCGCCACAGTGGCGGCGCTGAGTCGGATCCTCGGACCGCCCACGCGTAGGTTGGTGAGTGACGCCTGCCGCTCCCGCTACAGCGAGATTAAGTGGAACCAGTTCTATGCGGAGCTTCGCAGCAGCAACCGATTCTCGGGCTACCGCTACATGCGATCTGAAGGCCGATCCTTCCTATCGCAAGCGCCACTACGCGCGGCTGGCTTGATTAACAGGCCAATCAATGGGCTGGGCGAGCGTCCCTCACCCTGAAGCCGGCGGGCGACGAGCGAGCGGGCGCGAGTCGTCCGCGAGCTTTCCTTAGACTCCCGCCGTGGCCCACAGCTTCGGGACGCTCGACGAGCTCGGCGAGGGATACGGCTTCCGGAAGGTGCGGCGCGCGCTCGGCGTCGAGGCGTTCGGCGTGAACGCCGTCGTGATGCCGCCGGGCTACGAGGGCTTCGAGCACTACCACGATGTCCAGGACGAGCTCTACCTCGTCCACAGCGGGACGGCGCGCTTCGAGGTCGACGGCGAGGTGCGCGAGCTCGGCCCCGGCGGCCTCTGCCACGTCGAGTCGACGACCAAGCGCAAGTTCTCGAACGCGGGCGACGACGATCTCATCATGTTCGTCGTCGGCGGCAAGGGCGGCTACGTCGACCGCGACGGGCATCTCGTGCACGACGAAGACCTCCCGCGACGCCAGGCGTTCACGTCCGGAGGAGGCGCGTCGTGAACGGCCTGATGATGGACTTCCAGCTGACGCTGCCGCCGCTGCTGCGCCGAGCCGAGACGTACTTCCCGACGAAGGAGGTCGTCACCCGGCTGCCCGACAAGAGCTTCCACCGCTACACGTACGCCGACTTCGGCCGGCGCGCGCGGCAGCTCGCGGTCGCGCTGGACGAGCTCGGGCTCGAGCGCGGCGACCGGGTCGCGACCCTCTGCTGGAACCACTACCAGCATCTCGAGGCGTACTTCGGCATCCCGTGCGGCGGCTTCGTCCTCCACACGCTCAACCTGCGGCTGCACCCGAGCGACCTCGGCTACATCGCGAACCACGCCGGCGATCGGGCCGTCATCGTCGACCGCTCGCTCGTGCCGCTGCTCGAGTCCTTCCGCGCGGAGACGCAGATCGAGCACGTGTTCGTCGTCGAGGACTCGTACGAGGAGCTGCTCGCCGGCGCCGACCCGGATGCGTGGAGCGACCCCGAGCTAGACGAAGACGAGGCCGCAGCGATGTGCTACACGTCGGGCACCACCGGGCAGCCGAAGGGCGTCCTCTACTCGCACCGCTCGACCGTGCTGCACGCCCTCGGTGTCGCGGCCGGCAACCCGCTCGGCCTCGGCATCTCGGAACGGGACACGATCCTGCCCGTCGTGCCGATGTTCCACGCGAACGCGTGGGGCTACCCGTACCTCGCGGCCATGATCGGCGCGAAGCAGGTCTATCCCGGGCCGCACCTCGACCCCCAGTCGCTGCTCGACGACTTCGTGCAGGAGCGGGTGACGTGGACGGCCGGCGTCCCGACGATCTGGCTCGGGATCCTGCGGCTGCTCGACGAGAACCCCGGCCGCTGGGACCTGTCGGAGATGAAGGGCATGCTCGTCGGCGGCTCGGCGGCGCCGCGCTCGATGATCGCCGGCTTCAAGCAGCGGCACGGGCTCGTCGTCGTCCACGGCTGGGGGATGACCGAGACGTCGCCGGTCGCGTCGGTCGCCTCGCTCCCGGGCGAGCTCGGCGAGACCGACGAGGAGACGCAGTTCGACTACATCGCGCTGCAGGGCCTGCCGCTCCCGTTCGTCGAGTGGCGCGCCCGCGACGAGAACGGGAACGACGTGCCCTCGGACGGCCAGGCGATGGGCGAGCTCGAGGTGCGCGGGCCGTGGGTCGCGGCGTCCTACTACGAGTCGCCCGAGTCGGCGGGACGCTGGACGGAGGACGGCTGGTTCCGGACCGGCGACATCGTCTCGCTCGACCCGAAGGGCTTCATCAAGATCCAGGATCGCTCGAAGGACGTGATCAAGTCGGGCGGCGAGTGGATCTCGTCCGTCGCGCTCGAGAACCAGCTGATCGCGCACGAGGCGGTCGCGGAAGCGGCCGTGATCGCGATTCCCGACGAGAAGTGGCAGGAACGGCCGCTCGCCGTCGTCGTGCTCGCGCCCGGCCGCGAGGCGACGGCGGAGGAGCTGCGCGAGTTCCTCGCCCCGCACTTCGCGAGCTGGTGGCTGCCCGACCGGTTCGAGTTCGTGGACGAGATCCCGAAGACGAGCGTCGGCAAGTTCCGCAAGACCGCGCTGCGGGAGCAGTTCGCCGGCGTGCCGGCCCCGTCGTCGTCCTGAGCACCGCGCTCGTCACCGGCGCAGCCTCGGGCATCGGTCGCGCGCTCGTCGAGTTGCTCGAGCGCGAGGGCTGGGAGGTCACGGCGCTCGATCTGCGCGACGGCTTCGACGTCGGCGATCCGCGCGCGTGGGAGTCCGTCGGCCCGGTCGACCTCGCCTTCCTCAACGCCGGCGTCTCGACCGGCGTGAGCGATCTCACCGAGGTCTCGGACGAGGCGTACCGGCGGATCCGCGGCGCGAACCTCGACGGCGTCGTCTACGGCACGCGCCGCCTCGCCGCGGTCATGCGGCCGGGCTCGGCGATCGTCGCCACCGCGTCGCTCGCGGGGCTCACGGCGATGGAGGGCGACTCCCTCTACACGGCGACGAAGCACGCCGTCGTCGGCTTCGTCCGCGCGGTCGCGCCGCAGCTCGCGGAGCGCGGAATCCGGATCAGCGCGATCGCGCCCGGCTTCGCCGACACGCCGATCCTGGAGGGCGAGCTGCGGAGCGGCCTCGAGGTCGCCGGCTTCCCGCTGCTGACGGCGGAGGAGGTCGCGGCCGCGGCGCTCGCCGCCGCGCGGGGCGAGCCGGGAGCGGTGTGGGTCGTCCAGCCCGGCCGCGAGCCGCTCGCCTTCCGCTTCCCGAACGTCCCGGGCCCGCGCACGCCGGAGGGCGAGCGCCTATCCGGGTAGACCCTGCGGTCGCACGCGCGGATAGCCGACGGGCAGGACGAACGTCCCCTTGGCCGTCCGGTAGAAGACCTGCCAGTTGTAGTAGCCGTAGAACGCGCGCGCATTCGTGCGCATCTCGCGCGCGTAGGACTCGACCGCGACGACGTACGAGTGGCTCGGGTTGTAGTGGAGGAGCGCCTCGCCGATGTCTCCGCGACCGCCGTTGGCGGCGAGGAAGCGCGCAGCGGCCATGATCGAATCGTGCGGGCTCTCGATGCTTCCCTGCCCGTACTCGGCCCACGTGGCCGGCATGAACTGCATCGGGCCCCTCGCGCCGGCCGGGCTGCGGCCGTGGATCCGCCCCATGCGCGTCTCGACGAGCTCGATCGCGGCCAGGTATCGCCAGGCGACCCCGTATCGCGCCTGCGCCTGCTCGAAGTACCGGAGGAGGACGCTCGGCGGCGGCGGGGACAGGATGCGCCAGCGCGGGAAGCGATGCTCCGCGGGCAGGATCCGGCCCAGCTCGTCCCCGGCGCGGAGCGCTGCCGCCGTCGCCGTACGGGCGGGCGCCGAGAGCTGCGTCAGCGTCGGCAGGCGTAGCCGTCGATGCTCGGCGAGCTCCTCGAGCGCGAGCTGCTGCGCCCGGGACGCCTTCGCCACGCTCACCGCGGACGCCGACGAGTCGTCGATCGTCGCCTGCGCGCTGTCGATCTCGGCCGCGAGGGCGGCCGGCTCGCTCACGGCCCTCGCGCCCTGGCTCCCGCCGCAGCCGACGAGGACCGCCGCGAGAGCCAGCACGCAGATCGCGGCCGGCCTGAGCCTCACGCTAGGAGAACGTCCAGCCCTCGCCTTCGGCGAAGGCCTTGAGGATCCGGCGGCTGACGACCATCCGGTGCACCTCGTCGGGGCCGTCGTAGATGCGGCCGCCGCGCGCCATCTGCGACATCGCGGCGAGCGGCGTCTCGTTCGTCAGGCCGAGCGCTCCGTGCACCTGGATCGCCCGGTCGATCACGTCGTTGAGGACGCGCGCCGCGTAGAACTTGATCAGCGAGATCTCGACGCGAGCCTCGTCGCCACGGTCGATCTTGTGCGCGGCGTCGAGCGTCAGGAGGCGGCACGCATAGATCTCGGCGGCCGAGTCGGCGATCCAGTTCTGAACGGTCTGCTTCTCGGCGAGCGGCCCGCCGAACGCCTCGCGCTCGAGCGCCCGGGCGCACATGAGCTCGAACGCGCGCTCCATCTGGCCGAGCCAGCGCATCACGTGGTGGATGCGACCCGGCCCGAGCCGGGCCTGCGCGATCTTGAACCCCGCGCCGCGCTCGCCGAGCAGGTTCGCCGCGGGCACGCGGACGCTCGTGTAGCGCACCTCGCAGTGCGTCGACCAGCCGCGGCCGCGATGGCCCATCACGGGGACGGCCGCGATCTCGATCCCCGGCGCATCCGCAGGGACGACGATCTGGCTCATCCGGCCGTGCGGCTTCTCGTCGGGATCGGTCACGGCCATCACGATCCCGAAGCCTGCGCCCTCGGCGCCCGAGGAGAACCACTTGCGGCCGTCGATCACCCACTCGTCGCCGTCGAGGACGGCCGTCGTCTGCAGCCCGGTCGGGTCGGCGCCCGAGACGTCGGGCTCGGTCATCGAGAAGAACGAGCGCACGTCGCCGGCGACGAGTGGACGCAGCCAGCGCTCCTTCTGCTCGTTGCTGCCGAACATGAGCAGGATCTCGGCGTTGCCGGCGTCGGGCGCCTGGCAGCCGAAGACGTACTGGCCCCAGACGGTGCGGCCGATCACCTCGTTCAGGAGCGCATAGGCGAGGAAGCCGCGGCCGGTGCCGCCGGCCTCCGGCCCGATGTGCGGCGCCCACAGCCCCTCGGCCTTCGCCTTCGCGCGCAGCTCGGCGACGAGGGCGTCCGCCTCCTCGTCCTCACTCGACAGCGCGTCCTCGTTCGGGAAGACGTGCGCGTCCATGAAGGCGCGGTAGCGCTCGCGCAGCTCCGCGATCTCCGGCGTGAGCTCCACCTCCACGGTCGTCACCCGTTTAGCATCGCACGCGTGAACGCGCGCGACCTGTTCGACCTGAGCGGGAAGACGGCGATCGTCACCGGCGGCGGGAGCGGCATCGGCCGCCAGATGGCGCAGGCGCTCGCCGAGGCCGGCGCGAGCCTCGTCCTCTGCGCGCGGAAGGTCGAGCGCTGCGAGCAGGCCGCGGCCGAGCTCGAGCAGCTCGGCGTGAAGGCGCTCGCGCTCCCGTGCGATGTGCGCGACCCCGAGCAGGTGCAGGCGGTCGTCGACCGGACGCGCAACGAGCTCGGCGCGATCGACGTCCTCGTCAACAACGCCGGCACGGTCTGGGGGGCGCCGCCGGAGGACTATCCGCTCGAGGGCTGGCAGAAGGTCGTCGACGTCAACCTGACCGGCGTCTTCCTCTTCGCCCAGGCGGCCGGCCGGGTGATGATCGAGTCGGGCGGCGGGAAGATCGTCAACATCGCCTCGGTCGCGGGCCTCGGCGGCGCGCCGCCGGAGGTGATGAACGCGATCGCCTACAACGCGACGAAGGGCGGCGTCATCTCCTTCACGCGCGACCTCGCCTGCAAGTGGGCGCGGCACGGCATCAACGTGAACGCGATCGCGCCGGGCTGGTTCCCGAGCGACATGTCGAACTTCGTCATCGAGGCGAACCCGGAGGTCGTCGAGCACATCCCCCTGCGCCGCTTCGGCGGCCCCGACGACCTGAAGGGCGCGATCCTCTTTCTCGCCTCCGCCGCGTCCGACTACGTGACCGGGCACACGCTCGTCGTCGACGGCGGCGAGTCGGCGTGGTGACGTGGGCGGACGAGCTGCGCGAGCGGCTCGGCGCCCGTGACGTCGGCACGCCCTGGCTGCTCGCGGGCGGGGCTTCGAAGGAGGCCTGGGCCGTCGACGTCGACGGCCGGCCGCTTCTCGTCCGCCGCGCCGGCGGCGGCGTCATCCACGCCGACACGCTCTCGCTCGAGCACGAGTTCCGCGTGCTCGAGGTCGCGCACGCCGCGGGCGTCCGCGTCCCCGCTCCGGTGGCGTACCTCGGCGAGCTCGACGGTCGCGAGGCGTTCGCGATGGGGCGTGTGGAGGGCGAGACGATCGGCCGCCGGATCGTGCGGCGGCCGGAGCTCGCGGCCGCGCGCGAGGCGCTGCCGCTCGAGATGGCGGACGAGCTCACGAAGGTGCACGCGATCGAGCGCGGGGCGCTGCCGTTCCTGCGCGAGCGCGACGTCCTCGACCAGTTCGAGCGCGAGCTCGACTCGGTCGGCGAGCCGCATCCCGCGATCGAGCTCGGGCTCTGGTGGCTCCGCGCGCACCGCCCCGAGCCGCTCGAGGCGACCGTCTGCCACGGCGACTTCCGGCTCGGCAACCTCGTCGTCTCCGAGCACGGGCTCGAGTCCGTCCTCGACTGGGAGTTCGCCCACGTCGGCGACCCGCGCGAGGACGTCGCCTGGCCGATCGTGCGCGCGTGGCGCTTCGGCGTCGACGAGCTGCGGCTCGGCGGCGTCGGCGAGGTCGAGCCGTACCTCGAGCGCTACGCCGAGCTGACGGGACGTGAGATTCCCGTCGCCGACCTGCACTGGTGGGAGGTGCTCGGCAACGTGAAGTGGGCGACCGGCGCGCTGACCCAGTCGCGGCGGCACCTCAACGGGCAGGAGCGGAGCGTCGAGCTCGCCGTCCTCGGCCGCCTCGCGGCGGAGATGGAGTACGAGCTGCTCGACCTGCTGGAGCGCGCGTCATGACAGATCGCCCGATCGCGGCGGAGCTCGTCGAGGCGGTGCGCGAGTTCCTCGAGCGCGAGGTGCTGCCCGTGGTCGAGGACGGAAGACTCCGCTTCCGCACGCTCGTCGCGATCAACGGCCTCGGGATCGCGCAGCGGGAGCTCGAGTCGGCGGAGGAGGACGTCCTCTCCGCCGAGCAGGCGGCCGAGCTCGCGGGCCGGATCCGCTCCGGCGACGTCCCGGACGGCGCGCTCGCGCTGCTCAAGCGCGACGTGGCGGCGAAGCTCCGGATCTCGAACCCGGGCTACCTCGAGCGCTACCGCTAGGAGCTTCTCGACGTCTGCGCCGTCAGGCGGGCGACGGCCCGCGCCGCGACCCGCAGGTCGCGGCGGTTCCGCACCAGCACGAACGCGAGGGCGAGCGGCAGCACGACGGCGAGCACCGAGCCGAGCGCCGTGGTGCCGAGGCCGACGTACTTGAGGCCGGAAGCGAAGATGACCACGGTGATCGCCGGCCGGATGTAGCGGTCGGGCGCGCGGGACGAGAGCGTGGAGCCGACGAGCACCGCCGGCACGGAGCCGATCACGAGCGACGTCGTGACGCCGAAGTCGACGTGCCCGAAAAGGAGCGCGCCGGCGGCGGCGGCGAGCGTGAGCGGGACGGCCTGGGCGAGGTCGGTTCCGACGAGCTGCTTCGCGCTGATGGCGGGGTAGACGAAGAGCAGGAGCACGATCATCAGCGAGCCTGCGCCGACGGACGTCATCCCGACGACGAGCCCGCCGAGCACGCCGATGGCGAGCGTCGGCAGCGGCCTCGCCGTCAGCTCCTGGATGTGCGCGAGCCGCGCCTGCCCGCTCCGGCTGTCGAGGTAGTAGCGAAAGACCATCGCGGCGGCACCCACGAGGAGCGCGATGCCGAGCGCCCGTTCCACGTTCGTCTGCGCCGCCTTCGGGCCGCCGAGCAGGTGGAGCAGGTACGTGCCGGCGAAGGCCGCGGGCACCGAGCCGAGCACCATCCAGCGGAGCAGTCCGCGGTGCACGGTGCCGCGGCGGAAGTGGACCGCCGCTCCGAACGGCCGCATGAACAAGGCCGCGACGAGGTCGCTCGAGATCGCCGCCGACGGCTGCACGCCGAAGAGCAGGATGAGCATCGGCGTCATCAGCGCGCCGCCGCCCGCGCCGGTCATGCCGACGAGGAGGCCGATCACGGCGCTGCCGAGGATGATCGTCAGGCTGACGTGCACGGTGGGTGAGGCTAGCAGATTCCTCACCTAAGACATAAACAAACCCGCCTAAGTGTACGGACGGCCTCGCTAGTGCGGGTCCCAGGCTCCCTCTCGTCTCGTCAGGGCCGTGACGGCCGCTGGCAGCGTTCCGGCCGCGACGTCGGCGACGGTCACGTGCTCGAGCACCTCGCGCAGATTGACGCGCACGGCGATCCAGACGTCACGCAGCGACTCCGCCGGCCCCTCGTACGAGACGCCCTCCGGCCGTTCGCCGCGCACGCCCATGAGCGGCCCCTCGACCGCCCGGATCACGCTCGCCAGCGAGACGGCGTCGGCGGGCTTCGCGAGGTGGTAGCCGCCGGCGGGCCCGCGCTTGCTGCGCACGATCTCGGCGCTGCGGAGCTGCACGAGGATGTTCTTCAGGAACGAGACCGGGATGTCCTGGGCCTGCGCGAGCTCCTCGACCCTGCGCGGCGGGCCGTCGCCGGTCGCCGCGAGCTCCGCGAGGGCGCGCAGCGCGTAGTCCGTCTTCGCGGAGACCTGCATCCGCCTAGGCGAGCTTCTTCCCCGGGTTGAGGAGGTTCTTCGGGTCGAACGCCGCCTTGACCGCCGCGTGCAGCTCGAGCGCGCGCGGCTCCCGGTAGCGGCGGAGCTTGCCGCCTTTCAGCAGGCCGATCCCGTGCTCGCCGGTGATCGAGCCGCCGAGCCGTTCGGCGAGGTCGAACAGCTCGTCGCACGCCTCCCACGCACGCGCGAGCTCGGCCTCGTTCCCGGGCTCGAGCAGGAAGGTCGAGTGGAGGTTGCCGTCGCCGGCGTGGCCGAAGCTGAGCGCCGTGAGGTCGTGTCGGCGGCCGATCTCGATCGTCTCCTCGACCGCCTCGGCCAGCCGGTCGAGAGGCACGGCGATGTCGTCGCTCAGCACCATGCCGCGGCGGGCGATGACCGCGAACGCGAGGCCGGCGCGCCAGCGCCAGAGCGCCTCGAGCTCGGGCGCCGTGTCGGGCGTGTGGACGCCGAGCGCGTCCTCCGAGAGCGTTTCGACGAGCTCGGCGCGCATCCGTTCGGCCTCGTCGGCGGCTCCGTCCGCCTCGGCGATCGTCATGAAGCCGGCGCCGGCCGGCATCCCCGGCTCGTATGCGGCCGCGGCCGACGCGAGCGTCTCGGCGTCGAGGTACTCGATCGCCGCCGCGCGGATCCCGTTCCCGAGCACGCGCACGATCGCCTCGCAGCCGGAGCGCGAGTCGCGATGGAAGGCGACGACGGGCAGGACACGCTCCGGCGCCGGAATGAGGGAGAGCCACGCGGCGGTGACGATCCCGAGCGTCCCCTCCGAGCCGACGAGCAGGCTCTTGAGGTCGTAGCTCGCGACGTCCTTGCGGACGGCGCCGCCGAAGGTCACGAGCTCGCCGGGCGGGAGCGCGACCTCGAGCCCGGTCGCCCACCTCCCGGTCGCGCCGTACTTGAACGCGTGCGGCCCGGCGGCGTTCGTCGCGATGTTGCCGCCGATCTGGGACAGCTCGGCCGCGCCGGGGTCGGGAGCGAAGAGGAGGCCGTTCTCGCGCGCCGTCCGGTGCACGGTCGCCGTCGGAACGCCGGCCTCCACGGTCATCCGCCAGAGCTCGGGCTCGACCGAGCGCACGCGGTCGAGCCGCTCGAGCCCGATCACGACGCCGCCGCCGGCGACCGCGCCGCCCGCGAGCCCGGTGCCGCCGCCGCGCGGCGTGACGGGCACGTCGTGCTCGTAGCACCAGGCGAGCGTGGCAGCGACCGCCTCGGCGCTCGAAGGGAAGACGACCGCATCCGCCTCCCCCGGCAGCAGCGTCATGTCCGTGACGAGGCTCGCGTTCGGCGGGACGACCGCGTCGGCGCCGGCGACCTTCGCGAGCTCCTGCTCCAGTGAGGCCACCGGCATCAGTGGAGCCGCTCGACGAGCATCGCCATCCCCTGCCCGCCGCCGACGCACATCGTCTCGAGGCCGATCGTCCCGTCGATCGTCTCGAGGTCGTTCAGGAGCGTGCACATGATCCGCGCCCCGGTCATGCCGTACGGGTGGCCGAGTGCGATCGCGCCGCCGTGCGGGTTGAGCTTCTCGCCGAACGGATCGATCCCGAGCTCGCGGCAGACCGGCAGCACCTGCGCCGCGAACGCCTCGTTCAGCTCGACGACGTCGACGTCGCCGATCGTCATCCCGGCGCGCGCGAGCGCCCTGCGGACGGCCTCGATCGGCCCCACGCCCATGATCTCCGGCTCGAGCGCCGAGACGGCGGAGGCGACGATCCGCGCCCGCGGCTGCACGCGGAGCTCCCGCGCCCGCTCCTCGCTCGCGACGACGACCGCGGCCGCGCCGTCGTTGAGCGGGCACGAGTTACCGGCGGTCACCTTGCCGCCGGGCAGGAACGCCGGCTCGAGGCTCGCGAGCTTCTCGAGCGTCGACTCGCGGCGCGGCCCGTCGTCGCGCGCGACGCCGTCGTACGGCGTCACCTCGCGGTCGAAGAAGCCGGAGTCCTGGGCCGCCACGGCGCGCTCCTGCGAGCGCTGGGCGTAGCGGTCCATGTCCTCGCGCGCGACGTCGAAGCGGTCGGCGACGTTCTCGGCCGTGAGGCCCATCGGGATGTACGCGTTCGCGATCGCGTCGTCCCCGCCGAGGAGCGCCGGGTGCAGCTCCTCCGTGTCCTTGGGATAGCCCGCCACCTGCGAGGTCGACTCGACTCCCGCGGCGACGAAGACGTCGCCCTCGCCCGCGCGGATCGCGTGGAACGCCATCCGGATCGTCTGCAGGCTCGAGGAGCAGAAGCGGTTGACGGTCACGCCCGGCACCGTCTGCGGCAGGCCGGCGAGGAGCGCGGCACGGCGGCCGAGATTCATCCCCTGCTTCTCCTGCGGGAAGCCGCAGCCGACCATCACGTCGACGATCTCGGCCGGGTCGAGCTCCGGCACCTGCTCGACTGCGGTACGGACGGCGAACGCGACGAGGTCGTCGGGGCGCACGTCGACGAGCGAGCCCTTGTGCGCGCGGCCGATCGGCGTGCGCACGGCGGAGAGGATGACCGCCTCGGCCATCAGACGAAGGCGCTCTCTCCGGTGAGCGCGCGGCCGATGATGAGCTTCTGGATCTGGCTCGTGCCCTCGTACAACGTCGTCACTCTCGCATCGCGGAGGTACTTCCCGGCGGGATACTCGTCGATGTAGCCGTAGCCGCCGTGCACCTGCACGGCCGCGTTCGCCGCGCGGACGGCGGCCTCGCTCGCGTAGTACTTCGCGACCGACGACTCGACTGTGTGCCGCTCGCCGCGGTCGGCGAGCGCGGCGGCCTGCCAGACGAGGAGCCGCGCCGCCCGGCTCTCGACGCCGATGTCCGCGATCAGCTCCTGCACGAGCTGGAAGCTAGCGATCGGCCTGCCGAACTGCGTCCGCTCCCGTGCGTAGTCGACGCAGGCGTCGAGGCAGCCCTGCGCGATCCCCACGCAGCCGGCGCCGAGCGAGATGCGCCCGTTGTCGAGCGCCGACATCGCGACCTTGAAGCCCTGGCCCTCGCCGCCGAGGACGTTGCCGCCGGGGACGCGGACGCCGTCGAGGACGAGCTCCGCGGTGTCCTGCGCGCGCAGCCCGAGCTTGCCCTTGATCGGCTGCGCGGCGAACCCGTCCGAGGAGGTCGGGACGGCGAAGCACGTGATGCCGCGCGGCCCGCTCTCGCCGGTCCGCGCGAAGACGAGGGCGAGGCTCGCCCAGCTGCCGAGCGTGATGAAGAGCTTCGAGCCGGTCAGCACCCAGTAGTCGCCGTCGCGCTCGGCGCGCAGCGAGAGGCTCGCGGGATCCGACCCCGAGCCGGGCTCGGTGAGCCCGTAGCAGCCGAGGCCTTCGCCGGAGCAGAGCGGTGGCAGCCAGCCGCGTTTCTGCTCCTCCGTTCCCCAGGCCAGGATCGTCTTGCCGACGAGGCCGACGTTGACCGAGACGATCCCGCGCACCGACGAGTCGGCCCGTCCGAGCTCCTCCATCAGGAGGCAGTACGAGATCGTGTCGAGCCCGGCGCCGCCGTACTCCTCGGGCAGGCTCGCGCCGAGGAATCCCGCGTCCGCGAGCTTGTCGACGATCGCGCGGTCCATCGTCTCGGCGCGATCCCACTCGCGCGCGTACGGGACGATCTCGCGCTCGCAGAGCTCGCGCGCGGACGCCCGCACGAGCTCCTGCTCCGGCGTCAGCTCGAAGTCGGGCACCGCGCGATCCTACTGCGGGTTGAATAGCGGCATGCTCGAGGTCGCCGACGGCATCCGCCGCGTCACGTTTCGGTTGCCGCTCGGGATCGATCACGTGCACTGCTACCTCGTCCGGCACTCGGACGGGAGCTGGCTGCTCGTGGACACCGGGCTCGGCCTGCCCGAGCCGGAGGCGCGCTGGCGGCCGGTGCTCGACGCGCTCGACGCGCCGGTCACGCAGCTCGTGATCACGCACTACCACCCCGACCACGTCGGGGACGCGGCGCCGGTCGCCGAGCTCACGTCGGCGGCCGTCCTCCAGGGACGCGTCGACGAGGAGCAGTGCCGCCGGACATGGGGCTCGGGGCGGCAGGCGCGTCGCTACGTCGAGCACTCGCTCGCGAACGGGCTGCCGCCGGACGAGGCGGAGGAGCTACGCCGGGAGAACGACGCGCTCGCGCGGCTCGTCCATCCGCCCGAGAGCCCGCTGCCGCTCGAGCCCGACGATGACCTCGACGGCTGGCGGATCCTCCTTCTGCCCGGCCACGCCGACGGCCACATCGCGCTCCTGCGGGACGGGATCCTGCTCGCGGGCGACGCGATCCTCGACCCGATCAGCCCGATCGTCGGCCTCTATCCCGACTCGAGCCCCGACCCGCTCGGCGACTACCTCGACTCGCTGCACCGCATCGTCGAGCTGGCTCCGAGGGTCGCCTTCGCCGGCCACCGCGAGCCGATCGCGGAGCCGGCGGCACGCGCGCGGCAGCTGCTCGAGCATCACCGCCGGCGGCTCGACGAGACCTTCCATGCGCTCTCGCCCGAGCCGCGGAGCGGCTACGAGATCTCGCACGCCCTCTTTCCCTCGGCCCTCGCGCCGGCGCTCCGCCGGTTCGCGCTCGCCGAGACGCTTGCGCATCTCGAGCGGCTCGCCCGTGAGGAGCGCGCCGAACGGATCGAGGAGCCGGGCCGCACGTTGTACCGCACGCCACGAGCGTGACAGACGGGTTACAGCGAAATACGCTTGCGCCGCATGCCGCTTCTCTCCTTGCGGAACGTGGGTCTTCGCTTCGGCGGCATCGTCGCCCTCGACGACGTCTCGTTCGACGTCGAAGAGGGGTCGATCGCCGGCCTGATCGGGCCGAACGGGGCCGGCAAGACGACGGCCTTCAACGTCATCACCCGCCTCTACCGGCCCGACACGGGAGCCGTCGAGCTCGACGGGACGTCGCTCCTGCGCACGCCGGCCTACGGGATCGTCGGGCGCGGCATCGCGCGGACGTTCCAGAACGTCGAGCTCTTCCGGACGATGACGGTGCTCGAGAACGTCCTCGCCGGCGCCCACTCGGTCTCGCGCTTCCGCCCCGAGCGGGACACGCGCGGCCGCGCGCTCGACACGCTCGAGCTCGTCGACATCCACATGTACGCGCACCGCCCGGTGGCCGGGCTCCCGTTCGGGACGCTGAAGCGCGTCGAGCTCGCGCGCGCGCTCGTGTCGGAGCCGCGGCTCCTCCTGCTCGACGAGCCGGCGGGCGGCCTCAACCACGAGGAGGTCGGCGAGCTGACGAGCTTCATCCTGCGGCTGCGGGACGAGCTGAAGCTGACGATCCTGCTCGTCGAGCACCACATGGGGCTCGTGATGCGGATCTCCGACCATGTCCACGTTCTCAACTTCGGCCGCACGATCGCGAGCGGACCGCCGCAGCAGGTGCAGCGCGACCCGGCGGTGATCGAGGCCTACCTCGGAGGCGCCGCCGCGTGAGCGCGCTGCTCGAGCTCGAGGGAGTCGAGGCTCGCTACGGGCCGGTGACCGCGCTCCGCGGGGTCGACCTGCGCGTCGACGAAGGCGAGGTCGTCGCCGTCCTCGGCGCGAACGGCGCCGGCAAGACGACGCTGTTGCGCGCGATCTCGAGCACCGTGCGGCGGAGCGGCGGGATCCGCTTCGGCGGAAACGAGATCCGCCGCCGCTCGCCCGAGGCGGCCGCGCGGCTCGGCATCGCGCACGTCCCCGAAGGCCGGGGCACGTTCGTCGAGCTCACCGTCGCCGAGAACCTCCGCCTCGGCGCGTACACCCGGCGCGGCCCGCTCAAGGACGACTTCGCCCGCGTCCACTCGTACTTCCCCTGGCTCGAGGATCGCGCGCGCCAGCAGGCCGGCACGCTGAGCGGCGGCGAGCAGCAGATGCTCGCGCTCGCCCGGGCCGTCATGCAGCGGCCTCGCCTCTTCCTGCTCGACGAGCCCTCGCTCGGCCTCGCGCCGCTGCTCGTGGCGGAGATCTTCCGGATCGTCGCGGAGCTGAACGAGCGCGAGGGCGCGACGGTGCTCGTCGCCGAGCAGAACGCGAACGCGGCCCTGCAGACCGCCGGCCGCGCCTATGTCCTCGAGGTCGGACGGGTCGTGCTCTCCGGGGGCAGCGACGACCTCCGGGCCGACGACTCCGTTCGCAGGACGTACCTGGGCTACTGATGGCGAGCGTCGAGTCCTCGCCCCTCAACGAGCTCCGCGGCCGCAGCGGGCCGCTCGGCGCGGCCCTCGATCCGGTCGTGCTCCTGCTCGTCGCCGCGGCGATCGCGCTCCTCGTGGGCTGCCTGCGGAGCGCGTTCTTCGCGCAGCTGACGGTCGAAGGGCTCGGTCTCGGGGCGGTCTACGGCGGTCTCGCGCTCGCCCTCGTCCTCGTCTACCGCGCCACCCACGTGATCAACTTCGCGCAGGGCGAGCTCGCGATGGCGACGACGTACGTCGCCTACCAGCTCATGCAGTGGGGGTTCTCGTATTGGGAGGCGTTCGTCGCGACGCTCGCGATCGCCTTCGTCCTCGGCACCGTCCTCCAGCTGGCCGTCATCCGGCCGGTGCAGCATCGGTCCGTGATCGCCGCGGTGATCGTGACCGTCGGCCTCTTCATCCTCATCGACGGCGTCGTCAACTGGATCTGGGGCGGCAACTTCAAGTTCATGCGCTCACCGTTCGGAACGGCCTCGTTCCGCGTCGGCGGCGTCACGATCCAGCACCTCTACGTCGGGATGATCGGCGTCGTGCTCGCCTGCGTCGTGCTCGTCTGGGCGCTCTTCCGCTTCACGAAGCTCGGGCTCGGGATGCGGGCCGCCGCGCTGCGTCCTGCGGCGGCGGCGTTCGTCGGCGTCCGCGTCGAGTGGATGCTCACGCTCGGCTGGGGCCTGGCCGCGGTGCTCGGCGCCGTCGCAGGCCTGATGGCCGAGCCCTCGCAGCTGTTCCTGACCCCGACGCTGATGCAGCAGATCCTCGTCTACGCCTTCGCGGCGGCCGTCCTCGGCGGGCTCGAGAGCCCGGCCGGGGCGGTCGTCGGCGGCCTCGCGATCGGCGTCTTCCTCACGCTCGTCGTCGGCTACGTGTCCGCCATCGGGGCCGAGCTCCAGCTGCCCGTCGCGTTCGCGGTGCTGCTCGCGATCCTGCTGGTCAAGCCTTCGGGACTGTTCGGCAAGCGAGAGGTGAAGCGGGTATGAGCACGCGCCTGCCCGCGCTCGGCTCGCTCGTCGTCGTCGCGGCCGTCCTCAGCGCCCTGCCCTTCACGCTGAGCGACTATCACGTGGCGCTCGCGGCGCAGGTCGGGATCTTCTTCGTCGGCGTCCTCGGCCTCAACATCCTGACGGGCTACTCGGGGCAGATCTCGATTGGGCACGGCGCGTTCATGGCGATCGGCGGCTACACCACCGCGATCATGTCGCGAGACCACCACACGAACCTCGTGCTCACGATGGTCATGGCGTTCGCGATCTGCTTCGCGCTCGGGCTGATCCTCGGCCTGCCGGCGCTGCGGCTGTCGGGCGTCTATCTCGCGCTCTTGACCTTCGCGCTCGCCGTCTCGGTGCCGCAGCTGCCGCTCCAGTACTCGACCTTCCTCGGCGGCAGCGGCGGCGTGCAGTCGTCGACCACCGTCAGCAACGTCTGGCTGTACGCCGCAGCGTGGACGTGCTCGGCGATCCTCTTCGCGCTCGCCTGGCTCGTCCTCCGCGGCCGCACGGGTCGCGCCCTCCGAGCCGTCCGCGACAGCGAGATCGCAGCGACGGCGTCCGGCGTCTCGCTGCCTCTCTACAAGACGTTCGCCTTCGGTATCTCCGCCGCCTATGCCGGTGTCGCAGGATCGCTCTTCGTCCTCGCGACGAACGGGTTCGCGCAGCCGACCGAGTTCAGCGTCACGCTCTCCCTCCAGCTGCTGATCGGTGCTGCGGTCGCGGGCCTCGGCTCGCTCTGGGGGGTTCTCGCAGGCGCCGCGTTCGTCGGGCTCCTGCCCCAGGTCTCGACGAGCGTCCCCGTGATCGGCTCCGCGCACGGCCGAGACGTCGTGTTCGGGGCGATGGTCGTGCTCGTGATGCTCGTGCTCCCCGGAGGCTTCGCCGGGCTGTTCGACCGCCTCCGCGCGCTCGGTCGCGCTTGAACCGCCGGCCCGAGTCCATCAAACTCCCGCAGGCACCGCATCGTCTCAATGAGACAACCGATATCGGAGGAGGGCCGATGGCTGTCAACCGCAAGAAAGTCGGAGCGCTGCTCTGCGTGCTCGCCGTGACGGCGGCAGTGGCGGGGACCGCCGCGGCCTCGCACAAGGGTACGCCGGGCGTGACGAAGGCGCAGATCACGATCGGTGGCACGTTCCCGCTCACCGGTCCGGCGTCGCTCTACGCGACGATCCCGGCGGCCGAGCAGGCGTACTACGCGTACGTCAACGCGCACGGTGGCGTCAACGGCCGCAAGATCAAGGACATCGTCATCGACGATCAGTACGACCCGGGCCAGACGCCGACGGACGTGCAGAAGCTCGTCGAGCAGGATCACGTCTTCGCGATCGTCGGCAGCCTCGGGACGGCGCCCGGGCTCGCGACCTGGGGCTACCTGAACCAGCACAAGATCCCGCAGGTGCTCCTCGCGACCGGTGACGCGTACTGGGGCAACTGCGTCCACCGGACGTGCGACAAGACCAACATCAAGAAGTCGTGGACGATGGGGTGGCAGCCCGACTATCCGGGTGAGGCGAGGCTGTACGCGAAGTACATCCTCCAGCAGAACCCGAACGCGAAGATCGCCGTCCTCTACCAGGACGACGCCTACGGCAAGAACTACCTCGCCGGCCTGAGGACCGGGCTCGGGTCGCACACGAGCCAGATCATCGCCACGCAGCCGTACACGGTCACCGATACCGCCCAGGTCGTGGGCGCGCATGTCGGGAAGCTGGCCCAGAGCGGCGCCGACACGTTCGTCATCTTCGCCACTCCGGCGGCGGCGATCGCGGCCCTCGCCACGGAGACCGCGATCCACTGGTCGCCGCTGACGATCCTCAACAACGTCTCGGCCAACCGTGTCTTCATGCTCCTCGCCGCTAAGAACGGGGCGAGCCTCAACGGCGTCGTCTCGACCGGCTACGTCGAGAGCCAGACGGCCCAGCCGAACCTGTCGGGGATGAAGCTCGCGAAGAAGATCATCGACGCGACGAAGAACACCAGCCTCGAGACCTCCTTCAGCGAGGGAGACAACAACCTCGTCTACGGGCTCGGTGTGGCGTGGACGTTCGTCGATGCGCTCAAGCATGCGGGGAAGAACCCGACTCGCGCGAGCCTCATGAAGGCGCTTCGGAGCCTGAACGAGAGCAAGAAGAACGCGAACCCGTTCGTCTATCCGGGGATGTCGGTCGAGACGTCGAAGACGCGGACGTTCCCGATGGAGCAGCTGATCTTCGAGAAGTGGGCCGGCGGCGCCACCGGCGACTGGAAGACGTTCGGCAATGTCCTGACCAGCGGGCACTAGCCCCGTCCCGCGCAGCGCGACCGCGAGGGGGAGCTCCGGCTCCCCCTCGCCGTTTCGGGTCGCGGAGGAATCTCACAGGCAGCTCACAGACAGGGCGTCTACCTTGGCGCCGTGGAAGAGGCCGTCGCTCTCGCCCCGGCGCCTCGCGTCGTGTCGCGCGCCGTCCGCCGTCGTCGGGCGCTGGCGGCGGCAGTCCTACTGGTCGCGGCCGCGAACGCGGGCGTCATCGTCTGGCTCTGGGTCCACGGCGGCAACCTCCACCCGACCTCGACCGGCGACGCGCTCACGAGCGTCGGCCGGATCACGGGGCTCCTCGCCGCGTATCTGGCGCTGCTGCAGGTGCTCCTGCTCGCGAGGCTGCCGGCGCTCGAGCGCGCGATCGGCTTCGACCGGCTGAGCGTGTGGCACCGCTGGAACGGCCACGCCTGCGTCGATCTCGTCGTCCTGCACGTCGTCTTCACGGTCTGGGGCTACTCGCTCATGGACCGCTTCACGATCGGGCACGAGATCTCGACGATGCTCGGCGGCGGCGTCTACCCGGGGATGATCACCGCGACGATCGGCACGGCGTTCTTCGTGGGCGTCGGCGCCACCTCGTACGTGATCGTCCGCCGGCGGCTTCGCTACGAGTGGTGGTATGCCGTCCATTTGCTCGTGTACGCAGGCATCGCGCTCTCGTGGTTCCACGAGATCCCGACCGGCAACGAGCTCGTCCTCGACGCCGCCGCCGCCGACTACTGGCGCGGTCTCTACCTCGCGACGCTCGCGATCCTCGTCGTCTTCCGGCTCGCGGCGCCGCTCGTCCAGCTCTCGCGGCACGGCCTGCGCGTGGCCGAGGTCGTGGAGGAGGGGCCGGGCGTCGTCTCGGTGCGCATCGCGGGCCGGCGGCTCGACGCGTTCCACGCCGAGCCTGGACAGTTCTTCCTCTGGCGGTTCCTCGACCGGCGCCGGATCTGGACGGCCCACCCCTTCTCGCTCTCGGCTGCCCCCGACGGCCGCTCGCTGCGGATCACCGTTAAGGCGCTCGGTGACTACACCGCGCGCATGGCCGGGCTCCGTCCCGGCACCCGCGTGCTGTCGGAAGGCCCGTTCGGCGTCTTCACCGAAGCGGCGCAGCGCCGTCGCGAGAAGGTGCTGCTGATCGCGGGCGGGATCGGGATCACCCCCGTCCGGGCCCTCGTCGAGCGGATGCGCGGCGACGTCGTCGTCCTCTACCGCGCGCTGAGCGACGGCGACCTCGTGCTCAGGGACGAGCTCGACGCGCTCGCCGCCCGCGCCGGCCTCGCCGTCCACTACGTCGTCGGCGACCACCGCGGCGACGGCGAACGGCTCCTCTCGCCCGAGCACCTCCGCGAGCTCGTGCCCGATGCCGCCGAGCGGGACGTCTTCCTCTGCGGCCCGCCCGCGATGATCGACGTCATCCGCCGGAACTTGCGCGCCGCGGGCATTCCCCGCCGCCAGGTCCATCTCGAACGTTTCGTCCTCACGTAGACAAGGAGACGCAGCACATGCGAAAGGCACTCGCGCCGCTTCTCGGCGCCGCAGCACTCGCCCTCCCCGGCATGAACGCCTGGGCCGCGGCGACCGCGAAGACGAAGATCGTCACGAGGACGAAGACGAAGACGTTCACGGGCGCGCTCGGGTCGGCCCAGCGCTGGGGCTACGTCGAGGTCAAGCTCGTGGTTCGGAAGACGACGACGACGAACCGGAAGACGAAGAAGACGAGCGTCAGGCGTCGGATCACCGCCGTCCGGGTGCCGATCTACCCGAACCACACCGATCGCTCGGTCTTCATCAACCAGGAGGCCCTCCCGATCCTGATCAACGAGACGCTCGCCGCCCAGAGCGCGCGGATCCAGATGGTCACGGGCGCGACGTACTCGAGCCAGGGCTTCGAGCACTCGCTCCAGTCGGCGATCCTCAAGGAGAAGCGCTGGTAGCTCGCGTCGAGCAGATCATGGGGATGCCGATCGTCGTCGACGTGCGCGACGTGGACGACGAGACGCTCCTCGAGCCGCTCTTCGACTGGTTCCGCGAGGTCGACGAGCGCTTCAGCACGTACAAGGAGTCGAGCGAGGTCAGCCGCCTCGACCGCGGCGAGCTCGAGCCCGCCGACGCGCACGAGGACGTGCGCGCGGCGCTCGAGCGCTGCGAGGAGCTGCGAGCCGAGACGGACGGCTACTTCGACGTCCGCGCCGTACGGCCGGACCGCGTCGACCCGTCCGGCCTCGTCAAGGGCTGGTCGGTCGACCGCGCGGCCGCGCTCGCCGACGAGCTCGGCTGGCGGAACTATGCGATCAGCGCCGGCGGCGACATCCGGCTCCGGGGCGGCGCGCTTCCCGAGGCCGAGTGGCGGATCGGGATCGAGCACCCGCGCGAGCCGCAGCGCGTTCTCGCGGTCGTCGCCGGCGACGACCTCGCCGTTGCGACCTCCGGCGCCTATGCGCGCGGTGACCACGTCGTCGACCCGCACAGCGGCCGGCCGCCGGCCGGCGTCCTCTCGGTCACGATTGCCGGGCCCGACCTCGCCACCGCGGACGCGTACGCGACCGCCGCCTTCGCGATGGGTCGGGGCGGGCCGGGGTGGACGGCCCGCCTGCGCGGCTACGAGGCGCTCACCGTGCTCGACGACGGCCGCGTCCTCCGCACGCCCGGCTTCCCGGTCGAGCCGGCTGCGGCAATGCTCGGATGACGGCAGGGCGGCAACGTGTCATGCTCCGGCCGTTGCGGCACGAACGGCGTCCAGTCCAGCAGCGGAAGGAGTGAGTGTGAACACGGTTGTCGCACGCTTCCACCATCTGAGCCGGGATCTCGACGAGCTCGAGGAGGCGCTCGCCGCGGAAGGCGCCGAGCACGCCCGGATCACGGGCTACACGGTGGTGCTGAACTTCGACGCCGGCTCGTACGAGGAGGCGACGGAGGCGACGCGCAGGGCCCTCGACCGGATCGGGGCGACGAAGATCAAGATCACGAAGCGCGGCCTGAAGTACGCCGCCGTCTGAGGAGGCGCGGGGCCGGAGCCGCTGCTCTTGCACCGCGTCGGTTGGGCGTGCAATACTGAACCGAATGGTTCAGCAAAGAGCAACCGTCGACCGCGCCTTCGCAGCCCTCGCCGATCCGACCCGCCGCGCCGTCCTCGAGCGCCTCGGGACCGGGAGCGCCACGATCAGCGAGCTTGCCGGGCCCTTCGGCATGTCGCTGACCGGGATGAAGAAGCACGTGCGGCTGCTCGAGGAGGCGGAGCTCGTCACGACGGAGAAGGTCGGTCGCGCTCGCAGGTGCATGCTCTCGCCCTATGCCTTCGAGGGCATCAGCACGTGGCTGCAGCGGCTCGACCGCTTCGCCCAGGTCGTCGAACGGACGAAAGGAGCACGATGAGCGGGTTCACGAAGGAGGAGAAGGCCGCGGCGAGGGCGCGTACCAAGGAGCTGAAGTCGACCCAGGACGGGGAGACGGCCCTCCGCGAGGCGCTGGAGAAGATGACGCCGGACGACCGCGCCATCGGCGAGCGGATCGACGCGATCGTCAGGAAGGCCGCGCCGGAGCTGAAGCCGAAGACGTGGTACGGCATGCCCGCGTACGCGAACGAGGACGGCAACGTCATCTGCTTCTTCAAGAACGCCGGAAAGTTCAAGGCGCGGTATTCGGAGCTCGGGTTCAACGGCGCCGCGACTCTCGACGACGGCTCGATGTGGCCGGTCGTCTACGCGCTCACCAAGCTGACGAAGACGGACGAGGCGAGGATCGCGAAGCTCGTGAAGCAGGCGGTGAGCGGATGAACGAGACCGTCGTCACCCAGCCGAGCGAGCTCGAGATCCGGGTCGAGCGGGTCTTCGACGCGCCGCGCGAGCACGTCTTCTCCGTCCTGACCGATCCCGAGCTGATCCCGGAGTGGTGGGGCGACGGCACGGTGGTCGAGGAGATGGACGTCCGCGCGGGCGGGCGCTGGCGCTTTCGCACCGCGTTCGGCGTCGTCGAGGGCGAGTACCGCGAGGTCGAGCGGCCGGAGCGACTCGTGCAGACGTTCCAGAACCACCTCCAGACGCTCGAGCTCGAGGAGCTCGAGGCGGAGCGGACGAAGCTGACGCAGACGATGCGCTTCGCGACGACCGAGGAGCGCGACACGACGATGGAGTACGGCGTCGAGGAGGGCGCGAAGGGCGGCTTCGTGCGCATCGACGCGGTGCTGCGGAAGCTCGGGGGAGCGGTCTCGAGTTAGAACGGCATCGACCTCGTCGGCCACAACGACGCCGTCGAGGACGTCGTCATCGCGGTCATCCCTCAGCCGAGGCCGCGCAGCGAGCGAACGGCCCAGCCGTCGAAGCGGAAGAGGTCCGCGAGGTCCGAGAGGGAGAGGCTCGGGATCGCGTGATGGAGGGTCGACGTGACCGTGAGCTGCACCTTCGCGTGCGTCGCCGCCTCGGCGAGCGCGCGCGTCTCCGAGAACGGGAAGTACTTGTCGTGCGGCGCGGAGGCGATCTCGACCGGGACGCGGAGCCGTTCTGCGCCGGCGAGCGGCGAGAGGCGGAGGATCGAGGCGCGGAGCTCCGGCGAGAGGCGGCCGTAGAGCCGGTCGAAGCGGGCCGGGTCGCGGTTCGCGAGCAGCTCGACGAGCGCCCGTGCCGAAGGGGCGACATCGGCCGGCTTCAGGCGGCGGAAGAGCGCGAGCGGGTCGGGCGAGCCCTCGTGCAGCTCCAGCAGCTCCGCGAGCAGTCGGCTGCGGTCGGCGCTCGGCGGTAGCGCCGAGACGAACGAGCGGGCGATCACGAGCGGGAGGAAGCTCTCGGCCGCGTAGGGGACGAGCCTCCCGTGCTCGAGGATCTCGCCCGTCGTCGCGAGCCGGGCGACGTTCGGCAGGTCTGCGTAGGGCGCGATGCCGGCGACGAGCGTGATCCGGCCGGCGAGCGCCGGCTGCTCGGCGGCGAGCAACCCGAGCGACGCGCCGACCGAGACGCCGACGAGTCCGACCCGTCCGCCGGCCGCGTCGGAGCGGTCGGCGGCGGCGCGGACGACGCCGATCGTCCCGGCGAGCGTGCGCTCGGTGATCTCGCCCTCGGCGAGGCCCGGCGGATCGGGGACGAGCACGAGGAAGCCGACCCGGGCGAGCGCGGAGGCGAGCCGCTCCACGTCGGGATGACGGCGGCCGCGGGCGGTGACGCCGTTCAGGAAGACGAGCGCCGGCCAGCGGTCGCCGCTGCCGGGCCGGTAGATCGACGTCGGCACGCCCGCGACGACCGCGTCCTGCTGCACGCGCGGCGCGTCCGTCAGCCCGCGCGTCGCCCACGCGAGCACGGGAACCCTTCCCGTCAGGGCGAGAACGCCGACGGTACGGGCCTGCGCCGAGACCGTGGAGCGGTACACGACTGCGGAGATCGCAGCACCAAGCACGAGCAGGAGGAAGACGGTCCGCACGCCCCCGAGCCTGTGGAAGCGTCTCATCGCGGCTAGCTGTCCGGCAGGTCGTAGGCTCGAAAGACCAGGTACGCCGCGAGGAGGATCGCGCCGGCGAGCGGGCCGACGAGCCGCACGCCGATCGTGTGTCCTCGCGTGTCGCCGGCCAGCCGCAGCAACACGACGAGCAGCGGCGCGAGCGCGGTCGCCGTCCGCTGGACGAAGCTCGACGCGCCGAGGTAGGTCGCCTCGCGCCGCAGCGTCGTCCGGGAGCTGTCGTCGTCGATCACGTCCGCGGTCAGCGGCACCGGGAAGAGGAAGTTCGCGCCGATCGGCGCGCCGACGAGTGCTGCGACGACGAGGAGCTGCGCCGTCGCCGGCACGCCGGGCAGCAGCCCGGCGAGTCCGAGCAGCGGGAACGTCGCCGCTGCGACGAGAATCGAGAGGCTGTAGGCGCGCCGCTTCGAGATCCGCCGGCCGAGCCGCGCGAAGAGCGGCACGGAGACGACGGCGGCGGCGATCGCCACCACGAGGAGCAGGGTCGCGCTGAGCCAGCTGTGCTTGCCCACGATCGCGTGGACGTAGAACGGGATGTCCGTTAGCAGCAGCTGGAAGGCGAGCGCGAACAGGACGACGGTCGGCAGCAGCACCCGGAACGGCCGGTTGCGGAGGGTCGTCCGCAGCGTCTCGCGAAAGCCGATCGCGGCCGGGATGCGCGAGCGCCTCGCGCGCTCCCACACTCCCCCGATCGCGACGTACTGGCTGACGAGGGCGAGGCCGGCGACCGTCACGGCCATCGCCTTGAACCCGACGCGGTGCACGAGCACGGTGCTCACGACGAGCCCGATCGCGGTGCCGGCGATGCCGAGGTAGACCTTGATCGCCTCGAGGCTCACGCGCTCGCCGCTCGTGGAAGCCATCTCCGGCAGCAGCGCCTCGTACGGGCTGACCACGACCGAGCCGAACAGCGACATCGCCTCGAACACGAGCAGCAGGTAGACCGCCGTCGTCGCGTTCCCGGCATGGGGCGGCGGCGTGAAGAGGAGCACGAAGAAGATCGACCAGAGCGGCGCGCCGAGGACGATGTACGGGATGCGGCGGCCCCAGCGCGAGCGGGTGCGGTCGCTGAACCAGCCGACGATCGCATCGTCGAGGGCGGCGACGATCCCACCGGCCGTGAGCAGCGCCCCGACCGCGAGCGACGGCAGGAGCGTGGGCAGGTGCGCGTCGCGTGGCGGCGCGTAGTAGTAGAGGAGCCACAGGCCGCTCGCCTTGCCGAGCGCCTCGCTCCCGAGCCTGCTCGTTCCGTACAGGACCTTGGTGCGCAGCGGAATCGCAAGGCCCTGGGCCGTCGTCGCGAGATCCGCCACGCTGCGAAGTCTGAACCTGCGGCCCGCCGGCTGCGCAAAGATGACGGCATGGCGGCGGACGCTCCCAGGGTCGCGGTCGAGGACGTCACGGTTCGCTTCGACGGCGCGCCCGCGCTCGAGCACCTGAGCCTCGAGATCGGGCAGTCGGAGTTCGTCTCGATCGTCGGCCCGTCCGGGAGCGGCAAGTCGACGCTCTTCAACATCGTCTCGGGGCTGCTGTCGCCGACGTCGGGCCGCGTCCTCCTCGACGGCCGGGACGTCACCGGCGAGACGGGCCACGTCGGCTACATGCTCCAGAAGGATCTCCTGATCCCGTGGCGGACGGTCGTCGGCAACATCGTCCTCGGCGCCGCCCTCACGCGCGGCGCGACGAGCCGCGACCGCGCGGAGGCCGCCGCGCTCGCCACGCGCTACGGGCTGGGCGAGTTCCTCGACCACTACCCGCACGCGCTCTCGGGCGGGATGCGCCAGCGGGTCGCACTCATGCGCACGCTCGCCCTGCATACCGACGTGCTCCTGCTCGACGAGCCGTTCGGCGCGCTCGACTCCCAGACCCGCCTCGACATGCAGCTCTGGCTGCTCTCGGTCTACGAGGACCTGAACGTCACGATCCTCTTCGTCACGCACGACGTCGACGAGGCGATCCTCCTCGCCGATCGCGTCGCCGTGATGAGCGAGCGCCCGGGCCGGATCGTCGCCGACCTGCGGATCCCGCTGCCGCGGCCGCGCGACCTCGACGTGCTGACCTCGCCCGGCTTCACGGAGCTCAAGCGCGAGGTGCTCCGGCTGCTGCACAAGCCCGCCGCGGTGGTGCCGGCATGAACTTCCTTCGGCGCAGCGCCGTTCGCGTCGCGCTGGCCGCCCTCGCCGTCGGCCTCATCTTCGGGGTCTGGAACCTCGTCATCTTCGCCTTCGACCTCAAGGCGTACGCGCTGCCGACGCCGCAGTCTTCGGTTGCGACGATCTACGACCGCTGGTCGACCTTCCAGCCGCTGACCTTGCAGACGATCGGGGAGACGGCGTACGGCTTCCTGATCGGCGCGGCGGTCGGCTTCCTGCTCGCCGTCGTCATGTCCGCCTCGAAGACCGTGCAGCGCCTGCTCTACCCGACCCTGATCACGTCGCAGGCCGTCCCGATCGTCGCCATCGCGGCCCCGCTCGCGATCCTCTTCGGCTTCGGCCTGCTGCCGAAGCTCGTGATCGTCGCCTGGGTCGTCTTCTTCCCGGTCGTCGTCAACGTCCTCGACGGGCTCGCCCACGTCGACCAGGACCTCCTCAACCTCTCGCGCGTGATGGGCGCGAAGCGATGGCGGGCGTTCCTCGCGATCCAGCTGCCCGCGACGTTGAGCCCGCTCTTCTCCGGCCTGAAGATCGGCGCCACGTACGCGGTCACCGGCGCGGTGATCGGCGAGTGGGTGGCCTCCGCGCAGTACGGGCTCGGCACGTACCTGCAGACCGAGGCCGGGACGCTCGACACGAAGGGCGTCATGGGCGCGACGATCCTGCTGACGGCGATCGGCATCGCGTCGTTCCTGCTCGTCGTCGCCGCGGAGGTCGTCGCGACGCCCTGGCGAACTCGCTCCACCGCGCGCCGCGGAGTAGGTTCTCTCCTGCGCAACGACGAACGGAAAGGAGCTCGAGGATGGTTCGGTTCGCTTCTGCAGTCGCGGTCGCGCTGACCGGGGCGCTCGTCTTGGCCGCCTGCGGCTCGTCGGGCGGCGGGACATCCACCGGGCAAAAGCAGGCGCAGCCGACAACGCTCCGGGTCGTATTCGACTGGCCGGGCATCGACTTCGAGGCCGTCCCGCTCACCGTCGGCAACGCGCGCGGCTACTACAAGCAGGCGGGGCTGAACGTCCAGATCGTGATCCCGCCGAGCACGTCGACGACCGTGAAGATGCTCGCCGCCGGCAGGGGCGACATCGGCTTCGACACGACCACCGACGTCGTCTTCGGCCAGGCGGCCGGGATCGACGTCAAGTCGATCGCGAACTACTCCCAGGACAACGACTGGGGTCTCGTGGCGCCGCCCGGCAAGCCGATCGACGTGAGCAAGATCCAGGGGAAGTCGATCGGTGTCTTCACCGACTCGTGGACGAAGGCGATGATGCCGTACGTCCTCAAGGCGGGCCACGTCACCGCGAGCCAGGTCAGCCAGCCGATCTTCTCGAGCGACGACATCGCGCCGCTGCTCGCGGGCAAGATCGACCTCGCGACGAACACGCTCAACTACGCGATCGCGCAGGTGCAGAGCGGGACGGGGAAGAGCCCGAGCGTCCTGCTCGCGACGAAGTTCGGCGCCCCGAACGTGCCGATCTGGGTCTACACCGCGACGAGCTCGTGGCTGAAGGCGCACGGCTCGGAGGCGAAGGCGTTCGTCTCCGCGACGCGGAAGGCGTTCGCGTGGTCGATCGCCCATCCTGCCGCCGCGGTGCAGGACTACCTCGTCGCGTACCCGAAGATCGGCGGCGGCATGAAGTACAGCCTCGACGGGTGGAAGGCGACGATCCCCGCGCTCGGCAGCACGAGCTCGCTCCTCGAGCAGCGCGCGTCGGAGTGGACGCAGGTCGCGCAGGCGCTCCACTCGGTCGGCCTGCTCTCGAAGCCGCTGCCTGCGTCGAGCTACTTCACGAACGCGTACCAGTAGGAAGCGAATACGCGACGATCTCCCCGTGCGGGCTCTTGCCCGCCGAGGTGATCGCGCCTGCTCCGACGATCAGCATCGACTTCGTGACGGCCGGGAAGGAGTTGATCCCGGCGGGCGCCTGCGCGTGCCAGAGCGTCGCGCCGGTCTTCGCCGAGAGGGCGTAGATCGTCCCGGAGTAGTCGGAGGTGAAGACGACGTCGTCGGCGACCGTCGCGGCGCCGGAGTCCATCGTCCCGAAGGTGTGCTTCCAGCGGATGCGCCCGGTCGCGGCGTCGACGGCAGCGAGGCCGCCTCGGGGTTTGCCGGACGCGCCGCCGAGGCTGGTCGCGGACGCCTTCCAGCAGAGGTCGATCCATGGGACGTAGAGGACGTTGTGTGCCTCGGCCATCGGCGTGAGAACGCCGCCGAGCGCGCCCGGGCAGAAGGTGACCTGCTCGGCCGGGAGCGGGCCCGACTGGTAGCGGTTGTGCTCGCCGATCGGAAGCGTCCAGAGGCGCTTGCCGTCGGAGGCGCGGAAGGCGATCACGAAGCCCGACTTGCCGGCGCCGATCACGGCCTCGGTCGGCCTTCCGTGCACCTTGACGGTGACGATGACGGGGGAGTCCTGGAAGTCGTGGTCGCGGAGGTCGTGCGGCGTGACCTGCCGGTACCAGAGCAGCTTCCCGGTGGCGCCGTTCAGCGCGACGAGGGAGTCGGTGTAGAGGTCGGGGCCGGGGCGGCTGCGCGCATTCGGGTCGGCCGGCGTGAGGGGATACGGGCCGGGGTTGCCGGTGCCGAGGAAGACGCGGCCGTGCGAGTCGACCGCGGGCGGGTACCAGAGTCCGCCGCCGCCGTTCAGCTTCGGGTTGCCCCAGAGCTTCGCGCCGCCCTTCACCGTCGAGAAGCTCCAGAGCCGCTTCCCGGTCCGCGCGTCGAGGGCGTAGACGACGCCGTAGGCGCCGCCGGTGTAGAAGGACGTCGAGTTCCCCGGGATCGTGGAGATCAGCAGCTTGCCGTCGTAGAGCTGCGGCGCCATGTCGATCCCGTCCTTGGGATTGACGGCGAGCTTGCGGATCCACACCTGCCGGCCCGTCTCAGGGTCGAGCGCGAAGACGGAGCTCGCCGTCTCCCCGTAGACGAGGCCGTAGCCGAAGGCGACGCCGTTCGGGCCGCCGGAGGGGGTGACCGAGTGGTAGTCGTGCTGCCAGGCGAGCTTCCCCGAGCCGAGCTTCAGGGCGAAGACGTCGGAGTCGGGATCCTCGAGGTAGACCGCGCCGCCGGCGACGATCGGGTTCGAGGTGAACGCTCCCCAGCCGCCGACGTACGGGAGCCGGAAGGTCCAGCGCTTCTTCAGCGTCGCGACGTCGCGGGCGTCGATCCGCGTGTGCAGGTTCGCGCGCGTGTTCGCCAGGCCCTCGTTGTGTGACGGCCAGGAGCCGGTGTTCGCGGCCCACTGCGGCGGCGGCGCTCCGACGGGGCCCGTCCCCGCGTGGGCCGTTGCGGCCGCGCAGGCGAGCGCGGCGATCGCCAGGAGCGGGCGGAGGCGTCTCATAGCTCTCCCAGGAGCTCGCGCAGCGTCGCGGTGTAGTCCTCGAGCGCCGTCCGACCGCGGGTCGTGATGGCGACCGACGTTCGGGCGCCGGCTCCGTCGACGGTCTTATTCGTCTCGATGTAGCGGGCCTCTTCGAGCTTGCGCAGGTGCGTGATCAGGTTGCCGGGCGTGAGGCCGATCAGCTCCTGCAGGCGGGTGAACGAGAGCGTGTCGTCCTCGGGCAGCGCCGCGAGCGTGGCGACGATCCGCAACCGGGCGGGGACGTGGATGAGCGGGTCGAGGTCCTGGACGGTCATGCGGGAGCCCTCACGCGCGCCGCTGCCGGTAGCGGGCGGCGCCGGCGAGCAGGCACAGGGAGCACAAGCCCACGCTCATCACGCCCCAGACGCCGGCGGGGCCGGCGAAGGCGCCGCACGCGGCAAGGGCGACGACGGCGACCGCGAAGGCGGCGTTGCCCCGCTTCCCGCGGGCGGCCTCGTAGCCGGCGGCGGCCGCGCCGACGACGAGCAGCGGGGCGACGGCCGGCCAGACTCCGTACGCGATCGCGTGGTCGTGGTCGGTGTGGTAGAGGGCGCCCTGGTACACGTAGACGCAGATCCAGACCGAGGCGAAGACGATCCCCTCGAGTTGCCGCCGCGGCGACGAGCGCCCGCTGAGACGGCGGCGCAGGACGGTGACGACGAAGACGATCCAGACCGCCAGGACGCCGTACAGCACGCCCAGCGCAGTGCCGGTCGGGCCGACGTACGGATGCTGGTGGCGGACGGAGAACCAGACGGCGCCGTAGGCGATCAGCACCGTAAGCCCCGCGACGAAGAGGACGAACGCCGGCTGCTCGTCGAACTGGCGCTCGGCCTGCTGCGTCGTCTGCGCGAGCAAGGCGGCGGCGTCGCGGGGGTCGAGCTCATCGGCCTCGTCGTCGTCCGTCCCGCCCTCCGCCGCCGTCTCCCAGGGATCGGGCTCGGGCGGCGGCGGGCTGAACGTGTCGAACCGGCTACTCATGCCGCTGCCTGCTGGGTCGGGCTGTCCGTTCACCTCGTCTCCTCTCATTAACTTTGCACCACAAAGTAGCCTACTTTGTAGGGCAAAGTCAAGTCCCGGAAGGCGAGACGTCCCGGATCAGCCGGCCGGCAGCGACACGCGGAGCATCCACAGCTGCTTCTCGAGCTCGCGGATCACCTCGACGAGCACGTCCTGCGACGCGAGGTCGAGGTCGCCGAGGCGGTCCATCCGCGTCCTGATCCGCCCCGCGACGTCGGCGAGGCGCGCGACGAGCTCGTGCGTCGCCGCGTCGGTGTCGAGCGCGCCGGCCGCGACCGGCTCGATGCCGGAGGAGGCGCTCACGGTTCCGGCTCTGCCGTCGGGAGGGATGCCGAGCGCGACGGCGCGCTCCGCCACGGTGTCGGAGAGGTCGCGCCACGAGTCGACGAGCTCGTCGAGGTGCTCGTGGAGCGGCTGGAACGGCCGTCCGAAGATGTTCCAGTGCAGCTGCTTGCCGAGCAAGGACAGGTCGACGAGCTCGACGAGCGTCGCCTGCAGCTCGTCGGCGGTCTCGCGGCGTCGCTCCGGATCGAGCGCCGGGAGCTGCGCCTCGTGTGTGTCGGTTGCCATGATGGCCTCCTTTCGGGCCTAGCTCAGGAGCGGCGAGGGCGGGATGCGCGTCGATCCGCTGATGCCGTCGAGAACGAATCCGACCTCGTCTACATAGCACCACGACCACGTCTCGCCGGGCTCGAGCGAGCGGATGATCGGGTGCGACGTCTCGTGATGGTGCGCGGTGGCGTGGCGGCTCGGCGAGTCGTCGCAGCAGCCGACGTGACCGCACGTGAGGCAGATGCGGAGGTGCAGCCACTTGCCGCCCTCGCGCAGGCATTCCTCGCAGCCGTCCACCGCCTCGGGCAGCTCCGTCAGCGCGACCTGGTCGAGGTGGGTGCAGATCTCGCTCATCGCACGCCGGCGGCCGGGGAGGCGGCGAGGTGCTTGTGGACGAACTGCACGGCCATCGAGCCTTCTCCGACTGCGGTGGCACAGCGTTTGGTCGAGCCGGAACGGACGTCGCCGGTGGCGAAGATGCCGGGCACGCTCGTCTCGAGCAGGTGCTCGGCGCCGGTCGCCTCGCCGGTGAGGATGAAGCCGTCGGCGGCGCGCGCCACCGCGTCGTCGAGCCACTCCGTGCACGGTCTCGCGCCGAGGAAGAAGAAGAGGAACGAGAACGGGAGCCGCGCGCCGTCGCTGAGCGTGACCGCCTCGAGCTTCCCGTCCGCTCCGTGCAGGGCGGCGATCTCGCTGCGGTCGCGGATGGCGACGCCGTAGCGCTCGAGCTCCCGGATCAGGTAGTCCGACATCGTCTCGCGCAGGTCGGCGCGGCGGTGGAGCAGCGTCACGAGCGCGCCGCCGCGCGCGAGCCACACGGCCGCCTGCCCGGCGGAGTTGCCGCCGCCGACGACCGCCACGCGCGCCGCGCCGCACAGCTGCGCCTCGGGCGGCCCCGCCGCGTAGAAGGCGCTCACGCCCTCGTAGTCCGCGAGGCCCTCGACCGGAAGCCGCCGGTACTCGGCGCCGGTCGCGAGGATGACGGCGCGCGCCGCGATCTCGTGGCCCTCCTCGAGCCGGACGACGTGCCGCCCGTCGCCCGGCTCGAGCTCGATCGCGCGGTAGGGAGTCGCCGACCGCGCGCCGAACTTGCGCGCCTGGCTGATCGCGCGGCTGGTCAGCTCCGTGCCGCTGACTCCGGCCGGGAAGCCGAGATAGTTCTCGATCCGCCGCGACGAGCCCGCCTGGCCCCCGAGCGCCGTGCCCTCGACGATCAGCGTGTCGAGCCCCTCGGAGGCGCCGTAGACGGCCGCGCCGAGCCCGGCGGGGCCGCCGCCGACGACGAGCAGGTCGACCTCCTCGCGCGGCGCGAGCTCGCGACCGATCCCGAGCGCGCGCAGCACCTCCCCCTGCGACGGCTGCTGCAGCTCCGGTCCGCCGGGAAGGCGAACGAGCGGCGGCTCTGCGCCGTCCGGCGGCTGCGCGTCCTTCCAGGTGAACGGGAGCCGGTTGGCACGGACGAAGTCCAGCATCCGCATCGTCGCCTCGGACGTGCGCGGACCGACGATCTCGAGGCCGATCCCCTGGACGCGTTGCAACGCCTCGCGCCGGGCGATGAAGGTCGAGAGAACGATGTCGCTGAGCGGGCCGTCGTCGAAGAGCAGGTCGCGCAGTACGTCGCGGTCGACCGCGACATAGCGCAGCGGCTTCGTCACGACCGCGGTGACGAAGACGGTCTGGCCGGAGAGGAGGTTCAACTCGCCGAGAAAGCCCGAGGCGCCGTGGCGGACGATCTCGCTGCCCGCCGCGTCGAGGATCGCCACCTCGCCTTCGCGGATCGCGATGAAGGGATACGTCGCGTCTCCGACCCGGAAGAGCGTGTCGCCGACGGCCGCCGTCCGCTCCTCGCCCAGCCGGGCGAGCAGCTCCAGCTGCGACGCCGACAGCGAGGGACTGGAGGGTCTCTCCACGAGTCGAGCCTACTCCCGAAGCGCCGTCCTACGTCGGCGCGCGCTCGGCGATGTGCGACTCGAGCCGCCAGAGATCGTCGAGGTGCTGGCTGGCCCAGAGGAGCACGGCCGCCGCCTCGACTGCGCCCGGCGTGCGTGCCTGTGTCGCGCTCCGGACGCAGGCGAGCAGCTGCGCGCGGCCGTCCCGGTCGCGGAGGTGCGGCGGCGGTACGGTCCGTCCGTTCTCGAGCGCGTAGCCGAGCGTGATGTACCACGACTGGAGCGCGAGGAGCTCGCCGTCGAGGTTGCGAGCGCAGCTGCCGAGCCGGCGGCCGTCCCCGGCCATCGCGGCGAGCCCCGCGAGCGAGAGCGCCGCTCGCCGCACGCGCGCGGCGCCGCCCACGAGCGCGGCGACATCCTCGACGTCGAGCCGGGTCGCCGAGCGCTCGCTCACGTACTGGCGGAAGGCGTCGTCGAGCCGCCGGCCGGCCGCGTCGGCCTCGCGCTCCCGCTCCGCCGTCGCATCCGTCTCGGGGCCGTCGCCGAGCCCTTGCGCCGTTGCGACCACGAGCTCGACCGCGCTCGCGTACGCCGCGCCGAGGTCGCGGCTCAGCCGCGCCGCAGCGCCGCGCGGCCAGAAGAGCAGGCCGACGCCGAGACTGATCGCGAATCCGATCGCGACGTCCTCGATCCGCACGATCCCCACCCGCCAGCCGACCGGCTGGACGATGTTGAAGAGGATGAAGAGGACGACCGTGAACCCGGCCTGGCCGGCGGCGAAGGAGATCGCGCGCGGCGCGTATGCGGCGAGCAGGACGCCGAGGGGCAGGACGCCCCAGAGGACGGCGTCGTGCGTGCCGATGCCGGTCACGAGCAGCGCGCCGACGACGAGCCCCACCGCGGTGCCGGCGAGTGCGCTCAGGATCGACCAGCCCGTGCCGAGGGCGTTCGAGCGGAGGACGGAGAGCGTTCCGAGCACGACCCAGAAGCCGTGCTGGAGACCCGTCCGTTGCGCGATGTAGACGGCGAGCGCGAGCCCGACCGCTCCACGCACGCTGTTCTGGAACCAGACCGAGTCGCCCCGGACGCGGGCGAATGCGAGCTGCTCCGTGCGCTCGAGGGTGGCGCGAGCCGCCTGCCCGGCAGGCTCGCGCTCGTCGTATTCCGGGACCGCGCCGCCCGTCGCCAGCAGCGCATAGCCGGCGAGCTGCCGGGCGGAGGAAGCCGCGACCCGGATCCGGAACGGCTGCTCGAGCGACGACGTCAGCGTGTCCTCGTCGACGTCCGCCGGCAGCTCGGGCAGCCGGCGCATCACGGCCCTCGCCACGGCCGCCCTCGCCGCGTCGAGCCGGGCCAGCTCGATCTCTCCGCTGCCGGTCGCGAGCCTCGCGGCGCTCGCGCGCAGCACGGAGCCGATCGCGGCGAGGGCCTCCTCGTCCTCGGCGCAGGCGATCGTCAGCGGCGGCCGCTCCGAGCTCGGCTCGAGGAACGAGAGCAGCCAGCCCAGCTCGTCCGGGAAGGAGGCGAGAGCAGCGGTTGCGGCGGCCGCCCCGGCGGGCCCGTGCTGCGAGCCGAGGAAGCGGCGCGCGAGCCCAGCGACGGCCTGCTCGGCCTGCCGCGCCGTCTCGGCGGTGCCGGCGCTGTCGGATTCGACCAGGTCGGCCACGGCGCGGAGCGCGGCGGAGACGTCGCGCCGCAGGTCTTCGCGCCGCCGGTTGGGCCAGAGGAGGAGGACGGCGGCCATCCCGGCTCCCGCGGCCAGTCCCCAGCCCTCGAGGCGATCCGGAATCGCCGAGATCGGAGCGGGAATCGTCACGGGCAGGACGAAGGTCAGGATCGCCGCCGCCGAGCCGGCTGCGACGTAGCCTCCCAACACGCCGGCGAAGAGCGTCGCGAACCCGACGACGGCCATTCCGCCGGCCGCCAGCCAGGGATCGCGCGAGCAGAGCGTTCCGAGCGTCACGAACACGGCCCCGGCCACCGCGAGCCCGCCGTAGGCCGCCAGCCGCGCCCGCACGGGACCGGCGAACTCCACCAGCACGAGCATCGCGAACGAGCCGAAGGCCGCCATGAGCGACGTGTCCGGCTTCGCGATCACCTTGTCCGCGAGCGCGAACACGGCGGGCATCACGATCGCCGCCCGCGCGGCGCTCCTCAGCGCCGCCGGCTGGAAGGGCCTCTCCCACCGTGCGCGCGACCATCCCGCCCGCACGCCCCGCAGCAACCTCGAGCCGGACGAGGTCCCGGCGGGACTGTCGTCTTCTACGGCGTCCGCCGCGCCCTCTCTTCCTCTGCGGTGCGCTCGGCCGTCGGCAGCGCTTCGAGCCGCGCGTCGGGGATCGGTTCGCCGCTCTCGATCGAGAGCCCGTACGTGCCGTCGGCGAGGCGCTGCTCGGCGCGCTGGACCGCGGCCAGCCGCTCGCGCAGGTCGTCTTCGAGGGCCTCGTCGAGCTCGTCCTGGTAGAGGTCGGAGGCGAGGTTCCCGGGGTCGTACTCGTCGGCCGGCTCGGCGTCGTCCCCACGGGCGAGGCCGCTCAGGGCGCGCTCGATCCGCCTGCGCTCGGCCTCGAGCAGCTCGCGCGCCCGCCTTTCGTCCATCCGCGGAGCATACGTCCGCGCCGCTCTCAGCCGCGATTTTCGCGCGATCCCGAGTGGCTTCCTCTGCACCTGCCGAGACCGTCGAGCAGCTCTTCCGCGCCTGCGAGGCCGGCTCGGCCGGTTCCTCGCCCAGATGGCCGGCGATCGGGCGCTGGCCGAGGACCTGCTCCGGTCGTGGATACGGGTGCCGCTCGAGGGTCGAGCGTGACAGCACCCGCCACTCAATCACGCGAGAGGCCGCCGCCGGGAGGCGGGCACGACCTGGTGGGATACGATTACCCGCAGCGGTTCGGGATCGTCTGCGTCGAGCACCCGACCCTAGGCGGGAGGCGCGTGTTGCGGTTCGGCCTGATCGGGACCGGCCCCTGGGCCCGGGACGTGCACGCCCCCGGGCTCGCTGCCCATCCTCAGACCGAGCTGGTCGGCGTCTGGGGACGCGATCCGGCGAAGGCGGCGGCGCTCGCGGCGCAGTACCGCGCAGAGCCGTTCTCCCGCGCCGAGGAGCTCATCGCCGCCGTCGACGCCGTCGCCTTCGCGGTTCCTCCGGACGTCCAGGCGGGCCTCGCGGCCGAGGCGGCCGGGGCCGGACGCGCGCTCCTGCTCGAGAAGCCGCTCGCGCTGACCGTCGAGGCGGCAGAGCGGATCGTCGAGGCTGCGCACGCGCCCACGGTCGTCTTCTTCACCCGCTTCGAACCTCGCCTCTCCGCCTGGTTCGCCACGGAGGTGGAGCCGCACCGCTGGGATGGGGGCAGCGTCACCTGGCTCGCGTCGATCTTCGAGCCCGGGAATCCCTTCGGAGAGTCGGCGTGGCGGCGGCAGCACGGCGCTCTCTGGGATCTCGGCCCGCACGCCCTCGCGTTCCTGCTGCCCACGCTCGGCCCGGTCGAGGACGTCGCGGCGGTGGGCGGGCCGGGTGACGAGGTGCATCTCGCCCTGCGGCACGGGACGGGCGCGGCGGCCAGCGTGACGCTGAGCCTGACCTCCCGCGCGGAGCTCAGGGAAGCGGTCTTCTGGGGCGATGCAGGCGTTGCCCGCATGCCCGGCGGCACGGCTCCCGCGGCCGCCTACGCCGCCGCGATCGACGCACTGCTCGCCGGGGACAGCCGCTTCGACGCGGCCTTCGCGTGCGACGTGGTCCGGGTCCTCGCCGCCGCCGAGGAGCGCCTTCGGCTCAGTGGTCGGTCGACTTGACCATCACCGGGACGGTGTCCTTGCCGTCGAGGTCGTAGTAGATCCCGGGGAACGTCTGGAACTCTCCACTGGTGTTGTCGTCCAGGTGCGACTCGTCGAGCTTCAGGGCGCCCCAGCCGACGTCGACGACGTCGAAGACGGCGCCCCCGCCCTCCCGCGCGCGACTGCCGCTCATGACGGTGCCGGCGATCAGCACGTTGTCGTTCTTGCCGTCGAGGTAGACGGCGCCGCCGCTGCCGCCTCCGCGCGTCCCGCTCGAGGCCGGGTTGGCGCCCCAGCCGACCGCCCTGTTGTCGACGAACTCGCTGTCGAGGATGTCCCACTGGACGGAGATGCTGCTCAGCGCGCCGCCGTTCGAGCAGCGGCCGCCCTCGAACGTGTCGTCGGTGATGTAGACCGGGCGGTTCCTGTACTGGGCGAGGGCGCGAATCGCCCCGCCGCCGAGATCGGGGCCGTAGGCGTAGCAGCGGTTGTGGACGAAGCGCGCGTCGACCGCCTTGAACTGCCCGCCCTCGACGTAGATCGCCCCGCCGCCGTCGACCCCGCCGTACCAGCACCTCGGGGCGTTGGCCGTGCAGGTCGCCTGGTGCGTCCCGTCGTAGCCGTCCTCGAAGGTGATGTGCTGGACGACGACCTGCGGATACGGCTGGTCGACGCAGTCGTCCGTCGACCACTTCCCGGCGCAGGTGTCCGAGTAGAGGATCCGGCGCTCGCCGCCTCCGCTCAGCGTGACGAGACCGCCGCCGTCGAGCACGATCCGGTGCGTCGTCTTGTTCACGCGGGCGGTCGAGCGCATCGTGATCGTGACGGGGCCGGGCCCGCAGTCGAACGTGATGACGCCGCCCGCGGCGACCGCGCGTACGACGGCGGCCGACGTGCAGCCCGCCGGCGTACCGTCGCCGATCACGTGGTCGGGATGTGCGGTGCCGACGGCCCGGCCGGCGGGCGGCACGGGGAAATGTCCCTTCGGGTTGCCGAAGCTCGGCGCCGCGGTTGCCGGCATCGCGGTCAGGACCGCGACGAATGCTGCAAGGCCGATCGCCCGTCGCACGCTCGCGATGCTAGCGCCGCCGTGCCCGGGAGAGGCAGCCTTGACAAGCTTGTGAGTCATCACTTACTATGCGGCCATGAACCCGGCGTCTCCTACCAGGCTCAGCGCGGCAGAGCGCAAGGAAGCGGTTCTCGACGCGGCCCGGGTCGAGTTCGCCGAGAAGGGCTACGTCGGCGCCTCGACCGAGGACATCGCTGCGCGGGCGGGCATCTCGCAGCCGTATCTGTTCCGGCTCTTCGGGACGAAGAAGGAGCTCTTCATCGCCTCGGTGAACCGCAACTTCCGCGAGACCCTCGAGGGATTCCAGCGTGCGGCCGAGGGGTTGCGCGGCGAGGAGGCGCTTCACGCCGCCGGTCACGCGTACATGGAGCAGCTGCGCCAGGATCGGACCTTTCTCCAGGGGCAGATGCAGGCATACGCAGCCACCGACGACCCGGAGATCCGGGCCGTCGTCCGCGCCGGCTTCGGCGATCTCGTCGCCTATGCGCGGCGCGTCTCCGGCGCGGAGGCCGAGACGCTCTGGCGGTTCTTCGCCACCGGGATGTTCCTCAACGTCCTCGCCTCGATGCACGCCGACTCCGACCCGGAGCCGTGGATGACCGAGCTCCTCGACAGCTGCGGCAAGGCGCTCTGACCTCTCTCTTTTTTCGATAGGAAGGAAGTGATGACTCACAATCTTACAAAGCGGAGAACGTTCTGGACGCTCGCCATCACCTCCGTCGCGCTCTTCATGGTCAGCCTCGACAACCTCGTCGTCACGACGGCATTGCCGGTGATCAGGCGCCAGCTGCACGCGTCGATCTCGCAGCTCGAGTGGACGGTCAACGCCTACACGCTCACGTTCGCCGTCCTCCTGTTGACTGGCGCGGCGCTCGGCGACCGCTTCGGTCGGCGCCGGCTGTTCGGGGCGGGCCTGCTTCTCTTCACCGGCGCGTCCGCCCTCGCGGCGCTCTCCACGAGCCCGACGATGCTCGACGCGGCCCGCGCGGTGCAGGGAGTGGGCGGCGCGATCGTCGCCCCGCTCACGCTGACGATCCTCTCGGCGGGCGTCCCGGCCGCACGGCGCGGGCTCGCGCTCGGGATCTGGGGCGGCGTCGGCGGTCTCGCGATCGCGATCGGCCCGCTCGTCGTCGGCGCCGTCGTGAGCGGCATCTCCTGGCACTGGATCTTCTGGCTCAACGTCCCGATCGGCCTCGTCCTCGCGCCGCTCGCGTGGCGGCGCCTCGAGGAGACGCGCGGCCCCGACTCCTCCCTCGATCTGCCGGGCCTCGGGCTGGCGAGCGCCGGTCTGCTCGGGATCGTCTGGGGGCTGATCCGAGGCAACGCCCACGGCTGGACGAGCGCCGGGATCGTCGCGCCGCTCGTGGCCGGCGTCTTCCTCCTCGCCGTCTTCGTCGCCTGGGAGCGCCGCGCCGCGGCGCCGATGCTGCCGCTGCGATTCTTCGGCGATCGCACGTTCACGCTCGCCAACGTCGCGTCGCTCCTCATGTTCTTCGGGATGTTCGGCTCGATCTTCCTGCTCGCGCAGTATTTCCAGACCGTGCAGGGGCTCTCGCCGCTGCAGGCCGGGCTCCGGATCCTGCCGTGGACGGCGATGCCGATCTTCGTCGCCCCGGTCGCGGGCGCTCTCTCCGACCGGGTGGGCGGGCGGCGCCTGATGACGCTCGGGCTGCTGCTGCAGGGCGGCGGGCTGCTCTGGATCGCCTCCGTCGCGACCCCGACGACGCCGTACGCCGACTTCGTCGGAGCGTTCTTCCTCTCCGGCACCGGCATGGCGCTCTTTTTCGCACCGGTCGCGAACGTCGTGCTCGCGACCGTCCGCGAGCTCGAGCAGGGCAAGGCCTCCGGCGCGACGAACGCGATCCGCGAGCTCGGCGGCGTCTTCGGCGTCGCCGTCCTCGCGTCGGTGTTCGCGCACGTCGGCGGCTACCGCACGGCCGAGACGTTCGTCCACGGCTCGAACACCGCGGTGCTGGCGGGCGGCGTCGTCGTGCTCCTGGCCGCGGGCGCGGCTGCGCTCATTCCGAGCCCGCGTCCGAGCGAAGAGCCGGCGCCGCAGGAGGTCGCGCTCGCCGACGCGGCATAGCGGGCGGGCCGACCTCCGGGGTGGCTAGGCTCGCCGCATGGCCGCCGCCCCCATCCGAACCGAGCAGCTGCGCAAGGTCTACGGCACGCTCGTCGCCGTCGACGGGCTCGATCTCGAGGTCCGCTCGGGGGAGTTCTTCGGGCTGCTCGGCCCGAACGGCGCGGGCAAGTCGACCACGATCGGGATGCTCACGACGACGGTCGTCCCGACGAAGGGACGGGCGCTCGTGTCGGGCCTCGACGTCCGCCGCGAGCCCGCCAGGGTGAAGCGCGAAATCGGCGTCGTGTCGCAGGCGAACACGCTCGACCGCGCGCTCACCGTCTGGGAGAACCTCTACTACCACGGCCGTTTCTTCGGCGTGCCCCGCGCCCGCGCGCGGGCGCGGGCCGACGAGCTGCTCGAGCAGTTCGCCCTCACCGACCGCGCCGGCTCGATGGTGTTCCAGCTCTCCGGGGGGCTCGCACAGCGGCTGATGATCGCCCGCGCGCTCGTCCACGAGCCGCACGTGCTCTTCCTCGACGAGCCGACCTCGGGCATCGACCCGCAGACGCGGATCAACCTCTGGCGCATCCTCGAAGAGCTCCACCGCGCCGGCCAGACGACGCTCCTCACGACGCACTACATGGAGGAGGCCGACGTCCTCTGCCAGCGGATCGCGATCATCGATCACGGCAAAGCGCTCGCCGTCGACACTCCCGCCGCATTGAAGCGCGAGCACGGCGACGAGACGCTGATCACCGTGACCGTCGAGGGCGACACGGCGCGTCTGGCCGAGCGGGCCGAGCGGCTGGACGGCATCCGCTCGGTCGAGCAGGAGGGGCAGGTCGTGCGCGTTCACGTCCGCCGCTCGGAGGGCATCCTTTCGCAGCTGATCGCGGGCGCCGGCGAGCTCGGCCTCACCGTCCGCGACGCGACGAGCCTGCCGCCGAGCCTCGAGACCGTCTTCCTCAACCTGACCGGCCGGGAGTACCGCGAATGAGGCTCCAGCTCCATACCTTCTACGCCCTGCTCGCGCGCGACCTCCGGGTGCTGCGCCGCAACTTCGGCCAGTTCCTCGTCCGGACGATCATGCAGCCGCTCCTCTTCGTCTTCGTCTTCGCGTACGTGTTCCCGAAGATCGGGCAGGGCTTCCACGGCGGTGCGACCGGAGTCTCGTTCTCGACCGTGCTCGTGCCGGGACTGATCGCGGTGGCGATCAACTTCCAGGGGATCCAGGCGGTCGCGCTGCCGCTCGTGCAGGAGTTCAGCGTGAGCAAGGAGATCGAAGACCGCGTGCTCGCGCCCGTGCCGGTCTGGATGGTCGGCCTGGAGAAGATCGTCGCCGGCGCGCTCCAGTCGCTGATCGCCGCGGGGGTCGTCTTTCCGATCGTCTACCTCGTCCACGCGCACGGGGCCGCGCCGACGGTGCACGTCCACGACATCCCGCTCTTCGTCTTCGCGCTCGTCTTCGCGTCGTTCCTCGCGGCCGCGATGGGCCTCTTCATCGGGACGGTGCTCGACCCGCGGAAGGTGACCCTGCTCTTTGCGGTCGTCGTGCTCCCGCTCACGTTCCTCGGCTGCATCTACTACCCGTGGGCGGCGCTGACCCCGATCCTCTGGCTCAAGGTGCTCGTCCTCTTCAATCCGATGGTGTACATGAGCGAAGGGCTGCGGACGTCGCTCACGCCCGAGCTGCCGCACATGCCGATCTGGGCGTTCTCGCTCGCGCTCGTCGGCGGCTCGATCGGGCTCGGGCTCGTCTCCTTGTGGACGTTCTGGCGCCGCGTCGTCAGTTGAGCTAGGTGGTGGTGCGGCGCCGGTACAGGAGCACCGCGAGCGGGGCGAAGGTCGCGACGAGGGCGAACGACCAGAGAAGCGACGCGGCCACCGGGTGCTGCATCGGCCAGTCTCCGATCGCGGCCGACGGGTTCGGGTTGCCCCACAGCTCGCGGGCCGCGGAGGTGACCGCGCTGACGGGATTCCAGTCGGCGACGATGCGGAGGACGGACGGCATGTGCTGGGTCGGCACCATCGCGTTGGAGACGAACGCGAGCGGGAAGAGCACGATCAGTCCGAGGCCCTGGGCCGACTCCGGGCCCTTGCTCATGATGCCGAGGCACGCGCAGTACCACGACACCGCGTAGCTGAAGAACAGGAAGAGGCCGAAGCCGGCCAGCATGCGCGCGATCCCGTGCTCGGGCCGCCAGCCGATCACGAGGCCGCTGAGCGCGACGATCGTCGCGCAGATCCCGGCTGTGAGGAGGTCGGCGAGCGAGCGGCCGGCGAGCACGGCCGGGCGCCAGATGGGCAGCGTCCGGAAGCGGTCGATCGCGCCGCTCGTCAGGTCGTTGCTCAGCCCGACCGCCGTCCCCATCGACGACGTCGTCAGGTTGAGGGCGAGCAGGCCGGCGATGGCGAAGGCGTTGTAGCTGCCGTGACCGGGCAGCACGATTCCCGCGCCGAAGACGTAGGTGAAGAGCAGCGTGAAGAGGACCGGCTGCACCGTCACGTCGGAGAGCTGGAGCGGCTCGCGCCGGATGTGCACGAGGTTGCGAACCGTGAGCACCGAGACATCGCGGAGCATCGTCCTCATGCGGCCGCCGCCTCTTCGTCCTCGGCCGCATGGCCGGTGAGCGCGAAGAAGACGTCGTCGAGCGACGGCTGGTGGACCTGCACGTCGTCGACGGTGATGCCGGCGTCGTCGAGCGCGCGGACGACGCGCGTCGCGAGGCCCGGCTCGTTGCGGGTCGGCGCGCGCAGCCGCATCCCGTCGTGGCTCTCGTGCACGTCGCCGGAGACGTAGGCGGCGAGGGCGGCCGTCGCCCCGCCGTCCGGAGCCGTCAGCGTCACCTCGAGCCTCGCGCCGCCGGTCTGCGCCTTCAGCTCGGCCGCGGTTCCCTCCGAGATGGCGCGGCCGCGGTCGATCACGAGGATCCGGTCGGCGAGCTCGTCGGCCTCGTCCAGGTACTGCGTCGTGAGGAGCAGGGTCGCGCCGCCGGCGACGAGCTCGCGGATGACGCCCCACATGCGCACGCGGCTCGTGGGGTCGAGGCCGGTCGTCGGCTCGTCGAGGAACAGCACGGGCGGACGCGTGACGAGGCTCGCTGCGAGGTCGAGGCGGCGCCGCATGCCGCCCGAGTACTCACGGACCATCCGGTCGCCGGAGTCCGCGAGCTCGAACTGCTCGAGCAGCGCGGCCGCGCGCGCGTGTGCGTCGCGGCGGCGCAGACCGGAGAGGCGGCCGATCATGACGAGGTTCTGGCGGCCGGTCAGCACCTCGTCGACCGTCGCGCTCTGCGCGGTGACGCCGATCGCGCGGCGCACGGCGTCGGCCTCCCGGACCACGTCGTGTCCGGCGACGCGCCCGGTGCCGGCGTCGGGCCTCGCGAGCGTGGTGAGGATGCGGACGGCCGTCGTCTTGCCGGCCCCGTTCGGGCCGAGCACGCCGAGGATCGCCCCGGCCGGGACGGCGAGGTCGAGCCCGTCCAGCGCGACGGTGGCGCCGTAGCGCTTGCACAGTCCCTGGGCCTCGATCATCGCGTCCATACTTACCGGTCGGCAAGTTAGCAACTTACCAGCCGACCGTCAAGTAAAATGTGCGGAGATGGCCGGCCGGCGCACCGACATGCGCGAGCGGATCCTCGACGTCGCGCTCGAGCTCTTCAACGAGCAGGGCTACGACGCGACCTCGTTGCGCGAGATCGCCGAGCGGCTCGACGTGACGAAGGCGGCGCTCTACTACCACTTCAAGAGCAAGGCCGACATCCTCCTCGCCCTGCACCTGCGCCTGCACGACCTCGGAGGGGGGATGCTCGACGAGCTCGACGCGCTCGCGGACGAACGCGAGGCGGTCGCCGCGTGGCCGCACCTGATCGACCGCTTCATCGACGACGTGAACGCGAACCGCGACCTCTTTCTCCTCCACCAGCGCAACCAGCGCGCGTTCGAACAGATCGCCGACGACGAGCGGCACCGGCAGGCGAACGAGGACGTCGAGGAGCGCTTCCGCCGCGTGCTCGAGAACCGGACGATCCCGCTCGCCGACCGCGTGCGGATGGCCTGCTCGATCGGCGCAGTGATGGTCGGGCTGATGGGGGCCGAGACGCTCTTCGGCGACGGGCCGCCGGAGCGCGTGGCCGAACTGGTGCGCGAGACGGTCCACAAGCTGCTCCGCGACGGTGAGACGCGCTGAGCGATCGTCCGGCGATCGAGGCGGCAGGCCTGCAGAAGCGCTTCGGCGACGTCGAGGCGCTGCGGGGCGTCGATCTCCACGCGCCCGTCGGCAGCGTGCTCGGCCTGCTCGGCCCGAACGGGGCGGGGAAGACGACGGCCGTCCGGATTCTGACGACGCTGCTCAAGCCCGACGCGGGCAGCGCACGGGTGGCGGGATTCGACGTGCTGCGGGAGCCGGCGCGCGTTCGGGAGCAGATCGGGCTCGCGGGCCAGTACGCGGCGGTCGACGAGAACCTGAACGGCGCCGAGAACCTCGAGATGGTGGGGCGGCTCTACCACCTCGGCCGGCGCGCGTCGCGGCGGCGCGCCGCCGAGCTGCTCGAGGACTTCGACCTCGCGGATGCCGGCAGGCGGCTCGTCCGCACGTACTCCGGCGGGATGCGCCGCCGCCTCGATCTCGCCGCGGCGCTCGTGGCGCGACCGCCGCTCCTCTTCCTCGACGAGCCGACGACCGGGCTCGACCTGCGCAGTCGGATCGCGCTCTGGGACTCGCTCGACGCGCTCGTCACCGGCGGGACGACGGTGCTCCTGACGACGCAGTACCTCGACGAGGCCGACCGGCTCGCGCACCGGATCGCCGTCGTCGACCACGGCGTCGTGATCGCCGAGGGATCCTCGGACGAGCTGAAGCGGCGCGTCGGCGGCGACCGGCTCGAGATCCGCGTTGCCGACCGTGCCGTGACCGGCGCCGCCGCGCAGGCTCTCGCGACGCTCGGCGACGGCGCCCCGGCCGTGAACGACGGGCTCGTGTCGGTTCCGGTCTCGGACGGCGACGCGATCGCCGAGGCGGTTCGCGTGCTCGACCGCGCGGGAATCGCGATCGGCGACATCGCGACAAGGCGGCCGACGCTCGACGACGTGTTCCTCGAGCTGACCGGCCGCGCCGCCGCCGATGCGGCGGAGGAGCCGGCATGAGCGCCGTCCTCCGCGAGCTCTCCGACATGTGGGTGCTCGCGACCCGCAGCGTCAAGCGCATCGCGCGCCAGCCCGACCTGCTCGTCGGTTACACGGTCCAGCCGCTCATGTTCGTGCTGCTCTTCGTCTACGTCTTCGGCGGCGCGATCTCGACGCCGGTTCGCTACGTCAACTACCTGATCCCCGGCATCGTCGTCCAGTCGATCACCTTCGGCGGCTTCGTCACCGCGCTCGGGCTCGCCGACGACCTGAAGAAGGGGCTGATGGACCGGTTCCGCTCGCTGCCGATGTCGCGCTCGGCCGTCGTCACCGGCCGGACGTTCGCGGACATCAGCACGAACATGATCCAGCTCGTCGTCATGCTCGGCGTCGGGCTCGCCGTCGGCTTCCGCTTCCAGACCGGCATCCCCACGATCCTGGGCGGGATCGCGCTCGTGTTGCTGATCGGCTACGCGTTCTCGTGGGTGTTCGCGTTCGTGGGGCTCGCCGCGTCGTCGCCGGAGGCCGCGAACGCGTACGGCTTCACGATCCTCTTCCCGCTGACGTTCGTCTCCTCGGCGTTCGTACCGGTGGTCTCGATGCCGAGCTGGCTGCAGCCGGTCGCGCGGCACAACCCGTTCACGACGATGGTGAACGCGATCCGCGGGCTCTTCATCGACACGCCGGCGGGCAACGACGTCTGGCTCGCCGCCCTCTGGTCGATCGGGATCGCGGTCGTGTTCGGAGCGCTCGCGATCTGGCGCTACCGCCGCGTCGTCGCACACTGAGCTGGGCCTTCTACTCGGAGAGGTCGACCGCCGCTTCGGCGATCGTCGCGACGGGGCCGACGCAGACGTCCTCCCCGTCGCACAGCTCGAGCCACTCGGCGAGCGGGCGCGTGGCGAAGATCGCGGCGAGCTCGGCCGCGAGCGCCTCCTGGTCGGCGTCGGATTGCCGCTCCGCCAGCTCCGGTCGGCCGAGCAGCTCCATCAGACGACGGAAGAACCCGGGCTCGAGCGCGCCGACGGTGAGATGGCGGCCGTCCGCCGTCTCGTAGATGCGGTAGCAGGCGAGGCCGCCGGTGAGCAGGCGCGGGACCGGATCGCCGCCGAGCCGGTGCGAGACGAGGCGGTGCGAGCCATGGGTGAGCGAGACGACGACGTGCGCGCCGCGGCCGGTTCGCTCGCGCTCGAGCAGCGCGGCGAGGATCCTCGTCACGGCGCCGAGCCCGCCCGCCGCGAAGTCGGCGATCTGGACGGGCGGCCAGGCCGGCGCCGTGTCGTGGAGCACGCCTGCCCAGCCGAGGTAGTTGAGGTCGTGGCCGGCGCGCTGCTCGTGCCGGCCGCCGACGCCGAAGCCGGTGATCGAGCAGTAGACCGTGCGCTCGGGGACGTGCTCCGGGCCGACGCCGAGCCGCGAGGCGACGCCGGGCCGGAAGGACTCGAGCAGGACGTCCGCCTCGCGCACGAGCTCGAGCGCCGGCGCCGGGTCGCGCTTCAGGTCGACCTCGAGCGACTCCTTGCCGGCTCGTAACGCGGCGTCCCAAGCAGGGGCGCCCGTGCGCATCGGATCGCCGCCGGGCGGCTCGACGCAGACGACGCGCGCACCGAGCTCCAGCAGCTCGCGGGAGGCGAAGGCGCCGGGAAGGTACCGGCTGAAATCGACGACCAGCGTCCCGCTCAGCGGCTGCATCCCGGCGAACCTAGCAGCGTGGAATGGAGCGGGGTCTACGATGGGCGCGATGCCCGAGGAGCGGGAGTTCGGCTTCGAGACGCGTGCCGTGCACGCGGGCCAGCGGCCGGATCCGTACACCGGCGCGAGCGCGACGCCGATCTACCAGACGGCGGGCTTCGTGTTCGAGGACACCGAGTCGGCGTCGGCGTACTTCAACCTCCAGGAGTACGGCAACGTCTACAGCCGGATCATGAATCCGACCGTGGCCGCGTTCGAGGAGCGGATCGCGAGCCTCGAGAACGGCGCCGGCAGCGTCGCGTTCGCGAGCGGCCTCGCCGCGCAGGCCGCCCTCTTCTTCGCGCTGCTCGAGCCGGGCGACCGGATCGCGGTCGCGAAGGCACTCTACGGCGGGTCGACGGCCCAACTCAACCACCTCGCCCGCAAGCTGCGAATCGAGGTCGACTGGGCCGACATCGACGACCCCGACGGGTGGCGGCGCGTGGTCACGCCGGAGACGAAGGCGCTGTTCGCGGAGACGATCGCGAACCCCGGCGGCAACGTCCTCGACCTCGAGACGGCGGCTGCGGTCGCCCACGACGTCGGCTCGCCGCTCATCGTCGACAACACCTTTGCGACCCCGTACCTGTGCCGGCCGCTCGACTGGGGCGCCGACATCGTCGTCCACTCCGCGACGAAGTTCATCGCCGGCAACGGCACGACGATCGCCGGGGCGGTCGTCGACTCCGGGCAGTTCGACTGGTCGAACGGCCGCTTCCCGACCGTCGCCGACCCGTCGGCCGCCTACCACGGGCTCCGCTTCCACGACACGTTCGGCGTCTACGGGCTGCTGATGAAGCTGCGCGCCGAGACGCTGCGCGATCTCGGCAGCTCGCTCGCGCCGTTCAGCGCCTTCCTGCTCCTGCTCGGGCTCGAGACGCTGCCGGTGCGGATGGACCGGCACGTGGCCAACGCGCTCGCGGTCGCCGAGTGGCTGCGGGGGCAGCCGGGGGTCGCGACCGTCCGCCATCCCGCCCTGCCCGAGAGCCCGTACAAGCAGCTCGCGGACAAGTACCTGCCGCACGGCGCGGGCTCGGTCTTCTCGTTCGACCTCGAGAGCGGCCGCGAGGGCGGCCGGCGCTTCATCGAGGCGCTCACGCTCTGGAGCCATATCGCGAACGTCGGCGACACGAAGAGCCTCGTCATCCATCCCGCCTCGACGACGCACCGTCAGCTCTCCGACGAGGAGCTGGCCGCGTCCGGCGTCGCGCCGGGCACGGTGCGGCTCTCGGTCGGGCTCGAGGACGTCGACGACCTCGTCTGGGACCTCGAGCGCGCGCTGCGGGCGGCGAGCTCGGCGGCAGTCGCCGTGTGAACGAGCTCCAGGACCCGCAGACGATCCGGCGGCTGATCCAGGAGTCTCGCACGATCGCGGTCGTCGGCCTCTCGGGCAACGAGCTGCGCCCGAGCAACTTCGTCGGCTACTACCTGAAGCGGCACGGCTACCGGGTGATCCCGGTCAACCCGCGCGAGGAGCGCGTCTTCGACGAGCCGTCCTATCCGAGCCTCGCCGACGTGCCCGTTCCGATCGACGTCGTCGACGTCTTCCGCGACCCGGCCGCCGTCCCGGAGATCGCGCGCGAGGCGGTCGCGGCAGGCGCGGGCGCGCTCTGGCTCCAGTTCGGCGTGATCAGCGACGAAGGGGCGCGGATCGCACGGGAGGGCGGCCTCGACGTCGTCATGGACCGATGCATGAAGGTCGAGCACGCGCGATTTCTCGGCCGGATGCACTGGCTCGGCTTCAACACCGGCGCGATCAGCAGCCGCCGCTGACACGGGCCTTCGGCCGGCGACGTGCGTCGGCGGGCACGCAGTGGCAAGGTTGACGCGTGCGCCGGCAGACTCGAATCGTCGGGCGGCAGCCGGAGCTCGAGCAGCTCGCCGGGTTCGTGGCTCGCATTCCGGCGGGGCTAGGAGCGTTCGTCATCGGCGGCGTCCCGGGGATCGGAAAGACCACGGTCTGGCGCCATGGCCTCGCACTCGCGGAGACAGGGGGATGCATCGTCCTCGCGGCGCGTCCGAGCCGAGCGGAGGCCGAGCTGCAGCGGGTCGTCGTGCGAAGGGCCCCGCAGGAGCTCACGCCGACCGAGGAGAAGATCGCCCGCCTCGCCGCCGACGGACTGACCAACCGTGCAATCGCGCAGCGCGCCTTCGTGAGCGTGAACACGGTCGAGGCCGACCTCACCCGTGTCTACCGGAAGCTCGGCATCTCGTCGCGGGCCCGACTCTCGCGGGCCCTCGACGAGCGCGCTCCCGTCGATTCCTAGGGTTTTCCGTATTTCGCGACGCCGCGCCGGGGGCTACGGTCGCCGGATGGAGCAGGCGCCCACCCGTTTCGTCGCCGAGTGCTTCTGGCCCGACATCAGGAGGAGCGACCTCGACGCTCTCGACCGGCGGGTACGCGATGCGACGGCCGAGCTCGCGCGAACCTCTTCGATTCGCTACCTCGGATCGATGCTCCTACGGGAGGACGAGGTCGTCTTCTGCCAGTTCGAAGGATCGGCGGCCGCGGTGCGCGCGGTCGCGGAACGAGCGGGAATCCCGTTCGAGCGAGTCATCGAGACCGTGTTCCGCGAGAGCGTGAGCCCCGCCGAGGATCCCACACCGGAAAGGAGTTCCGATGCCTAGCGTCCGGCTCGTCATCCGTGCCGCCGTCATCGCCGCCGCCGCCGCAACCGTCGCCGCCCTTGCCGTCCAACCATCGACCGCGCACGCGGCCACGACTCGCAACCTCTGCGGGCTGCTCTCGTCGTCCGCGCTCGCAGGCGTCCACGTCCACGGCCCGTGCAAGCGCGGCAAGACCCAGACGTTCAGCGAGAGTGGAGTCACCGTGGGGACGCTCACCTGGGTGAGGTGGGGGTCGCTGCCGCGAACGACCGGCTTGGTGACCGCCAACATCTACGACATCAACTCCTCCTACCTGTCCCTCGCCAAGGAGCGGTTCACGCGGCTGGGCGGAACGCACGTCGCGGTCGGCAAGTGGGGGCTCATGACCACCTGCCAGAAGACGCAGGCGGGGATCACGTTCGGCGTCGGCGACTACATCGTCCAGGTCGCCGTCACCACTCCCGGCGCCCATCCGCTCAAGTCGAAGGGGCAGATGCAGGAGAAGGCGACCAGCCTGGCCGCACAGCTCGCGAAGGGTCTCTGAGGGCACGACCGCGTCGCACCGGCCTTGCCTTACTCGCCGGCCGAGGCGCGGGGGGTCAGCCCGCCGCGACGTCAGGCGAGGCCGAAGGTCTGGGCGAGCAGGAAGACGTTGAGGGCGATGATGACGGCGGCGATGACGATCGCGGTGTAGGTGGTGGCTCGCCGGTTGACGTGCACGCCCATCACGTCGTCGCGCCGCGTGAGCAGGACCAGCGGGACGAGGGCGAAGGGGATGCCGAAGGAGAGGATCACCTGGCTGAGGACGAGGGCGCTCGTCGGGCTGACGCCGAGGGCGAGGACGACGATGGCGGGGACCATGGTGATCGCGCGGCGGAGCAGGAGCGGGATGCGCAGGCCGACGAAGCCCGCCATCACGACCTGGCCGGCGTAGGTGCCGACGCTGGAGGACGAGGCGCCGGAGGAGAGCAGGGCGACCGCGAAGGCGAGGGCGGCGGTGCCGCCGACGAGGTGGGCGAAGCCGGCGTGGGCGCCCTGGATCGTGCTGATCGCGGAGTAGCCGGGCCGGTCGTGGAAGAGCTTGGCGGCGACGGCGAGCATGGCCAGGTTGACGAGGCCGGCGAGGCCGAGCGCGATGATCACGTCGAGCCGCTCGAAGCGAAGCACCCGCGCCCGTTCGGCGTCGTCGCGCGCGGGCATGCGGCCCTTGGTGAGGGCGGAGTGGAGATAGATCGCGTGCGGCATCACGGTCGCGCCGATGATGCCGACGGCGAGGTAGAGCGACTGCGAGCCGTGCAGGGCGGGGATCAGCCCGCGTGCGCTGCCACTCGCCGAGGGGCCGATCTCGAGCGTCTCGTAGAGGAACCCGAGGAAGATGATGCCGAGCAGGGCGGTGATCGCGAGCTCGAAGCGGCGGAAGCCGTGACGCTGGAGCTCGAGGATGGCGAAGGCGATCACGCCGGTGAGCAGGCCGGCGGGCACGAGCGGAACGTGGAAGAGGAGGTTGAGGCCGAGGGCGGCGCCGAGGAACTCGGCGATGTCGGTCGACATCGCCATGATCTCGGCCTGGATCCACAGGCCCCAGCGCACGGGGGCGGCGTAGTGGTCGTGGACGAGCTCGGGCAAGTTGCGGTCGGTGACGATGCCGAGCTTGGCGGAGAGGTACTGGATCAGCATCGCCATCACGTTGGCGGCGAGCACGACCCACAAGAGCAGGTAGCCGAACTCGGCGCCGCCCTGGACGTTGGTGGCGAAGTTGCCCGGGTCGACGTAGGCGATCGCGGCGACGAATGCCGGGCCGAGCATCATCAGCGTCGCGCGCAGGCGGCCGCGACGCAGCAGCGCCTCGAGCGGGGTGATGCCGGCTTCGCGCGCCTCGATCGCGAGCGCCTCGACCGGGGTCACGCAGCCGCCTCCACGCGCATCGCGCGCGCCAGCGTCGCGCCGAGCACGTGCACCTGGTCGCCGAAGCGGACGTAGAGCGGTCCGTCGAAGGGCTGCCGCTCGATCAGCTCGAGCTCCGCTCCCGGCGCGATGCCGCGTTCGCTCAGGAAGCGCAGCATCTCCGGGTTCTCGTCGGAGACGCGCACGAACCTCGCCTGCTCTCCCGGCTCGAGCGTGTAGAGGCTGCGGCTTCGGTCGGCGGCGATCGTCAGGTCGCGGCTGGGGATCGGGTCGCCGTGCGGGTCGAGGGTCGGGTTGCCGAGCTTCGCCGCGATCAGCTCCTCCAGCTCCTCGGAGAGAGCGTGCTCGAGCCGCTCCGCCTCGGCGTGCACCTCGTCCCAGCCCATGCCGAGGCTCTCGACGAGGAAGAGCTCGAGCAGCCGGTGGTGGCGGATCACCTCGAGCGCGACCGCGCGGCCGCGGCCGGTCAGCTTCACACCGCGGTAGGGCTCGTGCTCGGCGAGCTCGAGCGCGACGAGCTTCCGCACCATGCCCACGACCGAGGCCGGCCGCACCTCGAGCCGCTCCGCCAGCGCGGTCGTCGAGACGCTGCCGTGCTCGCTCCCGAGCAGGTAGATCGCCTTCACGTAGTCCTCGACCGCCGCCGAGAGCCCTTCTGGGCGAACTTTGGTTTCAGGCATAGCTAAATCATACATCAGCCGCGGCGATACCGGCGCGGGCGCCCGCGAGCCGCCGATTTGCAAGGCTTCGAGACGTGCGGCTCCGGTCGAGGCGGCTGTCGAGCGTGCGTAACCTCGACCGCTGGGTCGTCCTCGGCGTGATCATCGGGCTCGCCGCCGGGCTCGGCGCCGTTGCGCTCTTCGTCTCGCTGGACTGGGCGACGCATGCTCTGCTGGAGACGCTGGGCGGCTACCGTCCGCCGACGCCGGTCGGCGAGGGCCACGTTCTGGCTGCGGGGACGACGCACTCCTGGCGGATCCCCGCTGTGACGGCGCTCGGCGGGCTCGTGTGCGGTCTCGTCGTTTGGCTGCTCGCGAAGGAGGCGGCAGGCGACGGGACGAACGCCGCGATCGACGCGGTGCACCGCGATCCGGCGGGGATCAGGGGCCGGGTGTCGCTGGTGAAGCTGGTTGCCTCGGCGATCATGATCGGCAGCGGCGGCTCGGGCGGGCCGGAGGGGCCGACGACGCAGATCAGCGCCGGCTTTGCCTCGTTCCTCGCTCGTCGCCTGCGCCTGCCTGCCACCGATGCGCGCATCGCGGTCACCGCCGCGATCGGCGCCGGCATCGGCGCGATCTTCCGCGCTCCGCTGGGCGGCGCCGTCTTCGGCGCCGAGGTCGCCTATCGCGAGGATGCCGAGGTCGAGGCGCTCGTCCCCTCGTTCGTGGCGGCGGTCGTCGCCTTCGCCGTCTTCGGGGCGTTCGAGGGCTACGACCCGATCTTCGGCGTTCTTCGCGGCTACCGGTTCGTCCATGACCCGGTCCAGTTCGTCTACTTCGCCGCGATCGGCATCGCGTGCGGGCTGGCCGGCCGTCTCTACGCGTGGACGCTCGAAGCGGTCAGGCGGCTCTCGCTCCACGTCTCCTTCAGCCGCCTGCTGACACCGGCACTCGGCGGCCTCGCCACCGGCCTGGTCGGAATCGCCCTGCCCGGCGCCATCGGCACCGGCTACGGCTGGGCGCAGACCGTGATGAGCCCGGGGCTCCTCGGCCTCTCGGGATGGGTCGTGCTGGCGCTGCCGTTCGCGAAGATCCTCACGACCTCGCTCTCGATCGGCTCGGGGGGATCGGGCGGCATCTTCGGGCCGGGCATCGTCGTCGGCGGCTTCACCGGAGCCGCGGTGTGGTGGCTGCTGCACGGCGTCGCGCCCGGCCTCCCGACGCAGCCGGCGCCGTTCGTGATCGTGGCGATGATCGCCTGCCTGGGAGCGATCGCCCACACGCCGCTCGCCGTCCTGCTCATGGTCGTCGAGATGACGGGCACCCTCACAGTGCTCCCACCGGCAATGCTCGCCGTCGGCATCGCCTCCCTGATCGTCGGCGAGGCGACCCTCTACACGAGCCAGCAGGCGACCCGAAGCGAGAACGCCGCACCGGGCAGCGTCTCTCCGGGAGGCGGCTAGACCTTCGCGTCGTCGGGCTGTCCCTTCCCGGGCAGCTCGCTCGTCGGGGGAGTGACACTCTTCGTCAAAAGGAGGAGAAGCCGTGAAGTACGCGTTGCTGATCTACCCGGGAACGGCGCTCGAGGAGTTCGAGCGGATGTCGGAGGACGAGCAGCGGTCGACGCTGGGCGAGTACATGGCGCTCAGCCGGGAGGCGGACGTCCTCGGCGCCCAGCAGCTCCAGCCGCCGGAGAGCGCGACCACCGTCCGGGTCGAGGACGGCAAGGCCCTGACGACCGACGGGCCCTTCGCAGACACCAAGGAGGTCGTGGGCGGCTTCTACCTCGTCGAGGCGGACGATCTGGATCGTGCGCTCGAGCTGGCGGCGAGGATCCCGGCCGCGCGGATGGGCGGCGCGGTCGAGGTGCGCCCGCTCGTCGAGAGGTAGATCCCTGCTCGAGGACGTCTTCCGCGACGAGTGGGGCCGCGTCCTGGCCAACCTCATCGGCTTCCTAGGCGACTTCGATCTCGCCGAGGAAGCCGCGCAGGCGGCCTTCGCGATCGCCGCCGAGCGCTGGCCGCGCGAGGGCGAGCCTGACAACCCGGGAGCGTGGCTGACGACGACGGCGCGCAACCGGGCGATCGACCGGATCAGGCGCGACCGCACCTTCGCCGCGAAGACCCGTCTGCTCGAGCTGCCCGAAGCGGTGGAGGACGAGGCGATGGAGGAGCGGAGGTTCCCCGACGAGCGACTGGAGCTGATCTTCACCTGCTGCCACCCGGCGCTGGCGCTGGAGGCTCAGGTCGCCCTGACGCTGCGCACGCTTGGCGGCCTGACCACGGAGCAGATCGCGGACGCCTTCCTCGTCCCGGCGGAGACGATGAAGCGGCGGCTGACGCGGGCGAAGGACAAGATCAGGACGGCCGGCATCCCGTTCGGCGTGCCCGCCGACGAGCGGCTGCCGGAGCGGCTGGCGGCGGTGCTCGCGGTCGTCTACCTGGTCTTCAACGAAGGCTACGGCGGCCGGGTGGACCTGGCGGCGGAGGCGATCCGGCTGGGGCGGATGCTGGTCCTCCTGATGCCGGACGAGCCCGAGGCCCACGGCCTGCTGGCGTTGATGCTGCTGCACGATTCACGCCGCGAGGCACGGTTCGCGGGCGGCGAGCTCGTGTTGCTCGAAGACCAGGACCGCTCGCTCTGGGATGACGGCCTGATCGGCGAGGGGCGGGAGAGGCTCGACCGCGCGATCGCGTTGCGCGGCGCCGGGGCGTACGTGCTCCAGGCGGCGATCGCCTCGCTGCAGGCAGACGATCCGATCGACTGGCGGGAGGTCGCCGCGCTCTACGGCGAGCTCGGTCGCTTGACCGGCTCGCCGGTGGTGGAGCTGAACCGTGCGGTCGCTGTGGCCGAGGTCGAGGGGCCGGAGGCGGCGCTGGCGATCGTCGACGCGCTCTCGCTGGACGGCTACCGGTACCTGCACTCGACGCGCGCCGAGCTGCTCCGCCGCCTCGGACGCCGCGACGAGGCGCGCGCCGCCTACCGGCGTGCGCTCGACCTCGCACGCGCGGAACACGAGCGGCGTTTCCTCGAGCAGCGGATCGAGAGCCTCTGAGGCTTGCTGTCCCCTCGGCGGCGCTCCGTTCGTCGTACCGGCGAATGGACGTCATGGCAGCGACCAGAGGAGGATCGATGATGGAGGCACGGATCGACAATCCTGCACTCGCCCTTCACGGCGCCCTGCAGGCGCTGCAGGGACTGGGCAAGGCGGTCGGACAGGCCGGCGTTGCGCCGAGCACGCTGCAGCTCGTCGAGCTGCGCGCGAGCCAGATCAACGGCTGCAGCATCTGCGCGGACATGCACTCCCGCGAGCTCCGGGGGCTCGGCGAGCCCGACCGGCGCATCTTCACGGTCGCAGCCTGGCGGGAGGCGCCGTACTTCAGCGACGCCGAGCGCGCCGCGCTGGCGCTGGCCGAGGCAGGCACACGCATCGCCGACCGCCCCGATCCCGTTCCCGACGAGGTCTGGGACGAGGCCGCCCGGCACTACGACGAGCGGCAGCTCGCGGGGCTCGTGCTCGCGATCGCGGCGATCAACGCGTTCAACCGGATCAACGCGATCACGCGGCAGATCACCGGCGACTGGGTCGACCAGGTGATCGAGCACCCGCAGCCTGCCGAGCAGGCCGCCTAGCCGGAGCCGGCGCGCTGCGTCACGGTCACACCGTGGACGCGCCGCTTGCTGAACCTTCAATGGTCGCGGCTGCCGCGCGCTCGAGGTTCTGGAGCGCATCCCGCGTGTGCTCGACGATGAACGCGAGCGACGTCGCGACGTCGGTGTCCTCGATGTGGTCGAGCACCGCCCGCGCCGGGTTGAGCCTCGATGCCTGGTTCCAGGGGCCGACGACCTCGTGGCGGACGCGGGCGACTTGACCCTGCAGACCCGCGTACGCCATCCGCGCGAGATCCGTCGCGTGGCCGGAGAAGACGACGGGTGGGCAGAGCCGGTTCTTCTCCTCGTCGTCCAGCTCCGTCGACTCGAGGAAGCCGATCGTCGCGGCGCACCAGGGCAGGAAGCCCACGGCCAGGAACTGGATCGTGATGCGGCCCGGCTCGAACACCGGTCGCGCGGCCGCCTCCCGGACGCCGGCGGCGGTGCAGTCGACGTAGACCTCGCGCGGGCTGCCGGGCAGGTCGCCCGACTCGGTGCTGATCGAGGTTCGCCCGATGCTCCGCACCCGGCGGGCGCGGACGACATGCTCGATCGCGCGCACGGCGTCGAGCTCGCGCCGGCTGACGATGGCGCCGCGAAACGCGAGCGGCTCGACCGCAGGGTCGATCCGCACGAACACGCCTGCGTCCTCGAGTCGTCGTGCGAAGTCGAGGCTGTCCGCGGCGGCCGCCGCCGCCTCGACCCAGTGCGCCTGGAGCCGCATGTACGACCCGACGAGATCGAGCGGCTGCATGAGGGTGCGGTCGATCTGCCACGGATCCCGGCCCCTGATCCAGCGGATGCGGTCGGGGTCGACGCCCGCCTCGAGCAGCCAGATGCAGGTGTCGATCGCCGTCTTCCCGGCCCCGATGACGGTGAAGCCGTCCGGGGGCTCGCCGAGGTCGACGAGGTCGTTCGGCGGGACGAGCGTGACGCCCTCGTCGACCCGGAATCCGGGCGCGTGACGCGATGGGATCTCCGACTGGACGTAGGTCGCGTCGACGAGCCTGCGTCGCGGCTTGACGACCGTCTCGGAGCCGTCGAGGAGCGAGACGACGCGGTGGCCGTCCACGTTTCCGCCCCGGTGATCGCTCATGCCGAAGAACCGCACCCTGCCGGTCGGCACGAGGTTCTCGTCGAGGACCCGCGCGTAGTAGTCGCAGATCTCGGCTCCACTTGCGCGCTCGTAGAAGCCTGCGTTTGGCCCGTCCTCGTCGATCCTGTCGTATCCGAGCGGGCGCGACTCGACGCCGTAGTACGTGGAGGGCTGGTGGAGGCGAACGAACGGGTACGCGTCGAGCCAGTGGCCGCCCGGCCGGTGGCGCCGGTCGACGAGCACCACGTCGGCGTCCGTGTTCGCGACGAGCGTGTCGGCGAACGCCATCCCCGACGCACCCGCTCCGATGACGAGGTAGTCGGTCTCGACTTCCCGCATTCGCAGACTCTA
>DATIZN010000061.1:0-13588 GCA_035517075.1 Gaiellaceae bacterium | reverse complement strand
GCGCCGAGCGTCGCCTGCACGCCGGCGCGGAAGCCGTCGGTCTCGCCGGGCGCCGGCCCCTGCAGCGCGACGGCGAGGCCGCGCACCGAAGGGCGGAGCCGGAGCACGGCGGCGTCGAGCCCGGGCCGGCGGACGGTGCGCGACCCGACGAGCTGGTCGTACTGCTCGACGATCTCGCCGACGTCGAAGGACGGCCGCTCCACGCGCCGCGGCGGCCGCGGCTCGGCGCGCCGGTCGACGTGGTAGCGCGGGCACTCGTCGGTGAGCAGCCGCGCCGGGATCTCGCCGACGGCGTCGTCGCCGTCGAAGGCGCGCAGAACGCCCGAATCGGTCACTTCGCCGATCGCGGTGCAGGCCAGCTCCCAGCGCGCGCAGATCGCCTCCACCGCCTCGAGCATCTGCGGCCGGACGACCGCGACCATCCGCTCCTGCGACTCGGAGACCATGATCTCCCACGGCTCCATGCCCTCCTCGCGCAGCGGCACACGGTCGAGGTGGACATCGAGCCCGGCGCCGTCGGAGGCCATCTCGGACAGTGCGGACGCGAGGCCGGCGGCGCCGCAGTCCTGCAGCGACTCGACGAGCCCCGACTCGACCAGCTCGAGCGAGACCTCGATCAGCTTCTTGCCGGTGAACGGATCGCCGACCTGGACGGAGGGCCGCTTGCCGGCGTCGTCCTCGCCGAGCTCCGCGCTCGCTAGCACCGACGCGCCGCCGATGCCGTCGCGCCCCGTCGTCGCGCCGTAGAGGACGACGAGCCGCCCCGGCCCGCTCGCCTTCGCCGAGCGCAGCCGCCCGGCGTCGAGCAGGCCGACGCACATCGCGTTGACGAGGCAGTTGCCGGCGTACGCCGGATCGAACACGGTCGCGCCGCCGACGTTCGGCACGCCGACGCAGTTCCCGTAGTGGCCGATGCCCTCGACCGCGCGCCAGAAGTGGAAGTCTGGGGCGCCGAACCAGAGGCCGTCGAGGAGAGCGACCGGCCGCGCGCCCATCGCGACGACGTCGCGCAGGATGCCGCCGATCCCGGTTGCCGCTCCCTGGAACGGCTCGACGGCCGAGGGGTGGTTGTGCGACTCGACCTTGAAGGCAACCGCCGTCCCGTCCCCGAGGTCGAGGACGCCCGCGTTCCCGCCCGGGCCGCCGAGGACGCGCTCGCCGCTCGACGGCAGCCGCCGCAACAGGGTCGCCGAGTGCTTGTAGCCGCAGTGCTCCGACCAGAGGAGCGAGAACACGGCCAGCTCGAAGTGATTCGGGTCGCGGCCAAGCAGCTCCCGGATACGGCTCGCTTCCCAGTCGGTGAGACCGAGGGCGCGGTGCAGGTGCTGTTCGGCCAGCTCCGTCAGGTAATCGAGTGTAACCGGCATGGCGGCGGCGGAATCTCACATCTCGCCCGCTCGTTACGTTGGACCAGCGGATGCGCCGTCCCGGATTCATGCTCGCGCTCCTCGCCCTGATCTGGGGAGCGTCGTTCACGCTGATCAAGATCGCCGACCGCGAGCTCGCCCCGTCGACGCTGATCCTCGGCCGGCTCGGCTCGGCGGCGCTCGTCCTCGCGGTGGTCGCGCTCGCGCGTCTCGGCGCCCGCCGCACGCTCGCCGAGCTGCGCGCCGCGTGGCGCTGGCTCGCCGTCGTGGCGCTCGTCAACACCGCGCTGCCGTTCTGGCTCCTCTCGTGGGGGGAGAAGCGGATCGACGCCGGGCTCGCTTCGATCATCCAGGGCGCGGTGCCGATCTTCAGTGCGCTGCTCGCGTTCGGCTTCTTCCGCGAGTCGCGCCTCACGGGCGGCCGCCTCGCCGGGCTCGCGCTCGGCTTCGTGGGCGTTGCGCTGCTCGTCGGCGTCCAGCCGCATGGAAAGCTGCTCGCCGCCTTCGCCGTCGTCTTGATGGCGCTCTGCTACGCGGCCGGGTCGCTGCTCGCCGGCCGCCACCTCGCGGGAACGTCGCCGCTCGTCGTCGCGCTCGGCTCGACCGCCATCTCGGCGCTCGCCGCGCTTCCGGCGGGCGTGGCGCAGGCGCCCGACCACATGTGGCGCGGGGAGACGATCATGGCGATCCTCGTCCTCGGCGCCGTCGGCACGGCGCTCGCGTACCTCTTCTTCTTCGCGCTCATCCAGTCCGCCGGCGCGACGTACGCGACGCTCGTGACGTACCTCGTGCCGCCGATCGCGCTCGCGTACGGGGCGATTTTCCTGGGCGAGCGGTTCGGCCCGGCCGCCTTCGGAGGCCTCGCGCTCATCCTTGGCGGCGTCGCGCTCGCCACGGGCGCCGTTCGTCTAGCCTCGCTGCGTGACCGTCTCGCTGCGGCGCGCGAGCCCGCCTGACGCCGACTTCCTGCTCGACCTCGTCTCCGACGACGACGTCCGCCCGTTCCTCGGCCCGCGGACGGCGGCGACACGGGAGGAGATCCTCGAGGAGATCGAGCGCTCGCTCGCCGAGCCCGGCGCCTTCGGGCGGTTCGTGATCGAGCTCGACGGCGAGCCGGCGGGCGCGCTCGGCTTCCACGTCGCGAACGAGCGGAGCCGGATCGCACGGCTCGAGCGGCTCGCCGTCCACCCGGGCTTTCGGGGGCGGAGGCTCGGCGACGAGGCCGCCCGGCAGTTCCAGCGCCTCCTGCTCGGGGAGCTCGGCTTCCACCGGCTCGAGCTCGAGATCTACGCGTTCAACGAGCGCGCGTGCGCGCACGCCGAGCGCTCCGGCTTCGTGCGCGAGGGCCTGAAGCGGCGGGCGTATCTGAAGGACGGCGAGTGGGTCGACACCGTTCTCTACGCCCTGCTCGCGGAGGATCTGGGCTAGCCAGGGCGAATCAGCCGCCGTGCCTGCTGAGCACTGGCAGGAAGAGCCCGAGGATCACGACTTCCCGGCCGCGGCCGATTACCTCAGCCTGCTCTTCGACCCCGGCGAGGTCTCCGAGCTCGTGAGCAGGCTGCGCGGGGCGTCGAGCGTCGACCGCAAGGCGAAGGACCTGCTGCGCGCGAGCCGGCTCGAGCTCCTGCCGCCGGACAACGTGCACGTGAAGAAGGATCTCGAGAAGGTGAGGGAGGGCAAGCGGCTCTCGCCGGTGCTGCTCGTGGGCGGGCGGGCGGAGAAGGATGTCCCGCTCACGATCGCCGACGGCTACCACCGCATCTGTGCGAGCTACCAGCTCGACGAGGACGCCGACGTTCCGTGCCGGCTGGTGGGCCTGCCGTGAACGCGCGCGCCGAGGAGGTCCTGCTCGCCCGGCAGCGGCGGCGCGCGCTGCTTGCGCTCGAGTTTCCGATCCTGCTCGAGTTCGACGATCCGAGCCGCGAGTGGAGGCGCCTCTTCTCGGAGCTCTTCGGGACGTTCCTGCTCGTCCTCGCCGGCGCGGGCGGCGCGGTCGTGGGAGCGCTCAGTCACGGCGGGGTCAGCCGCGCGACCGCCGTCGCCGCCCCCGGCTTGACGGTGATGGCGATCATCCTCTTCATGGGCGCGGTCTCCGGCGCCCACCTCAACCCGGTCGTCACGATCGCCTTCGGGCTGCGCGGCGACTTCCCGTGGCGGCGCGCTCCCGGCTACCTCGTGATGCAGTTCGCCGGCGCCGCGCTCGCCTGCCTCTTCCTCTGGGGCGTGTACGGGAAGGTCGGGATGCTCGGCGCGACCGAGCCCGGCGCCGGGCTCGCCGACTGGCAGGTGCTGCTGACTGAGGCCGTCCTCACGCTCGGGCTCGTGAGCACGATCCTCGGCACGGCCTCGCAGGCGCAGAACGTCGGCGCGCTCTCGGCGGTCGCCGTCGGCGGCTACATCGTCCTCGCCGGCTTCTGGGCGAGCCCGCTCAGCGGCGCCTCGATGAACCCCGCGCGCTCGCTCGGCCCCGACCTCGTCCTCTGGCGCTTCGCGCACCTCTGGCCGTACCTCGTCGGGCCGCTCGCGGGCGCCGTCGTCGCGGTCGGCTTCGCCTGGGTCCTCCGCGGCCCCGGCGGCGACCCGGGCGGAGTCGCCGCCGCGGGCGGCCGCCTCGACGACGCGCCGACGAGCTCCGGCTCGCTGCTGCGCTAGCCGCGCGCGCGGTCCGTGCCGCCGGTGCGGTCGAGCGCGTCGAGTGCGCGCAGGTCGTCCTCGCCGAGCTCGAAATCGAAGATCTGCGCGTTCTCGCGGATCCGCTCGCGATTGCTCGACTTCGGGATCACGAGCGCGCCGCGCTGCACGGCCCAGCGGAGGACGACCTGAGCGGGCGTGCGGTCGAGCCGCTCGGCGACGGCTGCGATCGCGGGCTCGTCGAGACCCTCGCCGCGGGCGAGAGGGCTGTACGCCTCGAGCGCGATCCCCTGCTCGCGGCAGTAGTCGAGCAGTCCGCGCCGGTAGCGGAACGGGTTGAGCTGGACCTGGTTCACGGCCGGTCGGTGCGCGGCGCGCGGCAGAAGCGAGGCGAGCCGGCGGCGGCCGAAGTTGCTGACGCCGATCTCCCGCGCGAGGCCGCGGTCGCGCAGCGACTCGAGGGCGTGCCACAGCCGGGTGTTGCCGGTCGGGAGCGGCCAGTGGATGAGGTAGAGGTCGACCTGGTCGAGCCCGAGGCGGCGCAGGCTTCGCTCGAGCTCGCGCGCTGCGGCGAGACCGCGCGGCATGAGCTTCGTCGTGACGAAGACCTCCTCGCGCGGCAGGCCGCTGCGGCGGATCGCCGCCCCGACGCTCTCCTCGTTCCGGTACATCGTCGCGGTGTCGATGTGCCGGTAGCCGGCCTCGAACGCCCACTCGATCGCCTGCTCGGTCTCGCGACCCTGCGCCATCTGCCAGACGCCGAGCCCGAGCACCGGCATCTCGACCCCGGAGGCGAGCCGGACCGCCGGCCGCCCGGGCTCAGGCGCCACTCGCCTCTCCGGCCGGGAGAGCCCACCGCTTCTCCACGAGCGGGAAGCTACTGCATGCCGGTTCGGTGCGGAACGTCCGCGCGACCGATGAGGGCGATTGCGGATGGATCCGCCGCCCTGCGCACGTTGACTTGGTCCACAGCGACCGGAGGTCCGCTCGGATGGCCCGGCACGAGACGTTGCGACCGCAGACATGGGAATGGCCCGGCCCCCGCGTCCTGCTCGAGCACCCGGCTCGCGAGGACACGCACGCTCGTGTCGACGCCTTGCGGCGCGCGGGCTACGCGGTGGCCGTCTGCCCCGGGCCGACGGCGGCCGACCGGTGCCCGCTCGCGGGCGACGAGGGGTGCGCCGCCGCGCACGACGCCGACGTCGTCGTCTCGAGCCTCGGCCTGGAGACGGACGAGGCCCGCGAGGCGCTCGCCGCGCTGCGGGCGCGCCTGCCGCGGCTGCCGGTGCTCGTCGAGGCCGGGGCGGCGGCGGCGTCGCGCTGGCCGCAGCTCGTGCGCGAGCGCGACCGGCTCGAGCCCGGCGTCGAGCCGTCGGAGCTGGTCGAGCGCGTCGATGCGGCGCTCGAGGAGGCGCGCGGCGGTGACTAGCCCTTTCCGCACCGAGGCGCAGGCGTTCCGCTTCCTTCTCCTCGTCGCCGTGGGAACGGCCGCCGTGGTGGTGGCGCATGCGGTCGCGGGTCGGACCGTGCTCGTCGTGGTCTGCGTGCTCGCCGCCGGAGCGCTCGCCGCGTCGTATCTCGTCGGCCGGCCGCGCCCGCGGACGCTTCCGTCAGCCCCGGCCCATCTCGGCCCTCCCGCAGAGCGCCGGGCCTTGCTCCTGCTGGTGGAGGATGCACCGGACGAGGCGGCTCTCGCCGGACTCCGCGAGCGCAGCGACCGGGTGCTCGTCGTCGCCCCCGTGGGCACCTCCGCGCTGCGGCACTGGGTGTCGGACGTGGACCGCGCGCGCGATCGAGCACGGTCGCGCCTGGAGGACGCGGTCTCGCGCGCGCAGGCTGCGCAGCTCGACGCGACCGGCGTCGTCGGCGACGAGGATCCCCTCGCCGCGATCGACGACGCCCTCCGCACGTTCGGCGGCGACGAGATCGTGGCCGCCACGAGCGATCCCGAGCTGCTCGCAGCTCTCCGCGGCCGGTACGCGATCCCCGTGACCGCGGTGTCCGGCCGGCGCTGAGCGGAGACCGGCCGATGCAGATCCTCGAATGCGTTCCCAACTTCAGCGAGGGACGCGACTCGCGGTTCCGGGACGAGCTCGAGCTCGTCCTCGGCCGCTATCCGGTCAAGACGCTCGACCTGTCGCTCGACCCCGACCACAACCGCGCGGACTGCACGTTCATCGGCTCGCCCGAGGCCGTCGTCGAGTGCGCGGACGCCCTGACGGCGCGCGCCGTCGAGCTGCTCGACATGCGGCGGCACACCGGCGACCACCCGCGCATGGGCGCGGTCGACGTCGTTCCCTTCGTCCCGATTCGCGGTCTGGAGATGGCGGACGCGGTCGCGATCGCGCACGGCTTCGGTGAGCGGTTCGCCGGGCGGCACGGGATCCCCGTCTTCTTCTACGAGGAGGCGTGCACGAGCGAAGGGCGCCGCAACCTCGCCGACGTGCGCCGTGGCGAGTACGAGGGGATGGCCGCCAAGCTGCAGGATCCCGCCTGGGCCGTGGACGCCGGCCCCCAGGCGTTCAACGAGCGGTCGGGCGTGACCGCCGTCGGGGCCCGCATGCCGCTCATCGCCTTCAACGTCGACCTCGACACGGACGACCTCGCGGTCGCCAAGGCGATCGCCGCGGCCGTGCGGCACTCGAGCGGCGGCTTGCGCGGGGTGAAGGCGATGGGGGTCGACGCGGCGGAGAAGGGCGTGGCCCAGGTCTCGATGAATCTCGTCGACTACCGGCGGACGCCGATCCGGCGCGCCGTCGAGCTCGTCCGCATCGAGGCGGCGCGCTACGGCGCGTCGATCAAGGAGTGCGAGGTCGTCGGCCTCGTCCCGCTCGAGGCCGTGACGGACGTGTTCGGCCACTACCTGCAGGTGCGCGGGTTCGCTCCCGAGAAGGTCATCGAGCACCACCTGCTGCCGGAGGAGAAGCAATGAGCTATCGCGGGACGACGGTGGCGCGGTTCCTGGAGGAGCTCTCGTCCGGCGCGGCGACGCCGGGCGGCGGCTGCGCTGCGGCTCTGTCGGGCGCACTCGCCGCGGGCCTCGTGGCGATGGTGGCGCGGAACACGGGCGGCCTCGACGAGATCGTCGCCGAGGCGGACGGCCTGCGCTGCGAGCTCGAGGAGCTCGTCGACGCGGACGCGGCCGCGTTCGGGGCCGTGATGGCCGCCTTCCGGCTGCCGAAGGAGACGGTGGAGCAGAAGACCGAGCGGAGCGCGGCGATCCAGGCCGGCTACAAGGCGGCTGTCGAGGCTCCGCTGCTCGTCTGCCGGCGCGCGCTCCGCGTCCTCGAGCTCGCCGGGAGCGTCGCCGAGCTCGGGAATCCGAATGCGATCTCGGACGTCGGCGTGGCGGCTCTGCTGGCAGCGAGCGCGCTCGAAGGCGCCGCGCTGAACGTCGAGATCAACCTCGGCTCGATCAAGGACGAGATCTACCGGGCCGAGGCAGGGAGCGCAGTGCAAAGCGCGCGCGACGAGGGCGGGAAGCTCCGCGACGCGGCTCTCGAGAGGGTGGTGGAGGCGCTCCGATGACCGGTGTCGTCGAGGAGGTCGGGCTCGGGACGATGTCCCTGCAGCGGTTCGCGGCCGCGCTCGCCTCGGCGGAGCCCGCGCCCGGCGGGAGCACGGCCGCGGCCGTCCCCGGCGCGCTGGCCGCGGGGCTCGTCGCGATGGCTGCCCGCCTGACGATGGCGAGCGATCCCTTCTCCGACCTCGCCTTCGACCTGGACGCGATCGCGCAGGAAGCGGACGAGCTGCGGGTCGAGCTGCTCGAGCTCGTCGACGAGGATGCCGAGGCGTTCGCTCGAGTGATCGAGGCCCTCGGCCCGCCGCGGGCGACGCCGGACGAGATCGAACGCGCCTACGAGGCGGCGGTCGAGCCGCCGTCGCACGTGTGCCGGCTGTCCTCGCGCGTCCTCGAGCTCGCCGATGAGGTGGCGGCGCGCGGCGATCCTCACGCTGCCGCAGACGCGCGCGTGGCGAAGCTGTTCGCGTCGGCGTCCCTCGAGGCAGCCGCGGTGACCGTCGAGACGCTCAGCTCTGCGGCGTCGGCGCGTCGGCGGGAAGCGTCTCGCCGATCTCGCTGAGAGCGCCCTCGTTCGTGATCCGGTAACCCTCGGCTGCGCCCTGCGGCGTCGCGTACAGGTCGTCTGCCGCCGCGCCCTCGCGATCGTGGGCGAGCTGGTGCAGCGTGAGCGTTCCCCTGCGCTCCGCAAGCGCGGCGACTGCGCGAGCCTGGGCGGGTGTGAGCATGACCGTCACTGGAACCACCTCCCGTTGCGGGTCCGCCAACCTCTCAACGTCGTACCACCACCTCGAGGGTGCGCGGCTCGAAGGCGTCGACGACGCGGCGCAGGCGGTCGACGCGCTCTTGATAGCCGGGCAGCGCCCGCCAGCCGGCGATCGCAGCCACGCTCTCCCACGGGCCGAAGCTGACGAAGCTCCGCGGATCCTCGACGTCGCGCAGCAGGAGCGCGACCTCGGCGAGCCCTTCGCGGTGGCTCCACTCGGCCCAGTCGCTCCAGCAGCGCACGAACTCCTCCTCGCTCCCCTCCTTCACGTGCCACGTCGTGTGCGTGTAGTGGCTTTCCATCCGGCACGGCCATGCTTGAACGCGGCCGCGGCGGCCGCATCGGGGGATGCACGCAAGGCACGGCGGCGCTCCGTAGGATGCGGGTCATGGCGACCTTCCTCCACACGATGGTGCGGATCACGGATCCGGAGAAGAGCCGCGCCTTCTACGAGGCGCTCGGGTTCCGCTTCGAGCGCGACATGGACATCGTCCGGGGCGGCGAGCTCGAGGCGACGAACTACTTCTTCGGGATCGGCGACCAGGATTCGGTGCTCGAGCTGACCTTCAACCACGACGGGCGCACCTACGACCTCGGCACCGGCTACGGCCATGTCGCGGTCGGCGTCGACGACCTCGCTCAGACGCTCGGCGAGCTGGCCGAACAGGGCATCGAGCCCGAGCGCGAGCCGTACCGCGTCCGCGAGGGCGGCTCGCTCCTCTGCTTCGTCCGCGACCCGGATGGGTACCGGATCGAGCTGATCGACCGCTCGGGCAAGTAACCCTTTCGGAGGTGCCGCCACCGGTCCGCACGCAGCGGCAATCCGTGCAAACGCGGAACGCAGTTACGGGTGCGGCACGTCCCCTGGAGCTTGCGGCGGCTGCACGATTACGGCATGAGCAGCGCGATCCTCGCCGAGAACGTGACCGAGAGCGACCCCGTGCGCCGCTGGCGCCTCGAGGAGCTCGTACGGGCCGGCTACGACCCGGCCGACGCGCTCGTCCTGAGCGCACGGGAGGGAATCGACCTCCACGTCGCGATCGACCTCGTGCGACGCGGCTGTCCTCCACGCACGGCTGTCCGCATCCTCGTCTGAGACGAGCCGGCTAGCCGGGATTCGCCGGCACGAGCCGGCCGCTCTCGACCTCGTACACGAAGCCGGCCGCCTCGAGCCCGTCGAGGTACGGGAACGAGCGGATTCGCTGCACGTCGCGCCGCAGCGTCTCCTCCCGTCCCGCGCCGACCGCGAACGAGAGGCTTCGCGTATCGGGGCCTCCGGCGGCGCCGATCGCCTCGTGGAGCTCGTCCTCCGTCGCTGCCCCCATGCGGCAGTCGGTGTGGGCCACGACCATGACGCGCTCGACCCCGAGCAGCCGGTTCGCGACGACGAGCGTGGTGAGCACATCGTCGGTCACGCGGGCGCCCGCGTTGCGGAGGATCTTCGCGTCACCCGGGGCGAGACCGAGCATGGCGAGCGGCTCGATACGCGTGTCGATGCACGTGACGACCGCGAGCCCCTTGGCGGCGCGGCCGCTCAGGCCGCGCAACGCGAAGCCGCGGGCATAGCCCTCGTTCGCGGCGAGGACGTCGGCGAACGGCTCCGGCACGCTCGGAAGCTATCCGGAAAGCGCGTGCTGCAGAGCGGCGAGCGTCTCGGCGCCGACGATTCCGTCCTCGGCCAGGCCCTTCGACACCTGGAAGCGCTCCACCGCGTTCTGCGTCGACGGGCCGTAGTCGCCGTCGGCCTTCCCGGGCGAGAACCCGAGCGCCGTGAGCGCCTTCTGGAGCACCTTCACCTGCGCGCCGGTGTCGCCCGGCTTGAGCTGCGTCGTCGGCGCCTGCGCCGCCGAGCTCGAAGTGGTGGGCGTCGTGACGTTGGAGCTGACCGTCGGCGGAGGATGGTTGTTCTGCGCCGACGGCGGCGCCGACGCCTTCGGCGCGCCGCCGCTGAACACGCCGGCGGCGGCGAGGACGGCGAAGAAGATCGCGAGCAGGCACGCGACGGCGATCGCCAGCTGGGTCGGACCGACCTCGCGGCCCGCGATCACGATCGGCTCGCGCCGGCCCGGGCGGACGCGGCGCCGCCCGGACTCGGGCTCCATCCACGCATCCTCGTCGTCGAAGACGGCTCCGGCGCTCCGGCCCTGCGGCGGCTCGGGCTCGTCGAACCAGTCGTCGTAGCCCGGGTCGCGCTCTTCGCGACCCTCCATGCGACTGGACGGTACCGCGTCGCGCCGCACGGCGACAAGCTCCTTGACATAGGAGATGCGCTCATGCAACATGCGCGTTGCATGGATGCAGCGCCGGAGAAGCACGTCGCCCCGACCGTCGACGAGGAGCTCCGTCGCTCGACGATCGCCGTCCTGGGCGAGCGCGGCTTCGCCGGGCTCACCCTGGAGCGCGTGGCCGAGGTCGCCGGGCGTGCCCGCTCGACGCTATGGCGACAAGGGCTGTCGCGCGAGGCGCTCGTCGGCGCGCTCGTCGGCGAGCTCGCGGAGGACTTTCGCGAGACGATGTATCCGATCCTCACGTCCGCGGGCTCGGGCCTCGAACGGCTGACGCTCGGGCTCGAGGCGCTGTGCGACCTGCTCGACCGGCATCTGCCCCTCCTGCTCGCGAGCGACGAGGCCTTTCATCAGGAAACGGCGCCGGGCGTTCCGCCCGACTACCTGCACCCGTTCATCCAGTTCTTCCGGGAGGGCGCCCGCGACGGCTCCCTGCCCGAGACCGGCGACGTCGTCCGGGCCGCCGACCTCGCGTTCAACGCGGTCGCGTGGCCGTACGTCCACCTGCGCGGGCGGCACGAGTGGCCCGCCGAGGAAGCGCGCTCGTGCGTCGTCGGCCTCGTCCTGCACGGCATCGCGGGGCCTGAGAGCCCCGCCCACACCAAACGGCGAAAGGAGCCGAGATGAGCATGACGCTGCCGTATCGGGAACCGCTCGTACTGCGCGAGCCGGGGGAGCGCCAGATCCCCGAGCCGCCCCGCCGCGGCGAGCCCGGCGGGCCGCCGTGCAGGATCTGCGAGGGCAAGGCGACCTCGGCCGTCTGGTCGGACGACAACTGGACGCTGCACCCGCCGGTCGGCGGCAGCCTGCCGGGCGCCGTCTGGCTCGCGAGCCGCGTCCACGTCGACTCGTTCTCGGACCTCCCAGAGGAGCTCCAGGCCGACTTCGGCCGTGTGGCGGCGCGGGTCGAGCGCGCGATCCTCTCGCTCGGCGACGTCGCGCGCGTCCACCTGTACCGCTGGGGCGACGGCGGCGCGCACTTCCACGTCTGGTTCCTGCCGAGGCCGCTCGGCATGGTCGAGGCGTCGGGGATGATGCTCCCGCTCTGGGAGGACGCGCTGCCGAACGTGACGAACGAGGAGCTCGCCGCGGCGGCGGAGCGCGTCGCGGCGACGATGTGAGCGAGCCGCGGTCGGTAGCGCTCGTCGCGGGAGCGACGCGCGGCGCGGGCCGGGCGATCGCCGTCGAGCTCGCGCGGGCCGGCTTCCACGTCTACGCGACGGGCCGCAGCAGCCGCGTGTCCGGTCCGTCGGAGATCGACCGTCCCGAGACGATCGAGGAGACCGGCGAGCTCATGGCGGCCGCCGGCGGCGAAGGATCGGCGCTCGTCGTCGATCACGAGGATCCCGCCGCGGTCGCCGAGCTCGTCGCGGGCATCGAGCGCGAGCACACCCGGCTCGACGTGCTCGTGAACGACATCTTCGGCGGCGACCGCTACATGGAGTGGGAGAAGCCGCTGTGGGAGCACGACTGGGCCGGCGGGCTGCGGATGCTGCAGATGGGCGTGCACACGCATCTCATCACCTGCCGCGCCGCCATCCCGCTCATGCTGCGGACCGCCCGGGCGCACGGGACGCGCGGGCTCGTGGTGGAGATGACCGACGGCACCTCCGAGGCGAACGCCGACTTCCGGCGGGGCGTCGGCTTCTACTACGACCTCGTCAAGGCCAACGTCGAGCGGATCGTCAAGGGGCTCCACGCCGAGCTCGAGGACCTGCCCGTGACCGCCGTCGGCGTCACGCCGGGCTGGCTGCGCTCGGAGAAGATGCTGGAGAACTTCGGCGTGACCGAGGCGAACTGGCGCGACGCGGTCGTCAAGCGCCCCGGCTTTGCGATCTCCGAGTCGCCGACGTACGTCGCGAGAGGCGTGACGGCGCTCGCCCGCGCCGGCGACGCCGAACGCTGGGCGGGGACGGTCGCCAGCGTGCGACGGCTCGCCGACGCGTACGGGTTCACCGACACCGACGGCAGCCGTCCCGACTGCTGGGGCCACCTCGCCGCGTACGGCTGGGACGAGCACGACGGCCGGGGCGTGGACGAGTTCCGGTGAGCTTCGGCGCATGACCGCACTGCTGATCGCGCTTGCGCTCGGCTTCGCGTGGAGCATGGGCGCGCACTACACGGGCGCGGTGATGGGCATGCCGCATGCGCTGCGGGCGATCGGCGCGTGGCAGGCGCTCCTCCTGATGGCGCCGCTGACGCTGATCGGCGCGACGTTCGCGAGCCACGCGGTCGAGCGCCGGGTCGGCTCCGGTCTCACCGAGGGGCGCCTCTCGGTGGCGCAGCAGGTCGTCGTAATCGGCGTCGCCTTCGGGCTCACGAGCGCGTTCAACCGGCTCAAGGTGCCGACGTCGACGATCCAGATCCTCGTCTTCTCGGTCGTCGGGGTGGCGCTCGCCACGGACACGACGGTCCACTGGCAGTCGATCTGGCATCTCGCGATCGTCTGGGTCTCGGCGCCGCTCGCCGCGGTCGCGCTCGGCGCCGCCCTCACCCTGGGCCTCGACCGGGTGGCGCTCGGCGCGCGGACGGGCGCCGCGCTCGTCCTCGTCGGAGCGGTGGCCGCGTTCGCCATGGGCGCGAACGACGTGTCGAACGCGAGCGGCGCGCTCGTGGGCACCGGGACGTTCGGCCCGCTCGCGGCCGGTGCCGTCGGCGGCGCAGGGCTCGCGCTCGGCATCCTCACGTGGGGGAAGCCGCTCCTCCGCCGCGTCGCGTTCGAGATCGTGGCCGTCGACCGCGCGATGGCGACCGCTGCGCAGCTCGTCCAGGCTGCAGTCGTCCTCGCCGCCGTCGCCTTCGGCTTCTTCACCTCGATGAACCAAGCGCTCGTCGGGGCGATGGCCGGGGCGGGCTTCGCACGCGGGCGCGAGACGGTTCACCTCTCCACGCTGTTCTCGATCCTGCAGGGCTGGGTGCTCGGCCCGGCCGGCGCTCTCGCGGCCGGGTACATGCTCGGGCTCACGGTCAGGTAAGAGTCGGGGAGCCGCTGGGAAGACGGCACGCGCACGTCACGTTT
>DATIZN010000060.1:0-12254 GCA_035517075.1 Gaiellaceae bacterium | reverse complement strand
CGGTGCCGAGCGAGAGCACGTCGCCGGCCGAGTAACCGAGCGGCGAGTAGTGGGCGAGCACCTCCGGCACCGTCGTCCACATGCGGCTCATGTGCGAGACCTGGCGCGGCTCGCCGTTCACGCGCAGCTCCATCGACAGCTCGTGCGGGTCGCCGACCTCATCGGGCGTGACGATCCACGGCCCGAGCGGGCAGAACGTGTCGATCGCCTTGCAGAAGGAGAAGACGCCGCTCCGCATCTCGCGGCGCTGGATGTCGCGCGCGGTGATGTCGTTGAAGATCGTGTAGCCGGCGACGTAGTCCATCGCCTCCTCCGGGCCGAACCACCTGCCGGCCTTGCCGATCACGACCGCAAGCTCGAGCTCGTAGTCGAGCTCCTCGGTCAGGTGCTCCGGATAGACGACGGCATCCTCGGGGCCGACGATGGCGTCGACGTTCTGGAAGAAGACGATCCACGGCGCGATCTCGTGCGACCAGTCGACGCGCTTCGACTCGTCCTCGTGCTCGCGGAAGTTGCCGGAGGTGTGGAAGAACTTCTTCGGGACGATCGGCGCTTCGAGCTTCGCCTCCGCGAGCGGCATCCGGCGGTCGCCCTCGCCGGCGCCTCCGAGCTCGAAGTACTCCCGCATCGAGTGGACGTGGAGCTCGACGATCTCCTCGCCGTCGACCCGTCCCACCTTGCCCCCGTTGTACGTGACGAGCTTCACGCCGCGACCCCGCAGACCTTCGTCGCGACGCGCGCGTAGGTCTCCGCCGTCTTGACGAGCGCGTCGATCTCGAGGTTCTCGCCGAGCTCGACGTCCATCAGCCCGGTCGAGGCGCCGTAGTTGACGGTCGGGACGCCGTAGCGCGTCAGCGCCGACGCATCGCTGAACCAGCGGGTGACGTCCCGGCCCGGCGGCTCGCCCCACACCTCCGCGTGCGCCTCGTCGATCGCGCGCACGAGCTCGTGGCCCTCCTCGATCTCGGCGCCGGGCGCCGTCACGTAGACCTCGCCCTCGACGCCGTAGTCGCGGAAGCGCCCGGCGAGGCCGCGCACCATGTCGAGCACCTCGCCGCGCGCGATGCCCATCGCCTTCGTCGGCGGGACGCGGACGTCGAGGAAGAGGTCGGTGTGGCGCGGCGTCCGCGACACGCGCCAGCCGAAGCCGCCCTCGACCGCGCCGACGTTGACGATCGCCTTCGCGCCGCCGTACGAGTTCGCCGGGTCGTCCTCCCAGCTCGGGATCCACTCGAGCACCGCGCCGAGCACCTCGCGCGCGCGCAGGATCGAGTTCCGGTCGCGCCGGCCCTCGCTGAACGCCGTGTGGATGAAGTCGCCGTGGACGCGAATGCGCAGCCAGAGCGCGCCGAAGTGGCCGAGCACGAGCTTTCCCTCGGTCGGCTCGCCGAGCAGGCACATGTCCGCGACGCCGCCGTGCGAGACGAGGTAGCGGGTGCCGGCCGCGTAGCCGCGGTACTGCGCCCCCTGCGCCTCGCCCTGCTGCGTCTTCTCGATCTCGCCGCAGACGGCGGCGATCAGGACGTCGCCGCGCAGGCGGACGCCCGCCTCCTGCAGCGCGCGCACCGCCTCGACGTAGCACGCGAGCGCGCCCTTCATGTTCGAGACGCCGAGCCCGTAGAGGCGGCCGTCGCGCTCGAATGCCTGCGGCTGGAAGCCGGGGACGCCGCGCAACCACGGCTCGCGTCCAGAGTACGACGTGTCCATGTGGCCGTTGAACATCAGCGAGCGGCCGCCGCCGGCGCCCGGCCAGGTGCCGAGCGCATTCGCGCGCCCTTCCTCGACCTGCTGCCAGTGGACGTGCAGCCCGAGCTCCCCGTAGAGCTCGACCATCAGCCGTGCCATCGGCTCCTCGTCGCCGGTGAAGCTGTGGACGCCGATCAGCCGCGACGCGGTCTCGACGAGGCGGTCGCGATCGACCTTCATCGGACGTGGGGCAGGACGCGCTCGCCGAAGAGGCGGATCTGCTCCCGCCGGTTCTCCCCCCACAGCTCGAGCATGACGTGCGTGCAGCCGGCCTCGCGGTACCCCTCGATCGCGGCGATGCAGTCGTCGGGCGTGCCCGCGATCGGCCGGCACTTGTCGAGGAGCGCGTCCGAGACCTCGGCCTTCGCGGCGAGCCGGCCGCCACGCTCCATCGCCTCGGCGACCGGGCGGATCTCCTCCTGCTCGATGCCGGCGAGCTCGAGCAGCGTGTCGGCCGCTCCCTGGATGTTCTGCACCTTGTTCGCGAGGTACATCCCGGCGATCTCGCGCGCGCCGTCGCGGCCGGCATTCCGGTCGGACTCGTGGATCGAGGCGACGACGGTGCAGCCGACGTCGATCTCGCCGCCGACGTTCGCACGCGTGTACCGGACGAACGCAGGCGTCGTGATCGAGGGCGTGAGGCAGCCGTCGGCGATCTCGCCCGCGAGCTGCTGCATCTTCGGCGCCGTGGCCGCGACGTAGACCGGCGGCACCTCGCGCGGCGCATGTGCGTCGGGCGCGAGCGCCGGAACGTCGGCGCTCCACGTGTCGCCGTCGTACTCGAAGCGCTCGCCGGAGAGGACGCCGCGGACGATCGTGACCGCGTCCCGCATCGGCCCGAGCGTCTTGCGCGTCTGCGTCTTCGTGTTGTTGAGAAAGATCTTCGACGTCCCGAAGCCGAGGATGAAGCGGCCCGGTCCGGCCGCCTCCTGCACGACTCGCGCGTCCATCGCCGCCTGGACGGGGTGCCGCGTCGATGCGGCGATGATCCCCCAGCCGATCGCGAGGCGCTCGGTCTCGCGCCCCATCAGCGCCGCGACCCCGGTCGACGAGCGCGCCTCCATCCCGTGCTTGCGCCACCACGGGTACGCCTCGGCGAGCCAGATCGTGTCCATGCCCGCGTCGTCCATCGCGCGCGCCGACGCGAGCATCTCGTCGAGCGGCTCCATCGTGAGTTGCATGACCCCGATCCGAAACGGGGCGCTCACGCCTGCCTCTGGGCCTCCTGCACCTGCGCGTCGAGCGCGCTCAGCACGTGTTGCACCTGTTGGTTGACGATCGGCTGGAGGACGCGCTGGCCCATCGACCCGACCGGCCCGGCGATCTTCACGTCCGCCGCCCAGGCCATCGCCGTGCCGCCGCCGGCGGCGTCGGAGAGCTCGAACGACGTCTCCATGTTCATCATCGCCCCGACGCCGTTGCCCTTCACGGCGAGCTTGGCGAACTCGGGCTCGCGCTCCTCGACCTTCTCCATGTCGACCTTCATCTTCAGGCCGCCGAGGCCGAGTGGGATCTTCACGTTCGCCGTCCAGCGCGTGTCGTCGTGGATGTCGAAGCTCTCGACGCCGGGCATCGTCTTCGCCATCGACGCGGGGTCGTTGAGGATGCGCCAGACGAGCTCGCGCGGCGCGGCGAACTCGCGCTCTCCCGAGACGTTCATGCCTCCTCCTGCAGGAGCTGCCAGACGCCCTGGTAGGGGTTGTGGCTGTCGGTGACGAGCCGGCCGGTCGCGTCCTGCACGGCGGCGCAGATCGCGTGGATGCCGGCGCCGCCGCCCTCGCCCATCCCCTTCGTCCCGAGCGGTGTGAACGGCGAGGGGCTCTCGAGCGCGCCGGTCTGAAGCGGCGGCATGTCGAGCGCGTGCGGCACGTGGTAGTCGTAGAAGTTGGGCGTGAGGAGGTTTCCCTCCTCGTCGTACTCGAAGGTCTCGTGGATCGCGGCGCCGATCGCCTGCGCCGTCGCGCCCATCACCTGCCCCTCGACGATCTGCGGGTTGATCCGCTTGCCGCAGTCGTCCACCGCCGAGTAGTCGACGAGCTCGTAGTACCCCGTCTCGGGGTCGATCTCGACGACCGCGCAGTGGATCTGCGCCGCGTACGTGAGCGTGAGGTTCCCGAACTTCTTCTCGACGTCGGGCACCTCGAACGGCGGCCGGTAGACGTAGCGGCAGTTGAGCGTGACCTCGAGATCGTCGGGCAGCCCCGCGTTGTTCGCGTTGACGATTGCGCCGCACGCCATGAAGGGCAGGAAGGCGTCGGGGTTGTCCTTGATCCGGACGCCGCCGTCCGCGAGCTCGAGCGCCTCGACCGGGACGCCGCCGAAGACGGCGCCCGCGAGCTTCTTGATCTCGGCGGCGAGCAGCTCCGTCGCCCCCTTGACCGCCGAGAGGCCGGTGACCGCGAACTGGCTCGCATACGTCCCCGAGAAGCCCGCGTGCGAGTTCCAGTAGCTGTCGTGGCCGGCGCGGACGTGGACGTCGTCGGGCGAGCACTGGAGGATGTCGGCGACGACCTGCGCCGCCGTCGTCTCGTGCCCCTGGCCCTGCGGCGTCGTCCCGAGCGTGACGACGATCTCGCCGAAGATGTCGAGCTTCACGGTCGCGACCTCGTTGTTGCCGGAGAACTGGAGCTCCGGGTTGATCAGGCGCGACTGGCCGAAGTTGTTCGTGCCGGAGTCGAGCGTCGACCCGATCCCGAAGCCGAGCAGCTTCCCGCGCGCCGCCGCCTCGGCGCGCCGCTCCTCGAGCCGGTCGTAGCCGGCGAGCTCGAGGGCGAGGTCGAGCATGGCCGCGTAGTCGCCCGAGTCGTAGACGCAGCCGTTCGGCGTCTCGTACGGCATGTCCTCGGCGCGGACGTAGTTGCGCTTCCGCACCTCGACCGGGTCGAGGCTGAGCTCGTGCGCGACGATGTCGATCACGCGCTCGGTGAACCAGAGGTGCTGCATCCGCGAGTAGCCGCGGTTCGGCGAGACGGGCGCCTTGTTCGTCGCCACCTGCGTGAACTCGAGCTCGACGTGGCGCCACCGGTACATCCCGGGCGTCACCTGCGCCCAGATCACGCCGCCGAGCGGCTCGTAGCGGAGCCACGCGCCCGCGTCGTCGAGCGCCTTCGTCCGGAAGCCGAGGAGCGTCCCGTCGCTGGAGACGGCGACCTCGGTGTCGTGGAACCAGCGCTCGTTGCCGTGCGACATCGAGAGGTGGAAGTCGGTGCGCCACTCCGTCCACTGGATCGGCCGGTTGAGCTTGCGGGCGAGCAGGCAGCAGACGACGAGCTGGGGATGCGACGTGATCTTGTTGCCGAAGCCGCCGCCGATGTCCTGCGTGACGAAGCGCAGCTTGTCGAGCCCGACGCCCATCGCCGGGCCCATCATGATCGCCGCGAAGCCGGGGAACTGGTTGTTCGTCGTGATCGTCCACTGGCCGACGCCGCGGTTGAACTCGACGAGGGCGCCGTCGCACTCGAGCGGCGTCGAGTTGAAGCGATGGAAGTGGAGCTCCGGGATCTTCACCACTCGGTCGGCCTCGGCGAACGCCTCGTCGAGGTCGCCCCACGAGTAGAGGCCGCTCCACATCAGGTTCCCGCCCGCGTCGTCGTGCAGGATGGGCGCGTCGGAGTCCTGCGCGCGCCGCGCGTCGACGAGCGCGGGCAGCGGCTCGTAGTCCACCTCGACGAGCTCCGAGGCGTCGCGCGCCAGCTCCCGCGTCTCGGCGACGACGGCGACGACCGGCTCGCCGACGTAGCGCACCTTGCCGACTGCGAGCGCGTAGTCCTTGACGTTCGCGCCGGGCGCGCTCGCGATCTGGAAGAACGGCTCGGTGAGCGCCGCCACCTCCTCGCCCGTCAGCGTCCCGTACACGCCGGGAACCACCTCGGCGGCGGAGACGTCGACGCGCGTGATGTGGGCGTGGGCATACGGCGAGCGCACGAAGTGGAGGTAGCCCATCCCGTGCCGCTTGACGTCGTCGACGAAGAGGCCCTCGCCCTGCAGCAGCCGCTTGTCCTCCTTGCGCCGGACGCTCTGGCCGCCCCAGCCCTTCTGCACCTCGACGGGCGCCGGCGCGATCGTGGTGGTCGTCTCGGTCACTGTGTCGCTGCCTCCGGCGCCGGCGAGGCCGCCGCCTCCGGCTCAGATGCTCCGTCGAGCCTACGCATCTGCGACCGCCTTGACCGCCTCGATGATGTTCCAGTAGCCGGTGCAGCGGCAGATGTTGCCCTGCAGCGCCTTCCGGATCTCGTCGTCGGACGGGCTCGGATTGTCGCGCAGGAGCGCCGTCGCCGACATCAGCATCCCGGGCGTGCAGTAACCGCACTGGAGCGCGTGGTGCTCGTTGAACGCCTGCTGCAGCTCCGTCAGCTCGCCGTCCTCCGCCAGCCCCTCGACCGTCTCGACCGCGCAGCCGTTCGCCTGGACGGCGAGGAGCATGCAGCTCTTGAGGAGCGTCCCGTCCACGATGACCGAGCACGCGCCGCAGTTGCCGGTGTCGCAGCCGACGTGGCTGCCAGTCAGATCGAGGTCGTCGCGCAGGAGGTGGATCAGCAGCTTCCGCGGCTCGACGTCGCGCTCGTACGTCGTCCCGTTGACGGTCACCGAGATCTCCATCAGCGGGCTGCGGCCTCCCGGGCGGCGCGCGTCGCAAGCACCTCGGCGAGCCGCGCACGGTACTCGCTCGAGGCGTGGATGTCGGACGGCGGCGTCAAACCGGCGGCGCGCACCGCCTCGCCGACCCCCTCGGGCGAGTCGGCCGCGACGAGCACCGGCACCGCGTCGACGCAGCCGAGGGCTACCCGAACCGAGCCGTTGACGCTCGCCGCCGCGTTCGCGATGCACGTGCCGTCGGCGCCGAGCGTGACGGCGGCGAAGCCGTCGTGCTTGCCCGCGGGGATCGCGATCCGGGTCAGCAGCTCGCCCGGGCCGGCCGCGGTGAGGTAGACGCCGAGGAAGAACTCCTCCGCCGGCACCTCGCGCTCGACCATCCCGGCGCCGGCGATCGTCATCCGCGCGCCGACCGCGACCATGAGCGGCGGCAGGTGGTTCGTCGGGTCGTTCGAGCAGACGTTGCCGCCGATCGTGCCGCGGTTCCGTACCTGGACGTCGGCGATCGTCGCACAGACCTCGCCCAGGATCGGCCGCGCCCGCGCCTCGGCCGAGCGGACGATGTCCGTGTAGGTCGTCATCGCGCCGATCGTGAGCGTCCCGTCGCCGGCGAGCTCGATCCCCCGCAGCTCGGGGAGGCCGTTCAGGTCGACGAGCATGTCCGGCGAGGCGGCCCGCGCCTTCATCACGTTGATCAGCGTCTGGCCGCCCGCGAGCGCGCGCGCGCCGTCGTTCGCGGCGAGGAGCTCGAGCGCCTCGGCGACCGACCCCGGCTTCGCGTACTCGACCTCGCGGAGCAGCATCGCGCCGATCCTATAGAGCCGCGTGAATGCGGGTCTTTGCGTCCTTCAGCCGGCCCCCGGCGCGTCCGGCGCGCACGGCGAGGATCTCGGCCAGCATCGAAAGCGCGGTCTCGGCGGGCGTCTCCGCTCCGAGGTCGAGGCCGCAGGGCCCCGAGATCCGGTCGAGCTCCTCCTCGCCCAGGCCCTGCTCGGCCAGGAGGCCGCGGCGCCGCTCCTGGTTTCGCCGCGAGCCGAGCGCACCGACGTAGAAGGCGTCGGTGCGAAGCACGGCCGCGAGCAGGGGCAGGTCGAACTTGTCGTCGTGGGTGAGGGCGACCACGGCCGTGTCGGCGTCCGGCTGCACCTGCGCCAGCGCCTCGTCCGGCCAGAGCGGCAGCAGCTCGTCGGCGCTCGGGATCCGCTCGCGCGTGAGGAAGCTCGAGCGGGCGTCGGCGACGACGGTGCGCCAGCCGAGCAGCTTCGCCGCGCGGCAGAGCGCCTCGGCCGTGTCGACGGCGCCGTAGACGAAGAGCCGCGGCGGCGGCGCCGCGACGTCGGCGAAGATCGTCCGCTCGTCCAGCTCGAATACGTGGCTGCGGCCGCGACGTCGCGCGCCTCGCTCGAGCTCAGGGTCGTCGAGCCGGTCGCCGACGCCGTCGCCGGCGACGACCGTCAGCGTGACCTCGGCCCGTTCGCCCGCAGGCAGCTCCTCGACGAAGACGTCGATCTCGCCGCCGCACGGGAGGCCGACGCCGATCGCCATCTCGTCCGTGATGCCGTACGTGAGCAGCCTCGCCGGGCCGCCCGCCAGCACCTCCTGCGCGGCGGCGACGACGTCGTTCTCGACGCAGCCGCTCGAGACCGAGCCCGCGAGCTCGCCGCGCTCGCTCACCACGAGCTTCGAGCCGGGCGGGCGCGGCGCCGAGCGCCGCGTAGCGACGACGGTCGCGACGGCGACGCGGTCTCCCCGCTCCCGCCACCGGGCGGCCTGCTGCAACGGATCGCCCATTCGCTTCAATCTAGCCGTGCCGGAGCACCGAGATCGAGAGGTCCTGCGTCACACGTTCGGCTCGATCGCCGAGCTGTACGACCGCGCCCGTCCCGAGTATCCGGAGGCCGTCTTCGACGACCTCGCCGAGCTCGCGGGCTTGCGGGCCGGGTCGCGCGTGCTCGAGATCGGGCCGGGAACGGGAAAGGCTACGGCCCAGCTCGCGCGGCGCGGCTTCGACGTGACGGGCGTCGAGCTCTCGCCCGAGCTCGCGGAGATCGCGCGCCGGAACGTCCCCGAGGCGGAGATCGCGGTCGGCGACTTCGAGACGTGGGAGCCCGAGCGCGGCGACTTCGACGCCGTCGTCGCCTTCAGCGCGTTCCACTGGGTCGCGCCCGAGCTCCGTTACTCGAAGCCGGCCCGCCTGCTGCGGCCGGGCGGCGCCCTGGCGGCCGTCGGCGCACCTCACGTGCTCGTCCCCGACGACGACCCGTTCTGGGCCGAGGTGCAGGAGGATTACGACGCCGTCGTCCCGCATCCCGACAACGCCCCGCCGCCGCACCCGGATCTCGTGGAGGGCTGGGTCGACGAGTTCCGGGCGTCCGGCTGCTTCGAGCGCGTCGAGGAGCGCCGACGGCTCGCCTCGCTCACGTACAGCGCCGAGGAGTACGTCGCCGTGCTCGGGACGTTCTCCGAGAACATCGCGCTGCCGGACGAGCAGCGGGAGGAGCTCTTCCGCCGCATCCGAGCCCGCATCGCCGCGCGGCCCGGCGGCACGGTCACGAAGCGGCAGCTCGTGACGCTGACGGTCGGAAATCGCCCCGACCGGTAGCAGCTACCTTGACGTCTTCGTGACGAGATGGGCCGCTTGGTTGCGCAGGCCGTGGATCTCACGTCACGCTCCGGTCACGCTTCTCACAGGCGCCGGAAGCCGGCGTCTCGTTTTCGTGACAGTGGCCGGAAGGGGCAGCTAGCGGCCGAGGTAGGCCTTGCGGAGATCCTCGTGCTCGCGCAGCTCGGCGGCCGGGCCCTCGAGGACGAGCCGCCCGGTGGACAGGACGTAGCCTCGGTCGGCGATCGAGAGCGAGACGTTCGCGTTCTGCTCGACGATGAGCATCGCGACGCCCGAGTCGTGCACCTGCTTGATGATCTCGAAGCTCCGCTCGACGAGGATCGGCGCTAGGCCCATAGACGGCTCGTCCATCAGCAGGAGCTTCGGCTTGCCCATCAGCGCGCGACCCATCGCGACCATCTGCTGCTCGCCGCCCGACATCGTCCCCGCGAGCTGCGAGCGGCGCTCGTAGAGGAGCGGGAAGAGGTCGTAGACGCGCTCGAAGTCCTCCTTCGCGCCGCCGCCCTGCAGGTACGCGCCCAGCTCGAGGTTCTCGAGCACCGTCATCGGCCCGAACAGCCGCCGGTTCTCGGGAACGATCGCGATGCCCTTGCCGATCCGGTAGCTCGTCGAGCGCCCCGTCACGTCCTCCCCGCCGAAGCGGACGGCGCCGCTTCGGGGACGGACGATGCCGAGCACCGTCTTCAGCGTCGTCGACTTCCCCGACGCGTTGCCGCCGAGCAGGCAGACGAGCTCGCCGGCGCCGACCTGGAGGGTGAGGCCCTGGAGGATGTGGATCGGCCCGTAGTACGTGTCGACCGCGTCGAGCCGCAGCAGCGGCTCGACAGAGGTCCCGTTCCCGCTCGCCCCGCTCATTTCCTCGCCGTCGCACTCGTGCCGAGGTATGCCTCGACGACGCGCGGGTCGGTGGCCACCGCCTCGAAGGTGCCCTCGGCGATCTTCACGCCGTGGTCGAGGGCGACGACCCGGTCGGAGATCCCCTCGACGACGTGCATGTCGTGCTCGATCAGGAGGATCGTGTAGCCGCCCTCGTCGCGGAGCTTGCCGATCAGCTCGGTGATCTCGTGCGTCTCGACCGGATTCATCCCGGCGGCCGGCTCGTCGAGGAGAAGAATGCGCGGCTGCGTGGCAGTCGCGCGGGCGATCTCGAGCCGCCGACGGTTCGCGTACGAGAGCGAGTACGCCGGCTGGTTCCAGCGGTAGCCCATCAGCCGCTCGCCGAAGAACGCGAGCTTCTCCTCCGCGACCGCATTGATCGCCCGCTCCTCGCGGCGCGCCCGCGGCAGCTGAAGCATCTGCTCGAGGATCGTCGCGCGCGTCCGCCCGTACTGGGCGGCCATGACGTTCTCCTTCACGGTCATGTTCAGGAAGAGCCGGAGCGTCTGGAAGGTGCGCGCGACGCCGCGCCGCGTGATCTTGTGCGGCTGGAGCCCGACGAGGCTCTGGTCGTCGAGGAGGATGTCGCCCCCGTCCGGGCGGAACACACCCGTGATCAGGTTGAACACGGTCGTCTTGCCGGCGCCGTTCGGGCCGATCAGGCTGACGACCTCGTGCTCGTCGACCCGGAGGTCGAGCCCGTCGATCGCCTTCAGGCCCCCGAAGGACACGCTCAGCTCGCGCAGCTCGAGCAGCGGCATCAGACCACCTCCACGCGGGTCTGGCCGAACAGGCCGGCGGGCCGCGTCGTCATGAGCGCGATCAGGATGACGCCGAGGAAGAGCGGACGGGTCGTCGGCGCCTGCTCGATCAGGGTCGTCTCCCAGGCGAAGGACGCCACCCAGAGCGTCGGCACGAGCAGCGCCCAGCGGCGCCAGCCCGTCGCCAGCGTGCACGCGAGGACGAGGGCGATCGTGATGACGAATGCGTAGTTGCCGATCTGGTAGTTCGCGGCTTCGTACGTCTTCCCCGGGAGCACGAGCCAGTGGCGCAGGATCGTGGCAAAGAAGCCGTGCGTCGTGTAAGAGGTCGGCCCGATCGCGATCGGCCCGCGCACGCCGCGCGCCCAGACCGCGCCGACGATCTGGTTCACGACGACGCCGAAGACGGCGAGGCCGGCCAGGAGGGCCGCGAGCACCCGCCACGGCCGCACCTTCGCGACGAGCCCGAGCAGCGCCGCCGCGTAGAAGATCCAGCGCGCGTGGTCCGGCGTGCGCAGCACCTCGAGCAGGACGTTGACGACGACGGCGCCGAAGGCCACTCCGCCGAGGCTTCCGGCGCCGCCGAGGATGACCATCGCGTAGATCATGATCAGGAGCGGGAACATGAAGGTGTCGGGGAACACGCCCTGGTAGTAGGCGCCGTCCACCGAGCCCGCGAAGCCGGCGATGCCCGCGCCGACAGCCACGGCGAGCAGCATTAGCCACTTGACGGGCATCCCCATCACCTCCGCCGCGAGCGGATCCTCCCGGAGCGCGCGCCAGGCGCGGCCCGTCCGCGACCGGTTCACGTACGTGAAGAGGATCGCGATCACGGTGAACGCCGCCGCCGCCACGTACACGTAGTCGGTGGGGCGGTTGTTCAGCACGTGACCGAAGACGCGGAAGGGGTCGATACCGGTGAGGCCCGTCGGGCCGCCAGTGATGTTGTGCGGGCTGCCGAACCCGAGCCAGTCCCACGTGTACCCGTTCGTCGTGAAGTTGTTGAAGATCTCGAGGAAGAACAGCGTCACGATCGCGAGGTAGTCGCCGCTCAACCGCCGCGAGGGGAGCGCGAGCACGAAGCCGAGCAAGACCGTCGCGGCGACCACCAGCGGCACGCTCTGCCACGTCGGCCAGTGGATGTCGTAATGGCCGGACGACAGCAACGCGTAGAGGTAGGCGGCGAAGCCGTAGAACGCGATGTAGCCGAGGTCGAGCAGCCCGGCCCAGCCGACGGCGACGTTCAGGCCGACCGCGAGCAGGACGTAGAGGAGCGTGTCCGCGTCGACCCCGATCACGTATCCATCCGAGGTCAAGACGGGAATCGCGCAGGCGATTGCCACGAAGACGGCGAGGAGCACGATCGGCGGAATCCGGTTGACGCCGCGAACCGCCGCGCCGATCACCCCACCCGGGCCGGTGATGCGCTCGCCCGAGCGGCGCACCCACTCGTCGACGCCGATCTGCGGCGAGGTCGCGGGCTTCGCCTCCGGTGTCGGAGCGTCCGCGCTCACATCACACCTTCTGCAGCACCGGCGTGCCGCGGATCCCGGTCGACCGGAACAGCAGGAAGATGACGAGGAGCGAGAAGACGATGAGGTCGGAGAACGCCGAGGACAGGTAACCGACCGTGAACGTCTCCGCGAGGCCGATCA
>DATIZN010000059.1:0-46400 GCA_035517075.1 Gaiellaceae bacterium | reverse complement strand
GGCGTCCGTCCGACCTTGAAGCCGGCGAAGTGCGTGTGCTCGGGAGTCGAGACGAGACGCCTCCCGGAAGCGAGCGTGATCGCGACGCCCTCGGCCCGGAGCGCCTTGTGCGTCCGCATCACCCGCGCCGGGCCGAAGCGGCCGCTGCCGTAGCAGGAGAGCACGTCGTCGCCCTCGCGAACCTCCTCGATCGGGCGGCGCGTTCGGTCCGCCATCGAGACGAGCGTGCCCTCGACGAGGCACTGGTCCGGGTCGCCGACCGCGAACACGTTCCGGTGCTTCTCCGCGAGCAGCTGCAGGAGCCGGTACTGCGCGTGATTCGTGTCCTGGTACTCGTCGACGAGGACGTAGCGGAACGCGCCCTGCCACTTCTCCCGCGCCTCGGGGAAGCGCTCGAGCACCTCGACGGTGAGGTAGAGCATGTCGTCGAAGTCGACGGCGTTCGAGGCGAAGAGGCGCTTCTGGTAGAGGTCGTAGACCTCGGCCACCGTCTGGTCGTAGAAGCTCGCGACGCGCTCCGCGTACGCCTCGGGGCCGACGAGCTGGTTCTTCGCGTTCGAGATCTGGCTGTGGATGCCGCGGGGCGTGAAGCGCTTCGGGTCGCGGTCGAGCTCCTCGAGGCAGCGCTTGACGAGGCGGACCTGGTCGGCCTGGTCGTAGATCGTGAAAGTCGAGCGGTAGCCGAGCCGCTTCGCCTCGCTGCGGAGGATGCGGCCGCACGCGGCGTGGAACGTCATCACCCACGCGGCGCGCGCGGGCGGGCCGACGAGATGCGTGGCGCGCTCGCGCATCTCCGCGGCGGCCTTGTTCGTGAACGTGATCGCGAGGATCTCCTGCGGCTTCACGCCGACCGCGCGGAGGAGGTGGGCGATCCGCCGCGTGAGGACGCGCGTCTTCCCCGAGCCGGCGCCGGCGACGACGAGCACCGGCCCCTCGGTGTGGAGGACGGCCTCGCGCTGGGCGGGATTCAGGTCGGCGAGGTACGTCTCGGGCGTCGTCGCGGCCACCGGGCGATCGTAGCGGCGCCTTCCGGCACGCTCGCCGGACGCGTCCGGAGGGGACACGACCGGTAGCAGCTACCGGTCGTGTCCCGTTCGGTCAGTCCTTGGCGGCGCGGATCTCGACCGTGCCGGGGCCCGGCCCTCGTCCCCGCAGGCTGCGGATGGAAACGCTTAGGCTCGCGGCGTGCGCCTCGCGCTGATGATCGAAGGCCAGGAGAACGTCACCTGGGCCGACTGGTGCGCGCTCGCGAACGCGTGCGAGGAGCACGGCGTCGAGACCCTCTTCCGCTCCGACCACTACATCTCGCAGGCGGACGAGGCCGGCAGCGTCGCGCACGACGCGTGGACGACGATCGCCGCGCTCGCCGCGCGGACGTCGACGCTGCGCTTCGGCACGCTCGTCTCCCCCGTCACCTTCCGCGCGCCGGCGCTGCTCGCGAACGCCGCCGCGACCGCAGACCACGTCTCGGGCGGCCGCATCGAGCTCGGGCTCGGCGCCGGCTGGATGGAGCGCGAGCACCGCGCGTACGGCTTCCCCTTCCCCGAAACCCGGACGCGGCTCGAGCTCTTCGCCGAGCAGCTCGAGATCGTCCACCGGCTCTGGACGGAGGAGCGCGTCGACTTTCGCGGGCGGCACTACACGCTCGAGGACGCGCCCGCGCAGCCGCGTCCCGTCCAACGGCCGCGCCCGCCGCTCGTCGTCGGCGGCGGCGGCTCGCGCGGCACGGTCGAGCCGGCCCTCCGCTTCGCGGACGAGTACAACACGCCCTTCGTCTCGCCCGAGGACGCGGCGGCGATCCGCGAAAAGACGCGCCCGCTGCGCTTCTCGGTCATGACCGGCTGCCTGATCGGCGAGACGCGCGAGGACGCGCTCGAGCGAGCGCGGGAGCTCTACGCGCGACGTCCGCGCGACGCCTCGTTCGAGGACTGGCTCGCGGCCTACTCCGAGCGCTCCGTCGCCGGATCCCTCGAGGAGGCGGCCGAACGGCTCCGCGCGTACGAGCGAGCCGGCTGCGAGCGCGTGATGCTCCAGCACCTGCTCCACACCGACCTCGAGTCCGTCCGCCTGATCGGGCGCGAGCTCGCCCCGGCGCTCGCGTAGCGCCGCCCTCCCGTCCGCAACGATCGGCGCGTGGACGCGTCGGGCACGCAGCGCCTCGAGGGCTTCAGCGACGGCGTCTTCGCGGTCGCCGCGACCCTGCTCGTGCTCGAGTTCACCGTCTCGTCGGGCCGCGATCTCGGCAGCCAGCTCCTCCACCTCTGGCCGGTCTACCTCGCCTACACGGCGAGCTTCCTCACGATCGGGATCACCTCGATGAACCACGACTTCTGCGTCGCCCGCTCGCGAGCGTCGCGCTCACGTTCGCCGCCGCCTTCTACCTACCCTCGGCCGCGCTCTTCGATCGCTGACGCGAGCCAGGCCGAAGCTTCGGCGAGCGCGCCGGCGTCGCTCGACTTGAGCACGACCTCGACCTCCGAGCCGCCCGGCGGAAAGCTCGGATACGAGCCGACGAGAACGTGGGGCCAGCGCTCTCCCGCCTCGACGAGCGCACCGGCGATGACGCTCTCGTATGTCCGGTAGACCCGGCGCCACGACTCGATCGGGCTGCCGCGGCGGAACTCCTCCTCGATCGACTCGAACATCGCCTCCATCTCGCTCGGCAGGCCCGGCAGGACGTAGACGTTCTCGACGACGAAGCCGGGCGCACCGCCGAGCGGATTCTCGAGCGGGCGGGCGCCGCGCGGCAGGAGCGCCCAGCGCGCGGCGTACTCCGGATCGCGGCGGAAGCGCGCTCGGAGAGCGGCGGCGACGGCCGGAGCCTCCTCCTGCGGCACCCCGAAGGCGGCGGCGATCGCCTCGCGCGTGAGGTCGTCGAGCGTCCCGCCGAGACCGCCCGTGACGAGCAGGAAGTCGATGCGCGGCGCCTCGACGCGGACGAGCTCGGCCACCTCGTCGATGTCGTCGGGCAGCGCGGCGACGAGCCGCACGGCGACGCCGAGGGGCGCGAGCCGCCGTGCGAGCCAGCTCGCGTTCGTGTTCGGGACGTCGCCCGAGACGATCTCGTTCCCGATCGTGAGGATCGACGCCGTCCCGCTCACAGTCGAAGCGTACGACTCGGCGCGATCGCCTCCAGGAAACGGCGGTCGTGGGTGACGAGGACGACCGTGCCGTCGTAGGCGGCGAGCGCACGCTCGAGCTCCTCGATCGCCTCGACGTCGAGGTGGTTCGTCGGCTCGTCGAGGACGAGGCAGTTGACGCCGCGCGCGATGAGCAGCGCGAGGCCGGCGCGGGTGCGCTCGCCCGGCGAGAGCGAGACCGCCGCCCGCAGGACGTCGTCCGCGCCGAGCCCGAACTTCGCCAGCAGCGTGCGGGTCGTCTCCGTGTCGAGCTCGGAGAAGACGTCCAGCAGGGGCGTCCTGCCCGAGAGCGCGGCGCGATCCTGCTCGAGCTCGCCGACGACGACGCCGGGGCCGAGCCAGCGGCTGCCGGCGACGAGCGGCAGCCGGCCGAGCAGCGCCTCGAGCAGGGTCGACTTCCCGCTCCCGTTCGGGCCGGCGACGGCGAGCCGCTCGCCCCAGCCGAGCGCGAGGTCGAGCGGCCCGAGCCGGAAGGCGTCCCGCTCGACGACCGCGTGCTCGAGCCGCAGGACGACGTCGCCGCTCCGCCTCTCCGGTGCGAGCCGCAGCCGGAGCACCCACGGCTCGTACGGCTTCTCGACCGCTTCGAGCCGCGCGAGCTTCGCGCCGTACGTCCGCTTCACGTCCTTCGACTTCTTCTTCTTCCGGCCCTGCCCGTAGCCGCGCCGCTCCCATTCCGCCATCCGGCGCTCCTGCTCCGCGATCCGGTCGCGCTCGGCGACGTACCCCTCCCAGCGCGCGTGCTCGCGGTCGCGGCGCCGCGCCCGCTCGGCCTCGTAGTCGCTCCAGCCGCCGGCGAACTCGCGGGCGCCGTGCGTCCACTCGTCGAGCTCGACGATGCGCGTGACCGTGCAGTCGAGGAAGGCGCGGTCGTGGGAGACGACGACCGCCGAGCCCGGGTGCGACGCGAGCGAGCGCTCGAGCCACGCGAGCCCGGCGAAGTCGAGGTCGTTCGTCGGCTCGTCGAGCAGGAGGACGTCGAGGTCGCCGCGCAGCAGCTCGGCGAGCGCGGCGCGCGCCTCCTGGCCTCCCGAGCGCGTGCCTCCGCCGTCCCGCTCCTGCGCGAGGTAGCCGACCGCGAGCGACGGCGGCGTGCGCCAGATCCTGCCGGAGTCGGGCTCGTCGAGCCCCGCGAGCAGGCGCAGCAGCGTCGACTTGCCCGCGCCGTTCGGGCCGACGAGCCCGATGCGCGCGCGCGGCGGGACGACGAGGCTGACGTCCGCGAGGACGAGCTCCGCTCCGTACGACTTCGAGACTCCGGCTGCGACGAGCGAGCCGGCGAGGCGGGACATGCGCGACCTCCGAACCGAAGGACGCCAAGTTGCAATTTGCACCTTGGCGGGACAGGGCCTGGATGGACGGGTCAGTCACGCATAAACGGCGCGGATGCGCCGCCGGCAACTCTAGCGGCCGCGATCGCGGACGGGGACGACGACGACGGAGCCGTCCTCCTCGAGCACGCGGACGCGCGCGCCATAGTGGGTCGCGACGTTGGGCGCCGAGAGCACCTCGCCCGCCGGGCCCTCGGCGGCGGCGGCGCCGCGATCGAGGAGCACGAGCCGGTCCGCGTACTGCCCTGCGAGCGTGAGGTCGTGGAGCGTCGTCACCACGGCGAGGCCGCCGGCGCGGAGCGCGTCGACGAGCTCGAGCACGAGCTGCTGCCGGCCGAGATCGAGCGACGTCGTCGGCTCGTCGAGCAGGAGCACCGGCGCCTCCTGCGCGAGCGCGCGCGCGAGCACCGTCCGCTGCAGCTCGCCGCCGCTCAACGAGCCGAGCCGGCGTTCCGCGAAGTCCTCGAGGTCGAGCCGCCGCAGCGCGCGCGCGGCCGCCTCCCGGTCGCCGCGGCTCTCGCCGCCGAGGTACGGGATGTGCGGCGTCCGGCCGAGCAGGACGTACTCCGCCACCGTCAAGTCGGGCGGCGTCTCGGGCTTCTGGGGGACGTACGCGACGAGCCGCGCGAGGGCGCGGCGCCCGAGCGCCCGCGCGTCCCGCCCGTCGACGGCGATCTCGCCCTCGTAGCGGACGAGACCCGCGAGCGCGCGCAGCGCCGACGTCTTCCCGGCTCCGTTCGGGCCGATGAGCGCCGTCCAGCCTCCCGCCTCGACCCGCAACGAGAGCCCGCGCACGGCCGCGACCGGCCCGAAGCGCACCCAGAGGTCGCGCGTCTCGATCACCGTACGCCTCGGGAGGTTCGCAGGACGATCGCGAAGAAAGGCGCGCCGAGGAAGGCCGTGACGACGCCGATCGGCAGCTCCTCGGGCGAGAGCACGCTGCGCGCGGCGACATCGGTCAGCACGAGGAAGCCGGCGCCGGCGACGAGCGAGAGCGGGATGACCGCGCGATAGCTCGTCGAGACGAGCAGGCGGATCGTGTGGGGGACGATGATCCCGACGAAGGCGATCAGTCCGCTCACCGACACCGCGGCCGCCGTCCCGAGCGTCGCCGCGACGACGATCGCGAGGCGCGCCCGCCTCACGTCGACCCCGAGGCTCGTCGCCTCGTCGTCGCCGAGGCTGAGGACGTCGAGCACGCGCCGGTGCAGCACGAGCACGAGCGAGCTCCCCGCCACGTACGGCGCGCAGATCGCGACGTCCGTCCACGTGGAGCTCGAGAAGCCGCCGAGCAGCCAGGCATAGACGTTCTGCAACTGCTGCGTGTGTTGTTGCTGGACGAACGTCTGGACGGCCGCCGTGAACGTGGCCATCGTCACGCCGGCGAGGACGAGCGCTCCCGTCGTGCGCCCGGCGCCCGCCGAGCGGCCGAGCGCGTACGTCGCGACGACGGCCGCGATCGCGCCTGCGAACGCGGCGACCGGAACGAGCCACCTGCCCTCGGCCGCGACCGACCCGTAGATGATCGCGAGCGTCGCGCCGAGCCCCGCCCCGCCGGCGACGCCGAGCAGGTACGGGTCGCAGAGCGGGTTCCGGAAGACGCCCTGGTAGGAGGCGCCGGCGACCGCGAGCATCCCGCCGACGAGCGCGGCGAGCGCGACGCGCGGCGCGCGCACCTGCCAGAGCACCGCCCGGTCGATCGCGCCGAGCGGCTGATGGACGTGGAGCAGCGGCAGGTACGAGAGCGCCGAGCGGACGATCGCGCCGATCCCGATCCCCACCGGCCCGACCGCGAGCCCGACGACGAGCGCGACGACGAGAAACGCCGCCGCTCCGAGACCGGCGCGGAGGCCGATGCCCCGGGCCTCGACCCGGGGCGCGGCTCTCACCTCTCCGGCCGCTGTGGCCATCAGTCCCTGCGCGCGATCGCGGCGATCGCCCGCGCGAAGTCGACGATCCGCGGGCCCCAGCGCGAGGCGATGTCCTCGTTCACGTCGACCACGCGATGATCCTCGACCGCGGCGACCGTCCTCCAGCCGGGGCGCTTCGCGACCCGTGCCGGGCTCTGGCCGTCCGAGAGCACGATGAGCTGCGGGTTCGACGCGAGGATGTACTCGGCCGACAGCTGCGGATACCCCGTGTGCTCCTTGTCGGCCGCATCGGCGATGTTCCGGAAGCCGAACAGCGCGAGGATCCGCCCGATGAACGTGTGGGACGTGGCCGAGTAGTAGGTCGGGTCGAGCTCGTCGTAGATGCGGAGATGCCGCCGCGACCTCGGGACGCTGCGGACGACCGCCCGCAGCCGCCGCGCCATCGACCGGGTGAGCGCCTTCGCCTGCGACAGGTGCCCGGTGATCCTCCCGAGCTGCTTGAGCTGCTGGTAGTCGCCGAGAATCGTCTTCGCCGCCGGCTCGGCGACGACGCGGATCCCGAGCTGCTCGAGCTGCGAGACGAACGGGCCGCCGTTCGAGATGACGACGAGGTCGGGCTGGTAGGTCGCGATCGCCTCGACGTTCGGCTCGAGGCCGGAGAGCTGGGTGCGCGGCGCACGCTTCGGGTAGTCGGAGTCCTGGTCGACGGCGACGACCTGCCGGCCGGCGCCGATCGCGAACAGGTCCTCGGTCGCCGTCGGTGAGAGCGAGACGATCCGCTGCGGGTAGTCGTCCGCTCGTTGTCGACGGGTCGGTGCGGCCGCCGAGAGGGACACGGCCACGAGGGCGATCGACACGATCGCCGGGAACGCGAGAGTGCGGCGAAACACGAATCCTCCCTTCCGCGAGGGGTTCGGTCGGCGGCGGGCGGCAGGTCTTCTGACTCGAGGCTCCCTCCCCCGCCGCCTTCCCGGGCCCGCAGGCCCAGTGGCGTCGTGGCGGGAGAGCGTCTCCCCTTACAGCGGCGGGACCGTCCCGGATTCGCACCGGAGTTCCCTCACCGCTCGCCGGTTTGTGGCGGCAATCTAGCATCCGCGTCGGTGCCGGGCCTCGCTCTCGCGATCGATCTCGACGGCGTGCTCGCCGACACGCGGCCGCTCTGGAACGCCTGGCTCGAGGACGCCGCTCGGCGGGCACGGGTCGAGCTGGACGTTCCCTCCGACCGCGTCGCCGCTGCGCCTCTGCTCGACGCGGCGCTCGGAGACTGGCGTCCCCTGCTCGCCCGCTTCGCCGCCGACCGCGCGCCGGTCTACTTCCGCCCGCGCGCCGGGACGAACGCGTTGCTGCGGCGACTCGCCGCGGACGGCGCCGCAATCGGCGTCGTGACCGACGCGCCGCACGAGCTCGCCGAGCTCGTCCTCGCGCACGTCGGCGCAGCGCGCTACGTCGAGGTCGTGGGAGCCCTCGACGAGGTCAAGGGCGCCCTCGGCGACGCGGCCGTCGTCGTGCGCTCCCGCGAGGAGCTGGCGAAACTACGATGAGCGGCATGGAGCACGATCTCTCCGACCGGCGCTTCGAGACCCTGCTCGAACGGCTCGACCGGATCGCGGACGAGCTCGCGAAGACGAACAAGCGGCTCGACAACGACGAGAACTTCCTCCGGATCGCACGCGAGCTCGCGACGCTGAACGAGTCGCTGCAGGCGCTCGCCTACGCCGCGCTCGGGCAGCAGGCGCCGCAGGTCCGCCGCCGCAGAACCAGCTAGAGACCCGGCTGCGCGGGCTAGCCGAGGCGCCAGATGTCGAGCACGCCGGTCGTGGCGTGGTCGTTCGAATTGCCCTCGGGAAGCGCGACGCGGCCGTCGGCGACGATCGGGCTGTTCCAGTGGCCGCCGCCGCAGTCCAGGGTCGTGACGAGCTTGCCGGTGCCCGGGCGGTAGACGCTCAAACCCCCGTTCGGGTCGTAGACCCAGAGCAGCCCTCCGGCGATCACCGGGCTCGTGCCGGGAATGCTCTTGCGCCAGGCGGAATGCAGCCTGCTGCCGCGGAGCCGCCACGCCTCGGTGGCGCCGTTGTCGGCGGCGATCAACCACGTCTGGCCGTTCGTCCGCCAGACGGCCGGCGCGGTGAAGAGATCCGTCCCGGACGGCGTCGAGACGATCTGCAGCTCCCGTCCCTTGTGCGGCCGCGTCCCCATCACCCGCGCGAGCGAGAGGAGGCGGATCTTGCCGTCCTTGCCGCCCTGGGCGATCAACTTCGGCGTGAGGTAGACCGGGGAGGTCGAGCCGAGATCGAGATCGTCGGCGTTGAGCTCCGCCGTGTTCGTCGGCGTGTAGTTGCCGATCAGGCGCAAGGTCGGCGAGAGGACGAGGACGGAGTCGCCCCAGTCCGTGTGTCCGTTCCACGGCGCGTTGCCCGTCGCGACGAGCAGGTCGCCGGTGCCGGGTACGACGACCGCGCCCGAGCGTCCCCAGATCGCCGAGTCGCTCGCGGGGCAGGTGCGCGGCGACATGATCCCGCGGCGGTTCGAGCAGAGCGAGTTCCACTCGTGGAGGATGCGGCCGTTGACGCCCGAGAGCACGACGACATGCCCCTGGTACGGCGGCGTGTCGCCGATGTAGCCGTCGGTGGTGGCGATCACGTCGCCATTGACGAAGTTGAGCGAGGCGGCGAGCTTCTCCCGTGACGGGAGCTTCGTGATCGACCTGCGCCAGACGACGTGGCCGTTCGCGACCGACAGCTTCTCGATCCGGCCGTCGGGCGAGGTGGCGTAGATCCACTGGCCGCTCGGGTCGGCGACGGGCGTCGCGGTCGTGATCTGCGCGGAGCCGGCGAGCTTCGCGTAGCTCGGCGGCGTCCAGCGCCACAGGATCTTCCCGCTCCTCGCGTCGACCGCGAGCGTGATCCCGTACGTCGTCGTCATGAAGAACGTGTCGTGCGCCGCGCCTTCGACCATCGCGCCGTGGAGGTAGATCGCGGAGGAGTCGACCGTTCCCGGCAGCTTCACCTGCTGGCGGTGCAGGGAGCCGACGTTCGCGGCGGTGATGCCGGTGGGCGCAGCGGAGTCGTTGCTCTTGCTCGGCTCGTAGCCGAACTCCGGCCAGTCGTTCGCAGCCAGCTGGAGCGTCTTCTGCGCACCGCGCACGCCGCTCGTCGCCGCGCCGGCGCACGCGGCCAGAGACCCCGCCAGAAGGAGCAGGGCTAGCGTCGCAGCAGAACGCGGCGTAGCTCGTCCTCCTTCCCGGGCTCGAGGATCGCCAGCACCTGGTCGCCCGCCTCGAGCACGGTCGAGCCGACGGCGATCTCGGCGCGCCCGTCGCGCATCACCGAGATGAGCCGCGAGCCGTCGGGCAGGTCGAGTCCCTCCACGCGCTTGCCCGCCGACGGCGAGTCGCCGTCGATCTGCACCTCGACGATCTCGAGGTTCTCGCGGCGCAGCTCGAGCAGGTGGATGAGCTCGTGCTCGGGCACCTCATGCTCGACGAGGGCCATGATGCTCGACGTCGCGCACACGGTCGGCGAGATGCCGAGTAGGTCGAAATGCGCCTGGTTGCGCGGATCGTTGACGCGGGCGATCACCTTCGGCACGCCGTACTTCTCGCGTGCGATCTGGCCGATCACCATGTTGTCCTCGTCGTCGCCGGTGAGCGCGAGGACGACGTCGGGCGGGCGCGCGATGCCGGCGCGCTCGAGGACGTAGAGCTCGGTCGCGTCACCACGCTGCACCTGGTGCTCGAACTCGTCCTCGAGCCGCTCGAACTGGTCGCGCCGCTGCTCGATCAGGGTCACCTCGTTGCCGAGCCGCAGGAGCGAGCGCGCGACGTTCGCGCCCACCTTCCCTCCACCCGCGACGATCGCGTACACGCCTGCCTCTACCCGGTCTCGATCCGCTCGCCCGGGAGCGCGCACTCCCGTGCCGCCTGCAGCAGGGTGTCGATCGCGACGCTCGTCGGGCAGACCGTGCGCAACCCGCGCTCGTCGTAGAAGCGCGCGCGCGCCGGGTCGAGCACGCGGACGACGACGCAGCGGACGTCGAAGCGCTTCTGCGCGACCTGGCCGATCACGATGTTCGTGTTGTCGCCGTCGGTGGCGACGACGACCGCGTCCGCCTCCTCGATTCCGGCGTCGCGGAGCACGTCGGCGTCGATGCCCTGGCCGACGATGAACGTGCCGGGCCACCCCTCGCCGAGCCGCGAGAGGGCGTCCTCGTTCTCGTCGACGACGGTCACGTCCCAGCCTTCCTGGTGGAGCTGGAGGGCGACCGACGAGCCGACGCGGCCGCAGCCGATGACGAGCGCTTTCATCGTGGCGGAGGGTACCGCGATCACACCTCTTCGAGCACACCCTGCGGAAACGCGACGATGAGGACCTCGGCGCTCGCCCTGCGCAGGACGTAGTCGACCGTCGGGGAGAAGAACCGCGACTGGCGCCGCCAGCGCGGCGACGAGCCGAGGACGATCAGGTCGGCGCCGGTCTCCTCGGCGGCGTCCACGATCGCCTCGCCGATCGAGCGGGCGCGGACGGCGCGTCCCTCGACGGTGACGCCGTTGTCGGCGCCGAGCACGGCTGCTTCGGCGAGCGAGGCGGCCGCGCGTTCCTCCTGGTCGCGGAGCGGAGCGTCGAGCGGCTTGTCGAGCGGGACGAGGATCACGTGGAGCGCCTCGACCGCGGCGCCTCGCTCCTGCGCGAGCTTGACGGCGGTCGCGACCATCTCCTCGCCGATCTCGCCGAGCTTCATCGGCACGAGGATCTTCGAGAACTGCGCTTGCGGCAGCTCGGCCTCGGCGACCGGCTCGACGTGCTCGAGCAGTCCTGCCCCACGTCCACGCCGCACGAGGAGGTAGACGACGACGCCGGCGGCGAGCCAGGCCGGGCCGCCGTAGCGGGCGCCGATGTGCGTTGCCATCGCTGCGACGAAGATGGCCGCCGTCGCGAGCGCTCCGAGCACGGTCGGCAGCGGCACCTCGGCGCCGCGAAGGCGAATTGCGAGCGGCACGCGGAAGGGACGCGGCAGCTCGGGCTTCGTCGCGCGCAGCCGGACGACGGCGAGCTGGGCCGCCGTGAATGCGAGCAGGACTCCGAAGCTGAACAGGCTCGCGAGGAACGCGACCGGATTCGTCGTGAACGCCGTCGTGAGCAGGAGCGCGATCGCGATGCCCGCCGCGGCGACGACCGCCTGCGGCGAGTGGTGGCTGCGCCGGCTGAGCCGTCCGAAGGCGGGCGGCAGCTGGCCGTGCTCGCCCAGCGAGAACGCGAGCCGCCCGAAGCCGGAGCTCGAGGTCGCCGCCGCCGTCAGGAGGATCAGCGCGCCGGTGATCCCGACGTAGACGCGGAGCACGTGCTCCACCCACGACGCGACGTGCGGCCCGATCGCGTACACGATCCCCATCAGCGGCGCCCGCTGCCACTCGGTGCCGAGCGCCGTCGTACCGTGCGGCGCGGGATAGGCGGAGAGGCCGACGAGCGCGATCAGGACGGTGACGACGACGACCGCGCCGATCCCGGTGAAGAGGCTGCGCGGCAGGTCACGCCCGGGCTGCCGCGTCTCCTCGGCGAGGTTCGCGACCGTCTCGAGCCCGGTGTAGGCGAGGAAGGCGAGCGGCAGCGCGAAGGCGATCTGGTGCCACGACGGCTGCGTCCCCAGCACGAGCCCGCGGCCGAGGGCGCCCGGCGAGAAGAGAAAGGCGAAGCCGAGGACGACGAGCAGGAGCTGGGTGACGAGGTCGAGCAGGGGGACGAGGAGGCTGACCGAGTAGAGGCGCGTCCGCGCCACCAGCCGGGCGACCGCGATCGCCGCGATCAGGCCGCAGCCGACGTAGACGTCCCCGGGATGGCGCGCGATCGAGGAGACGCCGATCGCGAGCCCGAGGTAGTGCGGGAAGAAGAGCGCCGAGAGCGCGATCACGATCAGGTAGTCGAGAAAGAGCGCCCAGCCCGTGAGGAAGCCGGCGAAGTCGTTGAACGCGACCCGCACGAACGTCGCCGCGCCGCCGGTCTCGCCGATCGTCGTCGTCCCCTCCGCGTACGAGAGCGTCACGAGCAGGAAGAGCAGGCCGACGACGCCGAGCACGGCCGGCGTGAGCCCGAGGGCGTGCAGCGCGACGATCCCGAGCGCGAGGTAGAGCGACGAAGCGACCTCGCCGTACGCGACCGACGCGAGCGCCGGCGCGTCGAGCACCCGTTGCAGCTGCGGCAGCTTGCGCGCCATCAGTGGAGGCTAACGCCGCCGCGCGAGGTACAGGCGCCCGACGCCGAGCGCGAGGAAGAGGATGCCGAGCGCGTAGCCGACGCTGCCGCCGCCCACGCGGACGGTCTCCGCGATCAGCGCGACGCCTAGCGCGACCGAGACCAGCCCGAAGGCGACGACCGAGCGCCGGTAGAAGCTCACGCGGCCGCCTCGTCCGCGGCTGTGGCGACCATCACGCGGCAGGGCGCATGACGGAGGACGAACTCGACCGTGTCGCCGAAGATCTGGCGCCGCCCGCGCTGCAGGCGCACCCGGCGCGGCCCCGCCATCACGATGATCTCCGAGCCGCGCCGGACGGCCTCGTCGACGACCGCGCGGCCCGCATTCCGCGTGCGCGAGATGCGGCCGATCACGCGTACGCCGTACGAGTCGCCGATTGCGCGCGCCTCGTCGAGGAGACGGTTCGCCTCCCGCACCTCGTCGGGCAGCTCGGCGTCGAGCGTCTGCTCGAGCGGCACCTCGAGCGACGTGAGCGCCACGATCGAGGCACGGCGCTCGGCGGCGAGGCGGCAGGCGACGTCGACCGCCTCCTCCGACGCGTAGCCGGCCGCGAGCGGGACGAGGATGTTCCGGAACTCGAGCGCGGCCGCCGGCCCAAACTCGACCGGCGCGCGAACGGTCTCCTTCAGCGGCACCTGCAGGATCCGCCGCCGGTAGCCGACGTAGACGAGGAAGCCGAGCGCGAGCCACGCCAGACCGGCGTAGCGCGTGCTCGGGTACTGGACGACGACGTCCACCCACGAGAGCGCCGTCCCGAGACCGCCGATCACCGCGAACAGCGGCCAGTCGACGCCGCGCCAGCGCAGGTTCGGCCTCGCGCGCCACGGCAGCTCCTCTCCCCCTCTCCGGCGGCGCAGCTGGATCACGGCGGCGTGGGCGACCGTGAACGAGAGCATCGCGCCGAACGAGTACATCGTGCTGAGGAAGTCCGTCTGCCCCGGCAGCAGGACGAGGATCGACACGAAGCCGGCGAAGACGATGAGCGAGAGCCACGGCGTCTTGAACCTCGGGTGCAGCCGCCGGAAGATCGCCGGCAGCTGCCGGTAGCCGGCCATCGCATACGTGATGCGCGACGCCCCGATCACGCCCGCGTTCGTCGCGATGAAGAGGATCGTGGCCGCGAGCAGGCCGACGTAGACCTTCAGCACCGAGAGCAGCGAGCCGCCGATGCCGAGGTTCTCGATCAGCCCGAGCACCGGGTCGTTCGCGAAGCCGCCCTTGTTCGGGCCGAGTCCGAGCACCGTGACGCCGTCGTGCACCGGCATCGCCGAGAGGGCGATCATCGGCAGGGTGAAGTAGATCGCGAAGACCGCGACCGCGACCATCAGGATCGAGCGCGGGATCGAGCGCACCGGGTCGCGCGCCTCCTCCGAGAGGTTCGACACGGTCTCGATACCGGTGTACGCGATCATCCCGACCGGGATCGCGAGCAGGAAGTGACCCCAGGTCGGCGCGGTGCCGAGGTGGACGTTCGCCCTCAGCGTGTGCGGGCTGAAGACGAGGAAGAAGCCGAGCAGCACGAGCAGCACCTGCGTGCTGAAGTCGATCGCGGCCAGGACGATGTTGATCCGCGCCGACTCCTGGATCCCGACGATGTTGAGCGCGACGAGGATCACGATCACAACGGCGCCGCCGATGATGTCCCACGGGTTCTGGCGCAGCGGCTCCCAGAAGATCGAGAGGTCGTGCGGCACGAAGAACGCCGAGATGGCGATCGTGATGACGTAGTTGAGCATCTGGGCCCACGCCGCCCCGAACGAGACGAGCTCGTTGAAGGCGTGGCGCGCGAAGCTCGAGGAGCCGCCGGCCTCGGGGTACCGCACCGTCCCCTCCGCGTAGGTCGCGGCGGTGGCCGCGAAGAAGAGCCCGGCGATGACGAACACGACGGGCGTCAGTCCGAGCGCGAAGAAGGCGGTTACGCCGAGGGCGTAGTAGATCGAGGATCCGACGTTGCCGTAGGCGGTGGCGAAGAGCGCGTTGGCGCCGAGGACGCGCTCGAGCTCGTGCGCCTGCCGCCGCCGTCGTGCCACGGGCGGACTCTAGTGTGAGCGCCCAGCGGCCACCGGGCCGGTTGCGATCATGACGCGGCACGGCGCGCCGCGGGCGAGCACACGCACGTCGCGCGGAAAGGCGTGACGGAAGCCGCGGCGCGAGTCGACCGGAGCACCGACCACGACCAGCTCCGCGCGGCACTCGGCCGCGATCGCGGCGACGTCCTCGCCGAGCTCGCCGGGCCGGGTCCGCACGATCCGCCGCCGGACGCCGACGCCGTACGAGTCCGCGACGGCCGCCGCCGAGTCGAGCCGCTTCCGCAGCTCGGCGAGCTCCGGCCCGAAGTGGGCGTCGAGCGGCAGCTCTCGTGGGACGAGGAGCGGTGCGACGAGCACGATGCGCGCCCGGCGATCGGCGGCGAGCCCGCATGCGAGGTCGAGCGCATGCTCCGTCTCCTCTGCGGCGAGGAGCGGGACGACGATGCTGCGATAGGCGATCGAGCCCGTCCAGCGGGCGACGCGTCGTGCGCGACCGTGAAGCGCGCGGATGTCGAAGCGCTTCGTCACCGCAGCAGCTGATACGGAACCGACGCGAGCACGACGTGCGGCTCGAAGAGCAGGAGCCGCTTCACGTAGAGCGCACGCTGGTTGTGGAGCGCGCGGCGCCAGCCGCGCATGATGAGCTCGGGCATGAGCACGAGCACCGCGACGTCGGGGTCGGCGGTGATGCCGCGGAGGTAGCGGAGCAGCGGCGCGCCGATGTCCCGGTACGGGGCCTCCTCGACGTGGAGCGGGATGCGCGGCCCGTGGCGCTCCCAGTCCGAGCGGATCTCGCGAGCGTCCTCGGCGCTGAACGCGAAGTTGACCGCCTGTGTGTCGTCGACGCGGAGCGTGCTCGCATAGTTGACCGCGCGCATGGTCGCGGCACTGACGTTCGAGACGAGCACGCGCACCACGAGACGCTCGGGGAGCGTCCGCCGGGGCCCGCGCAGCACCGGCATGTCGGCCACGACGACGCTCGGCTCCGAGAGCAACCGCAGCTTCAGCGCGAGCTCCCTCGGGTGCCGTACCTGTTGCAGCAGCGACGGCCGGTCGAAGAGCTCGGGGACGATCAGCGTCACGAAGTCGGACTCGCTGCGCGGCTGCCGCCAGACCTGGTCGAGCACGCCGGCGATGAGGCCGCCGGGCTCGTCGTACACCTCGAGCAGCCGTTGCTCCTCGTACTGGTGGAACCAGCGCGGACGGATGCCGGGATCGGTGCCGGGCCCCGGCACGTGGAAGGGCCGGAAGCCGTCGGGTGAGATCTTCTCGGCGAGCCAGACGGCCGCATCCGTCGCCTCGTCGAGCGCCTCCACGACGACGATCGTCGTGTTTCTCGCCGGCGGCGCGGCCGCCACGGCCGCCGCGCCCGCCGCCAGCCGCCGCTGGACACCGTCGTAATGGCGCCGGACGCCGTAGAAGCCGATCACCATCGCCGGGACGGCGATCGTCACCATCCAGGCGCCTTCGGCGAACTTCGTCAGGATCACGACGATCGCGACGACGCCCGTGGCGGTCGCGCCGATCCCGTTGATCGGCGCCCGCCAGCGCCAGCCGTCGCCGTGGGTGCGCAGCCAGTAGCGCACCATCCCCGCCTGCGAGAGCGTGAAGGCGGTGAACACGCCGACCACGTAGAGGTGGATCAGGTCGTTGACGTTCGCGTGGTAGATCCAGATCAGGAGCGCGGCAGCGCCGGCCAGGAGGACGACGCCGTTCGAGTAGACGAGGCGGTCGCCGAGGTTCGTGAACTGGCGCGCGATGAAACGGTCCTGCGCCAGCAGCGCCGACAGCCGCGGGAAGCCCTGGAAGGACGTGTTCGCCGCCAGGACGAGGACGGCGAACGTGCAGATCTGGACGAGCCAGAACAGGAACGAGGCGGCGTGGCCGGCCGGGAAGACGGCACGGGCGACCTGCGACACGACGGAGACGGTCGTGCTCGGCCGCGCATGGGTGGCGACGGCGAGGTAGGAGACGCCGACGAACATCGTGATCGCGACGACGGCGAGCGCGCCGAGCGTCCGCGCAGCGTTCTTCGACTGCGGCCGTCTGAAGGCGTTGACGCCGTTCGCGATCGCCTCGACGCCGGTGAGCGCGCTTGCACCCGACGAGAACGCCTTGAGGACGAGGAAGATCCCGAGCGCCCCCGCCCCGGGGACGATCGCGTGCGGGCTGACGGCCCTCGGGCAGCCGGTCGTCGCGCACTTCGCGACGCCCGTCCCGACGGCGATGAGCATCGAGACGATGAACATGTACGTCGGGAGCGCGAACGCGAGGCCCGACTCGCGGACGCCACGGAGGTTGACGAGCATGATGAGCCCCACGGCCGCCAGCGACAGCTCCGTGTCGAAATGGTCGAGCGACGTGACGGCGGAGGTGATGGCGAGGACGCCGGACGAGACCGAGACCGCGACGGTGAGGACGTAGTCGACGAGGAGCGCAGCGCCGGCGACGAGACTGGGCATGGTGCCGAGGTTCTCGCGCGCGACGACGTACGCGCCGCCTGAGACCTCGTACGCGCGGACGGTCTGGCGGTACGACGCGATCACGATCGCCATCAGCGCGGCGACCGCGATCGAGATCGGCAGCGCGACGTGGATGGCCGCAAGGCCGGCCCCGAGGAGAACGACCATGGCCGCCTCGGTCGCGTAGGCGACGGACGAGATCGCGTCGGCTGCGAAGATCGGCAACGCCAGCGCGATGGGCAGGAGCTCGTCCTCGAGCTGGTGCGACCGCATCGGACGGCCGAGCAGGAGACGGCGGACGGCGCGCCCCGGCTCGAGCGTGCTCTCCCCCGGCTGCCTCGGCGCGGGCTCCGCCACGCGCTAACGATACGAGAGCGTCAGGCGAGCGACAGAGCCTGCACGATCGCGAAGACGCAGTAGAGGAGCACGAGCAGGATCCCTCCCGCACGCGTGACGCCGCCGCGCCGGGCGAAGAGCGCCAGGACGACGGCAGTCATCACCACGAGCCAGGCCACGTCGAACACGCCGAGGTTGCCGAGCGCTCCGAGCGACGCGACCGCCGCGGGCACCGCGATCCCGATGGTCAGGTTGATCGAGTTCGAGTTGAGCGTCTCGCTGACGAGCGCGGAGCCGCGGCCGTGCAGGCCGAAGCGCACGCCGGTGGCGGCGTTCGGCAGGCTGGTCAGGACGGCAAGGACGAGCACGCCCAGCAGGTCGCGCGGGATTCCCCACGCATCGGCCAGGTCGACGGAGGACGCGACCATCAGCGAGCTCGCCGCCACGATCACGAGCAGGTCGGCGAGCAGGAGCAGCAACGGGCGGAGCAGCGCCTCCTCACGCGAGGGAGGTCTCCTCGGCGCCATGTGCGCCTCGCCGAAGCTGTGCCGGAGGAAGCCCCCGAGCACCGGGATGTGACGGCGGCGCACGCCACGCGGGCCGACGACGAGCAATGCGACATAGGGGACGACCACGAGCGCGATCAGGACGAGGCCGACCCCGGCGTCGAACGCTCCGGCGAGCAGCGCGCAGACGGTTGCCGTCACCCAGACCCCGACGAACGCCTCGAGCGCGACGCTCTCGGGCCGCGCCCGGATCCCGGCGGCCACGATCGCGCTGACGCCGAGCATCGCCGCGATGTTGAACGCGTTCGAGCCGACGACGATCCCGACCGCGACGCCCCGCTCGCCGCGGACGAGCGCGGAGACCGCCGACGCCACCTCGGGCGAGTCGGCCGCGAGCGCGGTCAGGAGGCCGAGCAGCGCCTCGGGCAGGCCGAGGCCCAGGCCCAGCCGGTCGAGCCGTCCCGCGAAGAGCTGCGCAGCGCCGAGCATCGCCAGCAGCGAGACGAGAAAGGCGAATGCGGCAACCGGGGGCGTCATGACAGGACGCCGACCAGGCTTCCCGGCTCACCGGGAGCAATGCTATTCGAGCGCCGGAGCGGGCTTCAGGAGGAGCGTCTCGCTCGGCGCGTGCTCGAGGATCCAGCTGACGTCCTTGAGCGTGAAGCCTCCGCTCCCGTTGTTCGGCGCGGGAGCGACGATCCAGTCGAAGTGCTCGACCTCCCAGAGCCGCCGCAGCGCATGCGTCGGCGTGCGTCCCTTCTCGATGCGCGCGTCGACCGGGACGCCGTCGCGCAGCGCCGCGTGCTCGACCGCCTCGAGCAGCGGCAGGGCGACCTCGACCTCGTGCGCGAGCGGCGAGTCCTCGGCGTACTGGAGCGGGACGCGCAGCAGGTAGGCGGGAACGAGCGTCGCCTCCTGCGCCCGGGCGATGCGGATCGCGGCCGCGAGCACGGTCTGGTCGAGCGTTCCGCCCGTGAACGGGACGAGGATGCGGCGCGCGCCCGGCTTCGGCCGGCGGAAGCGCAGGCCGCGCGTCGCGACGAGCGCCGCAGCGAGGACGACGACGAGGAAGCCGAGTGCGACGACTGCCGCGATCATGGCTCGAGCCTGCCCCGGTCGGCGCGGTTGGCGACGACGCGGATGTCGATCCCGGGCAGCTCGCGCACCATGCGCGAGAGCAGCGAGCCGCCGAAGATCTCGCGCCGCCGCGACTCGTCGGGCGTGCCCACGAAGATGTAGGTGGAGCCGCGCTCGGCGGCAACGCGCCGCACGGAGTCGACGAGGTCGTCGCCCTCCGCCTCGATGAAATGTGCGCCGAGGATGGTCGCGAGCCGGCGCAGGGCGGCGAGCTGCGTCGCCTCCTCGTCCGTCGGCGCCTGCTTCGTCGGGCGGACCCACACCGCGTCCATGGTCGTGCCGAGCCGCTGGGCCGACCGCCACGCGCGGCGCATGATCCGCTGCGACTTCGGCTGGGGCTCGACGAGAGCGAGCACACGCTCGCCGACGGCCTGGCGCGAGAGCGGCTCGAGCTCGCGGGCGACGCGGCGCGCCTCGACGTCGTCGGCGACCTCGCGGAGCGCAAGCTCGCGGAGCGCCGCGAGCTTGTCGGTGCGGAAGAAGTTCTCGAGCGCGACCTGTGCCCGCTCCTGCGGATAGACCTTGCCGGCGCGGAGACGCTCCTGGAGCTCCTCGGGCGAGAGATCGACGAGCACGACCTCGTCCGCCTCGTCGAGGATCCGGTCGGGGAACGTCTCGCGGACACGAACCTCCGTCAGCTCGAAGATCGCGTCGTTGAGGCTCTCGAGGTGCTGGACGTTGACGGTCGAGATGACGTCGATGCCGGCCTCGAGCACCTCCTCGATGTCCTGCCAGCGCTTCTCGTTGCGCATCCCGGCGGCATTCGTGTGCGCGAGCTCGTCGATCAGGGCGAGCTGCGGCTCCCGTGCGATCACCGCGTCGACGTCCATCTCCTCCAGCTCGAGCGCGCCGTGCTGCCTGCGCAGCCGGGGCACGACCTCGATCCCCTGGGCGAGCACCGTCGTCTCCGGCCGATCGTGGGGCTCGAGGTAGCCGACGACGACGTCCTCGCCCTCCTCCTGCGCCTGCCGGCCCTCGAGCAGCATCCGGTACGTCTTGCCGACGCCGGCCGCCATTCCGAGCAAGATCCGGTAGTGGCCTCTGGCCACGGGCCGCTCACGCTCCGAGCAGGTTGTGGACGACGAGGTCGATCAGCTTGATCCCGATGAACGGCAGCGCCATCCCGCCGAGCCCGTAGACGAGCAGGTTGCGCTGCAGCAGTGCGGTCGCGCCGATCGCGCGGTACTTGACGCCGCGCAGGGCGAGCGGGACGAGGGCCGGGATGATCAGCGCGTTGAAGATGATCGCGGAGACGATCGCGCTCTTCGGGTCGCCCAGGTGCATGATGTTGAGCGCCCAGAGCGGCCCGCGCTGCCCCGCCTTGGTCGCGTAGGTGAAGCCGAACATCGCGGGGAGGATCGCGAAGTACTTCGCGACGTCGTTCGCGATCGAGAACGTCGTCAGCGCGCCGCGGGTGATCAGGAGCTGCTTGCCGACCTCGACGATCTCGATCAGCTTCGTCGGATTCGAGTCGAGGTCGACCATGTTGCCGGCCTCCTTGGCCGCGGTCGTGCCGGTGTTCATCGCGACGCCGACGTCGGCCTGCGCGAGCGCGGGAGCGTCGTTCGTGCCGTCGCCGGTCATCGCGACCATCCGGCCCTTGCCCTGCTCGTCCTTGATCAGCGCGAGCTTCGCCTCCGGCGTCGCCTCGGCGAGGAAGTCGTCCACTCCTGCCTCCTGCGCGATGACCGCGGCCGTGACGCGGTTGTCGCCGGTGATCATCACCGTGCGGATGCCCATCTTGCGGAGCTCGTCGAAACGCTCGCGCATCCCGCCCTTGACGATGTCCTTCAGATGGACGACGCCGAGCGCGAAGTTGTCGCGCGCGACGACGAGCGGCGTCCCGCCCTGCTCTGCGACGCCCTGTACGGCCCTGTCGATGTCGAGGGGAGCGCGGCCCCCGTTCTCGGCGATGAACGCCTTGACGGCGTCGGCGGCTCCCTTGCGGATCATCGTCCCGTTCAGGTTGACGCCGCTCATCCGCGTCGTCGCGCTGAAGGGGACGAACTCGTGCTCGCCGAGCTCCCGCTCGCGGAGGTTGAAGCGCTCCTTCGCGAGCACGACGATGGAACGCCCCTCCGGCGTCTCGTCGGCGAGCGACGCGAGCTGCGCCACCTCCGCGAGCTCGCGCTCCTCCACGCCCGGCGCGGGGATGAACTCGGCCGCCTGCCGGTTGCCGAGGGTGATCGTGCCGGTCTTGTCGAGGAGCAGCACGTCGACATCGCCCGAAGCCTCGACCGCGCGACCGGACATCGCGAGGACGTTGCGCTGGACGAGTCGGTCCATCCCGGCGATGCCGATCGCGGAGAGCAGCGCTCCGATCGTGGTCGGGATGAGAGCGACCAGCAGCGCGATCAGGACGGTCTCGGAGAGTCGCGTCCCCGCGTAGATCCCGTACGGGCGCAGGGTAACGACCGCGGCGAGGAACGTGATCGTGAGGCCGGCGAGCAGGATGTTGAGCGCGATCTCGTTCGGCGTCTTGCGCCGCTCCGCGCCTTCGACGAGCGCGATCATCCGGTCGAGGAAGGACTTGCCCGGCTCTTGCGTGACCTCGATCACGAGGCGATCGGAGAGCAGCTTCGTCCCGCCGGTGACGGCCGAGCGGTCGCCGCCGGCCTCGCGGATGACCGGCGCCGACTCGCCGGTGATCGCCGACTCGTCCACCGAGCCGGCGCCTTCGACGATCTCGCCGTCGGCGGGAATGACCATCCCGGCCTCGACGATCACGATGTCGCCCTTCTGCAACTCGGGCGCCGCGACCTCCTCGAGGTGGCCGTCTCGCGTCTGCCGCAGCGCATTCGTCGTCGTGCGCGTCGAGCGCAGCGCGTTCGCCTGCGCCTTGCCGCGGCCCTCGGCGATCGCCTCGGCGAAGTTCGCGAACAGGACGGTGAGCCAGAGCCAGACCGCGATCACGCCGACGAACCAGAGCTGGCCGTGGTTCCCCTGCGCGAGATCCTTGAAGAAGATCGCGCTCGTGATGACGCTGCCGAGCTCGACGATGAACATCACGGGGTTGCGCGCCTGCAGGCGCGGATCGAGCTTGGGGAACGAGTCGCGAATCGCGGCGGCGAAGAGGTCGCGCGAGAACATTCCTCCGGACCGGCGTGCCATCAGCGGGTCTCCTTGTCGAGAGCGAGGTTAAGCTCGAGGACGTTCACGCCGGGCTCCCCGAGGAAGCCGAGCGTGCGTCCCCACGTGTTCTCCCGGATCAGCCGCCGGACGGTCGCGAGCGGCAGGTGCCGCACGGCGGCGACCCGGTGCGACTGCAGGTTCGCGTAGGCGATCGAGATCTCCGGGTCGATCCCGGAGCCCGACGGCACCACGGCGTCGACCGGAATGTCGTGGATCGTCAGCCCCGGGTTGTACGGCTTCTCGAGCTTCAGGATCGCCTCGGCGTTCGCGTGCACGAGCTTCGCGAGCGCGGGGCTCGTCGGGCCGAGGTTCGAGAACGTCGTCGCGCCCGGGTTGTACGGCGGCGTCGTCGCCGAGGGCCGCTCGTGGAAGTAGCGGGGCCACGTGAAGTCCTGCGCGGCGAGGCTCGAGCCGACGAGCCGCCCGTCGGCCCGCACCAGGCTCCCGTTCGCCTGGTGCGGCAGCGCGACCTGGGCGAAACCGGTCATCAGCGCCGGGTAGGCGAAGCCGAAGACGACCGTTGCGAGGACGATCGCGACGACGGAGGCGAACAGCGCGCGCATCAGTGCATCAGCCCCTCGACGATCGGCCCGAGCGTCAGCGCCGGCAGGATCATCAGCCCGGCGGTGAGGGCGATGACGCCGAGCAGCATCACGCCGAACGTCGCGCCGTCGGTGCGGAACGTCCCGGCCGACTGGGGCACGACCTTCTTCGCGGCGAGCGAGCCTCCGATCGCGAGGCCGGCCAGCATCGGGAAGAAGCGGCCGAAGTAGAGCGCGACGGTTCCGAGCGTCGTCGAGAACGTCGTCGCGCCGTAGCCGGCGAACGCGCTCCCGTTGTTGTTCGACTGCGACGTGTAGGCGTACAGCGTCTCGGTGAAGCCGTGCGCTCCGGGGTTGAAGACCGACGCGAGCCCGGCCGGGGTCACGATCGCCGCCGCGGTCATCACGAGCACCATCGTCGGGACGAAGAGCGCGCCGACGGCCGCGAGCTTCATCTCGCGCGCCTCGATCTTCTTCCCCAGCCACTCGGGCGTTCGGCCGACCATCAGGCCCGCCACGAAGACCGCGATCAGGATGTAGAAGATCAGGCCGTAGACGCCCGACCCGACGCCGCCCGGCTCGACCTCGCCGAGGAACATGTTCACGAGCGGCACCGCTCCCGCAGCGGGCGTCAGCGCGTCATGGCCGCCGTTGACCGAGCCGTTTGAGACGTCGGTCGTCGCCGTCGCCCAGAGGGCGGTGTTGGCGATGCCGAACCGGATCTCCTTGTCGGTCATGTTGCCGCCCGACTGCTGCGCGCTGTGCGTGATGTTCACGCCCGACTTCCGCAGCACCTGCGAGCCGTGCTGCTCGGACGGGAAGGCGACGGACACGCCGAGCGCGAAGATCGTGAAGCAGACCGCGTAGAGCACCCACGCATGGCGGCGGGCGAACACCATCCGCCCGAACATCACGACCTGCGCGAACGGGATCAGCAAGATCGCGAGCATCTCGAGGAAGTTCGAGAGCGGTGTCGGGTTCTCGAACGGGACGGACGAGTTCGAGTTGTAGTAGCCGCCGCCGTTCGTCCCGAGCTGCTTGATCGCGATCATCGACGCAACCGGGCCGCGCGCGATCGTCTGGTGCGCGCCCTGGAGCGTCGTCGCGGTCGCGTGGGCGTGGAAGGTCTGCGGCACGCCCTGCGCGATGAGCACGACGGCGAGGACGATCGCGAGCGGCAGCAGGATGTAGACGATCGAGCGGTAGAGATCGCGCCAGAAGTTGCCGAGCCCGACGCCGCCGCCGCGGCGCGCGATGCCGCGCACGACGGCCGCGAGCACCGCGAGCCCGACCCCGGCGGAGACGAACTGCTGCACCGCGAGCCCCGCCATCTGGCTCAGGTACGACATCGTCGCCTCGCCCCCGTAGTACTGCCAGTTCGTGTTCGTCACGAAGCTCGCGGTCGTGTTCAGCGCGACCGTCCACGGCACGGCCGGCAGGTGGTCCGGGTTCAGGAACAGGTGTCCCTGCAGTCGCAGGAGGCCGTACAGGAAGACGCTGAAGGCGATCGAGAAGACGATCACCGAGGTGCCGTACCGCCTCCAGCTCTGGTCGCCCTCGGCGTCGCGGCCGAGCAGTCGCAGGAAGCCGCGCTCGACGACATCGCCGCGCTCGCGCGTGTAGACGCGGGACATCCAGATCCCGAGCGGGTAGCTGAGGGCGATCAGGACGGCCGCGTAGAAGAGGATCTGACCGACGCCCTGGCCCATCAGAGCTTCTCTCCGCGCACGAGCGCGTAGACGAGGTAGATCAGGACCGCGAGCGAGACCGCGAGACCGAAGGCGTCGGCTGCGGACATCAGATCCTCCCGAACGTCCAGCGCAGGACGAAGATCAGCGCGAAGCAGCCGGCCATGATCAGGAAGGCGTAGAGGTCGTCCATGCAGGCGACGCTAGGGAGGCCGGACTGAAGGCCGTCTGAGGGTTTCCGCCGGCGGCCTGAGGATTTCCTTAAGACCTACTGTGCGGGGTCGACGAGCCGGTAGCCGGCGCCCGTCTCCGTCAGCAGGTAGCGCGGGTGCCCGCGGTCGGGCTCGATCTTCCGCCGGAGCTGCGAGACGTTGACCTGGAGCAGGTTCGCCGCGTCCGCGTAGCCGGGCCCCCAGACCTCCTGCAGCAGCTGGCGCTGGGTCAGGAGCTTGCCGACGTTGAGCGCGAAGACGCGCAGGAGGTCGAACTGGTGCGGCGTCAGGTGGACGGGCTTGCCGGCGACCGCCACCGTCCGCTTCGCGAGGTCGACGACGAGCGCCCCGATCTCGACCACCGGGTCGGCGGACGGCGCCGTCCGGCGGAGGACGGCGCGCAGCCGCGCGAGCAGCTCGTCGATGCCGACGGGCTTCGTGACGTAGTCGTCCGCGCCCGCGTCGAGCGCGGCGACCTTCTCGCGCTCCTCCCCCACGGCGGAGAGGACGATGATCGGAGCGCTGCTCCAGCTGCGCAGCTCGCGGGCCACGTCCGTCCCCGTGCCGTCGGGCAGCACGAGGTCGAGGATCACGGCCTCCGGCGGGCGCATGGCGGCGGTGGCGAGCGCCGTCTCCGCGGTCTCCGCGGTGTCGACGTCGTAGCCTGCGCCGCGCAGGCTCGTCCGCAGCGCACGCAGGATCTGCTGCTCGTCGTCGACGACGAGGATCCGCGGGCCGCTCATGCCTCGACCGCGACCTGCGCCGGCAGAGCCGGGAGCGCAAGCGTGAACGTCGCACCCTGGCCCGCATGGGACTCGACCCAGACCCGGCCGCCGTTCGCCTCGGCGAAGCCGCGGGCGATCGCGAGCCCCAACCCCGCGCCGCGCGCTCCGTCCTCGTCACCGCCGCGCTGGAACGGCTCGAAGATCCGGGCGGCGTCGGCCGACCCGATCCCGGGCCCGTGGTCGATCACGCGGACGAGCACGTCCCTGCCGATCTCGCGCACCTGCACGCGTACGGGCTCGTCCGCGGGCGAGTAGCGGAGCGCGTTCTCGACGAGATTCGCGACGGCGCGCTCGATCTGGTGCGGGTCGACGTGGACGAGGGGCGACTCGTCCGGCAGGACGACCTCGACGCGGCCGCCCGCCTCGAGCCCGTCGAGCGCCTCGAGCACGACATCCTCGATCGCCCAGTCGCGTTGCTCGGGCGGAGCTGCGCCGGCCTGCAGGCGCGAGAGATCGAGCAGGTTTGCGACGAGCCGGTCGAGCCGGTCCGCCTCGCCGAGGATGGTCTCCGCAAGGTCTTGCCGATCCTCGGGGCCGAGCGAGAGCTCGCCGTGCGCGAGTGCGCCGGCGGAGGTGAGGATCGCCATCAGCGGCGAGCGGAGATCGTGGCTCACGGTGCGGAGGAGCGCCGTCTTCAGCGCGTCGCTGCGGCGCAGCGCCTCGGCCTCGAGCGCCTCCTGCGCCAGCCGCTCTCGTTCGGCGGTCAGCTCGCGCAGCGCGCGCAGAGCGGCCTCGGCCTCGTCGGCGCGGCGCCGCGAGCGCGCGGCGAGCTCGCTGACGACGATCGCGGTGACGACGAAGACGAGGAGCGCGAACCAGTTCCGCGAGTCCTGGATCGTCAGGGTGTAGAGCGGTGGCAGGAAGAAGAAGTTGAACGCCAGCATGCCGAGCAGGGCGACGCCGACCGCGTAGACCGTCCCCCACGCCGCCGCGATCGGGATGATCGCGAGCAGGTAGAGCACGGCGAGGCTGAGCACGGGTATGTGCCCTTTCAGGAGATCGATGCCGCCGGTGACGACCGCGACGGCGGCGAGGCTCGCCAGGCCGGGAGCGAACCGCTTCACAGGCGAAACGGTACTCCCGGCCCGCGAGACGGACTAGCCGTGAATCGAGATGATGATGGGGATGATCAGGATCGCGACGATGTTCGTGATCTTGATCATCGGGTTGATCGCCGGCCCTGCCGTGTCCTTGTACGGGTCGCCGACGGTGTCGCCGGTGACCGCGGCCGCGTGGGCCTCCGAGCCCTTGCCACCGTAGAGGCCGTCCTCGATCAGCTTCTTCGCGTTGTCCCAGGCGCCGCCGCCCGAGGTCATCGCGATCGCGAGGAAGAGGCCGGTGACGATCGTCCCGATCAGGAGGCCGCCGAGCATCTGTGCGTTGATGGCGCCGACGATGATCGGGAAGGCGATCGGAACGAGCGCCGGCAGGATCATCGAGCGGATCGCCGAGCCGGTCACGATGTCGATCGCCCGGCCGTACTCCGGCCGCGAGGTGCCCTCCATGATCCCCGGGTCCTCGCGGAACTGGCGCCGCACCTCCTCGACGACCTCGCCGCCGACGCGGCCGACGGCCTGCATCGCGAGCGAGGCGAAGAGGAACGGCATCAAGCCGCCGATGAACAGGCCGGCGATCACCCAGGCGTTCGAGAGGTCGAAGGTGAGGTGCGAGAGCATCGAGCCGGCCTTCGCCTGCGTGTGGAGGCCCTGCGCGTACGAGCCGAAGAGGACGAGCGCAGCGAGCGCGGCGGAGCCGATCGCATAGCCCTTCGTCACGGCCTTCGTCGTGTTGCCGACCGCGTCGAGCGGGTCGGTGATCGCACGCACCTCGGGCGGCAGGTCGGCCATCTCGGCGATGCCGCCGGCGTTGTCGGTGACGGGGCCGTACGCGTCGAGCGCGACGATGAGACCGGTCATCGAGAGCTGCGCCATCACGGCGACGCCGATCCCGAACAGGCCGGCGAGATGGTTGGCGATGAGGATCCCGATCGCGATCACGACGACCGGCGCAGCGGTCGCCTGCATCCCGACGGCGAGGCCCTCGATGATGTTCGTCGCGTGGCCGGTGAGGGAGGCCTTCGAGATCGACTTGACGGGATTCCAGCGCGTGCCGGTGTAGAACTCCGTGATCCCGACGAGGAGCGCGGTCACGGCCAGGCCGATCAGCGCCGAGCCGTACAGCCTCCCGAATGAGAACGCGCCGCTCGAGGTGAACGCCTTCGTCACCGGGATGAAGATCAGCGCCGAGATGACGGTCGCGACGATGACCGCGCGGTAGAGCGCGTTCATGACGTTGCCGCCGTGCCGCACGCGCGCGAACTGAACGCCGATGATCGAGGCGATGATCGAGACGCCGCCGATGCAGAGCGGGTAGAGCCAGAGGTGCTTGCCGGTGCCGTAGGCGGCGCCGGTGACGCCGAGCAGCATCACCGCGACCGCGGTCACGGCGTACGTCTCGAACAGGTCGGCGGCCATGCCGGCGCAGTCGCCGACGTTGTCGCCGACGTTGTCCGCGATCACGGCCGGGTTGCGCGGATCGTCCTCGGGGATTCCCGCCTCGATCTTCCCGACGAGGTCGGCGCCGACGTCGGCCGCCTTCGTGTAGATGCCGCCGCCGAGCCGGGCGAAGACGGAGATGAGCGACCCGCCGAAGGCGAGGCCGACGAGGTGCTCGATCGCCTTGTGCGGCGAGTCGCCGATCCCGGCGGTCAGGATCCAGTAGTAGGCGGCGGTGCCGAAGAGACCGAGGCCGACGACGAGGAGGCCTGTCACCGAGCCGGCGCGGAAGGCGACGTCGAGCGCCCGCGGAAGCCCGTGCCGTGCGGCCTCGGCCGTCCGGACGTTCGAGCGGACGGCGACGTTCATGCCGATGAAGCCGGCCGCGGCCGAGAGCGTGGCGCCGATCAGGAAGCCCAGCGCCGTCCCCCAGCCGAGCGAGTGGTAGAAGCCGAGCAGGAGGAACGGGATGATCGCCACCGCGGCGATCGTCGTGTACTGGCGGCGCAGGTACGCGGCGGCGCCCTCCTGCACCGCCCGCGCGATCTCCTGCATCCGCTCGGTGCCGGCCGGCTGACGCAGCAGCCAGCCGGTCAGCCCGAGCCCGTAGACGACGGCGGCGGCCGCGCAGAGCAGCGCGAACAGCACCGCGTGATGCATGAACCAGCTCATAGAGTCGGGATCTCCCTCCGGGACGTCACAAAGTCAGCGCCGAGACTCCTCGGCGCGGGCTGTTTGTATCAAATCCTCGAAGATCTCCCGCAGCGAGGCGCCTTCCGCGTAGCGGGCGATCTGCCGCTCGGCCGCGTTCCGCTCCGGGATCGCAAGCCATTCCACCGCGCCGAGCTCCTCGGCGACCGGCCGCACCCACTCGGCGAGCTGCTCGAGCCGGGCGCGCGCCGGAAGCGCCCCGCCGCGCTCGAGGTCGATCAGCTCGCCCGAGAGCCCGTGTCTGATCGCGCGCCAGAGGTTCTCCTCGAGCAGCCGGTTCGGAAGGTCGGGCAGCGGCTCGCCCTCGTCGAGCGCACGCGCGATCCGCGCGGTGAGCGCGTAGCAGAGGGCGGCGAGCGAGCGAGCCTCCGCGAGATCCGGCTGCGCGTCGCAGATCCGGATCTCGACGGTCGGGAAGGCGAGATGCGGGCGGACGCTCCACCAGATCTGCGTGTGCTCCGTGACCGAGCCGGTCTCGTAGAGGAAGCGGACGTAGCGCTCCCACTCGTCCCACGAGCCGAGCGAGTCGGGGATCCCGCAGCGCGGGAACATGCGCGTGAAGATCTGCGTCCGCGCGGAGTGGAGGTAGGTGAACACGCCCTCGACGAACGGAGAGCTGGCCGAGAGGGCGAGCAGCTCGGGCAGGTAGTTGCGAAGCGCCGAGCAGACGCGGACGGCGCGGTCGGGCCCGTTCACGCCGACGTGGACGTGGAGACCGAAGCTGTTGTTCCGCCAGACGACGTAGCGGAGGATCTCGTCGTTGCGCCGGTAGTGCGGCGTGTCGATGATCCGCTGCTGCTGCCAGGGGCTCCAGGGATGGGTGCCCGTCGCCGACAGGCCGATGCCGAGCGGCTCGACGAGGGCCTGCAGCTGCTCGCGCCGCTCGCCCAGCAGCACGGCAGCGTCGGCGAAGGCGTCGCAGCGACCGGTGCGGATCTCGACCTCGGAGGCGATGAGCTCCCCGACGAGGTGCGGCTCGAGCTCCGTGCCGCCGGCCGCCGCCTGGACCTCCTCGAAGCGGTTGACGAGCTCGAGGGTCTGCGGGTCGAGCAGCGCGAACTCCTCCTCGACCGCGACCGTGAAGTCGGGCACCTCTTCGAAGCCCGCACGGGACCGCGCGAGCATCTCGTCGTAGCCGAGCACCTGCTCGTCGCCCACACGGGAAGCCTACTTACGCAATTGAAGCGTGCCCGACGGTGGGCAGCTCGGCTTCGAGCGCGCGCACCTGGGTCAGCGCGAGCGCGGCCGGCACGATCGGCAGCCAGAGCGTGAAGACCCGATAGACGAGGGTGGCGACGAGCGCCTGCGCGAGCGGGATCCCGACCGCGTTGAGCGAGAACGCGATGCCGGCCTCGATGCCGCCCGAGCCGCCCGCCGGCAACGGCAGCATCGTCACGACGTAGGCCGTCGAGTAGGCGAGAACGAGCGCCGGGAGCGGTGGATGGACGCCGAACGCGCGCAGCGCCGCGTAGAGCGTCAGGATGTCGCCCGTCCAGAACACGGCGAAGCCGAGGACACCGCCGGCGTGACGGCGCGGCTGCGCGAGCAGGTGGCGGACGATCACGACGCCGCCGACGGACTCGGAGAAGGCGCCACGACCGGTGTGCCAGACCCAGGCGGGCCACGTTCGCGGGTCGCGCGCGAGCTCGACGCGCGTGCCCGGCAGGGACGCGAGCCGGTCGCTCCGCCGCGGCGAGCTGACCCAGACCGCAGCGAGGATGCACGCCGGCACGATCGCCAGCCAGGCGAGCTCCATCTCCGGAGGCGCGCTTCCCCACCCTGCGGCGACGACCGCGGCGGAGAGGAACGCGAGGATCGCGAGCACCATCCACTCCACGGTGTTCAGGGCGAGCACGCGGCGGAACGCGTCGCGCGGCGGCTCGCCGGCGCGGTGGAGCGCCCAGAAGTCGAGGCCGAGGCTGCCGGCGGAGGTCGCGACGATGAACGCGCCGAAGCCGAGCACGACGACGCGAGTCGCCGTCCAGAAGGAGAAGCACGGTCCGCCGTCGACGCGTGCCACGTCGCGGTAGGCCGCGATGAAGCCCGCGTACGCGATCAGCTCGCCGCCGAGGCAGACCGGGAACCACTCTCCGTCGGCGCGGTCGAGGGCGTGGAGCATCCGGTGGAAGCTCGCGATCTGCCCGATGCCCGCCACCGCTCCGGCGACGAGGGCGACGCCGAGGGCGACGGTGAGGACCGCCTTCCTCCGGTCGATGCCGAAGATCTCGTGCGCGCGCTCGGCGGCCATGGCCCTACTCGAGCAGGCGCCCGGCGACGACCGTCCAGCTCCAGCGGCGCTCGACCGCGCGGCGCGCTGCGCGGCCCAGCTCGCGGCGCCGCTCCGCGGGCAGCGCGAGCACCGCGGCGAGGCGCTCGCGCAACGCCGGCGCGTCGCCGGCGGGAAACGAGAGGAGCGGGGCCACGCCGGAGCCGACCTCCTGCCCGATCCCGGCCGCGACCTCGGCGAGCCCGGAGTGCGCCGAGACGACCGGCAGCACGCCGGCCGCGGCCGCTTCGGCCGCGACCATCCCGAACGCCTCTGGGAAGATCGAGGGGACGACCGCGACGTCGCAGAGCGGCAGTAGATGCACGAGGTGGCGGTGCTCGAGCGCCCCCGTGAACAGCGTCTCGGGCGGCGCTTCCGCCTCGAGCCTGGCGCGGAAGTCGCCGAAGCCGACGACCACCGCGCGCGCGTCGAGTCCGTCGAGCGCCTCGAGCAGGACGTGGACGCCCTTGTTCTCGATCAGCTTGCCGAAGTAGAGGACGGTCGGGCGCTCCCGGGCGAAGAAGCGCCGGAACCGCTCGCCGTTGCCGGGATCGGGATGCCGCTCGTCGCCGTCGTCCGGATCGCGGTGAGCCTCCGCGATCAGCGCCGCGAGCGCCGCCTCCCGCGGCTCGGGCCGGAACTCCTCGACGTCGACGCCGGGCGGCACGATGCGGACGCGGTCGACGTGACCCGCCACCTCCTCGAGCACGTCGCGGATGTGCTCGGAGCCCGCGAAGACCGCCTCGGCGCCGGCGAGCGTCTCGGCGCCCCAGCGCGAGAGCTCCTCGTTCCCGCGCATCGCGTACTCGAGCTCCGAGCCGTGCGCCTTGACGCGGTACGCGAGGCCGCTTGCGGCACCGACCGGGGCGCCGAGCAGCACGTGGTTCGCGAAGACGAGGTCGGCCGGCGCGAGTGCTCGCAGCGCCGCCGCGTTCGCTTCGACGTACGCCTCCCGCTGCGCGGGGGTGAAGTCCGTCAGCAGCCGCGCCTCGAGCCCCTCGTAGCGGTCGAGGATGAACGTCGGCAGCAGCCGCTCGGGCAGGTCGGGGACGACGATGCGCGCGCCGCCGAGGTCGTACCGCTCCGGATGCCGCTCCTGACAGACGGCGACGACGTCGTGGCCGGCACGGCTCCACTCGCGCGCGAGCGCGCGCGTGTAGACGTTCGACCCCGTCCCGCCCAGGAGGTAGCCGTGCCAGAGCAGCACCCGCATCGTGCGGGACGCTACGTCAAGTGGAAGTACATGGCGTACAGCAGCTCGACGGCCGGGTTCGACGTGTGCACCGTCACGTCGGACGGCGTCTCGAGCAGCGCCTCGGAGTAGTTGAAGACGATCTTCACGCCCGCGGCGACGAGGTCGTCCGCAGCCCGCTGCGCCGAGCTCGCCGGTACGGCGAGCACGCCGACGACGACGTTGTGCTCGCGAACGAGCTCGGCGAGCCGGTCGTACGGCTCGACGGTCACGTTGCCGATCGGCTGCCCGATCTTGCCGGGATCGGTGTCGACGACCGCGGCGATGCTGATCCCGTGCTCGGCGAAGATGGCCGACGACGCGATCGCCTGGCCGAGCCGGCCCGCGCCCACGAGCGCGATGTTGTGCTGGCCCTGGGTGCGGAGGATCTTGCGGATTTCCTCGAGCAGCGACTCGATCGAGTAGCCGACCCCTCGCTTGCCGAACTTCCCGAACGCCGACAGGTCCCGCCGGATCTGCGTCGCGTTGATGTTCGTGTACTCCGCGATCTCCTGGGACGAGATCCGCGCCTTCCCCATCTTCCGCGCCTGGGTCAGCACCTGGAGATACCTGGACAGGCGCGCGGCGACGCCGACGGTCAGCCGATCGGCCACTCACATCCTCCGTGGGTCGTGATCTGGACGGCGGCCCTGTTGTACCAGCGCGACCTACGGCGTCGCATCGGCAACCGCACGCCGGAGCGCGGCGGGATCGACGTGGTAGACGAAGCGCCGGCGGCCGTCCACCTCGACCACCGGGATCCACTCGCGATACGCCGCCTCGAGCTCCGGGTCGCCGTCGATCGGGACCTCGTGCAGCTCGAAGCCGAGCTCCTCCCGAGCCTCCCGCACGGTCGCGAGCGCTCGCTCGCAGAGGTGGCAGCCGGCGGCGTGGTAGACGGCGACGTCCGGGCTAGGGATAGATCCCCCGCGTCACCGTCGCCTCGGCGACGCGCCGGACGGCGAGCCCGTACGCGGCGACGCGCATCGGCACCTTCCGCTCCTGCGCCGTGTCCCAGGTGTCGTCGAACGCGCGGCTCATGATGTCGTTGAGCTTCGCGTTCACCTCGACCTCCTTCCAGAAGTACTCCTGGAGGCCCTGGACCCACTCGAAGTAGGAGACGACGACGCCGCCCGCGTTCGCGAGCACGTCGGGGAGGACGAGAACGCCCTTGTCCTCGAGGATCGCGTCGGCCGCCGGCGTGACCGGGCCGTTCGCGCCCTCGACGATGATCGACGCCTTGACCTTGTCGGCGTTCGCCTCGGTGATCACCTGCTCGAGCGCGCACGGCGCGAGGATGTCGCACTCGAGGAGCAGCAGCTCCTCGTCGGTGATCGTCTCGGCATCCTTGAGCCCCACCAGGGTGCGGTGCTCGGCCTTGTGCGCGAACGCGGCCGGGACGTCGATGCCCTTCGGGTTGTAGAGCGCCGTCGTCGAGTCGGAGATCGCGACCACGATCGCGCCCTCCTGGTGGAGGAAGTTCGCGAGGTAGCTGCCGACGTTGCCGAAGCCCTCGACCGCGACCGTCATCCCCGCGAGCTTCCTGTCGAGCTTCGCGACCGCGTCGCGGACGCAGAAGAGCGCGCCGCGCGAGGTCGCCTCGATCCGCCCGAGCGAGCCGCCGATCGTGAGCGGCTTGCCCGTCACGACGCCGAGGACGGAATGGCCCTTGTTCATCGAGTACGTGTCGAAGATCCAGGCCATGACGTTGCCGTCGGTGCCGACGTCGGGCGCCGGGATGTCCTTCTCCGGGCCGATCTCGTTGATGATCTCGCTCGTGTAGCGGCGCGTCATCCGCTCGAGCTCGCCGCGAGACATCCGCTTCGGGTCGCAGACGATGCCGCCCTTCGCGCCGCCGAACGGGATGCCCATGAGCGCGCACTTCCACGTCATCCACATCGCGAGCGACTTCACCTCGTCGACCGTGACGTCGGGGTGGTAGCGGATGCCGCCCTTCGAGGGGCCGCGCGCGATGTTGTGGGTGACGCGGTACCCCTTGAAGACGCTCGTCGTCCCGTCGTCCATGCTGACGGGAACCGAGACCTCGATCGCCTTCTTGCACTCGCCGAGGACGGAGACGAGGTTCTGGTCGATCTCGAAGGTCGTCGCGACCCGCTGCAGCTGCTGGCGCGCGAGGTCGAACGGGTTCTCGCGGAGGTGTGACGTCGATGCGTCGACTGCGGACACTTTCGCTCCTTTATCCGAGCAAGCAGGGAAAAAGCGCTGCCAGCGAGTCTATTCCTAGCGCGACGCGTACGCGTCGAGGGAGAGATAGCCGGGGTAGGCGACGGGCTCAGACCAGCGGGCGGCAGAGGCGATCATCGCCGCGTTGTCGGTGCAGAGCGGGAGCGGCGCGGCCCTCGCGCCGGGCAGCGCCGCGCGCAGGGCGGAGTTGGCGGCGACCCCGCCGACGATCGCGATCCGGTCCCGTCCGGTCCGCTCCGCCGCTTCCACCGTCCGCGTGACGAGCGCGCGCACGATCGCGTGCTGGTAGGACGCGGCGAGGTCGGGGCGACGCGCGGCGAGCTCCTCCGGCTCGAGGTCGCGGACGGCATAGAGGAGCGCGGTCTTCAGTCCCGAGAAGGAGAAGTCGAGCCCCGGCACGCGCGCGACCGGGAACTCGTGCGAGGCCGGGTCGCCCTCGCGCGCGAGGCGATCGATCTCGCGGCCGCCGGGATAGCCGAGGCCGAGGAGGCGCGCGCCCTTGTCGAACGCCTCGCCGGCCGCGTCGTCGAGCGTCGAGCCGAGGAGCACGCGCTCGGTGTGCGAGCGGACGTCGAGCAGCATTGTGTGGCCGCCGCTCGCGAGCAGGCAGAGGAACGGCGGCTCGAGCGGCTCCGGCCGGAGGTAGAGCGACGCGACGTGCCCCTCGAGATGGTCGACGGGGACGAGCGGCAGCCGTCGCGTCCAGGCGATCGCCTTCGCCGCGGCGAGCCCGACGAGGAGCGCACCGATCAGTCCGGGGCCCTGCGTGACCGCGATCGTCTCCACGTCGCCGAGCGTCGCCTCCGCCTCGGCCAGCGCCTCGCGGATCACCGGGATCACGAGCTCGAGGTGCCTCCTCGAGGCTACCTCGGGGACGACACCGCCGTAGCGCGCGTGCAGCGCGGCCTGGCTCGAGACGACGCTCGCGCGGATCTCCCCGTCCGCGGTGACGAGCGCGGCGGCCGTCTCGTCGCAGGAAGTCTCGATGCCGAGGATCACACTCACGTCGAGGTGGCAGCTACCGTGACGGAAGCGTCACGCCCGCGCGATCGGATCGCGCCACATGATCAGGGCGTCCTCGCGGTTGTCGGTGTAGTAGCCGCGGCGGAGCCCGCGCGCGTGGAAGCCGAGCCGCTCGTAGAGACCGATCGCGGTCGCGTTCGAGACGCGCACCTCGAGCGTGTACCCCCGGCGGACGTCGTCGGCGGTCAGCTCGAAGAGGCGCTCGAGCAGCATCGTCGCGATCCCACGGCCGCGCTGATCGGGATCGACGGCCACGTTCATCACGTGCCAGGCGTCGACGTAGCGGGAGACGATGAGGTAGCCGCAGAGCGCTCCGCGCTCGTCGTCCGCCTCGAACGCGCCGAGGCAGATCGAGCTCGGCTTCGCGAGCTCGCCCGCGAACATCGACCGCGACCACGGCGTCGGGTAGGAACGGCGCTCGATCTCCTCGATCTCCCGCAGGTCGGTGAGCCCGAGGCGGCGCAGCTCGACGGTGGTCATCCGACGTTCCTCTCGGCGTCCGGGACGCGGAGGTAGAGCGGCTCGAGCTCGTCTACCGACCCCGGCTCGCCGGCGAGCTGGGCGTGGAAGCGGGCGCGCGGCAGGTGGCGCTCGTCCCCGTCCTGCGGGACGACGGCGCCGCGCTCTTCGAGGAGCGCGCGATAGCGGCGGGCGCCGTCCCCGACGCACACCGTCCCCGGCTCGAACGCCAGAGCGGCGGGAGCAAGCACCTGCGGCTCGCCGTCGACGAGCGCGAACACCTCGCGCCGCTTCGCGTCGATCACGGGCAACGCGTCCGGCGCGCCGGCGGCGAGGGCGGCGAGCGTCGAGACGCCGGCGCCGGGAAGCTCGAGCGAGAGGGCGAGCCCGCGCGCGACGGCGAGCCCGATCCGCGTGCCGGTGAAGCTGCCGGGCCCGAGGCCGACGGCGAGGAGGTCGAGATCGCGCGGGTGCGCGCCGGCCTGCCGCAGGAGCGCGTCGACGTCCTCGAGCAGCGTCTGCGCGCGCGAGACGCGCTCGGCCAGGACCTCGCCGTCGTCGACGAGCGCGCTCGTCGCGTCGGCCGTCGCCGTGTCGAAGGCAAGCGTCAGCACTCGTCGATCTCCACCGCTCTCCCGCCCGCAGCATGCCGCAAGCGGACCCTGAAGCGCGGCTCGGGCAGCACGCCTTCCCCCGCCTCGGGCCACTCGACGAACGCGATCGCGCCCTCGAAGTACGGCTCCAGGTCGCCCCACTCCGCCGGCGAGACGCCCTCGAAGCGGTACAGGTCGAGGTGGGAGACCTCGATGCCCTCGCCGTGGTAGCGATGGCCGATCGTGTACGTCGGGCTCGTCACGCGCTCGCGGACGCCGAGGGCGGCGCAGGCCCCGCGGACGAACGTCGTCTTCCCCGTACCGAGCTCGCCGGCCACCGTGACGACATCGCCGGTCGCGAGCCGCCGGGCGAGCTCCGCCGCGAACTCCTCCGTCTCCTCGGGCGTCGTGGTGGTCGCGATCACGGGCACGGCGGAAGCCTAGAGTTCGCACATGCCTGCCTACGTCATCGTCGAGACCGACATCCACGACCCCGACCGGTACGAGCGGTACAAGGCGGCCTCGCCCGGGGCGGTCGCCTCGGGCGGGGGACGCTTCGTCGCACGGGGCGGCGAGCTCGCGGTGCTCGAGGGCGACTGGGACCCCTCCCGGCTCGTCATCCTCGAGTTCCCCGACCTCGACGCCGTGAGGCGCTGGTACGACTCGCCGGAGTACGTCGAGGCGCGGAAGCTGCGCGAGGGCGCGGCCCGCCTGCGCATGGTCGCCGTGGAAGGGCTCTAGAAGAGACCGAGCTGCTCGGCCGGCGCGGCGGCGACCGGCTCCGGCTCTGACTCCTCCGGCGCGGAAGCGACCGGCGCGGGGACGGCCGCGCCCAGCAGGCCCGGCAGCCGGGCGAAGTCGGCCTCGAGCACCTTCAGCATCGCGGGCGTGTAGAGCGCGGCGGCCGGGTGGTAGAGCGGGTAGAGGAGAACGCTGCGGCCGGCGATCGCGAGCGGCTGCTCCTGGCCGTGGACGCGCGTGATCCCGAGCGGCCGCCCCGACAGCAGCTTCGTCGCGAAGTTGCCGAGCGTTGCGATCACACGCGGCTCGATCAGCTCGATCTGCCGGAACAGGTGCGGCTCGCACGCCTCGATCTCGTCCGGCTGCGGGTCGCGGTTGCCCGGCGGCCGGCACTTGAGGACGTTCGCGATGTAGACGTCCTCGCGCCGCAGGCCGACTCCGGCGAGCAGCTTCTCGAGCAGCTTCCCCGCCTGGCCGACGAACGGGACGCCCTGCTTGTCCTCGTGGAAGCCCGGCGCCTCGCCGACGAACATCAGGTCGGCGTGCGGGTTCCCGGAGCCGAAGACGACCTGCGTCCTTCCGTCTGCGAGGCGGCAGCGGGTGCAGCCCGCGACCGAGGCCGCGTACGTCTCGAACTCGTCGAAGGGCTCCACCGGAACCGCGCTCACGGGAGGCGAGTCTACGCAGCGCGCCCGACGGACACGATCCGCGCCCGCCAGCGGCCGCGGGGCGCCTCGACCTCGATCTCGTCGCCCGGCGCCTTGCCGAGCAGCGCCTGGCCGACGGGCGAGTCGGGAGAGACGCCGCCGACGCTCGTGATCTCGACCTCCAGCCGCTCGCCGTCGTCGCGCTCGAGCTCCACACGGGAGCCGACGGTCACGACGCCGCTCGCCGCCGCCGCCGCCTCGTCGACGACGGTCGCGTTGTGCAGCCGGTGCCGGAGGATCGTGATCCGCCGCTCGAGGAGCCCCTGCTCGTTCTTCGCTGCGTGGTACTCGAAGTTCTCGGACAGGTCGCCGTGGCCGCGCGCCGTCGCGATCGCCTCGACGATCTCGCGCCGCTTCGGACCCTCGAGCTCGGCGAGCTCGGCCTGCAACTGCTCGAACGCTGCGCGCGTCAGCTGCTCGCCGGCGCCGTCCCCCCGGCTCACTCGAACCTCAGTGGCCGCAGCCGCAGGAGCCGCCGCAGCAGCCGCCGCCGCCGCCGGCACGGACGGCCTTCGTGAGGCCGTGAACGGCGAACGAGGAGAACTGCCGCGAGACGTTCGCCGCCTGGCAGTCGGGACAGGTCACCTGCTCCTCGCCGCGGACGAGCTCCTCGAAGTGCGACTCGCACTCCATGCAGACGTACTCGTAGATCGGCATCGCTCAGATGCTATCCGCCGCGCCCGCGCCGAGGCGGCGCAGCCCGCCGAGGGAGATCCCCTCCCGCGCGAGGAACGCGATGCCGCCGACGTAGCCGACCGACGACTCGATCGCCTGCAGCGCGATCCCGTATGCGAAGCCCCGCGCGTAGGCGACGTGGTAGGCGACGAGCGGCAGGGCGATCGCCGCTTGCTGGAGACCGACGTTGCCGGGCCAGAGCGGCAGGATGAGCGCGACGTTCATGAGCGCGAGCACTGCCGCGGCCGCGACGACCGGCTCGTGGAGATCGAATGCGAACAGAGCGACCCACACCGCCCCGAGCTGCAGTGCCCACGCCGCGGTCTGGAGGCCGGCGGCCAGCAGCGCCGGCCCCGGCCGCCGCAGCACTCCGAGCCCCTCCCGCGCGCGCTCGACGATCCCGCGGACCCGGCTCCGTCCTTCGGCGCGACCGCTCTCGTGCCGCGTCGCGAGGGCGACCCCGGCGACCACGAGCGCCGTCCCGACGGCGAGCACGGCCCAGAGCGACGTCCGCGCCCAGGTCGGGATCTTCGCCGCGGCCAGCACCCAGAGGATGAGCCCGATCGCGGGGAACACCTCGAGCAGCCGGTGCGCCACCACGCTGCCGAGCAGCGCCGGCCAGAGGCCCTTCCGCCGCTCCATGTGCCGCACGAGCACGCCGACGCGCGCCACCTCGCCGACGCGGCCGGGCAGGACGCCGTTCGCGAAGATCCCGACGAAGAACGCGGAGAAGACGTCGATCAGGCGCGGGTGCGGCTCGGGCACGGCCTGTACGACGACGGTGCGCCAGGCCAGCCCGCGGACGAGCGCCGACGCGAGGTTGATGCCGACCGCCCCGAGCGCCCACCACCAGCTCATCTGCGCGAGCGCGTGCCCGACCTGTCCCCACTTCGGCCCGCGGAAGATCAGGAGCGCCGCGACCGCGGCCGCCGCCCCGAGCACGAGCATCGCGCGCGCGAGCCGCGACCCGATCATGCGGCTAGCACCTCTAGCAGGTGCTGCCCGGCTCGTCGACCACCTGATGGGCCAGCCCACCCGGCGTGCCCGGAACGGAGAGCGCGAACGCCTGCGCCCGCGTCAGGTCGAGAATCGTCATCTTCCCGGGCCCCGGTGCGACGCAGCCGGCGCCCTTGAGGTGCCAGTACGGGCTGTAGTGCGCGCGCAGGAGATAGACGCCCGGCGTGTTCACGCGCGCGCGGATCACCGTGTGGCCGAACGCGGTGACGACCGGATGGGCGGGCCCGGTGAGGAGCGGCGTCGCATGCGGCAGCTCGTAGATCGTCCAGTTCTTGCTGCGGAAGACGACCTTCAACCCCGACTGCGGCGAGCGGAGGATGCGCGCCTCGCGCGGACCGCCGTCCCAGTCGAGCGGCGCCGTCGTGGTGAGCAGCACGTAGCGGACGGCCGCCGAGCGAAGCCACTGCCGGTACGTGGACGCGTCGAGATGCCTCGAGTAGAGGATCGGATTGTCGACCTCGTCGAGCTGGCGGTACCAGCCGCGCGCGAGCGCGAAGCCAGCGCGCGGGATCCAGTAGGCCTCCCAGTGCTCCGCCGTCGGCACGACCTCGACGCGGTAGCCCGGCTGCTCGTGCCGCTGGAGGAACCCGATCGCCGGCTTCCAGAAGCTCGCCTGCTGCGAGTTGTTGTCGATCCGCGACGGGACGAGGAGGAGGTACGGCACGAGGTTGTACGCGAGCGCGGCGGCGAGGGCGAGCGTCACGAGACGGCGGGGCCGGAACCCGGCGAGGCTCGCGGTCAGGAGCATGACCGGGAAGACGAAGGCGGAGAGGCGAGTCCAGTTGTCGCCGAGCGGCGACGGCACGATGTAGACGAGGATGCTGCCGAGGCCCCAGAGCGCGTAGAAGGCGGTCAGCGGCGCCGCGCCGCGCCCGCGCCGCGCGACGAGCACGCCGAGCACGGTCACGCCCAGCACGGAGACGAAGTCGATCGCGTGGAACGGGTAGACGCCGGCGTTCGTCGGGAAGAGGACGAGCGCCAGCCCTTCGATGCCGGCGCAGACGGCGAGCCCGGCGCCGAACCAGAGCTGCCAGCGCGAGATCCGGCGCTTCGCGAGCGCGAACGACGCGACGATCAGGCAGAGGAAGACGAAGGCGAGCGGGCTGAAGCCGACCGTGAGGAGCGCGAGCACGATGGCGAGCGGATACCGCCTCACCTGCAGCGCCTTGAGCGCACCGAGCATCGCCGCGAAGCCGAGCGAGTATGCATAGAGGCCCGTGAACATGGGCGCCGCGGCGAGGACGCCGAAGATGCGCGACGGCCAGAGCGCGTCCCTCCCCCACTCGCGCATCGCGATCGAGCTGAAGAGGAGGGTCGAGACGACCGCCGCTGCGAACACGAGCGGGAGGTTCCCGACGAGCGCCGCCGGCAGGTAGTAGAACAGGCTGTACGACGCGAGCGGGTACATCCCCGCGTACCAGAAGTTGTCCCAGACGAGAGCGCCGTGACGCACGAGGAACGTCCGGTAGAGGTGGACGGCGGCATCCCCGGGCGCCGGGCCGAGCAGCAGGACGAGCGCGGCGAGCGCCGCGGTCAGCGACGCGGCGAGCAGGAGCTCGCGGCGACGGTGCAACAGCGGCACGTCGACGTATGTCGCGGCGGCGGAGCTCACGGCACACCAATCCTCGCATGTATGCCGGAGGCTCGGATCGGTAGAATCGGCCGTGCCCGGCATCCACTACGGAGCTGGAGCGAATCGTGATCGAGAGCGTCAACGTCATCGGCTCGGGCCGCGTCGGCTCGGCTGTCGCAGCCCGCTTGAGCGGGCGGGGCGTCGCGCTCTCGGACGCCGACCCCGACGTCGTCCTGCTCTGCGTTTCCGACACGGCCATTGCGGACATCGCCCGGGGTCAGACCCCCGCTCGAGGCTGGATCGGACATGTCTCGGGCGCGACGCCGCTCGCGGCGCTCGAGCCGCACCAGCGGCGGTTCTCGCTCCACCCGCTCCAGACCTTCGACCGCAGCGGCGACCCGTCGCAGCTCGACGGTGCCTGGGCGGCCGCGACCGGCGAGACGCAGGAGGCGCTCGCGGTCGCGCGGGAGCTGGCGGAGCTGCTCGGCCTGCGCGTGTTCGAGCTCGCCGACTCCGACCGGACGCTCTACCACGCCGGCGCCGTCTTCGCCTCCAACTACGTCGTGACGCTGCAGCGCGCGGCCGTGCGGCTCGGAGTTCCCGCCGACGCGCTCGTGCCGCTGATGCAGCGGACGATCGCGAACGGGTTCGAGCTCACCGGCCCGATCGCGCGTGGCGACTGGTCGACGGTCGAGGCGCACAAGCGGGCACTCCACGAGCGGCGCCCCGAGCTCGAGCACCTCTACGAGACGCTCGCCGGCGCAACGGCGCTCCTCGCATGAAGCTCGCCCGGACGATCGCCGAGCTCGAGCCGGCGCCGGGCACGGGTCTCGTCCCGACGATGGGAGCGCTCCACGACGGCCACCGCGCGCTCCTCGCAGCGGCACGGCGCGAGAACGAGCGGGTCGTCATGTCGCTGTTCGTCAACCCCGCGCAGTTCGACGAGCAGGCAGACCTTGCGGCGTACCCGCGCGACGAGGCCCGCGATCTCGAGGTCGCCGAGGCCGAGGACGTCGACGTCGTGTTCGCGCCCGCGCTCGACGAGCTCTATCCGGCCGGCTTCGACACCTGGGTCGAGCCGGAGGAGACGGGAGCCGAGGGCGGCGCGCGGCCGGGCCACTTCCGCGGCGTCGCGACCGTCTGCCTCAAGCTCTTCAACCTCGTCCGGCCCGAGCGCGCCTACTTCGGGCAGAAGGACGCGCAGCAGGTGGTCGTGATCCGCCGCCTCGTCCGCGACCTCGACGTGCCGGTCGAGATCCGCGCCGTCCCGACCGTGCGCGACACCGACGGGCTCGCGTTCTCGTCGCGCAACGCCCTGCTCTCGCCGGCCGAGCGCGAGCACGCGCTCGGGCTGCCGCGCGCCCTCGCCGCGGCCGTCTCCGCCCCCGACCCGGTCGCGGCCGCGCGCGCCGCCCTGAACGGCCTCGATCCCGACTACGTGGAGCTCGTCGACCTCGGCGGCGCCACGGTCCTCGCCGCCGCCGTCCGCGTCGGCTCCGTCCGTCTGCTCGACAACGTCCTCGTGGAAGGAGAAGTCAGATGAGCATCCCCGCCGGCAAGCTGCCGCTCCCCGAGCTCGCCGCGATGAAGCGGCGAGGCGACAGGATCGTCATGGTCACCGCCTACGACGCGCCGGGCGCGCGCTTCGCCGAGGACGCGGGGATCGACGTGATCCTCGTCGGCGACACGGCCGCGATGGTCGTGCTCGGCCACGCGGGCACGACGCCCGTGACGGTCGACGAGATGCTCTTCCTCACGCGCACGGTCTCGCGCCAGGTGCACCGCCCGATCGTCGTCGGTGACCTGCCGTTCGGCTCGTACGAGACCTCCGACGAGGACGCCGTGCGCACCGCCGTCCGCTTCGTCAAGGAGGGCGGCGCCGACATCGTCAAGCTCGAGGGCGCCGGGCCGATGGCCTCGCGGGCCCGCGCGATCGTCGAGGCGGGGATCGCGGTGATGGGCCACGTCGGGCTGACGCCGCAGTCGGCGACGATGCTCGGCGGCTTCAAGACGCAGGGCCGGACGGCCGAGGCGGCGCGGCGGATCGTCGCGGGAGCGAAGCAGCTCGAGGAGGCCGGCTGCTGCTCGGTCGTGCTCGAGGCGGTGCCGGCGCCCGTCGCGGCGCAGATCACACGGGAGCTCTCCATCCCGACGATCGGGATCGGCGCCGGAGCGGGCTGCGACGGCCAGGTGCTCGTCTACCACGACCTGCTCGGCCTCTCGGAGGGCCATCTCCCCCGCTTCGTGAAGCGCTACGCGAACCTCTCCGGCGAGATCCGCGACGCGCTCACGGCGTACGCGGCCGAGGTTCGGAGCGGCGCCTTCCCGGAGGAGCAGCACACGTACGCGATGTCGGACGAGGAGCAGGCGGCGTTCGAGGCCGCGCAAGGCCGCCAGTAGTCTCGAGAGTATGAGGGTCGCCGACTCGCTCGCCGCGCTGCGGGAGCGGCAGTTCCGGCTGCTGTTCACGGGGCAGCTGATCTCGCTCGTCGGCGACTCGTTCGCGACGATCGCGCTCGCCTTCGCCGTCCTCGACCTGACCGGGTCGGCGACCGACCTCGGCGTCGTCCTCGCGGCGAAGACGATCCCGCTCGTCGTCTTCCTCCTCGCCGGCGGCGTGTTCGCCGACCGGCTCTCCCGCCGGCTCGTGATGCTGACGGCCGACCTGGCGCGGCTCTCCTCGCAGGGCGCGGTCGCCGCGCTCGTCCTCACCCACACGGGGACGGTGTGGGAGATCGCCGCCCTGCAGGTCGTCGCCGGCAGCGCGACCGCGTTCTTCAACCCGGCGTCGACGGGGTTGACGCCGCTCACGATCAGGGCCGACCTCCTCCAGCAGGCGAACGCGCTTCGCGGCCTCTCGATGTCGGTCGCAAGCCTGTGCGGGCTCGCCGCCGGCGGAGCGTTCGTCACGCTGATCGGCCCCGGTTGGGCCCTCGCGGTCGACAGCGCGAGCTTCGGCGCGAGCGCCTTCTTCCTCGCGCGGCTGCAGCTGCCGGCGCAGGTCCACCTGCCGCCGCAGTCGTTCCTGCGTGACCTGCGCGAGGGCTGGATCGAGTTCTCGTCGCGCACGTGGGTGTGGACGATCGTCGTCGCCGCGTCCGTCGGCAACGCCTTGACCTCTGTCTTCGTCGTCCTCTGCGCCTACGTTGCGAAGACGGCGCTCGGAGGGGCGGCGGCGTACACGATCATCCTCGGCGGCATCTCCGTCGGCTCGCTGCTCGGCGGCGTCGTCGCGCTGCACGTCCGAGTCCGCCGTCCGCTCTTCCTCGGGTCGAGCCTGCTGGGACTGGTGGCCTTGCCGATCGCCCTGCTCGCCCTCCGGGCGCCGACGCTCGTGATCGCCGCAGGCGGGATGGGCCTGGGAGCCTCGAGCATGATCTTCAACGCCCTCTGGGAGACGTCCCTGCAGCAGCACGTTCCGATGGCCGCCCTCTCGCGCGTCAGCGCCTACGACTGGTTCGGCTCGCTCGCCTTCTCGCCGCTCGGCCTGATCGTCGCTGGCCCCGCGGCCGCCGCCTTCGGCACGAACGCGACGCTGTGGGCCGCGGCCGTCGGCTCGCTCGTCGTCGCGGCAGCCGCCCTCGCGCCCGCGAGCGTGCGGACGCTCGAGTCGGCGACAGCCGCCCCGTTGAGCCCGGCCTCCTAGACGATGGTCGCGAGCACGACGAGCGCCGGCAGCGCCGCGGCGAGCGCGACCGCGGTGAGCGTTCGCCCCCAGCCCCAGCCGTGAACCGTCCGCACGCCGACGAGCAGGAGCAGGATGCTCCAGGCGGCCGCCGCGTAGACGAAGCCGCCGAAGATGCGGTCGCCCGGACCCCAGTCGGTGCCGCCGGTGCGGAAGAGATCCTCGCCGTAGATCGCGATCCGCAGCGGCCAGATCGCGACGAGCGTCAAGGCGAGCGGCGCCGACGCGAGCGCGACGACGTGGCGCGAGCGCAGATAGCTGCCGAGCCCGCCGAGACGCCGTGACGCCCCGAAGAGGAGCGCGCCCCCGATCCAGTCGACCGCGAGCGCGTAGCCTGCTCCGCCGAAGAACGTCCAGACCGGGATGAGCACGACGGAGAAGTCGAAGTCGTCGAGCAGCGAGCGCGCGACCGGCGTCGCGAGCACCGAGGCGAACCCGGCGAGCCCGATCAGCGCGGCCAGCGGGTCCTGCCGCGCCTCGACCGCCTCGTCCGACTCGTCCCGCAGCGACGCGAACACCGCCCGCGGCGCGACGAGCACGGCGGGCGCCCGCAGCCACCAGCTCCGCTCGAGCGCCGACGGCGCCTGCGCTGCCTGCTCGGCCATCGGCAGGCAGGGTAGCCTCCCGCCCGTGGAGGACACGCCGGATCCCGGCCTGACCGCCCAGGTCGCGGCGGCCGCCCCGTTCATCGGGTTCCTCGGCGTGGAGATGGTCTCGGCGACCCGTGACGAGGTACGCGGCCGGCTCGCCTGGAGCCCGGACAAGTGCACGTCGGGCGGGATGCTGAACGGCGGCGCGCTGATGGCGCTCGCCGACAACCTCGGCGGGACGTGCGCCTTCCTCAACCTGCCGGAGGACGCGAAGGGCACGGCGACGATCGAGTCGAAGACGAACTTCTTCGGCCCCGTACGGGACGGTTACGTCCACGGAGTCGCGCGCCCGCTGCACACCGGCCGGCGGACGATCGTCGTCGATACCGAGCTCTACGACGACGCGGGGAAGCTCGTCGCGCGCGTCACGCAGACGCAGGCGGTGCTCTAGGCAGCAGCGACGGCGAGCTCCGGCAGCACGTGCCGGAGGAAGCGGCCGGTGAAGCTCTCCTCGACCTGCGCGACCTCCTCAGGCGTGCCGACTGCCACGAGCTCGCCGCCCGCGTCGCCGCCCTCCGGCCCGAGGTCGATCACCCAGTCGGCCTGCTTGATCACGTCGAGGTTGTGCTCGATCACGATCATCGTGTTCCCGCCGTCGACGAGCCGCTGCAGCGTCTCGAGCAGCTTCTCGATGTCGGCGAAGTGGAGGCCGGTCGTCGGCTCGTCGAGGATGTACAGCGTCTTTCCGGTCGCGACCTTCGAGAGCTCGGCGGCGAGCTTCACCCGCTGCGCCTCGCCGCCCGAGAGCGTCGTCGCCGGCTGGCCGAGCTTGATGTAGTCGAGCCCGACATCGTGGAGCGTCTGCAGCCGGCGCCGGATCTTCGGGATCTTGGCGAAGAACTGGAGCGCCTCCTCGACCGACATCTCGAGGATGTCGGCGATGCTCTTGCCCTTGAAGCGCACTTCGAGCGTCTCGCGGTTGTAGCGCGCGCCCTTGCACGTCTCGCACGG
>DATIZN010000058.1:0-28365 GCA_035517075.1 Gaiellaceae bacterium | reverse complement strand
GACGACGATCGAGCCGACCTCGACCTCGATCGTCTCCGGTCCGCTCTCTCCCTGCACGCGGATCGAGGCCGTGTAGTTGCCGAAGCTGCCGGCCTTCCCGACGACCTCCGCGTTCGTGAGCACGGTCACGTCCGGCCGCGTGCGTACCTGCTCGACGAGGCGCGCGACGAGCTCGTGGCCGTCCGCGCCGTGCGGGTAGAGCTCGCCGAGCCGTCCGACCCAGCCGCCGAGCTCCGGCTCCCGCTCGACGAGGAAGACGCCGAGGCCGATCTGCGCCAGCCCGAGCGCGGCGCGCAGGCCCGCGATGCCGCCGCCCACGACGAGCGCGCGCTGCGCGGTCTCGACGACGAGCGGCTCGAGCGGCGACGTGAGCCGCGTCCGGTTGATCCCGGCGCGGACGAGGCGGATCGCCTTCTCGGTCGCTCCCGCGTGGTCGTCGGTGTGCGTCCACGAGCACTGCTCGCGGATGTTCACCTGCGTGTACTGGTACGGGTTGAGGCCGGCGCGCTTTGCCGCGTTTCGGAAGGTAAATGTGTGGAGCTTCGGCGAGCAGGACGCGACGACGAGGCCGTCGAGCTCCTGCTCCTCGATGTCGGCGACGATCTCCGACTGCGTCGCGTCGGAGCACGTGAACATCGTGTGCTTCGCGACCTTGACGCCGGGCTCGCCCTCGACCGCGGCGACGACGCGCTCGACGTCGACGTAGTCGGAGATGTTGCCGCCGCAGTGGCAGACGTAGACGCCGATCTTCCTCTCGGGGAGCGTGCTCACACCGCCACCTTCTCCCGCTCGAGATAGGCCGCCGCCTGCGCGACCGCGGCGCCCGCGTGGAGGATCGACTCCGGGATGTCCTTCGCGCCCGCGGCCGCGCCGGCGACGAAGACGCCGGGAATGCTCGTCGCAGCCGGGTTGACGTCCTCGTCGGGCTCGTCGACGTAGCCGAAATCGTCGAAGCCGAGCGTCCCGTCCGGGAAGAGAGCCTTCGCCTCGAGGTTCGGGCGGACGCCGACGGCGAGGACGACGAGATCGTACTCCGCCTCCGCGATCGTGCCTCCGTTGTCGATGTCCTCGTAGCGGAGCAGGAGGTTGCCGCCCTCGGCCTCGGCGATCGAGGCGACGCGGCCCTTCACGAACTGGGCGCCCATCGCCTTCGCCTGCTCGAAGAACTCGTCGTACCCCTTGCCCGGCGTGCGGATGTCGATGTAATGGACGGTCACGTCCGCGAGCGGCAGCGCACCCATGATCAGCTGGTTCTGCTTGATCGAGTACATGCAGCAGAACTTCGAGCAGAGCGGGTTGCCGACCGTCTCGTCGCGCGAGCCGGTGCACATGACGTACCCGATCCGCTCGGGCACCTTGCCGTCGCTCGGGCGGAGCACGGTGTTGTACGGGCGCGTCGGCGCGAGCAGCCGCTCCATCTGCACGCCGGTGATCACGTTCTGGAAGCGGCCGTAGCCGTACTGCGGCTTCGCGTCGGCCGGGAAGAGCGAGTAGCCGGTGGAGACGATCACCGAGCCGACGCCGACCTCGAGCTCCTGCTCGCGCTGGTCGAAGTCGATCGCGTCGGCGGGACAGGCGGCGACGCATTCGTGACACTCGGAGCAGACGCCGCAGTCGAGACAGCGGGCCGCGGCGGCTCTCGCCTCCTCCTCGGTCAGCCCGGGCTCGAGCTCGGCGAAGCCGGTCGGGCCGCCGGCGAGCGAGAGCGCCGGCAGCGGCTCGCGGCGGCTGTGGCTGCGCTGCCGTGCGAGGACGTCGGCGTGCTCGACGGCGGGGAGCCGCTCGTCGAACGGAAGCTCCGTCATGCTCTCGCCGCGGAGGAAGCGGTCGATCATCGCCGCCGCGCGCCGGCCGGCCCCGACCGCGTCGACGATCTTCGTCGGACCGGCGACGACGTCGCCGGCGGCGAAGAGCCACGGCTCGCCGCTCTGCAGCGTCACGGGATCGACGGCGACGTCCCGCTCGCGGCGCATGCCGATCGCGACGATCGCGAGGTCGAACGGCAGCTCGTAGAGGTCTCCCTCGTCGTAGCGCGGCGAGAACCGTCCCTCGGCGTCGAAGACCGCGACGCAGCGCTTCAGCTCGACGGCGTCCGGCCGGAAGCCCCGAATTCCCCAGGAGTCGTGGAGGATCACGTCCTCGGCGAGCGCCTCCTCGACCTCGAAGTCGTAGGCCGGCATCTCGGGCCGCGACTCGAGGCAGACCTCGTGCACCTCGGCGGCGCCGAGCCGGAGCGCGCTGCGCGCCGCGTCGATCGCGACGTTTCCGCCGCCGATCACGACGACGCGCTTCCCGGAGAGGTCGGGTGCGTCGGCGAGCTTGATCCGGCGCAGGAAGTCGAGCGCCGGCCAGACGTTCTCCTGCTCCTCGCCCGGCACGCTCAGCCGGGCGGCGACGGGCGTGCCGGTCGCGAGCAGCACCGCGTCGAAGCCCTCGTCGCGCAGCGCCGCCGGATCGTCGACGTGCGCGTTCGTCGCGATCTCGACGCCGATCTCGGTGACGTTCGCGACGTCGCGCTCGACCACCTCGGCGGGAAGCCGGTAGCTGGGAATCGACAGGCGCATCGCGCCGCCGGGCTCGGGCGCCGCCTCGAAGATCTTCACGTCGTGGCCGCGCAGGCGCAGCTGCCAGGCCGCGGTCAGCCCGGCCGGCCCGGAGCCGACGACGGCCACCCGCTTGCCGCTCGTAGCGCCGGGCTCGACGCCGGGGCCGCCCTCGTGCCGGTCGGCGACGAAGCGCTTCAGCCGCCGGATCGGCAGCGGCCCTTCGAGCTCGCCGCGGGTGCACTCCTCCTCGCACGGCGCGTAGCAGGCCCGTCCGAGGCTGCCGACGAGCGGCGTTGTCTCGAGCACGAGCGAGTACGCCTTCTCGTATTCGCCGCTGCGGACGAGGGAGACGTAGCCGTGGGCCTTGATGCCGGCGGGACAGGAGAACGTGCAGGGCGACGTGCCGGCGCGCTCGATCAGCGCCTTCTGCGGCACGGCCTGCGGAAACGGGATGTACGCGGCGCGCCGTGCGACGAGGTCGCCGTTGAACTGGTCGGGCACGGAGACCGTGCAGGCGACCTCGCAGAGCCGGCAGCCCGTGCAGGCGCTCACGTCCACGAACCGCGGCTTCTGCTTGACGCGGACGGTGAACCGGCCGTCGTCGCCGCGCGCGATCCCCGCCACCTCGGCGTCGGTGAGGACGGTGAGGTTCGGGTGGTGCGAGGTCTCGCCCATCTTCGGGGTCGAGATGCAGCTCGCGCAGTCGAGCGTCGGGAAGACCTTGCTGAGGAGGATCATCTTCCCGCCGATCGACGGCTCCTTCTCGACGACGAGGACGCGGTAGCCCATGGCGCCGAGCTTCAGCGCCGACTCCATGCCGCCGATGCCGCTGCCGACGACGAGCGCGTCGAAGTCCGGGCGGTTCCCGTTGGCGTCGCTCATGCCGCCGGCCCCAGCTCGCCGAGCGCCTCGGCGAACTCGCGGATGTGCTTCGTGAACGGCGCGGCGCAGACGGAGCAGATCGCCGCCATCTTCACCCGCTGCGGCTCGTGGCCGTGCTCCTGCAGCAGCGCCTGCGCGGCCGCCACGATCTTCGACGACCGCTCCGAGCAGTCCTGAAGATAGGCGCACTCCTCGCCGTCGGCGGCGATGAAGACGCCGTCGAAGCCGTGCTCGAGCGCGTGGAGGATCCACGCCGGCCTGATCCCGCTCGTGCACGGCAGCGCGATCGTCAGCACGCTCGGCGGGTAGTGCATGTGCGAGCTGCCGGCGAGGTCGATGCCGGGATCGGAGATGTTGTTCGTCGAGAAGACGAGGATCCTCGGGACGAACTCCGCTTCCGATCCCGGCGCAGCGGACGGACGTGCGGGGGCCGTCGCGGACGTCGCCGCCTACTTCCCGCGCCGCACGAAGACGCGGTCGTAGCCGTCGGCGACCTCGACGCCCAGGAACTCGTGCCCGACCTTGCCGGACCACGCCTGGACGTCGTTCTTCGTCTGCGAGTCGCTCGACCACAGCTCGAGCACCTCGCCGACGGCGACGCCGGCCATCGCCTTCTTCGCCTCGAGCAGCGGGCCCGGGCAGGCGACGCCGCGCGCGTCGACGACCTTCGCCGCAGCGACGTCGGTCAGTGTCTCGGTCATCTCTCCTCCTCAGTAGACGAGGCTGCTGGTCGCGGACGTGACCTCGGCCACGAAGCGCCCGGCGGCCACGATCTCGGCGCCGTCGACGAGGTCGTCCTCGCTCAGGTGCCGCTTCTTGATGCAGGGCGAGCAGACGAGCAGCTGTCCGCCCAGCTCCTGGATCGTCTCGAGCAGCTCGCCGAGCGGCGCGAACTCGTCCGCGTGGATCTGCTCGGCGACGCCCTTCTTGACGAGCTCGCACCCCTCGCCCTGGAACCCCATCACGACCTCGACGTCGGACGCGACGGCGGCGCCGGCCATCGCGAACGGGATCGTCGCGAGCTCCGGATCCTCCGGGCCGTGCGTGACCATGACGACGAGCTTCTCGTGCTCGGCCATCGTTAGACCTCCCCGCTCTTGCGCAGGAAGAAGACGAACGCGCCGTCCTCCTCGTAGTGCTCGAGCAACTCGTTTCCGGTGGTTGACGCCCACGCCGGGATGTCGGCGATCGAACCGCGATCGGTTGCGATCAGCTTCAGCACCTCGCCCGGCGCGAGCTCCTTCATCGCCTTCGCCGTCTTCACGACCGGCATCGGGCAGAGAAGCCCCCGCGCGTCGAGCTCGGCGGCCGTCTCGATCTGTGTCTGGCTCATGCGCTTCTCCTCACACGAAGAGGGTCACGTGCGCCTGCCGGGCAGCGGCGAGGAAGGCGGCGGCCCCGGCGAACTCGACGCCGTCGAGGAAGTCGCTCGCCTCGTAGCCGAAGACGTCCATCGTCATCTGGCAGGCGATCAGCCGCACGTCGAGATCCCGGGCCGACTCGAGCAGCTCGCGAATCTCGGCGACGTGCTTACCGCGGAACTTCGACTTCATCATCGCGGTCGCCATCGGCCCCATTCCCGGCAGGCCGAGCACGGCGTTCGGCATCGGCACCGGCATCGGCATCGCCGGATTGCCGAGCGGCGAGACCTTGAGCAGGCGCTCGAAGTCCTTGTGGATGATGTTCAGCCCGTAGAAGGTGAAGAAGACGGACGCGTCCATCCCGGACGCGGCAGCCGTCGTCGCGAGGATGAGGGGCGGATAGGCCCAGTCGAGCGTGCCCTTCGAGGCAATGATCGCCGCGCTCCTGGTCGCCGGCTCCCGCTCCAGCTCCGCCCGGACGATGCGGCGGACGTCCTCCTCGCTCAGCCCCGGGGCCGTCGGAACCTGCTGCTGGTCGAGCATGCGGAACCTCCTGTATCCACCGCATCCTGCGCCCGGCTGCGGTGCGCGGCATCCGAAACAACTACGCGCTTGTAACAGTGAATCGCGCAGATTCAAGCCCGCGAATACGTACTTTGTGCGGTGCGGATCGGGGTGATGCCGGACGCGCAGGGGATCGCCCCGGCGCAGGCTGCGAGCCGACCACCCTCGAGGAGGTTCCGATGAACCGCAAGGCACTGTGGTGGGCCGTCCTCGTGATCGGCGCAGCGTTGATCATCGCGCCGCTCGCGATGGGCATGCCCGGCAAGGCGGCCGCCGGACAGCGGATGCTGAACGCGTTCCACCCGCTCATGGCGCCCGCCCACGTCCAGAAGACGGCCGCCTACTACAACAACGTGTTCGTCCCGCTCGGGACGGTGGCGAAGCAGTTCACCGCGGCGTCGACGAATCCGCAGATGGCAGCCGAGCTGAAGCCGCTCATGCCGATGCTCCGCCCTGTCATCCCGATCTTCAAGCAGGTGCCCGCGGGCCTGGCCTGGTACAAGCCGCTCGTCACGACGATGCAGGGGAACGTCGAGAACTACAAGCAGGTCAACAGCCTGCCGAACTTCAACCTGTTCGCCTGGTTCTTCATCGTCCCCGGCATCCTGCTCGTCCTGCTCTCCGGCGCCGGCCTCTACACGGGCGGCGTGCTGCATCTCCACATCCATCGCGCCCACCCCGTGGCGTGAGCGACTGGCGGGGAGGCCGGGCGAGCCCGGCCTCCCCGCTACCCTCCGACGAAATGCCCCTCCCACACCCCCTCCCCGATGAAGCCGTCGAGCTGATCGCGCGCCGTTTCCGGGTGCTGGCCGATCCGACGCGGATCAAGCTCCTCGACAACCTCCGGGAGGGCGAGGCGACGGTGCAGGAGCTCACGAGCGCCGTCGGCTCCACGCAGCAGAACGTCTCGAAGCATCTCAGCGTCCTGATGGACGCCGGCATCGTCGGTCGCCGCCGAAACGGCGGCACCACTCGCTACCGCGTCGTCGACAGCGACATCTGGCAGCTCTGCGAGGACGTGTGCGGCTCGGTCGAGCGGCGGCTGGAGAGCCTCCGCGCCGCCCTGCGCGGCCCGTCTCGCTGACCGCTGCTCGTCCGCACTACGACGAGACGGAGATCCACGGCGAGGCGAGGACCGCGGAGAGGACGCTCGTGGCGAGGGAGCGCTCGCGCGCGCGCCAGAGCTGCTTGCCCCTCTTCGCGGGCGCCTTCGCGCCGGGCCCGCGGTGCGCTCTCGAGCCGTACGTGATCGTGATCTTCCCGCCGGCCGGCTTCGTGAGGCCGGAGACAGCGATCGTGCGGCCGGAGATCGCGAGCTTGCCGGCGCTCGCGGTCACGTAGCCGGGCGCCTTCTTCTTGCGCGAGGGAGCGCTCCAGCCCTTCGGCACGGCGAGGGTCAACTCGCCGCCGTCGATCCCGCCGGCCGCGACCGTGTACCTGAAGCGGAGCGTCTGGTGGTGTGCGCGACGGTGGACGCGCGTCTTCGAGACCGTGACGCTGCCCGAGCCGTCCTCGGCGACCGCGCTCACGAGCGGCGAAGCGGCGAGCGCAGTGAGCGTGCCCGTCGAGAGCGACTCCTCCGTCGCCGCCCAGCTCTCGCTGCCCGTCGCGTCCGAGGCGATCGCACCCGGCCCGCCGGCGGCCCGCGACCCGTAGGCGATCGTGACCGTCTGCGCCGCCGCCAGGCTCAGTCCCGAGACCGAGATCCTCTGGCCGGCCACCGACACGGTCCCAGCGCTCGCCGTCGTGTAGCCGGCGGCCGTCTGCGAGGTGGAGGGCGGGCTCCAGCCGGGCGGCACGAGCAGCGACACCGTGCCCGCCGACGTCCCGCCCGCCGCCGCGGCGTAGGTGAAGTCGAGGGTGCGATGCGCCGACTCGGCGGCCACTCGGGCCGTCGGCGTGGTCAGCGTCCCCGAGCCGTCCGGGGAGACGATCGTCCAGCTCGCGCTCTGCGGCGCGCTCGTCGCTGCGCCGAGCGTCGCCTCGACCTCGAGCGTGTGCGCGCCAGGGCTCAGCCCGCTGTACGACGCGGGCGAGGTGCAGGGCTGGAAGGAGCCGCCGTCGAGCTTGCACAGGAACGACGATCCCGGCTCGTTCGAGGAGAACGTGACCGAGACGGCCGTCGACTCCGTCAGCGCCGGCGGCGCGGTCAGCGACAGCACGGGCGTGCTCGGGAAGCGGGCCAGCTCGCCGGCCGCGGTCGTTCCGAACTGGTAGAAGGCGCCGCCCGCATAGAGGCTCGTGCCGTCGAAGGCGAGCGCCTCGACGAGGTCGTCCCCCTCGGGGTCGAAGGAGGTCACGGACCCGTCGGATGTGTCGACGGCGGCGAGGTCGTGCCGCGTCTGGGTGCCGATGTGCTGGAACTCGCCGCCCACGTACAGCGTGCTCCCGACGAGCTGGAGCGCGATCACGTTGTCGTCCGGGTTCGGGTCGAACGACGTCGCGGAGCCGTCGGAGGCCTGCAGTGCCGCCAGGAAGCTGCGGTCCGCTCCGCCGATCGACGGCGACCCGATCCACGTGCCGAAGAGGCCGCCGGCATACACGGTGCTCCCGTCCGGCGAGACGGCGATCGCATCGACGTTGTCGTTCGCGTCCGGGTCGAACGCCGTTGCCGAGCCGTTGGACGCGTTCAACCCCGCAATGTAGTTCCGGTCTGCACCGCCGATCGAGTCGGACCCGCGGAACGATCCCCCGGCATAGACCGTGTTCCCGTCCGGCGACACCGCGAGTGCGGACACCTCCTGGTTCGCCTCCGGGTCGAAATCCGTCGCCGTCCCCGTCGAGGTGGTGAGCCCCGCGATGTAGTTGCGATTCGCCCCGCCGATGACCGGCGTCCCGAATGCGGTGTTGAAGTCGCCTCCCGCGTAGAGCGTGCTCCCGTCCGGCGAGAGCGCGAGCGCGTAGACCGGGCCGTTCGCGTCCGCGTCGAAGGGCGTCAGGTTCCCGGTCGACGTGTTGATCGCGGCGATGTCGGGTCGCGCCTGGCCGCCGATCTCCTGGAAGAAGCCGCCCGCGTAGAGGGTGCTGCCGTCGGGAGAGAGGGCGATCGCGATGACGGTGTCGTCCGCCCCCGGGTCGAACGACGCGACGACCGTGTCGGTGTTCAGGTCGATGGCTGCGAGGTGGTCTCGCGTGACCGCTCCCTGGGCGGTCGAGCCGTCGAACGTCCCTCCAGCCGCGACGCGGGACCCGTCGGGCGAGAGCCCGAGCGCATAGACGGCGTCGTTGGGGCCGGGATCGAAGCCGCTGCTCGCCGTCGAGTCGGCGGTCGAGAGCGCGGCGAGACGGCTTCGCGACTGGCCGCCGATCGAGGTGAAGTAGCCGCCGGCATAGAGCGTGCTCCCGTCCCCCGAGAGGGCGAGCGCATAGACGTCGCCGTTCGGATCCGGATCGAAGGATGTCGCAGCCCCGGTCGAGGTGGTGACCGCCGCGAGGTAGTTGCGGTCGGCGCCGCCGATCGAGCTCGTGCCGGAGAAGAATCCGCCCGCGTACAGCGTGCCGGTGCTCGAGTCGTACGCGAGCGCGAGGACGGCGCCCTCCGGGTTCGGCTGGAACGCGGTCACCGCCGTCCCGTCGGAGGTCGAGACCGCGGCGAGATAGCTGTACGGCTCGCCGCCGATCGAGCTGAACCAGCCGGCCACGTACACCGTGGCGCCGTCGGACGACGGCACCAGAGCCTGGACGATGCCGTTCGGCTCCGGATCGAACGTGCTCGACACGACGCCCGTCGACGCGCTCACCGCGGCGAGCGAGTCTCGCGGGTCGCCGCCGATCATGGTGAAGTCTCCGCCGGCGTAGAGCGTGTTGCCGTCCGCCGAGAGGGCGAGCGCATCCACATCGCTGTTCGCATCGGCCTCGAACGAGGTCGCGGAGCCGTTCGACGCGTTCAGGGCGGCGAGATCGTCCCGGGTCTGACCCCCGATCGTCGAGAAGTCGCCGCCGACGTAGAGCGTGTGCCCGTCCGGCGAGAGCGCGAGCGCCTCCACCGAGTCGTCCGGGTCGGGGTCGAAGCTCGGGTCGAGCGCGCCCGAGGCGGTCACGTGGACGAGATAGTCGTGAGCGCCGTCTCCGGCGGAGGTGAAGTATCCGCCGACGTACCAGCCGCCGGCTCGGTCGGAGGCCACGGCGAGCACGCAGCATCCGAAGGCCGGCGCGGTCGCGGCGCTCCCGTTCGAGGTCGCGAACGAGGCGAACGAGCCGGTGTCGGGGCCGACAGTGGTGAAGTCGCCACCGATGTAGAGCGTCGAGCCGTGCACGGCCATGCTGTAGACGCCGCCGTTGACCGCCGGGAAGCCGGCGAGCGGGGTCGCCGCCGGCGCATCCGCGCCTGCCGCCGACACGAAACCTCCGACGAGCAGGACGACGCAGGCTGCGATGAGGACCCTGACGGCGCGGCCGCTCACCCCGCGCACTCTGCTCCTTCGCAACGACGATTACAAGAGTCCGCGTCGCCGCCGTCTGTAGCGTTCGCGCTCGTGGTTACGGGAGAGGCGCTGCGGGGTCTGATGCGGTTCTGGCCGCACGGAGTGTCCGTGCTCAGCGTCGACGTCGAGGGCGACCGGATGGGCGTCACGGTCTCGTCGCTCGTGTCGCTCTCCCTCGAGCCGCCGCTGATCGGCGTCTCGATCGGCAAGGACGCCTCGTGCTACGAGCTGCTGCGGCAAGCGGGACGGTTCGCGGTCAGCCTCCTCGGCGCCGAGCAGGAGGAGCTCGCGCGGCGCTTCGCGGCGGGATATCCGCCGATCGTGCACTGGGAGGGCGTCCCGACGCGCGAGGGGAAGGTCGCGCCCCTGATCGCGGGCGCGCTCGGCTGGATCGAGGCCGAGACGCGTGCCGAGGTGGACGCCGGCGACCACACCTTCTTCATCGCCGACGTCCTCGCGATCGAGCACGGACCGTCACACCACGCGCTCGTCTACCGCGAGAGCACCTACCACTCGGTCTAGCCGGCGGGCGCTGCGGGGAGGCCCGATTCCGCAATCGCGACCAGCTGCGCCACGCTCAGACCCTGTCCGGCGACCACGAGGTAGCGAACCCCTTGGGCGGCGGGGATCTGGACGAAGAGCGTCTCCTCGGGAATGTTCTGAGGCGCCACCAGGAAGCCGTCGTACGCCCCGACGCCAATGGGCTGCGCTTCGGGCGGAACAGTCCAGCTCCGGTCGAGGATGGCCACCCGAACGCAGCCCCCGTCTGCCGACGCGGCCGCCTGCATCGACTGGACGACGGTATCGGGGCTGCCGGGCGTGGAGGTCGCCGGAAGGGGACACGTGTCGGAGGACGTGTAGCCGGCCGGCGTCCGGAAGTGGTAACCGGCGAGCTCGAGCCGAGTGCCGCTCAGAGCGACGCTGTGGTGATGGCCGCTCGCCGTCGGGCCTGTCGAGCTCGGCCGCCTGAACGCTCCGGTCGAGACGACGGCAACGGCAGCCGCCAAGGCGGCCGCCCCGACGATCGCCAAGGGAAGGCGCCGCCGCGGGATTCGCCGGCGAGCGGTCGATCGCGGCGAGGCAAGGATCCGCGTGAGGATCCGGTCCCGCTCGCCGTCGTCGACCAGCGAGTCGGCGTCGGCGAGCAGCGGCCGGCCGGCCTCGGAGAGACGTTCGAGCTCATTACGAGCGCGCATCAGCGTGCCTCCTTCTCTTCGGGGGAGCAGGCGAGGGCGACTCGGGCTCGAGAGCCCCGACCAGCCGCCGCCGTGCCCGATGCAGGCGAACGGCGAAGGCGAGCCGGGTGATGGCAAGGACGTCCGACGCCTCGGCGTTGCTCAGCCCGTCCCACGCGATGAGCCGCAGCACCTCTCGGTCGCGCTCTCCGAGCGCGGCGAACGCGGCGAGCACCTCGTCGCGGTCCGCGAGCGCCGAGGCGGGATCGGCCGGAGTGTCCTCCACATCGGTCGCCCGCAAGCGCGCCGCCAAGGCGTCGCGTCTCGACTGCGAGCGGAACTGGCCCGCGATCACCTTGCGCGCGACGCCGAGCAGCCACGCCCGCGGCTCGTCCGGGACGTCCTCGAGACGTCGCCACGCGACGAGGAAGGTCTCGGCCGCGACGTCCTTCGCCCGCTCCGGGTCGATCCGCACCGCGGCGAAGCGCAGCACGGCGCGGAAGTGCTCGCGGTAGAGACGCTCGAAGCGCTCTCTCTCGTCCGCCATCGCTGAAGAGATGGCCGGCACGCGTCCGAAATTACAGTTCGCGTCCGTGATCGACGCTGTGGTCTTCGACCTCGACGGCGTCCTCCTCCAGTCGGAGGAGGTCTGGGACTCGGTGCGCGAGCGCTACGTCCGCGAGCGCGGCGGCCGCTACGACGAGGAGGTGCAGCGGGCGATGATGGGGATGAGCGCGCCCGAGTGGTCGCGCTACCTCCACGAGGACGCGGGCGTCCCGGCCGCGCCGGAGCAGATCGACCGCGAGGTCGTGGCCCTGATGCTCGAGGCGTACCGGCGCGAGCTGCCGCTCTTGCCGGGCGCGGTCGAGGCGGTGAGGCGAACGGCGGCGCATTTCCCGCTCGGGCTCGCCTCCTCGTCGAACCGCGAGATCATCGCCGCGGCGCTCGAGGCGGCGGGGATCGCGGAGTGCTTCTCCGCGGTCGTCTCCTCGGAGGAGGTCGCGCACGGCAAGCCGGCGCCGGACGTCTACCTCGAGGCGGCGCAGCGGCTCGACGTCCCGCCACAGCGGTGCGCGGCGGTCGAGGACTCGCACGCCGGCATCCGCTCGGCAAACGCGGCCGGGATGCGCGTCGTGGCGATCCCGAACCCGAGCTACCCGCCCGACGAGGAGGCGCTCGCCGCCGCCGCCGCGGTCATCCGCTCGCTCGACGCCCTTACTATCGACGTTCTCCGCGGCCAGAACGGACACGACCGGTAGCTGCTACCGGTCGTGTCCCTAGAGGACGCGTCTGCCGAGCGCGTCGAAGGCGCGTAGGCCGGGCGCGATGGAAGGGTCGAAGTCCTCCCGGAACATCGTGAAGATGGTCAGGTCGCGCAGGGGCTCGCCCTCCCGCGCCGGCAGCCGGCGCCGCAGCGTCGCCTCCTCGACGAAGCCGAGCTTGCGCGGGATCCCGAAGCTCGCCGTGTTCGCGGGATCGATGCGGATCTCGATCCGGTCGGCGCCGCAGACCTCGAAGCCGACGCGGGTCAGCACCGCCGCCAGCTCGGTCGCGATCCCCTGCCTGGTCGCGCTGGCGCGGACGAGGTAGCCGATCTCGAGGCCGCCGGGCCCGATGCGCGGATGGAGCCCGCCACCTGCGAGCTGCTCCGACTCGTCCGCCGTGAAGACTCCGTAGACGAAGTTCTCGGCGGTGTCGAAAGAAGAGCGGAAGTGTGTCCTGATCAGCTCGACCCGCTCCTCGAGCGTCATCGGCTCCGCGTCGATCCAGGGCATGAACTCGCGCAGGTGATCGAGGCTCGAAAGGATCATCTCCTCGAGCAGCGGCGCGTCGCGCGGCTCGTAGCAGCGGATGACGAGCCGCTCCGTCTCGATCCGGTACGGGGCGGGCGGGCCCTCCCACGTCACGGTTACCGCCTCCGGATCAGCGTCACGCCGTCGCGGATCGGCACGAGCACGCATTCGACGCGCTCGTCGGCGAGCACGTGCTCGTTGAACCGGATGATCCCCTCGTTGCCGCGCATCCCGCCGAGCGTGTTGTCGGCCAGGATCAGCCCGCCGGGAGCGAGCTTCGGCAGGACGAGCTCGTAGTAGTCGACGTAGTCGTCCTTCCAGGCGTCGATGAAGACGAGGTCGAACTCGCCCTCGAGAGCCGCGATCGTCTCCTTCGCGTCGCCGACGCGGTAGTCGATGCGGTCGGCGAGACCGGCCTCCTCCGCGTAGCGACGCGCGATCGCGGTCGTCTCCTCGTTCACGTCGCAGGCCACGAGCGAGCCGCCTTCGGGCAGCGCCGACGCCATGGCGATCGACGACCAGCCGGTGAAGACGCCGATCTCGAGCACCCGGCGCGGCTTCCGCGCTGCGACGACGAAGCGGAGAAACAGGCCCTCGACGTGCCCGACCGACATCTGCGCGTTCGGCAGCCCGGCCGTCTCCTCGCCGAGCCGTCGCAGCACGTCGCCCGGCGGCGTCGAGTGCGCCTCCGCGTAGGCCTCGATCTCGTCGACGTCGGTCATGCCTCGACCCTACCGACGAGCACGCAGCCGTTATGACCGCCGAGCCCCATCGCATTCGAGAGCGCGACGTCCACCTGCACGCGCCTCGCCTCGTTCGGAACGTAGTCGAGGTCGCACTCGGGATCCGGGTGGACGTAGTTCATCGTCGGCGGCAGAACGCCGTCGTGGACGGCGAGAACGCACATCATCGCCTCGATCGCGCCCGCCGCCCCGAAGCAGTGGCCGGTGACCGACTTCGTGGAGGAGACGGCGAGCCGGTAGGCGTGCTCGCCGAAGACCTCCTTGATCGCCTTCGTCTCGGCCGCGTCGCCGAGCGGCGTCGACGTCCCGTGCGCGTTGATGTAGCCGACCCGCTCGGGCTCGACGCCGGCCCGCTCGAGCGCGTGCCGCATCATCTCCGCGACGCCGACCGACTCCGGATCGGGCTGCGCGAGGTGGTGGGCGTCGTTCGACATGCCGTAGCCGAGGATCTCGGCGTAGATCGTCGCGCCGCGCCGCCGGGCCGCCTCGAGCTCCTCGAGCACGAGGACGCACGCGCCCTCGCCCATCACGAACCCGGCTCGGGTCGCGTCGAACGGGCGGGAAGCGCGCGGCGGGTGATCGTCCTCGGCGGCGAGGCCCCGCATCGCGCAGAAGCCGGCGAGGATCAGCGGGTGGATGCACGCCTCGGCGCCGCCCGCGAGCACGCCGTCTGCGTCGCCGCGCCTGATCAGCTCCACCGCCTCGCCGACCGCGGTCGAGCCGGTCGCGCACGCGGAGACGGGCGCGTAGTTCGGGCCGCGGAAGCCGAGCGAGATCGCGAGCTGGCCGCTCGCCGTGTCGGGAAGCACGTTGGGGATGAACGTCGGAGCGACGCGGTCGGGCCCACGATCGCGCAGCACGTCCATCTGCTCCGCGATCCCGATGATCCCGCCGATCGCCGTCCCGAAGAGGATCCCGACGCGGTCGGCCGGGTAGGCGCCGTCGAGCTTCGCGTCGGCGACGGCTTCGCGCCCGGCGCCGAGCGCGAGCAGGACGTTGCGGTCGAGCCGCCGGGCGTCCTTCGCCGATGCGACCGACGCAGCGTCGAAGTCCTCGACCTCGGCCGCGATCCGCACCGGGAACTCGCTCGCGTCGAACGAGCGGATGAAGTCGATCCCGCTCTCGCCCGCGACCGCCGCGTGCCACGTCGACGGCGCATCGCCTCCGATCGGCGTGACCGCGCCGAGCCCCGTGACCACGACCCTCCTCACGGGCCGAGGTTACATTCGGACAATGCCGGACGCGCCCGGGCCGAACGTCCCCTTCCCGCCGATGGAGGCGGAGCTCGTACGCGAGCTGCCCGAAGGCGGCTGGCGGTACGAGCCGAAGTGGGACGGCTTCCGCGGCGTGCTCGAAAACGACAACGGCGAGCTCGCGCTCTGGTCGCGCAACGGCCGCCCCCTGCTGCGCTACTTCCCGGAGCTGCGGGAGGCCGGCGAGCTCCTGCCTCCCCACTCCGCGCTCGACGGCGAGATCGTGATCGCGCGCGGCGGCGCGCTCGACTTCGACGCGATGCAGACGAGGCTGCACCCGGCCGAGAGCCGCGTGCGGAAGCTCGCCGGCGAGATCCCCGCGACGTTCGTCGCCTTCGACCTCCTGCTCTGGAAGGGGAAGCCCCTGCACGAGCGGCCGATCGAGAAGCGGCGCGCCGAGCTGGAGAAGGTCTGGCGCGGCTCGCCGCTCTCGCCGGTCTCGGAGGACGTCGAGCAGGGGCGCGAGTGGCTGCGGACGTTGTCGGCGGCCGGCTTCGACGGCATCGTCGCGAAGCGGCTCGGGCTCCCGTACCTTCCGGGCTCGCGGGAGGGCGTCGTCAAGGTGAAGCCGCACAAGACGGCCGATTGCGTCGTCGCCGGCGTCCGCTGGAAGAAGGGCGGCCGCAAGACGATCGCCACTCTCCTCCTCGGCCTCTATGCCGACGACGGCCACCTCGACTACGTCGGCTCGTGCGCGGTCGGCGCGCGCAACCAGGCGGAGATCGCGGCGAAGGTGCTGCCGCTACTCGACGAGCGCAGCGACCGCCGCTTCAGCGAACCGAACCGCTGGGGCAGCGGCGAGCTCGAGGAGGCCGCGCTCCGACCCGAGCTCGTCGTCGAGGTGCGCTACGACAAGCTCGAGAAGCACCGCTTCCGGCACGGGACGAAGCTGATCCGCTTCCGTCCCGACAAGGATCCGGACCAGTGCACCTGGCGCGAGGTGCGCCCGCCGCGCAGTCGCGACGACGTCGCGGTCGAGGATCTGCTCGGCTAGTTCTTCTTCGCCCGTGAGGGCTGGACGCGCTTCGGCTCGCCCGGCATCTTCGGGAAGTTCGGCGGGTACGGCGCTTCGCCGACGCCGGCGGCCTCCTCCCGCTCGACCCACTCGAACAGCCTCTCGAGGTCGCAGTGCGAGTCGTCGATCCCGGCCTGGACGTCGCCGAGCTCGGCGAAGCGCGCGGGCATCGTCGCCATGGTGAAGTCCTCGGTCTCGAGAGCGTCGAGCTCGTCCCAGCGGAACGGCGCCGAGACGGTCGCGTCCGGCCGCGCGCGCACGGAGTAGGCGGAGGCGATCGTCCGGTCGCGCGCGTTCTGGTTGTAGTCGATGAAGACCTTCTCGCCGCGCTCCTCCTTCCACCACGCGGTCGTGACGAGCTCGGGCGCCCGCCGCTCGACCTCGCGCGCGAAGGCGAGCGCGCAGCGGCGCACCTCCCGGAAGCCCCACTTCGGCTCGATCCGGCATGCGATGTGGATGCCGCGGTTGCCCGACGTCTTCGGCCAGCCGGTGAAGCCGAGCTCGTCGAGGGCTTCCTCGACCATGGCGGCGACCTGCTTCGCCTCAGCGAAGCCGGTGCCCGGCTGCGGGTCGACGTCGATCCGCAGCTCGTCGGGATGCTCGACGTCGCGCCGGCGCGACGGCCAGGGGTGGAAGTCGATCGTGCCGAGGTTCGCCGCCCACGCGACGTGCGCGATCTCGGTCACGCAGAGCTCGTCCGCCGTGCGGCCGGAGGGGAAGGTGACGGTGGCCGTCTCGATCCACTCGGGACGGTGCTGCGGCACGCGCTTCTGGTAGATCGCCTCGCCCTCCGCGCCGTCGGGGTGCCGCTTCAGCTGCGTCGGCCGCTCGTAGAGCGCCCGCACGATCCCGTCGCCGACGGCGAGGTAGTACTGGACGAGGTCGAGCTTCGTCTCCCCGCGCGCGCGGAAGAAGACCTTGTCGGGATTCGTGACCTTGACGGTTCGCTTCCCGACCTCGAGCTCGACGAACGGCGACGCCATCTGGGCGGAGTATGGTGGACGCGATGCTGGAGGACGCGCGGCCGGTTCGGCTTTCGCTCGAGCCCCTCGACGACTTCGTCGTGATCGAGTACGCCGAGGAGGAGGCCGAGACGCGAGCCGGGCTGATCCTGCCCGCGAACCTCGAGGCGCAGTGCCGCAGCGGGATCGTCATCGCCGTCGGCCCGGAGGCGGACGGAGTCGCGCCCGGGGACAAGGTCCTGTTCCCGAAGGAGTCCGGTTACGACGTCCGTCTCGCCGGCACGAACCAGAAGGTCGTGAAGCGCGGCGAGCTGATCGCCAGGATCCACGACTAGTAGCTAGAACGGCCATGTACGGGGTCTGACCCCGGACATGGCCGTTGCAGCGGAGAGGGAGGGATTTGAACCCTCGAGGCACCTTTCGGCACCCACGCGATTTCCAGTCGCGCTCCTTCGACCGCTCGGACACCTCTCCGAGCGGGCCCAGCGTATCGGGCGGCTCGACCGTCGGGCACCGAGCGGAGGGGAGGGATTGAACCCTCGTTCGGCGCGACGACCTCGAAACGGGCGCCTGCGCGAGTGCATTTCGGCTTGGCCGAGCAGCGGCACACATGCGTGCGCGACTGGCTAGCGAGACGTGCGCCGTCGATCCTGGCGCCGCCTCGAGCGGGCCGGCGCCCGGCTCGGCCTCGGCCCGGCCAGGCCGGCGGCCGCGAACGCGGCTCCGTGTCCGAGGCGGTGCGCGAGACGGCCGACATCCTCCTTTTGATCGGGGAGGACGAAGGTCACGCCCGTGCCGGTGCGGCCCGCGCGACCGGTGCGGCCGACGCGGTGCACGTAGTCGGCGTCGAGCGCGGGCGGGTCGAAGTTGATCACGTGGCTGATGTCGTCGACGTCGAGACCGCGTGCGGCGACGTCGGTTGCAACGAGCGTCGCCACGCGACCGGACGAGAAGTGGGCGAGTGCCCGCTCGCGCTGGTTCTGCGACATGTTCCCGTGCAGCGTCAGGGCGGGGACGTTCACCTTGCCGAGCCTGCGTGCGAGCTTGTCGGCGCCGCGCTTCGTCCGTACGAAGACGAGCGCGAGACGCTCGACCCCTTCCAGCTGCTCGACGAGCCGATCGAGCTTGTCGTCGTCGCGCACGGCGAGAAACGTGTGCTGGACGTCGCCCTGTGCCGCCTCCTGTGGCAGCTCGGCGCGGAAGCGCGACGCGTTCGCCGTGTACGCGCATGCGAGCTCGGCGACGGCACCACTGAGCGTGGCGGAGAAGAGCATCGTCTGGCGGTTCGTTGGGACGCGCCCGAGGATCCGGTCGACCTGAGGGCGAAAGCCCATGTCGAGCATCCGGTCGGCTTCGTCGAGCACGAGGATCCGGACGTGCTCGAGCGAAATCAGGCGCCGCTCGAGCAGGTCGTTCAGACGGCCCGGGGTGCCGACGACGACATGTGCGGAGCGAGCGCGCTTCGCCTGCGCGGATAGCGGCACGCCGCCGTAGACGGTCGCGATCCGCAAGCCCTTCGCGGCCGCGAGTGGCGAGAGCTCGTCGGCGATCTGGATCGCCAGCTCGCGGGTCGGCGCGAGGACGAGGGCGGCCGGCTGGTGGTTCGCACCAAGGGTGCGCTCGATCAGCGGCAGGCCGAAGGCGAGCGTCTTGCCGGAGCCGGTCGGCGACTCGGCGAGGACGTCGAGGCCGGCGAGCGCGTCGGGCAACGCGATCGTCTGAATCGCGAAGGGCGCCGTGACGTCGCGATCGGCGAGGACGCGGACGAGGTCCGGGCTGACGCCGAGCGAGGCAAAGGTCGAGGACATTCGGTTGGACTCCTTTTCACTGCAGGGTCGAGACACACGAGACTCGAGACGCCTGAAAAGGAGGACCGAGAAGCTGGATCTCACGGCGCCGAACGGCAACCGCGCCCGCAGGATAGCAGCGACTGCTCAGAACGATGCGAGCGTGAGTCGCTCCGTCGCTTCTGCCGGCGGGATCGCGCAAGTCGGAGAGACCGGTAGCCTCTGCGGCTTCGCGCCAGGTCTACGCACGATCCCATCGCCGCCAGCCGTTCGAGTGGATCGTTACTCTCAGCTACGCTGATTGCAGCGTCCCCGTGTTCTGACTCCCACACGAGCCCGCCGTTCGCCGTTTCGGGGGAGTCGCCAGAGGGAGCGACATGATGAGGAAGAGCTTGAAGCGTGTGCTCGATCGGCTGCGCGCGAAGACCAACGACGTGTTCCGCAGCAGGACGGCTCTCCGGGGCGGCTTGCAGGAGCCCCAGCGGATGAGTCGGCTCGGCGTGCGGCCGTAGGCGCAGGCGCCGTGCGCAGTGGTGCACGAGCCGACGAGTCCCCAGGCTAGAGCATGCGAGCGCCGCGTCCGTTGCGGAGGCGGGCGCGGCGCAGCTCGCCCTGCAGAACGAACGCGACCTCCACGGCGCGGGCGTCGCCTTCGACCGCTTGCCGCTCGAAGCTGACCTGCCGGCCCTTGCAGCGCGGCTGGGGCATATTGCCGGGCAGGAAGCCGCTGCACGCGACGTAGAGCCGCTCATCGTCCTCGGTGCGGATCAACCCGTATCCCTTGTCGACGTTGAACCAGAGCATCGTTCCCTGCATCGCGACTCCTCTCCCGTTCAGCCGACGCGGACGACGAAGAACGCGATCGCGACGTACTGGCAGGCGAGCGCGACCAGCGTGAGCGCGTGAAAGACCTCGTGGTAGCCGAAGACCGCCGGGGCCGGATCCGGCTTGCGCCGGGCGTAGACGAGGGCGCCGGCGGTGTAGGCGAGGCCACCGCCCGCGAGCAGCGCGACCGCCGCCGGCCCGGCCGTCCGCGCGAGCTGCGGCATCGCGGCGATCCCGACCCAGCCCAGGGCCAGGCCGACGACCGCGGAGAGCCACTTCGGCGCAGCGACCCAGCACAGGTTGGCGAGGGTCGCGATCCCGGCCCCGCCCCACACCACACCGAGCACGACGTGCTGCAGGCTGCCGTGCAAGCCGAGCAGGCCGACGGCCGTGTAGGTGCCCGCGATCAGCAGGTAGATGCCGGCGTGATCGACCCGCCGCATCCACAGGCGGGCGCGAGGGCCCCAGGTGACGCGATGGTAGAGCGCGCTCGCGCCGAGCATCGCCGCCGCCGAGCCCGCGAAGACCACGGCCGCGACGAGCCGCCGCCCGTCGACGACCGAGACGAAGACCGCACCGACGGCGCAGGCGGCGACGAAGCCGACCTGGTGGAGAACCCCGCGCAGCCGCGGCCGCACCGGGAGAGTCTGGTCAGCGATCGGTGTCGAGCTGCTCACTACTCAGCGCCTCCCCCTCCCGCTGAGGACGAAGCCGCTCCGACTCGTGCCGCCGGCGAACCGATCATGCCGCTCGGCCCTCGCCGGACGGATCCTCGCCGGCGCAGATGGAGGCGAGCCGCGAGAGCCCGGGCCCAAGCGGCCGCGCCTCGGCCGCGAGCACCGCCAGCGCGAGCTCCAGCGCACCGATCTCCGCCTCGGTCGGCATCAAATGGATCACGCCGCCTGCGAGGCGAAGCGCGGCGATCTGGTCGGCGACGGCCTCGGCGTCGCCCAGGTCGAGCCGGCGGAGCGCCTCCAGCAGCTGGCCGAGCTCCTCGTCGTCGACGCAGAGCACGTCCTCGCGCAGAGCGAGCCGGCGTGCGGCGCCTGTAGGAGCGTTCACGACCTGCTCCGCAACATCCCTGTCGTTCACGATCGTCCTCGCCCCTCGGTCGTCGTGACAGCGGGAGCAGAGCCCCCGCCCGCTGCACTCAAGCCCGGTGTGGCAGTCGAAGAGGGACGATCCGAAAGGCCTCGACGGCGACCGCGCAGGGTCCGCGCGCCCTCACAGTGTCGCACAGGAACGCGTCGCCGACCGCCGGCGCGGACACAGACGACCTGCTCGCTGCGCCTGCTAGGGTGAGACGACTACCTGAGCGTGTACCGGATGCGCAGTGCGCCTCCTCTGCCCGTTCCTGAGAAGCAGAGGAGGTGTTTCAGCTATGGCAACCGGAACCGTAAAGTGGTTCAACGCCGACAAGGGGTATGGGTTCATCACTCCCGACGACGGCGGCAAGGACCTGTTCGTTCATCACAGCGCGATCGTCGGCGAGGGCTACAAGACGCTCGCCGAGAACGCGAAGGTGCAGTACGAGCCCGCGCAGGGCGAGAAGGGCCCCGAGGCGAAGAGCGTCACGCTCGCGTCCGCCTAGACCGTCCGCCTAGACGCTGCGGCGGCCGGCGCCTCGTCGGCCGCCGCTCCTACCGTCCGCCGAGAGGAGGGACATGGCCTCGAAGAATCCCCAGACCCAGGCGAAACGAGCCCGGGAGCTCGCAGTCAAGGAGCGCCGCGACCGCAAGCGCGCGAAGAAAGCAGAGGCCGCCGCCCGGCGTGGCGGCGGCGAACCGGCGCCGGAGGCCGACGGTCTCGAAGCCGGGACGCCGACCGCGCAATGAGCGGGCCGGCGGCGCGCCGCGGCTCCCCGGTCGGAGCCCCGCCGGCGTCGCTCGGCGCTGAGGGCCGTGCACGAAGCTGAGCCGGACGCCGCGGCAGTCCCGCTCCGATGCGCCCGCTGCACGCGCACGCCGCGCGACGCGGACGACGAGCTCGCCTGGGTTGTGATCGACGACGACACGGTCTGCCCGGGGTGCCTGACGATGAGTGACAACGAGCGCCTGCGAAGCGGGTAGCAACCCCGGCCAGACATGACTCGGTTCGACGCGAGAAGCGGAGGGGGAGGGATTTGAACCCTCGATCCGCCTAACGACGGATAACGGTTTTCGAGACCGCCGCATTCGACCGCTCTGCCACCCCTCCGCGGGCCGGCGTGACGCCGTTGCGGCGCGTCACGCTAGCGGAGAAGGAGGGATTCGAACCCTCGATGGAGCCATTCAGCCCCATAACGCCTTAGCAGGGCGCCGCCTTCAGCCACTCGGCCACTTCTCCGGGCGGGGACAGGTTAGCGCAGCGTGTTGGCCGTTCCTGGGACGGCCTAGCCGAAGAAGTTGATGGCCGCGATCATCAGCCCGAAGAGCGCGATCGAGGCGATGACGAAGACGCTCAGCCCGGCCGGCCCCGGGAAGTCGGGCTTGTAGCGCGGCACGAGGAAGGACGACGTGACCGCGAACGCGATGAAGACGGCGGCCATCGCGATCAGCGCGATCTTGTGGCCGGTCGTGACGGCGACGAGCACGACCGCTATTCCAGCAGATCAGGCGGCGAGAAGTCGCTGCTCCTCCCGCCGCCGCCGCTCGCGGAGGACGGCCCACGCGAGGCCGCCCACCACGAGAATCGGGCTGAGGACCACGAGCGCGTAGAGGACGACGATCCCCTCGAGCCCGAGAAAGCCCACCGCGCCGTGCAGCATCCGGCCGAGCCGGCCGCGCTTGTGCGGGACGGCGGCCGCCGCCTGCTTCGTCGTCAGCGTGAGGGAGACGTTCGCCGTCTCGCCGGAGGAGATCGTGCCGGTGCGGGCGTGGCGCAGCTGCGTCAGGCTGCGCTTCGCGTTCGCGAGCCGCACCTGGAGGATCACGCGCTGCGCCTCGGGCAGCGTCGGATCCTGCAGCGCCTTCTCGTACGCGGCGATCGTCCGCCGCAGCGACGCGATGCGGTTCGACTGCCTGGTCACGGTCTGCTCGAGGTCCTTCGTCGAGATGTTCTCGTTCTGCAGCGACCCGAGGGCGCCGAGCTGCGCGACCGCCTTCTTCACGTTGCCGACGGGCACGCGCAGGTCGAGGTAGGCGCTGCCGGAGCCGTCGTGCGCGGTCTCGTAGTGGACGGACTGCGCCCAGCCGCCGAGCGCGCCCACGATCTTCGTCGCCTGCGAGGTCGCGCTCGTGAGCGCGGAGTTGTCCTGCACCCGCACCGCGAGCGTCGCGTCCTCGTGGACGAGGCGACCCGAAACGAGAGGCGCCAGCTCCCGCTCCGGCGCCGCCGCCGTCGCGTCGTTTGCCGCGGACGGAATCGTCTCCCTCTTGGAGGCCGAGCCGTGCGCGGGCTGCTTCAGCGACTGCAGCCCGAAGACACCCGGCGCCTGTCGCGCGAGGTTCCCGGCCATGCTCGTCGGCGCGGGCGAGCCGGAGCCGACGATCCCGTGGACGATCGCGGCCGAGACCGCGCCCGCCAGCGCGAGCGGCACGACGACGAGCACGAGCCGGCGGGGCGGCCGCCGGAACCCATACGAGCGCCGTGCCGCCGGCGCGGCTGCGAGGACACGACGGCGCAGCGACTCCGGAGCATTCAGCGCCCCACCGCGCAGCTCCGTGAGCAGCGCTGCCCGCCGCTCCTCCGCCTGCGTCCGCGGCTCTTCCCCGCGGAGCAGTGCCTCGAGCCGCTCGGCTCCCATTCCGTCAAGCGCCGACATCGGCCATCGCCTCCTCGAGTCGCTTCAGCGCGCGGCTCAGCCGCGTCGAGACCGCCGTGGTCGTGATCCCGAGAACGCGCGCAGCGCTCGGCCCGTCGAGCTCGAGCAGCACCCGCAGCGCCACGACCTCGCGCTCGGCGGGGGTAAGCGTCCGCAGCGCAGCCTCGAGCCCCGGCGAGAGGCCGTCCGCGAACACCGACTCCTCGAGCAGCGCCGCGTCGCGCACGTACGTCTCCTCGCGCCGCTGCCGCCGCGCCTCCGCGCGGAACCAGTCGATCGCCGCCGAGTGCGCGATCCGGCAGAGCCAGGTGCGGGGCGCGCCGCGCCGCGGGTCGAAGCGTCGCCAGCTGCGGAACGCCTTCTCGAACGTCTCCGCGGTCAGATCCTCCGCCGCCGTCCGGTCGCCCGTGAGGTAGACGAGGTAGCGGTAGACGGCGTCGAGATGCTCGGCGACGACGTCCGCGAACGCAGGCGTGCCAACCTGCCGCGGAGACTCGAGCGAGGCCGAGAGCGCGTTCACGCCCCTCATACGGCGCCGCCGCGCCGGATCGTCACACCGAGAACGGTACGCCGGAAATACGCTGCGCGCGATGCGCCGCCTGCTCCTCCTCGTCGCCGCGCTCGTCTGGGTCGACACGATGCTGTTCGCGGCGCTGACCCCGCTCCTCCCCCACTTCGCGCACAGCCTCCATCTCTCGAAGACCGGCGCGGGCGTGCTCGTCGGCGGCTATGCGGCCGGCGCGCTCGTCGGCGGCCTGCCCGGCGGCATCGCAGCCGCCCGCCTGGGCGCCCGCCGCGCCGTCCTCGTCGGGCTGACGCTGATGGGCCTCTCGAGCCTCGGCTTCGCGTACGCGCACAGCTTCGAGACGCTGCTGGGAGCCCGCTTTCTCCAGGGCGGCGGCAGCGGCTTCACGTGGGCGGGAGCGTTCGCGTGGCTGCTGGCGGCCGCGCCGCGCGAGCGCCGCGGCGAGCTGATCGGGAGCGCGATGGGCGCCGCCGTCTTCGGCGCGCTCTTCGGGCCCGCCGTCGGCGCGGCGGCGGCGCTCGTCGGCCGCGCCCCGGTCTTCACCGCGCTCGCCGGGCTCGCCGTCGTCCTCATCGTGTGGACGCTGCGGCTCGAGTCGATTCCGGCGGAGCATCCGTCGGCGGCGGCCGTCGGCCGCGCCCTCCGCAACTCCCGCTTCGCCGGCGGGCTCGCGCTCATGGCGCTGCCGGCCCTCCTCTTCGGCGTCCTCTCCACGCTCGCGCCGCTCCGGCTCTCCCAGGACGGCTGGGGCGCGGCGGCGATCGGCGCCGTCTGGCTCGTCGGCGCCGCGTTCGAGTCGGCGCTCTCGCCGCTCGTCGGCCGGCTGCTCGACCGGCGCGGGATCGGCCTGCCGGTCCAGGTCTCGCTCGTCGCGGGCGCCGCGATCTCGGTCGCGCTCGCGCTCGGCCCGCGGCCGCTCGGCTACGTGCCGCTGATCGTCGCGGCGGCCGCCTCCTACGGCGTCCTTTTCACGCCCGCGTTCGCGCTGATCGCGGACGGCGCCGAGCAGAGCGGATTGCCGCAGGGGATGGCGTTCGGGCTGATGAACGCCGCGTGGGCGCTCGGGGCGCTGCTCGGCCCGGCCGCGGGCGGTGCGGTCGCCGCTGCGACCGGCGACACCGTCCCGTTCCTCGTCGCGGCCGCGCTCTGCGCAGGGGCGCTCACGGCGCTTCGGCGCTCCCGTCGTCGCGCGGCTGTCGCGTTCGACTGAAGGACTCCACGCGCCACGATCGGGGCATCCGCTGATGACAAACGGCCTCCGATGAGCGACACCGACAGAGGAGGCGCGGCTCCGTTCCTCCTCACGGGGGTGCACGCGTGGAAGGGGCAGTCTCAGCCACCATCGCTCCAGGGAGTGCGACCAGGCAAGCACCGCCTCGCAGGCCGCCGCGCGCCCGTCCGCATCTCCCGGCTCGACGTCCCTCGCCGGGCCGTCCGCCGCGACGCGTCGCCCAGGCCCCGCCGCAGCCCTCGGCCGGGCCCTCGCTCGCGCACCGAGACGACATCCAGGGGCTGCGAGCCGTCGCCGTGCTGCTCGTCGTGCTCGGCCATGCCGGCGTCGGCTTCATGCCCGGCGGGTACGTCGGCGTCGACGTCTTCTTCGTCCTGTCCGGCTTCCTGATCACCGGACTGCTGCTCGCGGAGTCGCGGAAGCGTGGATCGGTCTCCCTGCTCGGGTTCTATGTGCGCCGCGCGAGGCGGATCCTGCCGGCCGCGATGCTCACGCTCATCGCGACCGACATCGCCGCGTACTTCCTCGCGAACTTCGTCCGCGCGCGCGGCACCGTGGTTGACAGCCTGCACGCCGCCGGCTTCGCCGCCAACTTCCAGTTCGCCGCCCGCGGCTTCGACTACTTCGCGCAGAGCCAACCGCCGTCGCCGTTGCTGCACTACTGGTCGCTCTCGGTCGAGGAGCAGTTCTACCTCGCCTGGCCCCTGCTGCTCTCGCTCACGCTCTTCGGCCTCGCCTGGGTGCGGCGGCGGAGCGCGGGCGGCCGTGAGGGCAGGCTGCTCTGGCTGATCGGCCTCGCCACCGCGTGTTCCTTCGTCTACTCGATCCACCTCACCGCAACGAACCCGACGACCGCGTACTACTCGCCGTTCACGCGTGCGTGGGAGCTCGGGCTGGGAGCGACGCTCGCCGTCGGCGCGGCGAAGCTCACGCGCCTCCCGGGGCCGGTCAAGGTGATGCTCGGCTGGTCGGGCGTCGCGGCGATCGCCGTCGCGGCGGTCGTCTTCTCGGCGTCGACGCCGTTTCCGGGCTCGGCCGCGCTCCTCCCGACGGTGGGCGCGGCCGGCGCGATCGTGGCCGGGATGGTCGAGCGCACTCCGCGACTGGCGGTCGCCCGGCTGCTCTCCCTCCGCCCGATGCTCGCCGTCGGCGACCGCTCGTATGCCCTCTACCTCTGGCACTGGCCGGTGCTGATCCTCGCCGCGGAGTACGCCGGCCATGCCCTCTCGCTCACCGAGAAGCTCGAGCTGATGCTGGGCGCGTTCCTGCTCTCGTGCATCTCCTATGCGCTCATCGAGAACCCGATCCGGCAACGCGTCCGCCGGCGGGCGACGACCGGGCTCGTCGTGGTCGCCTGCGCCACCGCGTTCCTCGGCACCGCCGCCGTCGCGCTCGCAGGCATCAACCGCGAGCAGCAGCGCTTCCAGGGCCCCACCGTCCCGGCGCAGACGACGCCGCTCGGCATCCACGGCCCCACCTCCACCGCGCACGGCGCGCTCTCGACCGTGATCGCGGCCGTCCGCGCCGCGCGCCGCGACGCTCCTCTCCCCTCGCCGCTGAGGCCCGCCCTCGCCGATCTCAAGGTCCTCGCGCCTCCCTACACGCTGCCGGCGGACTGCATCGCGCACGACGGCAGCGGCGTGATCGCGAGCAAGGTCTGCCGTGTCGGTGACGCGTCGAGCACGAAGCTCGTCGTCCTGATCGGCGACTCGCACGCCATGATGTGGCTGCCGGCGGTGCTCGAGATGGCGTGGCACGACCACCTCGCGGTCGTCCCGCTGCTTCGCCTCGGGTGCACGCCGAGCCTCTGGCCGACCGGCCGCGGGAGCGGCGAATGCGCGGCCTGGTTCCGCTGGGCTGCGAGCGAGATCCGGCGCCTCCATCCGCGGGTCACGCTCGTCGGCGGCAGCATCGACCAGAAGCTGACCCCGCTCACGCGGGCGGCGATCAAGGGAATCGTCGGGGCCGCGCGCGAGCTCCGAGGTCTCGGCCCGACCGTCGTCATCGGCGATCCCGAGGGCCTCGACTTCGACCCGGTCGACTGCCTGCTCGCGGGGAACGCCTCGATGGGGACCTGCACGGCGACGTGGCCGGCGAGCGCGCTCACGGGCTACGACGAGGTGCAGCGGCAGGTGACGCGGCTCGGCGCAGGCTTCATCGCCACGCGCGGATTCGTCTGCTACCAGCGCGAGTGCCCGGCCGTGATCGGCCACACGATCGCGTGGGTGGACGGCAACCACATGAGCGCCGCCTACTCCGGCAGGGTCGCGGGCGCCTTCCGCGCCGCCTACCTCCGCGCGACCGCCGCCCTCGCCCGCCGCTGAGACTTAACGCGAGCCTCACAGACGGATGCTTTGCTTCCGCGATCACGGCTGCCCTCCAACGCGTCAGGCTCGGCGCGCTCGTGCTCCTGATCCTCGCGGCGTCGGTTGCGGCCGCCGTCCATCGCACCCCGAGGGCCGCGGCCGGAGTGGCAAAGAGGCACGTGCTCTTCCCCCATTTCGACCGCGCCGTGCCGGTGCTCCTCTACCACTGGCTCTCGGCGAGCTCGAACGGCTACGGCGTCGCCCCGGCCGACTTCGCGGCCGAGATGCAGCGGCTCCACGATCTCGGCTTCCAGGCGATCTCGCTCGACGACTACGTGCGCTTCGTTCGCGGCGAGCCGGTCGACCTACCGCCGCGCCCGATCCTGATCACGTTCGACGACGGCTACGTCTCGTCGTACGAGGTCGCGGATCCGATCCTCGCCCAGTACGGCTGGACGGCCGCGATGTACATCCCCACCGGCTTCATCGGGGATCACGGGCGCCTGAGCTGGGCGCAGCTGCGGCAGATGCAGGCGAGCGGCCGCTGGGACATCGACGAGCATGCCGGCAACGGCCACGTACTCGTCGACGCGGGTGCTACGGGCCGGCGGCTGCCGTTCTACGCGAGCGAGATCTGGACGAACGGCCGGCGGGAGAGCTTCGCCCACTACAAGCGGCGCGTGAGCGACGACATCGAGCTCGGCCTGGCGACGCTCGCCAAGAACATCCCCGGCTGGACGCCCTACGGCACGTTCGCCGTCCCGTTCAACGACTACGGCCAGCACGGCTCGAACGACCCCCGGATCGAGCCCTGGCTGAGCGGCTTCCTGAAGGCGCACTTCGCGGCGATCTTCGTGCAGGACGGCGACGGCTTCTCGACGCCCGGAGCGGGCTTCGAGAACAGGATCCCCGTGCCGGGCGCGTGGGCTCCCGACACGCTGGAGACGCATCTCCGCACCGGAGCCCAGCTGCTCGCCCACGCCCACTGAGCGAAGCATCCCCGCGGCTAGAGTACGCGGCTCAGGGCGCGTAGCTCAGCGGGAGAGCACTCGCTTCACACGCGAGGGGTCGCTGGTTCGATCCCAGCCGCGCCCACTCACGCCCTCAACGGTCGCGAACCTCGGGTCCCATCTCGAACCAGACGGCACGGCCGATCGCGAGCAGCCTCCGGCCGCGGAAGAGAGCGGTGCCGGCGTGCATGCGACGACCGTCGGCGCCGAGCGGCCAGCC
>DATIZN010000057.1:0-9994 GCA_035517075.1 Gaiellaceae bacterium | reverse complement strand
GTCGCGGTTGCGCTGCTGGGGATGAGCCTCGTGCTGCTCAACTTCGGGCTCGACGAGCTCGGCAACCCGCGCCTGCGCGAGGGCGCGGGCAGGAGAAACAGGCTCGGCCGCCGCCGCGTCTGGCCGACCGACCCGACGCCTGTGCTGCGCGAGGAGGCGGCGGCGTGACAGTCCCCGCGATAGGAACCGGGGTCGCCGGTGCGGCACCGGTGCTCGAGATCGAGGATCTCTCGATCACCTATCGGTCGACCGGCGGCGACGTCGACGCAGTTCGCAACATCGACCTGTCGCTCGCACGCGGCGAGGTGGTCGGGCTGGCCGGCGAGAGCGGCTCCGGCAAGTCGACCCTTGCGCTCGGCGCGATCCGGCTGCTCCGCCCACCTGCCGTGATCACCTCGGGTCGCGTGACCTATCGCGGCCGGCGCGTGGGCGGGGCCGGGCTCGAGGTGCTCGACCGGGCTCCTCGGGAGCTCCGCGCGCTGCGCTGGCGCGAGATCGCGATCGTCTTCCAGAGCGCGATGAACGCGCTCAACCCCGTGCTGCGGGTCGACGATCAGCTCGGCGACGTGATCGACGCCCACATGCCGCTGCCGCGGGACGCGCGGCAGGAGCGCCTGGAGGAGCTGCTCGATCTCGTCGGGATCCCACGAGAGCGCCTCCGGAGCTACCCGCACGAGCTGTCGGGCGGGATGCGCCAGCGCGTGATGATCGCAATGGCGCTCGCGGTGGACCCCGAGATCGTGATCATGGACGAGCCCACGACCGCGCTCGACGTCGTCGTGCAGCGCGAGATCCTGGAGCAGATCGCTGCCCTTCGCCGGCGCCTCGGCTTCGCGATGCTGTTCATCACGCACGACCTCTCGCTCCTGCTCGAGATCGCGGACCGGATCATGATCATGTACGCGGGCCAGCTCATCGAGCTGGGCAACGCCGAGGACATCCGCGTCCGCGCCGCCCATCCCTATACGCACGGCCTGCTGGGCTCGTTCCCGAGCGTCCACGGGCCGCGCCGTACCCTGGCCGGCATCGCGGGCTCGCCGCCCGACATGCGCAGCCTCCCGCCCGGCTGCCCGTTCGCGCCGCGCTGCTCGTTCGCGACCGATTCCTGTGCGCAGGTCGACATGCGCCCCCGGGTCGTGCCCGGGTCGCACGGCCATCTCACCGCCTGCCCCTTCGTGACCGCGGACGTGCTCGCCGGGCCGGGAGCCGTCCAGACGTGCGGGGAGGCCGGAGCATGAGAATCGTGTCCGACACGCGCGGGCCGGTGCTCGAGGCGCGAGCGCTCAGCAAGGAGTACCGCCTCTCGCGCGGTCGCCACGGCCTGCGCCTCGGCGCCGCTCGGGACGTCTCGCTCTCGCTGCGCCCGGGAGTGATCGTCGCGCTGGTGGGCGAGAGCGGATCGGGCAAGACGACGGTCGCCAGGATCCTCGCCGGCCAGGAGCGCCCGACGAGCGGCCAGGTCCTGCTCGACGGAGTCGAGGTCAGGCCCGCGCAGCGTGAGGCGTTCCGCACGTACAAGCGCAGCGTGCAGATGGTCTTCCAGGATCCGTTCAGCTCCCTCAATCCCGTGCACACCGTCCGGTACCACCTCGAGCGGCCGGTACAGATCCATGGGCGCGCCAGCGGCCGCGCCGCGGTCGCGGCTGCGGCGTCGGAGCTGCTCGAGGACGTCCACCTGACGCCGCCCGAGCACTTCCTCGCGAAGTTCCCGCACGAGCTCTCCGGCGGCCAGCGCCAGCGCGTCGCGATCGCGCGAGCGCTCGCCGCGCGCCCGCGTGTCCTGCTCGCCGACGAGCCGGTCTCGATGCTCGACGTGTCGATCCGCCTCGGGGTGCTCGACCTGATCGACCAGCTGCGCTCCCGCTTCGACCTTGCCGTGCTGTACATCACGCACGACATCGCCTCCGCCCGCTACTTCGCCGAGGAGACGCTGGTGATGTACGCAGGCGAGATCGTCGAGCGCGGCCCCTCGGAAGAGGTGACCCAGAAGCCCGCGCATCCCTACACGCAGCTGCTCGTCTCCGCCGCGCCGGACCCCGACCGCCTCGGCCGGCAACTCGGCGCCCGGCCGGAGCTGTCGCGCGCACCGGCCGTCGGCCGTTCGGGCAGCTCGCTCTCGACCGCGGTCGGTTGCCGCTTCAGCCCGCGCTGCCCCCTTGCCGACGACCGCTGCCGGACACAGTCGCCTCCGCTCGCCACGATCGACCGCCAACGCGCGGCCGCGTGCTGGCGGCTGGACGTCGCCGCTCCACAACTCCTGAACACGCCGCCACCAGAGAGGGGGAAGCCAATCGCGATCTGAACCGGATAGAGCCGTGATCCGGCCGGCGCGGCCCCGTCAAGGCTCCGCGCCGGACGCGGATCACACCGGCATGCGCCGCATGCCGATCGGAACCAGCACACATTCGTGTGCCGAGCGAAAGGTAACCAAACGATGAAACTCACAATCACTCGCAGGCGAGGCGTGGCGGCCGCATCGGTCGTCGCCATGCTCGCCGCGGCGGGGGCCATCGCGACCGGCGTCGTTGCCGCGTCGGCTGCCGGCTCGGCCCACGCGGCAGCGTCTACCACGCTGGTGATGGAGTCCTCGCCGACGAACACGATCACCGACAACTTCAACCCGTTCGATCCGCAGTCGGCGACCTACCTCCTGGGTGGGACCTCGCTGATCTACGAGCCGCTGCTCCAGTTCGACGTGACCAACCCGAGCAAGGTCTACGACTTTCTCGCGACCGGCTACAAGTGGGGCGCCGGCGGCAAGTCGATCACGTTCACGATCCGGAAGGGCGTGAAGTGGTCGGATGGTCAGTCGTTCTCTCCGGCGGACGTCGCGTTCACCTACAACCTGCTGAAGAACAACGCCGCGGCGAACAGCACCGGTCTGCCGATCACCAGCGCGACAGCGTCGGGAGATCAGGTGACCATCAAGTTCTCCTCGGCGGAGTACACGAACCTGCAGTACGTGGCCAACGTGTACATCGTGCCGGAGCACATCTGGCAGAGCATCTCGAGCCCGGCCACGGCCACGATCACCAATCCGATCGGAACCGGGCCGTACACGCTCGACAGCTACACGCCGCAGGGCTTCACGCTGAAGGCCAACTCCGGCTACTGGGGCGGCCCGTGGAACGTGGGCGGGGGCGCTCCGGCGGTGAAGGAGGTCGAGTTCCCGACGATCGCGTCCAACAGCGACGTGCTGGCCGCGCTCGAGAACAACTCGCTCGACTGGGCGGGGAACTTCCTCAGCGGCCTCGGTGCGTTCACGGCGCAATCCGGCCACAAAGTCTGGTTCGCGCCGGTCAATACGAACACGTTCTATCCGAACCTCCACCGGTGGCCGACCAACCAGCTCCCGGTGCGCCAGGCGATCAGCCTGGCGATCGACCGCACTGCGATCAGCAGACAGGGTGAGTCGGGTCTCGAGCCGCCGGCAACGAATGCGAGCGGTCTCGTGCTGCCGAACTTCAAGCCCCTGCTGTCGCCGGCGGTCAAGAAGTACAAGCTGTCGGCGAAGCCGAACGTGAAGGCGGCCGAGAGCGTCCTCGAGAAGGCCGGCTACACGGTCAAGGGCGGCTGCTTCGAGAAGGGCGGAAAGTCGGTCAAGTTCTCGATCATCGATCCGTCCTCGTACACGGACTACGCCGAAGACGACAAGCTCGCGGCCCAGGAGCTGCAGAAGGCGCACATCTGCGCGACCTTCGACGGCCTCTCGGTGACCGCGTGGTCGAGCGATATCGCCAAGGGCGACTTCGACATGATGCAGCACTGGTCCCAGACCAGCATCGCGCCGTACGTCCTGTACGACAACTGGCTCGACAGCAAGCTCGTCACGAGCAACCGCAACGGCAACTTCGAGACTCTTCGGAACAAGATGGTCGACCGGCTTCTCCACAAGCTCGGCACGGCCGTCTCGACGAAGGATCAGCTGAAGTACCTTGCGCCGATCGAGAGGTACGTCGCGACGCAGCTGCCGGTCATCCCGACCGTCTACGGCGCCGCCTTCGACGAGTACAACACGAGCAAGTTCACCGGCTGGCCGAGCGCCTCGAACCCCTACGAGGAAGGACAGCCGAACACGCCGGTCAACGAAGTCGTCGTGCTTCACCTCAAGCCGCGCGGGTAGCCGTCGGATGAGGCCGTGCACCCGCTCCGCGCTCGTGCGCGGAGCGGGTGCGCTACCGCCCAGCCTGCGAAAGGACAGTGGATCGCGATGACAACCGAAGGCGGCATCGTGGTGCCGCGAGGCTTTCTCTGGGGCACGGCGACGGCCGCGTATCAGATCGAGGGCGCCGCACGCGAGGACGGTCGAGGCGAGAGCATCTGGGACCGCTTCGCCGCCACGCCGGGCAAGGTGCGGGCCGGCGACACCGGCGAGGTGGCGTGCGACTTCTACCACCGCTACCGGAAGGACATCGAGCTCATGCGCGAGCTCGGCGTCGACGCCTTCCGCTTCTCGGTCGCCTGGCCGCGCGTCGTTCCCGAGGGTCGTGGTCGGATCGAGCCGCGCGGGCTCGATTTCTACGACCGGCTCGTGGAGTCGCTGCTCGAGGCAGGGATCCGTCCCTTCCCGACTCTCTATCACTGGGATCTGCCGCAGGCGCTCGAGGACGCCGGCGGCTGGACGTCTCGCTCGACGGCCGAGGCGTTCGTCGAGTACGCGGAGGCCGTCGTGGCTCGGCTCGGCGACCGGGTTCGCGACTGGACGACGCACAACGAGCCGTTCTGCTCCGCCTGGCTCGGCTATGCGGAAGGCCGCCACGCACCCGGGCGGCGGAGCGTCGCCGACGGGCTCGCGGCAGTCCATCACGTTCTTCTCTCGCACGGCCTGGCGGTGGAGGCGATTCGCCGGGAGGCGCGCGAAGCCCGTGTCGGGATCGTCCTCGACTGCGTGCCGGTCCACGCCGCCGGCGACGGCCTCGCCGACCGCGACGCCGCCCGCTACGTCGATGCGCTCCGCAACCGGCTCTACTTCGAGCCCGTCTTCCACGGCGCGTATCCGGACGAGGTGCTCGCCGAGCTCGCGCCGGCTCGTCCGCCCCTCCGGCCCGGAGACCTGGAGGCGATCGCGGCTACGATCGACTTCCTCGGCGTCAACAACTACTCGCGCCGCATCGTCCGCGCCGGCGAGAGCGGCGAGCCGGTCGACGTCCGTGCATCGTCGGGAGCGCCGACCGCCACGGGGTGGGAGGTGTACCCGCAGGGCCTCTACGAGGTGCTCACGCGGATCCAGCGGGACTACGCGCCTCCGGTCGTGTACGTCACCGAGAACGGCGCGGCCTACAGCGACGTGCGGACGCACGACGGCCGCGTGCACGATCCTGAGCGCATCGCCTACCTCGACGGCTACATCCGCGCGACGGCGCGGGCGGCCGCCGAGGGTGTGCCGGTGCGCGGGTACTTCGTCTGGTCGCTGCTCGACAACTTCGAGTGGGCCGAGGGATACGCCAAGCGCTTCGGGCTGGTCTACGTCGACTACCCGACGCTCGAGCGCGTGCCGAAAGACAGCTTCGCGTGGTACGGCGAGACGATCGCGCAGGCCCGTCTGCCCGAGATGGCAGCGAGTGCGCCCGAGGAGGTTCGCCGACCATGAGCGGGACGCTGCCGTTGGGCGACCATTCGCACCCGGCGCGGCTGAGGACGGGCGACCGGTGCACCGAGCCGAGCCTCCTCCGGGAGAGCTTCGGCAGTGTGGACGGGAGCGAGGTCGACCGCTACACGCTGTCGGCGGGCGGGGCGCTCACCGTCGCCGTCGCGACCTACGGCGGGATCGTGCTCGAGGTCCTCGCGCCCGCCCACGGGGGCGAGACCGGCAACGTCGTCCTCGGGCTGCCGTCTCTCGACAGCTACGTGGCGCAGAACACGCCGTATCTCGGTGCCGTCATCGGCCGCTATGCCAACCGGATCGCGAATGCCGAGTTCACGCTCGACGGGCTGCGCCGCAGGCTGGAGGCGAACGAGGGACCTCACTGCCTGCACGGCGGGACGCGAGGCTTCGACAAGCGCGTATGGCAGGTCGCCCGGGCGCAGGAGGGGCCGGATGCGATCGCCCTGGGTCTGCGGTATGCGAGCCCCGACGGGGAAGGCGGGTTCCCCGGAGCCGTCCTCGTCGAGGTCACCTACACGCTCTCGCGCGACGACTCCTTCCGGATCGACTACCGGGCGACGACGGACCGTCCGACCGTGATCAACCTGACCAGCCATCTCTACTGGCAGCTCGCCGGCGAGGGGTCGGGGACGGTCGAGGATCACCTGCTCAGCGTCTGCGCGTCTCGCTATCTCCCGGTCGACGGCTGCATGATCCCGACGGGAGAGGAGGCGCCCGTCGCGGGGACGCCGTTCGACTTCACCACGCCTGCGCGCGTCGGGACTCGCCTGCGCGACCCGTCGGCGCAGCTCGCTGCCGCGCACGGCTACGACCATTATCTCGTGCTCGACCGCTCCGATTCGCACTCGCTCGCGTCTGCCGCCCGCCTCGACGATCCCGCGAGCGGGCGCCGGCTCGAGATCGCGACGACCGAGCCCGGGATCCAGGTCTACTCGGGCAACCACCTCGACGGGTCGCTCAGCGGAACGAGCGGCCGCCTCTACCGCCAGGGAGACGGTCTCGCCCTCGAGACGCAGCACTATCCGGACTCGCCGAACCGGCCCGAGTTCCCGTCGACCGTCCTCCGCCCGGGCAACCCCTTCGCGTCGACGACGGTGTACCGCCTGTCGGTGGTCGAGAACGCGGCATGAGCGCGTACGGGCACTTCGACGATGCGGCGCGCGAGTACGTCGTGACGCGTCCGGACACGCCGCTTCCCTGGCTCAACTACCTCGGCCAGGAGGAGCTGTTCGGCCTCTGCACGAACACCGCCGGCGGCTACACGTTCTGGCGGGACGCACGGCTCCGACGCCTCACGCGCTACCGCTACAACGACGCGCCGTACGACCCCGTCGGACGCTACCTCTACGTCCGCGACGCCGAGACGGTCTGGAATCCGGGCTGGAGGCCGACGAAGACGCCGCTCGACCGGTACGAATGCCGGCACGGGCTCGGCTACACGCGCATCCTCGGCGTGAAGGACGGGATCGAGGTGGAGGTCGTCTTCTTCGTCCCCCTGGGCGAGAGCGCCGAGCTCTGGCACACGACCGTCCGCAACACCACCGCCGAGACGAAGCGGCTGACGCTCTTCTCCTACGCCGAGTTCTGCCTCTACGAGGCGTTGAACGACATGACGAACTTCCAGCGCACGTTCTCGATCGGCGAGGTCGAGATCGAGGGCTCCGCGATCTACCACACGACGGAGTACCGGGAGCGGCGCGACCACTACACGCTCTTCGGCTGCACTCGGCCGATCGCCGGCTTCGACACGTCGCGCGACGCCTTCGTCGGTGCGCAGAACGGACTGCACGAGGCAGCGGTGCCCTTCGCCGGCGCCGCCACCTCGAGCGTCGCCCACGGCTGGAGCCCAATCGGCTCGCATCAGGTCGACCTCGTGCTCGAGCCCGGCGGCGAGGAGCGCTTCTCCTTCGTGCTCGCGTACGTCGAGCAGGGAGACGGGCCGAAGTTCGAGCGGCCCGGTGTCGCGAACAAGAGCCGTGGCCGCGCCCTGCTCGAGCGCTACTCGGACGACCGCGCGGTCGAGGCCGCCTTGCTGGACCTCCACACCTTCTGGGGCGCGCTGCTCGCGGGCTTCCAGGTCGAGTGCCCCGATCCGCACGCAACCCGCATGCTCAATACGTGGAATCCGTACCAGTGCATGGTCACCTTCAACCTCTCGCGCTCGGCGAGCTTCTACGAAGCCGGGATCGGGCGCGGAATCGGCTTCCGCGACTCCAACCAGGACCTGCTCGGCTTCGTCCATCTCGTGCCCGGCCGAGCCCGGCAGCGGATCCTCGACCTCGCGGCGACCCAGCTCTCGGACGGGGCGTGCTTCCACCAGTACCAGCCGCTGACCAAGCAGGGCAACGACGAGGTCGGCGCCGGCTTCGAGGACGACCATCTCTGGCTCGTCCTCTCGTCCTGTGCCTATGTGAAGGAGACGGGCGACACGGCGATCCTCGACGAGACTGTCGGCTATGCGGACGCCTCCGGCAGCTCGGAGAGTCTGCTCCGCCACCTCGAGACGAGCATCCAGCGCACGCTCTCGCACACCGGAGAGCACGGCTTGCCGCTCATCGGTCACGCCGACTGGAACGACTGCCTCAATCTCAACTGCTTCTCGACCGATCCCGACGAGTCGTTCCAGACGGCAGGCGACGTCGCAGGGTCGCGCGCGGAGTCGGTGATGATCGCCGGCCTCTTCCTCTACGCGTGCAGAGAGCTCGCCGGCCTCTACCGTCACCTCGAGCGCGAGGAGGACGCCGCACGCATCGACGCCGGCTACGAGCGGATGCTCGACGCCGTCGAGCGGCATGCCTGGGACGGCGAGTGGTACCTGCGCGCCTTCGACGCGGCGGGTGAGCCCGTCGGGTCGCACGTCTGCGAGGAGGGACGGATCTTCGTCGAGAGTCAGGCCTGGAGCGTCCTCGGCGGCGCCGGACGCGAGAACGGCCGGGCCCGCCGGGCGCTCGAGAGCGTCCACCGCCACCTCTTCACTCCCGACGGCGTCGTCCTCCAGCAGCCCGCGTACGCCCGCTACGACCCCGCGCTCGGCGAGATCACGAGCTATCCGCCCGGCTACAAGGAGAACGCGAGCGTCTTCTGTCACACCAACCCGTGGATCACGCTCGCCTGGTGCCTGCTCGGCGAGGGCGAACGGGCGCTCGAGACGTACCTCGCGATCTGCCCGTCGACCAGGGAGGACAGGATCGACACCTACCGGAGCGAGCCGTACGTCTACGCGCAGACGATCGCGGGCCCCGACGCCCCGACTCCCGGCGAGGCGAAGAACTCGTGGCTCACGGGCACTGCAGCCTGGTCGTTCGTCTCCGCCGCGCAGGGGTTGCTGGGGGTCAAGCCCGACTACGCCGGGCTCCGCGTCGACCCGTGCATCCCGCGCGACTGGCGCTCGTACCGGGTGACCCGCCGCTTCCGCGGCGCCGTCTACTCGATCGCCGTGTCGAATCCCGAGGGCGTCAGCCACGGGATCCGCTCGCTGACGGTGAACGGGCGTCCGGTCGACGGCGATCTCATCCCGCTCGCCGGCGAGGGCGAGAACGTCGACGTCGAAGTCGTGCTCGGCCGGACCCGGCTACAGGCAGTGGCGTTGGCGGAATCCGGCAACGCGGACTGAGGAACCTCGAGCCGTGCCCGTCCGGGCCCGCAGACGAGAATCTCGTGATGGGCACGGCGATCCTCGTTCGGCGCCGCTTCCGCGGGCCGGCGGTCTCCGGTAACGGCGGCTACACGTGCGGGCTCATCGCGGAGCTCGTCGACGGAGACGCGGTCGAGGTGACACTGCGGCTGCCGCCGCCGCTCGAGACGCCGCTCGCGGTGAAGCGCGAGGGCGAGACGGTGCTGATCCTCGACGGCGACGCGCTCGTCGCAGAGGCACGGCCCGCCGACGTGACGCTCGAGTGGCCCGAGCCGCCGTCGTTCGCGGAGGCCGAGCGGCTCTCCACCTCTCGTCCCGTCGAGGCCGACCACCCGTTCCCCGGTTGCTTCGTCTGCGGCACGGGCCGCGAGCCCGGCGATGCGCTCTGCCTCCGCCCGGCGCCGCTCGGCGACGGGCGCGTTGTCGCCCCGTGGCGGGTCGACGAGCGCCTCGCGGGCCCCGGCGTGCTCCCCCTCCCCTTTGCCTGGGCGTCGCTCGACTGTCCCGGCGGCTGGGCCGTCCAGCCCGACGCCTCCCGGGGCGTCAGCGTGCTCGGCCGCCTCACCGCTCGCGTCGACGAGCCGCCGTCCGCCGGCGACGAGTGCGTCGTCGTCGGCTGGCCGCTCGGCGCCGACGGTCGTCGCATGCACGCCGGCACCGCTCTCTTCCGCGGCCGGAGGCTGCTCGCGATCGGCCGTGCCGTCTGGTTCGAGATGGGACCCGAGGTTCGCGACCGTTGAGGGCGTGAGTGGGCG
>DATIZN010000056.1:0-35936 GCA_035517075.1 Gaiellaceae bacterium | reverse complement strand
CGCTTCGCGCGCGAGGCGGCCGCGCATTTCCCGCGTGCCGAGATCGTCGAGCTCCACAACGAGGCGAAGAAGGACGCGCCGTCCGGGACCGCGCGCGCGACCGCGGATCTGCTCGGCGGCGACGTCGTCATCCACTCCGTGCGGCTCCCGGGCCTCGTCGCGCACCAGGAGGTGATCTTCGGCGGCGAGGGCCAGCTGCTCACGATCCGCCACGACACGACCGGCCGCGAGTCGTTCGCCGACGGCGTCCTGCTCGCGCTCGAGAAGCTCGACGAGCTGCCTCCGGGCCTGACCCTCGGCCTCGAGGCGCTGCTCTCGTAGAAGATTCCCTCATGCCGAGCGAGGCCGCCGAGCTCGTCTTCGACGAGGCGACGAAGCGCTACCCCGATCGAGAGGACGCAGCGGTCGACCGGCTCTCGCTCACGGTGCCCGCCGGCGAGATCTGCGTCCTCGTCGGGCCCTCCGGCGGCGGCAAGACGACCGCGCTCAAGCTCGTCAACCGTCTGATCCCGCTCTCGAGCGGCGACATCCGGATCGACGGCGTCTCGATTCTCGAGCACGACCTGACCGAGCTGCGGCGCTCGATCGGGTACGTGATCCAGCAGGTCGGGCTGTTTCCGCACTACACCGTGGAGGGGAACATCGGTGTCGTTCCCCGGCTCTACGGCGAGTCGCGCTCGTGGATCAAGGCACGCTCGGCGGAGCTGCTCGAGCTCGTCGGGCTCGACCAGTCCTACGCGAGGCGCTTCCCGGCGCAGCTTTCCGGCGGCGAGCGCCAGCGCGTCGGCCTCGCGCGCGCCCTCGCCGCCAACCCGCCGCTGATGCTGATGGACGAGCCGTTCGGCGCGATCGACCCGATCGTCCGCGCCCGCCTGCAGGACGAGTTCCTCCGGCTGCACCGCGACGTGCGCAAGACCGTCGTCTTCGTGACGCACGACGTCGACGAAGCGATCAAGATCGGCGACCGGATCGCGATCCTGCGGGAGGGCGGCGTGCTCGCGCAGTACGACACGCCCGCCCGCATTCTCGAGCATCCGGTCGACGACTTCGTTGCGGACTTCGTCGGGCGCGACCGCGCATTGAAGGCGCTCGCGCTCCGCACCCTCGACGAGCTCGAGCTCGCGCCCGCCGGCGCCGCCGAGGACGGCCTGCCCCGCTTGCCGGCGGAGACGAGCCTGCGCGACGCGCTCGCTCTGCTCGTCGCGGAGCGGAAGGATGCGCTCGTCGTCACGGACGCCGACGGAACGCCGCGGGGAACGGTCACGCGAGAGGACCTCCTCGGGTGAGCCGTCTCGCGGCCGGGCCGATCATCCCGAGCTTCAGCCAGGGCAGCTCCTGCGAGCGGAACAACGGCTGGTTCTGCACCGATTGGTTGCACCAGCACTGGGGGGACACCCTCCAGCCGGCGCTCGTCCAGCACGTCGAGCTGACCGTGATCGCGGTCGGAGTCGGCTTCGGCATCTCCTTCCTGCTCGCGCTCGCGGGGTTCCGCTTCCGGCTCTTCGACCTGCCGATCGGCGTCTTCGCCGACCTCCTCTACACGATCCCGAGCCTCGCCCTCTTCCAGCTGCTCGTGCCGTTGACCGGCCTGACGGTGACGACGGTCGAGGTCGCGCTCATCTCCTACACGCTCTTCATCCTCTACCGGAACATCGTCGCGGGGCTGCGCGCCGTGCCCGACGAGGTGCTCGAGTCGGCGCGAGGGATGGGGCTCACGCGCCTGCAGACCTTCATCCGGGTGGAGCTGCCGCTGGCGGTGCCGGCGCTCATGGCCGGCCTGCGGATCGCGACGGTGTCGACCGTCTCGATCGCGACGGTCGCCGCCTTCGTCATCCCGGAAGGGCTGGGAGAGCCGATCTTCACCGGGCTCCAGGAAGACCTGTTCAAGACCGAGATCCTCGCCGCCGGCCTCCTCGCCGTAGCCCTGGCCCTCGGCGCAGACCTGCTCCTCGTGTTGCTCGCTCGGGCGCTGACGCCGTGGAGCCGGCTCACATGATCGCCGGCTCGACCTTCCTCGACACGCTCCGTTTCATCCCGCACCACGCCGGCCTGCTGCTGGACAAGACGGGTGAGACCGCCGAGCTGTCGTTCGCAGCTCTGGGCGTCGCGCTCGCGATCGCTCTGCCGATCGGGCTCTGGCTCGGGCACAAGCACCGGGGGCTCTTCTTCGCCCTCGGCGTCTCCACGCTCGGACGTGCCCTGCCGACCGTCGCGCTGATCGCGTTCTTCCTGCCGCTCCTCGGCATCGGTCTCTGGAACAACCTCGCGGCTCTCGTCGTGCTCGGAGTGCCGCCGATCCTCACGAATGCGTACTTCGCGGTCGAGGGCGTCGAGGCGGATGCGGTAGAGGCGGCACGGGGAATGGGCCTCACCGAGTTGCAGATCCTCGCGCGCGTCGAGTTGCCGCTCGGGCTGCCGCTCCTGCTCGCCGGATTGCGGATCGCGGCCGTCTTCGTGATCGCGACCGCGACAATCGCGGGGATCTTCGGCGGCGGCGGCCTTGGCGAGATCATCGGCGACCAGGGGAGCTATCGCCTCTCCGGGGTTCTCGCAGCCTCGCTCTTCGTCGCGGCGCTCGCTCTTCTCACCGCGCTGGCGATCGCGGCCGTCCAGCGCGCGGCCTACCGCAGGATGTCTCCCAGTACATAGGGTCCCGGGGAAGGGCAACTCGAGAGGAGGGCACGGAATGGTTCGGAAGCACACGCGCCGGGCCGCGAAGGCAGCCTTCGCGGTTTCGCTGGGAGTCGCGCTTCTGATCGGCGTTCTCGCCTCAGGCGCAGCCGCCGCAAGGAGGTCGGCCAAGCCGGCGATCATCCTCGGCAGCAAGAACTTCCCGGAGGAGACGCTTCTCGGCCAGATCTACGGCCAGGTACTCCGGGCGAAGGGCTTCAAGGTCACGTACAAGGCGAGCATCGGGAGCACGGAGGTCATCAACCCCGCCATCACGAGCGGGAAGATCAACTTCTACCCGGAGTACACGGGGACGATCGTGGCCGATCTCGCGAACGAGAGCTTGCCGCGCTCGGCGAAGGCGACCTGGCAGAAGGCGAACGCGTATGAGGAGAAGCACGGGCTGAAGCTCCTGAAGTACACGCCGTTCGAGGACGTCGACACGTTCACGGTGCTGAGGTCGACCGCGACGAAGTACCACCTCAAGACGATCGGCGACATGAAGAAGCTCAAGTCCTTCTCGTACGCCGGCTATCCCGAGTGCAAGACGCGGATCACGTGCCTCCTCGGCCTGAAGAACATCTATGGGCTGAAGCAGGTCAAGTTCGTCTCGATCGGCAACACGATCCCCGTCTACACCCTGCTGAAGGAGCACAAGGCGACGGCGGGCGACATCTTCTCGACCGACCCGAACCTCCTCGGCAAGACGTACACGACCCTCAAGGACACGAAGCACATCTTCGGGTTCCAGAACGTCGCACCGGTCGTGAGACAGTCGCTGCTCAAGGGCTCGGCGGGGATGCTGCTCGAGTCGGCCTGCAACGCCGTCTCGAAGGACCTGACGCTCAACGCCATGCTTCAGATGGACAAGGCCGTCATCGTCGACAAGGCCTCGCCGGCCTACGTGGCGAAGCGGTTCCTCCAGGCGAACGGCCTGCTCAAGTAGTGAAGGTCGTCGTTCTCGGCGGAGGGTCGACCGGCGAGCACTTCGTCGGCGCCCTCCGCCGGCTCGACCGCGAGGCGGAGGTGACGCTCGTCGAGCAGCGGCTCGTCGGCGGCGAGTGCTCGTACTACGCCTGCATGCCGACGAAGACGATGCTGCGGGCGGCCGAGCTCTCGGCCTCGCTCGAGCGGGCGCCTGGGCTAGCCCCCGAGCGTCCGGAGCCCGACGGCGTCTGGTCGTGGCGCGACTGGGTGACGAGCGGCTGGGACGACTCGGGGCAGCTCCACTACCTCGAGGAATGGAGCTGCCGGCTCGTTCGCGGCGAGGGACGGGTCGGGCGGCCGGGCGTCGTCGAGGCGGGCGGCGAGGAGATCCCGTACGACCGGCTCGTCGTCGCCACGGGCTCGCGGCCGGCGATCCCGCCGATCCCGGGGCTGGACGAGGTCGACTACTGGACGAATCGCGACGCTGCGAGCGCGCACGAGGTGCCGCCGCGGCTGGCCGTGCTCGGCGGCGGCCCCGTCGGCACGGAGCTCGCGCAGTTCTTCTCGCGCCTCGGCTCGGAGGTCACGATCGTCGAGCAGGGCGACCATCTGCTCGGGCGTGTCCATCGCGACGCGGGCGAGCTCCTCGCCGGCGTCTTCCGCGAGGAGGGCATCGACGTCCGGCTCGGCGCAGGTGTCGAGCGGGTCGACGCGGGTATCCGCCTCGAGCTCGCCGACGGCTCGTCGATCGACTGCGACCGGCTGCTGATCGCGACCGGGCGCCGGCCGAACGTCGAGGAGATCGGGCTCGAGCGGCTCGGCGTCGAGATCTCGCGGCGTGGCGCCGAGGTCGACGAGCGGCTCCGGGCCGCGGAGAACGTCTGGGCGATCGGGGACGTGACGGGCATCGCGCCGTTCACGCACGTCGGCAAGTACCAGGCTCGCGTCGCCGCCGCCGACCTCTGCGGGCGGAAGGCCCGCGCCGACTACCGCGCCGTCCCCGCCGGCATCTTCACCGACCCCGAGGTGGCGACCGCCGGCCGCGTCGAGGGAGACGGCCTCGCGACGGTCCGGCTCGAGCTCGACTCGGTGCCGAGGCTCTCGACGTACGAGCGCCCCGAGCGTCCGGGCTTCGTCCGCCTCTTCGCCGACCCGGCGCAGCGGATCCTCGTCGGCGCGGTCTGCGTCGGCCCGCAGGCCGCCGAGTGGCTCGGACAGCTGACGCTCGCGATCCGCGCCGCCGTCCCGCTCGAGACGCTGCTCGACACGATCCAGCCCTATCCGACCTTCTCCGAGGGGGTGTTCCTCGCGCTGCGGGAGCTCGGGGACACCCTCGGGTAACTGCGGAAACGTCCCGATGCGCGGAAAGCCTTCTGTGAGCAGAGTCGGAGACGGAATGGATGCGCTTCTCGCTCCGGAAGCACTCGACGACCTGATCGCCTCTCTCCGGCGACGCGGCTTCCGCGTCCTCGGGCCGACGGTGCGGGACGGCGCGATCGTCTACGACGAGCTCGAGACCGCCTCCGAGCTTCCGGTGGGGTGGACCGACCGCCAGGAGCCCGGCAGCTACCGGCTCGAGCGCCGCGAGGACGAGGCGCGCTTCGGGTACGCCGTCGGCCCCCACTCGTGGAAACGGTTCCTCTTCCCGCCTCGCGTCCGGCTCTGGCGCGCGCTGCGCAACGGCGGCGACCCGGTGGTCGAGGAGGAGCCGCTCGACGAGACGCCGCTCGCCTTCGTCGGCGTGCGCGCCTGCGAGCTCCACGCGATCGGCATCCAGGATCGCGTCTTCACGGGCGGCGCCTTCGTCGATCGCGACTACGAGGCGCGCCGCCGCGGCGCCTTCATCGTCGCCGTCAACTGCATCGAGCCGGGCGGGAACTGCTTCTGCGTCTCGATGGACGCCGGCCCGCGCGTCGACGCCGGCTACGACCTCGCGCTGACCGAGCTGCTCGACGGCGGACATCGCTTCCTCGTCGAGGTCGGCAGCGAGCTCGGAGCCGAGGTGCTCGCCGAGCTTCCCTCGCGTCCCGCCGCCCCGGCCGACGTCGCCGCGGCGACGGCGGCCGTCGACGACGCGGCCGGACGGATGGGCCGGACGATGGAGAGCGCCGGCCTGCGCGACCTCCTCGCCTCGACGCTCGAGCATCCGCGCTGGGACGACGTCGCCGAGCGCTGCCTCACGTGCGGCAACTGCACGCTCGTCTGTCCGACGTGCTTCTGCTCCTCCGTCGAGGACACGAGCGACCTCGCCGGCGAGGAGACGGAGCGCGCGCGCGTCTGGGACTCGTGCTTCTCGCTCGACTACTCGTACATCCACGGCGGCAGCATCCGCGCCTCCGGACGGTCGCGCTACCGGCAGTGGCTCACGCACAAGCTCGGCACGTGGGTCGACCAGTTCGGCACGTCGGGCTGTGTCGGCTGCGGCCGCTGCATCACGTGGTGCCCCGTCGGGATCGACATCACCGAGGAGATCGCGGCGCTCCGCCAGGAGGAGGCGACCCATGCCTAGGCTGCTCGAGGACGTCCTCGCGGACGTCCCGTTCTTCGCTGCAATGCCCGCCGAGGAGCGCGAGATGATCGCCGGCTGCGGGCGCAACGTCCGCTTCGCAGCGGGCGAGGCGATCATGCGCCAAGGCGATCCGGCCGACCACTACTACCTCCTGCGCCACGGCGAGGTCGCGGTCGGAAACTTCGTCCCGCCGCGCGGCGAGATGGTGATCGAGACGCTCGAGCCGGGCGACGTGCTCGGCTGGTCGTGGCTGTTTCCGCCGTACCGCGCGCACTTCGACGCGCGGGCGCTCACGCTCGTGCGCGCGACCGAGTTCGACGGCGCGTGCCTCCGCGACAAGTGCGCGGCCGACCCCGCCCTCGGCTACGACGTCATGAGCCGCTTCGCGCAGGTGCTGATCGAGCGCCTGCAGTGGACACGGCTTCGGCTCCTCGATCTCTATGGCAACGGCGGCCATCACTGAGGCGCAGGTGGCGGGCGCACTCGTTCCGCTGCCGTTCCGCGTCGCCGAGCGGCGGCAGGACACGGTGGACACGTGGACACTCGCGCTCGAGCCGCTCGACGCCGGCTTCGCCGCCGAGCCCGGGCAGTTCGCGATGGTGTACGCGTTCGGGATCGGGGAGGTGCCGATCTCGCTCAGCGGCCCGCCCGCACAGGAGGGCGATCCCGTCGTCCTCACGGTGCGCGCCGTCGGCGCGGTGACCGAGGCGATCTGCCGTGCCGAGCCGGGCGCCGTGGTCGGGCTGCGCGGCCCTCTCGGCAACAGCTGGCCGGTCGCCGCGGCCGCCGGCGGCGACGTGGTGATCGTCGCTGGCGGGATCGGGCTGGCGCCGCTCCGCGGCGCCGTCCTCGACGCCCTGCAGCACCGCGAGCGCTACGGCGCGGTCTGCATCCTGTACGGCGCCCGGACGCCCGGGGATCTCCTGTACACGGACGAGCTCATCGGCTGGGGGGCGCAGGCCACGGTGGAGGTCACGGTCGACGCCGCCGCAACGGACTGGCTCGGCCGCGTCGGCGTCGTGCCGCAGCTGCTCGAGCGCGCGCCGTTCGACGCCGAGGAGGCGACGGCCCTCGTCTGCGGGCCCGAGGTCATGATCCACTTCACCGTCGAGTCCCTGCGCGCGCGCGGCGTTCCCGACGAGCGGATCTTCCTCTCGCTCGAGCGAGACATGCGCTGCGGCGTCGGCCTGTGCGGCCACTGCCAGCTCGGCCCGACGCTCATCTGCCGCGACGGGCCGGTCTACTCCCAGGCCGAGGTCGGCCGCCTGATGGAGGTGCGGGAGCTGTGAGCGCGGTGGACGACAGGCGGCCGCACGTGAGCGCGAAGCCGAAGCTCGCCGTCTGGAAGTTCGCCTCGTGCGACGGCTGCCAGCTCTCGCTCCTCGATCTCGAGGACGAGCTGCTCGCGCTCACCGGCACGGTCGAGATCGCCGACTTCCGCGAGGCGACGAGCGCGGTCGCCGAGGGCCCGTACGACCTCTCGCTCGTCGAGGGCTCGATCACGACGCCGCACGACGCCGAGCGGATCCACGAGGTCCGGCGTGCGTCGAAGGCGCTCGTCACGATCGGCGCGTGCGCGACCGCGGGCGGCATCCAGGCGCTTCGCAACTTCGCGGACGTGGACGACTTCGTCCGGCAGGTCTACGCGTCGCCGGAGTACATCTCGACCCTCGCGACCTCGACGCCGATCGCCGCGCACGTCCCGGTGGACTTCGAGCTGCGCGGCTGTCCGATCGACAAGCGCCAGCTGCTCGAGGTCGTGACCGCCTTCCTCCACGGCCGCCGGCCCGGCATCCCGACCACGAGCGTCTGCACGGAGTGCAAGCGGCGCGGCATCGTCTGCGTCGCGGTCGCACACGGCACGCCGTGTCTCGGACCTGTGACCCAGGCGGGCTGCGGCGCGCTCTGCCCCTCGTACAACCGCGGCTGCTTCGGCTGCTTCGGCCCGATGGAGAGCCCGAACACCGACGCGCTCGTTCCGCTCCTGCGCCGGCTCGGGCGCAACGACCGCGACGTCGAGCGTCTCTTCCGCACCTTCAACGCGGGCGCAGAGCCGTTCCGGAAGGCGGTCGAGCATGCCTGAGCGGCGGACGATCGTGACCGACTACCTCGCCCGGGTCGAGGGGGAGGGGGCGATGACCGTCCGGCTCGACGGCGACCGCGTCGAGCACGTCGAGCTGCGGATCTTCGAGCCGCCGCGCTTCTTCGAGGCGTTCCTCCGCGGCCGCTCGTTCCTCGAGGCGCCCGACATCACCGCGCGCATCTGCGGCATCTGCCCGGTCGCGTACCAGACGAGCGCCGTGAACGCGCTCGAGAGCCTCTGCGGCGTCGAGGTGCCCGAGCCGATCCGGCTCCTGCGCCGCCTTCTCTACTGCGGCGAGTGGATCGAGAGCCACGCGCTCCACGTCTACATGCTCCACGCGCCCGACTTCCTCGGCTACGAGAGCGCGATCGAGCTCGCCCGCGACGCGCCCGCGGCGGTGGAGCGGGGACTCGCCCTGAAACGGACGGGCAACGAGGTGATGACGCTCGTCGGCGGGCGGGAGATCCACCCGATCAACGTCCGGGTCGGCGGCTTCTACCGCGTTCCGACGCGGCGCGAGCTGCGCGCGCTCGTGGAGCCGCTCGAGCGGGCGCGCGAGGCGGCGCTCGAGACGGTCCGCTGGACGGCCGAGTTCGACTTCCCGGAGCGGACGGTCGACTGCGACCTCGTCGCGCTCGCGCAGCCGGGCGAGTACGCGATCGAGCGCGGGCGGATCCGCTCGAGCGGCGGGCTCGACCTCGCGCCGGCGGAGTACGAGGAGCACTTCGAGGAGCTCCACGTCGAGCGCTCCAATGCGCTCCAGTCGCAGCTGCGAGGCGGCGGGACGTACCTCTGCGGACCGCTCGCGCGCTACACGCTCGGCTCGCAGGAGCTCTCGCCGCTCGCGCTCGGCGCGGCCGCGGAAGCGGGGCTCGGCGCGGAGTGCCGCGACCCGTTCCGCAGCATCGTCGTCCGCAGCGTCGAGCTCGTCCACGCCTGCGACGAGGCGCTGCGCCTGATCGAGGCGTACGAGGAGCCCGATCGCCCGGCGGAGCCCGTCGAGCCGGTCGCCGGCACCGGCTACGGCGTGAGCGAGGCGCCGCGCGGGCTCCTCTACCACCGTTACCGGCTTGACGCGGAGGGGACGATCCTCGAGGCGAAGATCGTGCCGCCGACCTCGCAGAACCAGCTCGCGATCGAGGACGACCTGCGCGACGTCGTCGGGCGCAACTCCGCGCTCGAGGACGACGCGCTCCGGGCGCTCTGCGAGCAGACGATCCGGAACTACGACCCGTGCATCTCGTGCGCGACCCACTTCCTCGCGCTGGAGGTTGAGCGCCGATGAGCCCGAGGACGGTCGTGATCGGGGTCGGCAACCCGCTGCGCGGCGACGACGCGGCCGGCGTCGCGGTCGCCGAGCGCCTGCGGGATCGGGTTCCGCCCGGAGTCGAGGTCGTCGCCTGCGCGGAGGAGCCGAGCCGGCTGATGGAGGCGTGGGGCGACGCCGAGACGGTCGTCCTCGTCGACACGGTCGCCTCCGGCGCGCCGCCCGGGACGCTCCATCGCTTCGAGGCGGGCGACGCCCCGGTCCCGGCGCGGGCGTTCCGGTCGTCGACGCACGCGATCGGGCTTGCCGAGACGATCGAGCTCGCGCGAGCGCTCGGCCGGCTGCCGAAGCGTGTCCTCGTCTACGGGATCGAAGGCGGCGGCTTCGCGACCGGCGAAGGCCTGTCGCCGCCCGTCGAGGACGCCGTCGTCGCAGCCGCCGGCATCGTGCTGGCCGGTCTCGAGGAGGAGCGGTGCACGAGCGCGCCCTGATGCAGGACCTGATGCGCGAGATCGAGGCAGTCGCGCACGCCGACGGCGCGAGCCGCGTCACGCGGGTCGCGGTGCGGCTGGGCGCGCTCTCGCACTTCACCCCCGAGCACTTCCGCGAGCACTTCCTCGACGCGTCGCGCGGGACTCTCGCCGAGGGCGCGGCGGTCGACGCGACGCTCGCGGAGGACCTCGACGACCCGCACGCCGCGGGCGTCGTGCTCGAGAGCGTGGAGGTCGAGGTGCCCGATCGCGAGGAGGACGCCTGATGTGCATCGGCGCCCCCGCAGTCCTCGTCGAGGTTCGCGACGAGGACGGAGCGCGCAGCGGCCGGCTCGCCGACGGCCGCGTCGTCTCGCTCGCCTTCCTGCCCGGGGCGGAGGCGGGCGACACGGTGCTGCTCCACCTCGGCATCCCCGTCGAAGTGCTCGAGCCCTCAGCCCCGGAGCCGGAAGGAGCCGTCAGATGACCCGTCGCGCCGCAGGAGTCGCCTTCGCTCTCGTCACCGCCCTCATCAGCGGCGTCTCGATCTGGGTCAACGGGCACGCGGTGTCCCAGTTCGCGAGTGCGACCGTCTACACGACGGCGAAGGACGCGGTCGCGGGCGTGCTGCTGCTCGTGCTCGCGCTCTCTCGGCCGGCCCGCGCGGTCGAGCCGTCGCACGCGATCGGCGGCCGCCGCCGCGCGCTCGGCCTCGCCGCCGTCGCAGTCGTCGGCGGCAGTGTCCCGTTCGTGCTCTTCTTCGAGGGCCTGCAGCGGGCGGAGGCGACGCAGGCGTCGTTCATCCAGAAGACGCTCGTCGTCTGGGTCGCGCTGCTCGCGGTGCCGCTGCTCAGGGAGCGCGTGCGGGGGCCGCACGTGCTCGCGATCGTCCTCCTCGTCGCGGGCCAGGCGTGGCTCGCCGGCCACGCGGGCCGGATCGCGTTCGGGGAAGGAGAGGCGATGATCCTCGGGGCGACCCTGCTCTGGGCGGTCGAGGTGATCCTCGTCAAGCGCCTCGTCGCGGGAATCCCGCCGCGCGTGCTCGCGGCCGCGCGGATGGGGCTCGGGACGGCGCTGCTGATCGCCTGGCTCGGCCTCACCGGCCACCTCGCCGCGCTCACCGCCTTCGACGTTTCGCAATGGCGCTGGATCGTGCTCACGGGTCTGCTGCTGACGGGCTACGTCGCGACGTGGTACGCGGCGCTCGCCCGCGCGCAGGCGGTGGACGTGACCGCAGTGCTCGTCATCGGCGCGGTGATCACCGCCGCGCTCTCGGGCGCGTTCGACGGGGCGGCGGTCGATCCGGTCGGGATCGCCCTCGTCAGCCTGGGCGGCGCGCTCGTCACGGGGCTCGCCCTGCGGCGGCCGCAGACGGAGACGACGTGACCGACGCCTCGGGCGCGCTCCTCTTCGCCCGCTATGCGTATCCGCCGAACGCGCTCGGCCTCTGCGGCGCCGACGTCCCCGCGACGCTGCTCGACTACGGGGACGCTCGGGCTTCCGACCCCGGGCTCGCCGAGCTCGTCCGGACGTTCGAGGGCGCCTGGCCGTACCTGGCCCTGATCGCCGAGGCGAACGGCCTCGACCCGCTCGACGCCCGCGTCGTCGAGGCGTACTGGGTCGGGAACCGGCTCTTGAGCCGCGTCGCGCCGGCAGCCCTCGCGCGGCACGTCGGCGAGCGGTTCCACGGCCGGCTCGGGAGCGCGGGCGACACGATCCCCGCCGTCGTCGCCGCGGGCGCGGTGCCGCATCACTGCTTCCATGTCTTCGGCGTCTACCCGTGGCTCGGCCTGCTGCGCAGCGGCATCGTCGACGAGCCGCTCCGGGTGCTCGACCAGTGCCGGACGACGCCGGCGCGCGTGCTCGCGGTCGAGGGCGACGAGGCGGACGTCCTCGCGCCGCCGCTCTCCTGGGAGATGGGGCTGCTCCGCCTCGGCCCGCCCGAGGCGCGGCGCGTCCGCTGGCAGGAGGACGGCCGCGGGTTCGTCCCGAGACCGGAGCCGGGCGATCTCGTCTCCCTGCACTGGGACTTCGTCTGCGACGCGCTCACGCCGGCCGCGGCAGCCCGGCTCGAGCGGGTGACGCGAGGCGTGCTCGCGGCCGTCAACGCCGGCGCGGGCAGAGGAGCGGTGCTCGGCGCGTAGAATTCGCGGCAGGGTGCTCGGCTCCGTCATCACGGCGATGGTGACGCCGTTCCGCGCGGACGGCACTGTCGACGTGGAAGGTTTCCGCGAGCTCGCGTCCTTCCTCGTCGAGAGCGGCTCCGACGGGCTCGTCGTCTGCGGCACGACCGGCGAGTCGCCGACCCTGACCGACGAGGAGAAGCTCGTCCTCTTCGCGACCGCCGTCGACGCCGTCGGCGACCGCGCGACGATCGTCGCCGGCACGGGCACCTACGACACCGCTCACTCGGTGCACCTGACGCAGAAGGCCGAGGAGCTCGGCGCCGACGCGATCCTCGTCGTCACGCCGTACTACAACAAGCCGCCGCAGCGGGCGCTCGTTCGCCACTTCGAGGAGATCGCGGGCGCGACCGGCCTGCCGGTGATGGCGTACAACGTGCCGTCCCGGGTCGTCACGAAGATCGAGACGGAGACGATCGCGCGCCTGGCGGAGATCGACAACGTCGTCGCCGTGAAGCAGGCGCACGACGACCTCGACGAGGCGCGGTTCATCGCGCAGGAGACGCCGCTCGACCTCTACTCCGGCGACGACCCGGTCACCTTCGACTTCCTCGGCCTCGGCGGGGTCGGCGTCGTCTCGGTGACGGCCCACCTGTGGGGCCCGCAGATCGCGGAGATGATCCGCCGCCACGGCGAAGGCGACGTGGACGGCGCGCGGGCGATCCACGAAGAGCTGCAGCCGTCGTACGAGCTGCTGAAGATCCAGACGAACCCGATCCCGATCAAGGCCGCGCTCAACCTGACCGGCCACGCGGTCGGCGGGCACAGGCTGCCGCTCGTCGAGGCGGACGACGGCGAGCTCGCGCGCGTCCGAAGCTGCCTCGAGCGGTCGGGGCTGCTCGCCGCCGCCTCGGCGTAGGCGCGGCCCTAGACTCCTCCGCATGGGCGTCTGTCGCATCGTGCCGCTCGGCGGCCTCGGCGAGGTCGGGAAGAACATGACCGTCTACGAGGCGGACGGCTCGATCGTCGTCGTCGACGCGGGGCTCGCCTTCCCTCGCGACGAGCATCTCGGCGTCGACCTCGTCCTGCCCGACTTCTCGTACCTCCGCGAGCGCGAGGGGATGATCCGCGCGGTCGTCCTCACGCACGGGCACGAGGACCACGTCGGCTCGCTGCCGTACCTGATGCGCGAGGTGCGAGTGCCGCGCGTGCTCGCCACCCGGCTCACGCTCGCGCTCGTCAAGTCGAAGCTCGACGAGCACGGGCTGCTGCGCGAGGCGGAGCTGCAGGAGCTGATGCCCGGCGACGATCCGGTCCAGCTCGGGCCGTTCCGCGTCGAGCTCGTCCGCATGGCGCACTCGATCCCCGACGCGGCCGCCGTCGTCCTCGAGACGCCCGGCGGGCTCTGCGTCCACACCGGCGACTACAAGCTCGACCACACGCCCGTCGACGGGCAGCGGACCGACGTCGGGCGGCTCGCCGAGGTCGGCAGCCGCGGCGTCGACCTCCTGCTCGGCGACTCGACGAACGCCGAGCGGCCCGGCTTTACCGAGTCGGAGCGCGTCGTCGGCGAGGCGTTCCGCCAGATCATCCCGCACCGCACGGGCCGGATCCTCGTCTCGTCGTTCGCCTCGAACGTCCACCGGATGCAGCAGGCCGCGGACGTCGCGGTCGACTCGGGGCGGAAGGTCGCCTTCGTCGGCCGCTCGATGCGGAAGAACGCGAACATCGCGCGCAACCTCGGCTACATGGACGTCCCGGAGGAGGCGATCATGCGCCCGCACGAGCTCGCCGAGCTGCCGCGCGACGAGCAGCTCATCCTCTGCACCGGCAGCCAGGGCGAGCCGATGTCGGCGATGACGCGGATCGCGTACAACGACCATCCGAACGTCACCGTCGAGCGTGGCGACACGGTGATCATCTCCGCGAAGCCGATCCCCGGGAACGAGCTGCGTGTCCACGACGCGATCAACCGCCTGGCGAAGATGGGCGCGGAGGTGCTGCACGAGGACAACGCGCCGGTGCACGTCTCCGGGCACGGACGCGCCGAGGAGCTCCGCACGATCATCGGCCTCCTGCGGCCGAAGGCCGTGATGCCGATGCACGGCGAGTTCCGCATGCTCGCGGCGCACGCCCAGATCGCGCGTGAGGGCGGCGTGCCGGACGAGCGGATCGTCCTGGCCGAGAACGGCAGCGTTATCGAGCTCGACCCCGAGCACGGGCCGCGCATCGTCGACCATGTCGAGGCCGGCGTCACCTTCGTCGACGGGCTCGGCGTGGGGGACGTCCACGACGTCGCGCTCCGCGACCGCCGGCGGCTCGCCGAGGACGGCGTGCTCATCGTCGTGGCGACGCTCGCCGGCGTCGACGGCGACGGGGCGCTGACCGCGCCGCCGGAGCTGATCGTCCGCGGGTTCGGCGAAGGCGCCGAGCCGCTGCTCGCCGAGCTGCGGGAGGAGGCGGACCGCGTCCTGCGCGAGCTGCTCGCCGACGACGTGACCGAGATCAAGCTCCTCCAGGAGCACCTGCACGACGCGCTCGGCGGCGTGGTCTACGACCGCACGCGCCGGCGGCCGATGGTGCTGCCCGTCATCGTCGAGGTCTGAGCCGGGGCTCAGTCGTCCTCGAGCGGCTCGCCGTCGAAGTAGTCGAGCGTCTCGATCCGCCCCAGCACTCCGACCCCGCGCCAGAGGATCTTCCGCGAGCGCGGGTACCAGCAGATGTCGTTCGGCTCGCGCGTGCCGTAGACGAGCATGTTCACGCCGTCGGGGCCGGCGCGGAAGGAGTGCGAGACCCGCGTTCCCGGGGGCCGGGCAACGAGGTGTCCGGCGCGGAGCGGAGTCTCCTCGACGTCGCCGTCGCGCTGCCAGAGCTCGAGGGTCGCGGCGCCGTCGAGGATGACGAAGACCTCCTCCTCCGCGGAGTGGCAATGGGGGATGATGCCCCGCCGGCCGGGGTCGATTCGCTCCCAGTGCAGCCCCGCGAGCTGCGAGCGCTCTCGCGTCGCGAGCGGGGCCGTCGTCACGCGATCCGCCAGCCGGCCGTGCTCGACCTCGTCGACGTTGACGATGTTCGCGGGCCGCGGCGCCGGGTTGCCGTAGGCGAGCGGCTCGACCGTCGCCTCGACGTCCCAGGGGTCGTCGTCGCGGCCCTCGACCCACGGCCAGCCGATCCGGATCGCCCGCGAGCGCGGCAGCCAGCCGATCTCCGTCGGATGGCGCGTGCCGAAGACGAGGTACTCGAGGCCGTCCGGGCCGGCGACGAACGTGTGCTCGAAATGGTCGGCCTCGTGGATGACGCAGTCGTTGGCACGCACCTCGTGCACGTTGCCGTCCTGGTACGCCAGCCCTGAGCCGGCGAGCACGAAGAAGACCTCCTCCGACGCGCCGTGCGAGTGGGGAGGGGTCGGCAGCCTCCCCGGCTCGACACGGACCCGGTTGACGCCGACGCCCCTCGTTCCGGCCGCGTCGCCGAGCCGCTGCCACGTCGCGTCCATCTCTCCCTTGGCCGGACGGATGCTCTCGACCTCGTCCCAGTGCGCGACTCCCACGCCCGGAGTCTAGGCTCGCCCTTGTGCCGAAGCCCCGTCTCACCGTCGTCGGCTCGATCAACCTCGACCTCGTCGTGCGCGCGGCGCGGCTGCCGCGACCCGGCGAGACCGTGACCGGCGCATCCTTCTCGCGCGGACCCGGCGGCAAGGGCGCGAATCAGGCCGTCGCGGCGGCGCGGCTCGGGGCCGCGGTCCGGTTGGTCGGCTGCGCCGGGAGGGACGCCTTCGCCGCGGAGGCGCTCGCCGGCCAGCGCGAAGCAGACGTCGAGGAGGGCTGGCTGACACGCGACGCGGCGACGGGCGTGGCGCTGATCACGGTCGACGCCGCAGGCGAGACGACGATCGTCGTCGCGGCCGGCGCCAACGAGGAGCTGCGCCCGGACGATCTCGAGCTCGGCGATGCCGACGCCGTCCTCTGCCAGCAGGAGATCTCCGCGGAGACCGTCGAGCGCGCCGCCGAGCTGGCGCCGCGCTTCTTCCTCAACGCCGCGCCCGCACGGCCCGGGCCGCCGCCGGCCGAGGTCACGGTCGTCAACCGGCTCGAGCTCGAGGCGCTCGAGCCGGAGCGCGCCGGACTCGTCTGCGTCACGCTCGGCGCCGAGGGCGCTGTCCTCCTCGAGCGCGGAGTCGAGATTGCGCGTGCCGAGCCGCCGGAGGTCCGGGCCGTCGACGGCACCGCCGCCGGCGACGCGTTCACCGCCTGCCTCGTCGTCTCGCTCCTCGAAGACCGGTCGCGCGAGGAGGCGCTGCGGCGGGCGTGCGCCGCGGGGGCGCTCGCCGCGTCGCGCCCCGGCGCGCAGGCTTCCCTGCCGACCGCCGAGGAGGTGGACGCGCTGCTGTGACCACGCCCATCGTGATCGACTGCGACCCCGGCCACGACGACGCGATCGCGATCCTGCTCGCGCTCGCGTCGCCGGAGGTCGAGCTGATCGGCGTCACGACCGTCGCCGGCAACCAGACGCTCGACAAGACGACGCGCAACGCGCTCGTCACCCTCGAGCTCGCCGGGCGGAGCGAGATCCCGGTCGCGGCGGGAGCGGACGCTCCCCTGCGGCGCGTCCTGCGGACGGCGGCCCACGTCCACGGCGAGAGCGGGCTCGACGGTCCCGAGCTCTCGGAGCCGTCGACGCGGCCCGTTCGGGTCCACGCCGCCGACTTCCTCGCCGAGGTGATCGAGCCGGGCGTGGTACTCGTTCCGACGGCCCCGCTCACGAACGTCGCGCTCATGCTCGAGCGCCACCCCGACGTGCGCGACCGGCTCGAGCGGATCGTCTGGATGGGCGGGGCGATCGGCGAGGGAAACGTCACGCCGGCCGCCGAGTTCAACGCGTTCGTCGATCCGGAGGCCGCCGCCGCGGTCTTCGGGAGCGGGATCCCGATCGCGATGATCGGGCTCGACGTGACGCACAGGGCGCTCTTCACGCGCGAGCACGCCGAGCGGGTCCGCGCCGCGGGCCGGGCCGGCCGCTTCGTCGCCGAGCTGTCCGACTTCTTCCTCGGCTTCCACGAGCGCTCGTACGGCTTCGCGGGCTCTCCGATCCACGACGCGATGGCAGTCGCGCACGTCGTCGACCCGACGCTCGTGACGACACGGCACGTGAACGTGGCCGTCGAGACGGAGTCGCAGCTCTGCGACGGCCGGACGGTCGTCGACCTGCGCGGCGTCACCGGTCGCGAGCCGAACGCCGACGTCGGGGTGGACGTCGATGCGCCGCGCTTCCTCGACCTCCTCGTGTCCAGGATCGAGTCGCTCCGGTGATCGTCTTCGCCTGCATCGCGCCGCACGGCGATCTGGACCTCGATCCCTCCCTCCGTCCGGCGATGGAGGAGCTCGCCCGCCGCTGGGACGCCGCCGCGCCCGACGTCGCCGTCGTCGTCACGCCGCACAACGTCCACGTCGCGGGTCACTTTGCCGTGATCGTCGCGGCGAACGTGGGGGAGTGGGAGACGGACCGCGCGACGGCCGAGGCGCTGCTCGGGCTCGACCTGCCGATCCTCGGCGTCTCGTTCGGCGGCAACGACCCGGCGACGGCGGAGATGCCGATCGACTGGGGAACCGAGATCCCGCTCGTGTTCCTGCGCGCGCCCAAGGTGGTCGTCGTGTCGTCCGCTCGGGATGTATCGCTCGATCGACATCTCCAGCTCGGCGAGGCGATCGCGGCGCTCCCCGGCCGCGTCGGCCTGATCGCGAGCGCCGACCACGGGCACACGCACCGCGCGGACGGGATCTACGGGTATCACCCGGCGGCGGCCGAGTACGACGCGCTCCTGCAGGAGATCCTCGCCTCGCCGAGGCTCGACTTCCTGCCGCTGGCCGAGTCCGCCGGGGACGGAAAGGCGGACTCGCTGTGGCAGCTGCTCGTCCTCCAGGGCGCGGTCGGCGTCGATGCGCGCGCCGACGTCCTCGCGTACGCGGCGCCGACGTACTACGGCATGCTCGTGGCCGAGGTCGAGACGGCCGCATAGAGCCGTCACTCGCCGGGGACGCCCTTCGGCTCGTGGGGGCCGTAGGTGGCTGCTCGAGATCCGGCAGATTATCGTTCGACGCGCGATCGGAGAGGCCCGTGCCGCGCTGGTCGAAGAGGACGAAGGCGCGAGAGGGACGCGAGCCGCTCCAGCAGCCGCGCCAGCTCCGGTGTCTCCCACATCAGCTCGATGTTCGAGACCCAGCCGGGCACCCACACGAGATCGCCAGGCCCCTGTCCGGTCACCTGGTAGGCGATGTTGACGTCGCCGCTCCGGGCGTTTAGCGCGTCTCCGGCGCCATGGGCACGGAGGATAGGCCGCTGCGCGCGCGAAAACCGAGCCCATGCCGCGCCGCAAGCGCAAGAGCAAGCTGCGCCCGAGGCTGCCGAGCCGGGTCAAGAAGACGCGGACGAAGCGCGGCGCGCGCGCACGCCACGAGCATCCGGAGCTGTGGGGCCTCGGCTCGATCGCGCTCGGCGTCTTCCTCGGCAGCGTCGTCTACCTCGGCTGGAACGGCGGCTACGTCGGCGGCTGGCTCGGAGACGGCCTCGACAAGCTCGTCGGCGACGCGACGTACACGCTCCCGGCCGCGCTCGCCGTCGTCGGCGTGCTCATGGTGGCGAAGAGCGCGCTCGTCGACGTGCGGCCCTTCCGGACGGGCCTCGCCGTGCTCGCCTGCGGCCTGATGGTCACGCTCGGCAGGGACCAGGGCGGCTACGCCGGCCAGCTGCTCGGCGGGGCCGTCGGCGTCGCGATCGGGGCGACGGGCTCGCTGCTGCTCGGGATCCTGCTCATGCTCGTCGGCTCGCTCCTTCTCTCGGGCGCCTCGCTCGGCGCCATCCTCCGCCGCTCGGGCCACGGCATCCACCTCGCCGCGCGCAAGGCGCGCGAGCGGCGGCCGCGCCGCGAGGAGGAGACGGCCTGGCCGGAGCCCGAGCCGCTGCGCGCTCCTCTGGTGCACGCGCCGCCGGTCGACGGCGCGACGGCCTACCCCGACGTCGTCGGCGACGCGCACGGTCCGACCGTGGCGCTCGAGCCGCCGCCCCTCCACTCGGAGCCGGCGCCGCTCGTCGAGGAGCCGCCGACGCTCTTCGACGACGTGACGAGCGAGAACGTCGCGTACGAGCTCCCCGACGCCGGCGTCCTGCGGACGTCGCCGCAGGGGGGCGGATCGTCGGGCGAGGCCTCGGCCCGCGTCGCCGAGCTCCTCGTCCAGACGCTCGCGCACTTCGGGGTCGAAGCGCGGGTCGTCGGGCAGATCTCGGGGCCCCGCGTGACCCGCTACGAGCTCCAGCTCGCGCCGGGCACCAAGGTGGCGAAGGTCGCGGCGCTGAAGGACGACCTCTCGTACGCGCTCGCGACGACCGAGATCCGGATCCTCGCGCCGATCCCGGGCAAGCAGGCGGTCGGGGTCGAGCTGCCGAACCTCTCCCCGAACCTCGTCACGCTCGGCGACATCTTCGAGCCGCTGCCCGCGACCGCGAGCCCGCTCTCGGTCTGGCTCGGAAAGGACATCTCCGGCGCGGCCGTCTGGACCGACCTCGCGCGGATGCCGCACCTCCTGATCGCGGGCACGACCGGCTCGGGCAAGTCGGGCTGCCTCAACGCGCTCCTCACCTCGATCCTCCTGCGCGCGACGCCCGACGAGGTGCGGATGATCCTCATCGATCCGAAGCGGATCGAGCTCAATCACTACGAGTCGATCCCGCACCTGCTGACGCCGGTCGTCTCGAGCCCGAAGGAGGCGAGCGCCGTCCTCGCCAACTGCGTCGCCGAGATGGAGCGGCGCTACGAGCGGCTCTCCTCGGTGCGGGCCCGCAACCTCAACGAGGCGAACCGCGCCTTCCGCCAGCGCGGGGAGCCGACCCTGCCGTACATCCTCGTCGTGATCGACGAGCTCGCCGACCTGATGATGATCGCGCCGCAAGCGGTGGAGGACGCGGTGATCCGCCTCGCGCAGAAGTCGCGGGCCGTCGGCGTTCACCTCGTGCTCGCGACGCAGCGGCCGTCGGTCGACGTCATCACCGGGATGATCAAGGCGAACGTCCCCTCGCGGATCGCGTTCGCCGTCTCCTCGCAGACCGACTCGCGGGTCATCCTCGACCACGGCGGCGCCGAGTCGCTGCTCGGCCAGGGCGACATGCTCTTCAAGCCGCTCGGCACTTCGCGCGTGCAGCGCGTGCAGGGCGCGTACGTCACGGAGGAGGAGATCGCGCTCGTTGTCGAGCAGACGCGGCAGCGCGACCAGGAGCTCGACGAGAGCTACCTCGAGCTGCCCGAGGTCTTCGCGTCGGACGGCGGCGAGGGCGACGAGCACGGCGAGTTCGACCCCGACGACGACCCGCTGCTCGACAAGGCGATCGAGATCGTCGTCCAGACGCAGACGGCGTCCGTCTCCCTCCTGCAGCGCCGGCTTCGCGTGGGCTACACGCGTGCCGGCCGGCTGGTCGACATGCTCGAGCGTCGCGGGATCATCAGCGGCTACGAGGGCTCAAAGCCTCGCCGCGTGCTCGTCGACGAGAGCTCCTACCACACGTACGCGGCCGCCGACTAGCTCGCGACTCGAACCGACTCGAAGCCGCGGATGACGAAGGCCGGCACGCGCTTCGGCTCGGCGGCGAGGTGGAGCGTGGGGCGGAGCTCCGCGAGCGCCTCGAAGCTCGCGGCGAGCTCGATCCGCGCGAGAGGCGCGCCGATGCAGACATGGATGCCACCGCCGAAGCCGATGTGCTCGGCTGCGTTCGGGCGTGCGAGATCGAGTCGATCGGGGTCGTCGAAGACGCGCGGATCGCGGTTCGCCGAGCCGAACAGGAGCGCGAGCTTCTCGCCCCGCGGCACGCAGACGCCTCCGACCTCGACACCGTCCGCGAGAACCCAGCGCTCGAAGAGCTGAAGCGGCGGATCCCAGCGGATCAGCTCCTCGAGCGCCTGCGCCGCCGGGACCTCGCCCGCGACGAGCCGCCGCCACTCGTCCGGGTGCGCGGCGAGAGCGCGGAAGCCGTTGCCGACGGTGTTGACGGTGGCCTCGTGACCGGCGTTCAGGAGCACGACCACCGTCGAGACGATCTCGTCGTCCGACAGCCGCTCGCCGTCGACCCGCGCCTGAACCAGCCCGCTGACCATGTCCTCACGGGGCTCGGCGCGGCGTTCCTCGATCAGACCGAGGACGTAGGCGCGGAAATCGCGCGCCGCCTCGTTCGCCGCGACGGCCTGCTCCTCCGTCGTCTCGAACTCGTACATCTTGACGATGGCGTGCGACCAGTCGAGGAGGTCGCGGTGGCGGTCGGTCGGCACGCCGAGCAGCTCGCAGATCAGCGTGATCGAGTACGGCTGCGCGTAGTCGTAGAGCAGGTCGAACGTCTCGCCGAGGCTCCCGAGGAGCGAGCGCGCGAGGTGTCTCGCGGGGTCGCGCATGCTGTCGGTCGCTCGCGGCGTGAACGCCGCCGCGACGAGCTTGCGGATACGGGTGTGGTCGGGCGGCTCGAGCCAGAGAAGGCTCCAGCGCTCGCTCGCCCAGAAGTCGGCCCAGCGCGGATCGAGAGGCTCGGAACGGAACTGCTCCTCGCCGCCGACGTGGCGGAAGTTGCGGCCGAGCCGCTTGTCGCGCAGGCACGCCCGGACGTCGGCGTGGCGGGTCACGAACCAGCGTGCCAGGCGCTCGTCGTACACGATCGGCGTCGCCTCGCGAAGCGCGCCCAGCGCCGGGTAGGGGTCGGCGATGAAGGGCGGATCCGCGGGGTCGAAGGGAAGCGCGCGCGCGCCGGCGACCGTCATGCGGTCACGCTACCGGGCGGCGTTCGTGGAGGCTTTCCTTTGCCTCGACTCTCCAACTTTCGAGGAATAGACTCGTCGGATCGGAGGGGCAACAATCCAAACGGTCTGAGGAGGGCTTGTGAAGAGATCACTGCTCATCGCGGTGGGGCTGGCGGTGCTTGTCGGGGTTTTGCTCGCCGCGGGCGGGGCTGCCGCCACGAAGGCGAAGAAGGGCAGCACGTTCACCGCCGGGCTCGTCAGCGACATCGGCAAGTTCAACGACAAGGGCTTCAACGAGGACCAGCTCGCGGGAATCACTCGCGCCGCGAAGGTGCTCCACATCAAGAAGATCACCCTGCAGTCGAACTCGAGCTCGGACTACCTGCCGAACATGACGACGGAGATCCGCGAGGGCGCGAACATCGTCTCCGCGGCGGGTTACCTGCTCGCGCCGACGGTCGCGCAGCTCGCCTCGCAGTTCCCGAAGGTCGACTTCACGATCACCGACGACTCGGTCGCCTCGAAGACCGGTGACTTCTCGAAGAAGGCCTTCAAGGCAGACCATGCGAAGTTCTACACCAAGAACATCGAGGGTCTCGTCTACGCGTCGAACGAGTCGGGCTGTCTCGTCGGCTACCTCGCCGGCGAGATGGTCAAGGCGAAGGGCGGTAAGCAGGTGATCGGCGCCACCGGCGGGATCGAGATCCCGGCGGTCGACGACTACATCGTCGGCTACAACTACTGCGCGAAGATGGCGGATCCGGGCGTCAAGGTGCTCGTCGGCTACTCGAACGACTTCGTCGCACAGGACAAGTGCAAGACCCTCGCCCAGGACCAGATCAGCGAGGGCTCGCAGGTCGAGTTCCAGGTCGCCGGCGGTTGCGGTCTCGGCACGCTCAACGCCGCCGCGCAGGCGGGGATCTGGGGAATCGGCGTCGACGTCGACCAGTACAGCCTCGCGAAGCACGTGCTCACGAGCGCGCTGAAGCGGGTCGACAACGGCATCTTCGATGCGGACAAGCAGGCGAAGGCCGGCCACTTCAAGGGCGGCCACGACCTGTTGTTCGACCTGAGGAACAACGGCGTGGGCGTCGGCAAGATCAGCCCGAAGGTGCCGAAGGCGTACGTCACGAAGATGCGGGCGCTCGAGGCGAAGATCAAGTCCGGCAAGGTGCATGTGCCGGTCGCGAAGGGCTCCGACCTGCTCGGCCTCCTGCCGGGCGCGAAGGTCGGGCCGACCCACTGAGGAACGTCTGAAGGAGGGGACGGGCGCACGCTCGTCCCCTCTTTTTCAGAGCTTAGAATCGGCGAATGACGGAGGAGACTGCGACGATCCTCGAGCTGCGGGGGATCACGAAGCGCTATCCCGGGATCGTCGCCGATGACCACGTCGACTTCGACCTGCAGCGCGGAGAGGTGCATGCGCTTCTCGGTGAGAACGGCGCAGGCAAGTCGACGCTGATGAACATCCTCTACGGTCTGACGAGGCCCGACGAGGGAGAGATCGTCATGGGCGAGAAGACCGTCTCGTTCTCGTCCGCGAAGGATGCGATCGAGGCGGGGATCGGCATGGTGCACCAGCACTTCATGCTGATCCCGGTCATGACCGTCGCGGAGAACATCGTGCTCGGAGTCGAGCCGGCCCGTAGCGGAATCGTCCTCGACGAGGCCGGCGCCGAGCGGCGCGTGCGCGAGCTCTCGCAGCAGTTCGGGCTATCCGTCCATCCGACCGCGCTCGTCGCCAACATCACCGTCGGCCAGCAGCAGCGGGTCGAGATCCTGAAGGCGCTCTACCGCGGCGCGGAGATCCTGATCCTCGACGAGCCCACGGCCGTGTTGACGCCGCAGGAGGCGTCGGAGCTGTTCGAGATCGTCCGCAGCCTCCGAGCCGACGGCAAGGCCATCATCTTCATCAGCCACAAGCTCAACGAGGTGCTGGAGATCGCGGACCGCATCACCGTCCTGCGGCGGGGCAAGAAGATCGACACCGTGCCGCGGGAGGGCGCGACCGAAGAAGGGCTTGCGCGGATGATGGTCGGACGCGAGGTCCTGCTTCGCGTCGACAAGGCGCCCGCGTCGCCGGGTGAGGTCTCCCTCGAGGTGGAGGACCTCCACGTGCTCGACGACCGAAAGCTCGAGACGGTGCGCGGCGTGTCGTTCTCCGTTCGGGGCGGCGAGATCGTCGCGATCGCGGGCGTCGACGGCAACGGCCAGACCGAGCTCGTCGAGGCGATCACCGGGCTGCGCCCCACCGAGAGCGGCTCGGTCAGGGTCGGCAGCCGCAGGTTCGAGGGCCATCTCGATCCACGCGAGATGATCGGGGCCGGCATCGGCCACATCCCCGAAGACCGGCACAGGCGCGGCCTCGTGCTCGAGTTCAACCTCGCCGAGAACCTCGCCCTCCACGACTACGACGTGCCGCCGGACTCGCGCTTCGGCTGGCTCTACCCGAAGCGGCTCGTGCAACGCGCGGTGCGGCTGATCCAGGAGTTCGACATCCGCGGCGGCGGTCCGTTCACGCTCGCGAGCTCTCTCTCGGGCGGAAACCAGCAGAAGGTCGTCGTCGCGCGCGAGGTGGCCCGCAACCCCGTCGTCCTGATCGCCGCGCAGCCGACGCGCGGTCTCGACGTCGGCGCGATCGAGTACGTGCACCGGCGGCTCGTGGCCGAGCGCGACGCGGGCCGCGCGATCCTGCTCGTCTCGCTCGAGCTCGACGAGGTGCTCTCCCTCGCGGACCGGATCCTCGTCATGTACGAGGGGCGAATCGTCGGCGAGCACGCGGCGGGCGCGGACGAGCAGGAGATCGGCCTCGAGATGCTCGGCGGCAGGAGGAAGGCGGCCTGAGCGAGAGGTTCCCCACTGCGAACGTCCCGCCGGAGCAGGAGCCGTCGCCCGACTTCGTCGTCAAGCTCGGCGCCGCGCAGCGCGCGGGCGGCATCGTCGTTCCCGTGCTCACGGCGGTGCTGGCGTTCGCCGCCGGCGGGATCGTCGTGGCGGCGACCGGCCACAATCCGTGGACGGCGTACAAGGGGATCTGGGACGGCGCCGGCTTCAACTGGCTCTTCCACGTTCCCTGGGACACGAACACGATCCACCTCGACGCGTTCAACCTCAGTCAGACACTGCTGACCACGACGACCCTGATCCTCACCGGGCTCGCGGTCGCATTCCCGTTCCGTTGCGGCCTCTTCAACATCGGCGGCCAGGGCCAGTACCTCGTGGGGCTGATCGTCGCGAACTGGATCGGCGTCGACTTCGCCAGCTGGCCGACGCTCCCGCACGTGCTGCTCGGCATCGGAGCCGCGGCGTTCGCCGGCGCCGTGTGGGCGGGCATCGCCGGCTTCCTGAAAGCGACGACGGGCGCCCACGAGGTCATCTCCACGATCATGCTCAACTGGATCGCGATCTGGGGCGGCCAATACCTGTTCGGCCAGGGCGGCCCGCTCCAGAACACGTACAACACGGCGGCGCCGGAGTCTGAGAGCGTCGCGCAGAGCGCCCACATCCCGGTCTTCTGGGGAAGCTCCCTCTTGCAGGGGCTCGACTACGGCTTCTTCGTTGCGATCGCGGCCCTCGTCGTCTTCTGGCTGATCCTGAACCGGACGACGCTCGGGTACGAGGTGCGCGCGGTGGGCTTCAATCCCGAGGCGGCCGCATACGGCGGCATCAACGTGAGGAGGAAGTACATCCAGGCGATGGCGATCTCGGGCGCGTTCGCCGGCCTGGCGGGCGCCCTCGACATGCTCGGCTATCTGTTCCAGTTCGGCGTCCTCGACGTGCAGGCCTCGCAGATCGGGTTCTTCGGTATCGCGGTCGCGCTGCTCGGCCGGAACACGGCGATCGGCACGGGCATCGCCGCCTTCCTGTTCGGCGGTCTCCTCTATGGCACGACACGCGGCCTGAACCCGAACGTCTTCGATCCGAGCCTCGCCGGCAACCTGACCTCGATGATCCAGGGGCTGATCGTGCTCTTCGTCGGCGCCGACATCTTCATCCTCTACATCTGGAACGCACGCCGGAAGGTGAGACGACGGCGAGCCGAGGCGGCTGCGACGTGACGAACCACGTGGAGCCGCTGGAGGAAACGCCCTGGGCGCTGCGGCCGAAGGCGATCGCCACCGTCGGCAGCGCCCTCGGGCTCGCCGCGTTCTGGAGCGCGATCCCGCCGTTCACGGCTCGGTCGCCTCTCGTGCCGATTCTGATCGGCGTGCTCGCAATCGCCGCGGGGCTGTGGGCGCTGACGCGCGGCGCGCGCCGGCTCGGCTGGGGCGCGGTCGCCTCGGGGGTGATCGGCCTCTGCCTCGGTTACGTCGCCACGCGTTCGAGCTCGGGCAACCTCCACGTCGTCTTCGCATCCGAGCTGATCGCCCAGGTGTTCGTTTTCGCGACGCCCCTCACCTTCGGCGCGCTCGGCGGGATGGTCTCGGAGCGCAGCGGCGTCGTGAACGTCGGGCTCGAGGGGATGATGCTGATGGGCGCCTTCTGGGGCGTCTACGGCGCCGACAAGGGCGGCAGCTGGGTCGTCGGCATCCTCACCGCGCTGGCGGCGGGGGGCCTGTTCGCGCTTCTCCATGCGTACTGGTCGATCCACCTGCGCGCGAATCAGATCGTGAGCGGCATGGCGATCAACTTCCTCGCTCTCGGCGTCACGGGCTACTTCTTCGAGCAGCTCTACGGGAACAAGAACATCCCGGCCGGCGTCTCGACGGTCCCGAACGTCGCCCTCCCGGGAATCGACCACATGAGCTATGTCGGGCCCGCGATCGGCGACCTGAACCTGCTCATCTGGGTCGGGATCATCTTCGTGCCGCTTTCCTACTTCATCCTCTTCAAGACGCCGATCGGCCTGCGGGTTCGGGCGTGCGGCGAGCATCCTCGCGCCGCCGACACGGTCGGGATCAACGTCTACGCAGTGCGCTACGCGGCGGTGATCGTCTCCGGGATGCTGGCTGCGCTCGGCGGTGCGTTCCTCTCGATCGGCTTCGGCGGAGGCAGCTTCACGGAGAACATGACGGAGGGGCGCGGCTTCATCGCGCTCGCGGCGATGATCTTCGGCAACTGGCGGCCGTTCGGTGCGTGGGGCGCGGCGCTTCTCTTCGGCTTCTCCACCGCGCTCGCCTTCCGGCTGCCCGTCTATTCGAGCTCGGCCGCGACGCTCTTCCAGGCGCTCCCGTACGTTCTGACGCTGATCGCCGTGGCGGGAGTGATCGGCCACTCGGTTCCGCCGAAAGCAGACGGCCAGCCGTACGTGAAGCAGTAGAGGCCGTCCTCCGGCCGCCTACAATGGAGCCTCAGGAGTGGCCGTCAGGAATCCGTCCATAGCCGCACCGCGACGCGCGAACCATCGCGCCTCGGTCGCCCTCGTCCTCGGTCTCGTCGCGGTGGCGGTGATTCCGGTCGGCATCGAGCTCACGCGCCGCGTCGCCGGCGTTGCGCTGATCGAGGCGGCGTGGGCGATCCCGGTCGCGTTCGGAGCCGGGGTCGCTGCGCTCCTGTTCGCGCGGGGCGCGCGCGGAGCGATCGTGCGGACGCTCGAGCGGTCGGGCGGCGGCGTCCGGATCAGGGTCGGCCGCTTCTTCGCCGTGGCGGGAATCTGCATCGGCCTCTCCGGCTCGATCGCCGTCGGGCTCTACGAGCTGCTGCTGCGGTTGGAGCACTAGTGTTCGAGATCGGCAACAGCCTACGGGCGGCGCGCGAGCGGAAGGAGCTCTCGTACGCCGAGATCGAGCAGGCGACGAAGATCCGCTCCCGCTACATCCGCGCGCTCGAGGAGGAGGACTTCACCGTCCTGCCGAGCGACACGTACATCCGCGGCTTCCTTCGCACGTACGCCGACTACCTCGGGCTCGACGGTGAGGTCTACGTCGAGGAGTACGCCTCGCGCTTCCTCACGAGCTGGCGCGACGACCTGCCCGCGCCCGGGCCGCGGCGGGGTTCACGGGAACGCACGGTCGAGCGGCGAGCCGTCCTGCTCGCTCTCGCCGGCATCGGCGTCGTCACCGCGCTCGTCTTCGCCGCCTGGCGCTACGGCGGCTCCTCGACTCGCGTTCCCGGTCTCGGCACGACAGGCTCGCAGGCGCCGGCCGCGCCGCAGCTCGTGCTCACGGGCAGGGGTCGCGGGACCTACGTCGAGGTGCGTCAGGGCGGGGTGCACGGCAGGGTCGTCTTCCAGGCGACGGTGCCGCCGGGTGGAGTCGAGAAGCTGTCGGGCCTGAGCTTCTACCTCGTCGTCCGCCGGCCGAAGTACCTCCGGGTGACGCTCGGCGGCCATTCCGTGGCGCTTCCCGCGCACGCGAACGCGCATCTGGCCGTCGCGGCGCACTGGACGACGCGCTCCGCCGGGTGACGGCCCGCCCGCGGGCCGCGATCGTCGTCACGGGCAGCGAGCTCGTCCGCGGCGAGCGAAACGACCGCAACGGCCCGTTCCTCGCCTCGGAGGCGCTGAGCCACGGCCTGGAACCGGCGCGGATCACGATCGTCGGCGACGCACCCGAAGAGCTCGAGGCCGTGCTCCGCGAAGGGCTCGAAGCCGACGCGTGTCTGGTCTCCGGCGGGCTCGGGCCCACGCACGACGACCGGACGGTCGAGCTCCTCGCGCGGGCGGCAGGGGTCGACCTCGTCGTCGACGAGGAGCTCGAGCGGGAGATCGGCGCCGTCTCGCGTGCCGTCGCCGAGCGGCTGGGGAGGCCGTATGCCGACTTCGAGCCGGGCGTCCGGAAGCAGGCGACGCGACCGGTGTCCGCCGTGTCGATCGGGCTCGCGGGCACCGCTCCGGGGCTCGTCCTGCGCGCTCCGGGCGGCTGCGTCGTCGTCGTCCTCCCGGGACCGCCGCCGGAGCTCCAGCGGCTCTGGCCGGGGGCGCTCACGAGCGAGCCGATGCGCGAGCTCCTCGCGCGGACGCAAGCACCGGGGCGGCGGGTCCTGCGCCTCTTCGGCGTCAGCGAGTCGGCCGTCGCGCGGGCGCTCGCCGAGGCCGGCGGAGACGGCGGCGGGGTGGAGGCGACGATCTGCGCCCGCGACTTCGAGATCCACGTCGACTTCGTCGTCGAGCCGGGCGCAGATGAGCGGGCGGACGCGCTCCAGGCGGCGCTCGCCGAGCGTCTCGCGCCCGCCGTCTTCGCGCGGGACGAGCGTCCGGTCGAGGAGCTCGTCCTCTCGCTCTGCCGCTCGAGCGGGCTTGTGCTCGCCACCGCGGAGTCCTGCACGGGCGGGATGGTGGCGGCGCGGATCACTCGCGTTCCCGGCTCGAGCGACGTGTTCGTCGGGGGTGTCGTCGCCTACGCGAACGAGGCGAAGCTGGCCGAGCTCGACGTGCCGGCAGAGCTGCTCGAGCGCCACGGGGCCGTCTCCCCGGAGGCGGCGGAGGCGATGGCCGACGGAGCGCGCCTGCGCCTCGGGGCGGACGTCGCGGTCGCGGTCACGGGCGTCGCGGGTCCCGGCGGCGGGAGTCCCGAGAAACCCGTGGGGCGCGTCCACCTCCACGCCGCCGCGCCCGGAGGCTCGCTCGCGCGGATGCTCGACGTCCCGGGCGACCGCGACCAGGTGCGCGCCCGGGCCACGGTCTCGGCGCTCCATCTGCTCCGCGCGCTTCTGACACGAATTCCCGACGAAGCCGTATGACGTCCACGGCTAGCGTGGCCGGCGATGAACGGCTGCGGCTCTTTCTCGCCCTGCGCCTGCCGGACGACGTCCTCGACGCGATCGAGCGCTGGCAGCGCGGGTCGCTGCGGGACGTGCGAGTCGTCCCCCGCGAGCAGCTCCACGTCACGCTCGCCTTCCTCGGCAGCCGGCCCGCCCGTGAGCTCGAGCCCATCGTGGACGCGTTGCGCTCGGCCGCGGCCGGAGCCGCGGAGATCCGGCTCACGCTCGAGCGCTACCGGGAGACGCGCAGCGTTGGCATGCTCGTCCTCGACGACGAGGCGGGTGCCGCGGGAGCGCTCGCGGAGGACGTCCAGTGCCGCCTCGAGCGGCTCGACGTGTATCGCCGCGAGGGACGCCGGTGGCTGCCGCACGTCACGGTGGCGCGGTTTCGCGAACGTCCGCGGCTGCGCCCGGAGCAGCCGCCCGGACGAACGTTCGTTCCGTCCGACGCGGCTGCTTATCTGTCACGGCCGCGCCGAGGCGGGGTGGAGTATCACGTCCTCGAATCGGTGGCACTCGGAGCAAGCGTAGGAGGCGAATAGGTGGACAGGCAGGAAGCACTCGACGTCGCGCTCGGCCAGATCGAGCGCCAGTTCGGCAAGGGCTCGGTGATGAAGATGAGCGACCGCGCGGCCGTGTCCGTCGGCGCCGTCTCGACGGGCTCGCTCGCGCTCGACCTCGCGCTCGGCATCGGCGGGCTGCCGCGTGGCCGCATCGTCGAGATCTTCGGCCCCGAGTCGTCGGGCAAGACGACGCTCGTCTACCACGTGATCGCCGAGGCGCAGCGCCGCGGCGGCATCTGCGCCTTCATCGACGCCGAGCACGCGATGGACCCGACCTACGCGAAGCGGATCGGCGTCGACATCGACAACCTCCTCGTCTCGCAACCCGACACCGGCGAGCAGGCGCTCGAGATCGCCGAGCTCCTGATCCGCTCCGGCGCCCTCGACATCGTCGCCGTCGACTCGGTGGCGGCCCTGACCCCGAAGGCCGAGATCGAGGGCGAGATGGGAGACAGCCACGTCGGCCTCCAGGCGCGGCTCATGAGCCAGGCGCTGCGGAAGCTCGCCGGCACGCTCAACCGCACCGACACGATCTGCATCTTCACGAACCAGCTGCGCGAGAAGATCGGCGTCATGTTCGGCAACCCCGAGACGACTCCGGGCGGCCGCGCGCTCAAGTTCTACTCCTCGGTGCGCCTCGACATCCGCCGCATCGAGACGCTGAAGGAAGGCGTCGAGGCGTTCGGGAACCGCGTCCGCGTCAAGGTCGTGAAGAACAAGGTCGCGCCGCCGTTCAAGCAGGCGGAGTTCGACATCATCTACGGCTCCGGCATCTCGTGGGAGGGCACGGTTCTCGACTCGGCGCTCGAGCGGAAGCTCGTGGCGAAGTCGGGCTCGTACTACAGCTTCGGCGACGAGCGGCTCGGCCAGGGCCGGCAGAACGCGACGGCGTTCCTCCGCGAGCACCCGGACGTGACGCAGCAGATCCTGCAGCAGATCCAGGTCGAGCTCGGGCCGGAGCAGATCGTCTCGGCGCGGCTTCTGCCGGTGCTGGAAGAGCCGTCTACCAACGGCAAGGCGGAGAAAGCGGCGAAGGCGCTCGCGGTGGCCGAAGCGGAGGCGTGACCCGCACGGTCACGGGGCTGCGTGCGCGTCCCGGCGACCGGGTCGACGTCGAGCTCGACGGCTCGCCGTGGCGGACGCTGCCCGCACGCGCCGTCGCCCGCGCAGGCGTCCGGGTCGGCCGTCGCCTCGACCGCGACACGGCGCGGCGTCTCGCGCGCGAGCTTCGCAGCACCCGCGCGCTCGTCCGCGCCACGCGCGCGCTCGCGGCGCACGACCGCTCGCGCTTCGAGCTCGAGACGCGACTGGCCGGAGCCGGGCTGCCGGAGGCTGCGCGCGCCGACGCGCTCGCCGTCCTCGAAAGCGCCGGTCTCGTCGACGACGGCCGCTTCGCCGTCACCCGCGCGGGAGCACTTGCGTGTCGCGGCTACGGCGACGCCGCGATCCGTGCCGACCTCGAACGCCGGCGCGTTCCTGCGAGCGCGGTCGAGGAAGCGCTCGGCGCGCTCGAGCCCGAGCGGGAGCGGGCGCGAGGGCTGCTCGGATGCGAACCCGCGACACCGGCCCTGTTCCGCCGCCTTGCCGCCCGCGGCTTCGATCGCGACGTGCTCGCCGAGCTGGCGTCGTTTGCACGAGAGGCCTGATGAGCGCTACGATCCAGCGACGCTTCATTCGACGTTTTGCCTGCAAACGTAGTTTTTCCGAAACCGAAATCCTGATGGCCGACACTGTGACGACGATGCCGCGGAGGCACTCCGGAAGGTAGCGCGGCGAATTCGGGCCGCTGCTTTGCGTGCCCGGGGGAGAGGTCTCGGAAAGCTGCCGAGCGGGCTCGGCGCCGATTGGGCGCGCCGTCTGGGACGGCTGGCCGGCAACCGAGGAGCTGCGCTGTGCAGATCGGGATCGGAATCGCAATCGGGATCGCAGCAGGCGTCGCCCTGGCGCTGCTCGCGGTCTCCGTCTTCGGCACGACCGGCGTCCGCAAGGCGCGCCGGATCCGCGACCAGCTTCTCGACGACGCCCGGCGCGAGGCCGACGCCGTCCGCCGCGAGGCGCAGGTCGAGACGCGCGAGCAGGCCGTCCGGCTGCGCGGCGAGATCGACGCCGAGCTGTCCGACCGCCGCTCCCAGGTGGGGAAGATCGAGGAGCGCGTCCTCGCAAAGGAGAGCGAGGTCGAGCGCAAGCTCGAGGAGTTCGCCCGGCGCGACCAGGGGCTCGCCGACCGCGAGGAGCACGTCCGGCAGCTCCAGGACGACCTGAAGCAGGCGAAGGGCGCGGAGCTCGCCGCGATCGAGAGCTCGGCCGGGATGACGCAGGCCGAGGCGCGGGCGGCGCTGCTCGAGCGTGGGGAGGAGCAGGCGCGGCACGAGCTCGCCCGGCGCGTGCGCATGCTCGAGGAGGAGGCGCGCACCGAGTCGAAGCGGCGTGCGCGAAACCTCGTCGCCGATGCGCTGCAGCGAGTGGCGGCGAGTCACACGGCCGAGACCACCGTCACCGTCGTCGAGCTCGCGTCGGACGACATGAAGGGCAGGATCATCGGCCGCGAGGGCCGCAACATCCGAGCGCTCGAGCACTTGACGGGCGTGGACTTCATCGTCGACGACACGCCGCATGCCGTCGTCCTGTCGTCCTTCGACGGCCTGCGGCGCGAGGTCGCCCGCCTCACGCTGGCGAAGCTCGTCGAAGACGGGCGCATCCACCCGGCGCGGATTGAGGAGACGTACTACGAGTCGAAGGCCGAGGTGGACGAGCTCGTGCGCCAGGCGGGCGAGCAGGCGGTCTTCGAGGCCAACTGCGGCGCGTTCCACGAGGAGCTCGTGCACATCCTCGGCCGGCTTCGCTACAGGACGAGCTACGGCCAGAACGTCCTCAAGCACACGCTCGAGGTCGTCCACCTCGCCGGGATCATGGCCACCGAGCTCGGCGCGAGCGTCCAGACCGCGAAGCGCGCGGCCATGCTCCACGACATCGGCAAGGCGATGACGCACGAGGTCGAGGGTTCGCACGCCCTCATCTCGGCGCAGCTGGCGCGGCGCTACGGCGAGTCGCAGGGCGTCGTCCACGCGATCGAGGCGCACCATTACGAGGTGCAGCCCCAGACGGTCGAGGCCGTTCTCCTGATCGCGGCGGACGCGGTCTCCGCGAGCCGGCCTGGAGCGCGCGGCGAGAGCCTCGAGCACTACATCAAGCGCCTCGAGGCGCTCGAGGAGCTCGCGAGCTCGAAGCCGGGCGTCGAGAAGGTGTATGCGCTCCAGGCGGGGCGCGAGATCCGGGTCATCGTCTCGCCGGGGGCCGTCGACGACGACGAGGCCGCCCTGCTCGCGCACGAGATCGCGCGGGAGATCGAGGATCGGCTCGAGTATCCCGGCCAGGTGAAGGTGACCGTGATCCGCGAGAGCCGCGCCGTCGAGGTCGCCAGGAGTCACTCGGCCGGACAGCCGGCGGCGCCCGAGCCCGAGCAGGAGCACGCCGACTCGCCGATCCAGGCCGCCTGAGGGGCCCGGGTACCCTTCGCGCGTGCGCAGGTATCACGTCACGACCTTCGGGTGCCAGATGAACGCCCACGACTCCGAGCGGATCAAAGGTCTGCTCGAGGAGCTGGGGCTCGGGGAAGCGCGCTCGCAGGGCGAGGCGGACGTGATCGTGCTCAACACATGCACGATCCGCGAGAAGCCCGACACGCGCTTCGCCGCCCACATGGGCAACGCGGCGAAACTGAAGCGAGAGCGGCCCGGAACGGTGATCGCCGTCGGCGGCTGCTACGCGGAGGCGCAGCGCGAGCGGCTCTTCGCGCTCTATCCGGCCGTCGACGTGGCGTTCGGCCCCGGCACGATCGGACATCTCGGCGCGTGGCTCGGCGCGGGCGGCGAGGGTATTGCCCGCGGCAGCTTCGGCACCGGCGATGAGCGGGCGTTCGCTTCGGGGCTGCCGGAGCATCGCGAGCGGCGCTTCCAGGCGTGGGTGCAGGTCTCGATGGGGTGCAACTCGGTGTGCGCGTACTGCATCGTCCCCGCCGTGCGCGGCCGTGAGATCTCGCGGCGGCCGGGGGAGATCCTCGCCGAGGTGGAGCGGCTCGCGGCGGCGGGCGTCCGCGAAGTGACGCTGCTCGGCCAGAACGTCAACTCGTACGGTCGTGACGTCGGCTCGAGCTTCGCCGAGCTCCTGCGTGCGGTCGACGCGGTCGACGGGATCGAACGGATCCGCTTCACGAGCCCACATCCGAAGGACTTCCGGCAGGACGTGATCGAGGCGATGGCCGACTGTCCCGCCGTCTGCGAGCACGCGCACCTGCCGCTCCAGTCGGGCTCGACGAGGGTGCTGAAGGCGATGCGCCGCACGTACTCGCGTGAGCGCTACCTGCAGCTCGTCGCCGAGCTGCGCGCGGCGATCCCGGACCTCGCACTCACGACGGACGTCATCGTCGGCTTCCCGGGCGAGACCGACGACGAGTTCCGCGAAACCCTCGAAGTCGTCGAGGAGGTCGGCTTCGACGGCGCGTTCACGTTCGTCTACTCGCCGCGCGCGGGCACCGAGGCGGCGGCGCGCGACGACCAGGTCCCGGACGAGGAGAAGCGAGCGCGGATCGAGCGGCTCGTCGAGCTCGTCCAGCGGGTTGCGGCGGAGCGGAACGCGGGGCGCGTCGGGCGGGTCGAGGAAGTGCTCGTGGAAGGGCCGAGCCGCACCGAGCCTGATCTCCTCCGTGGTCGGACGCGCCGCAACACGACCGTCAACTTCGCCGGCTCCGCCGCTCCTGGCGAGCTCGTCCCGGTGACGATCGAGGCGGCGACCTCGACGACCCTACGCGGCAACCGTCTTGCGGCAGTTGCAGCCTAGGGATCTCGTCTGGGACGGCTGCCTCAACGTCCGCGAGCTCGGCGGGCTGCCGACGCGTGACGGCGGCGAGACGCGGCTCGGCGCGATCGTGCGCGCGGACAGCGTCCGGCAGCTGAGTCCTGCCGGCTGGCGGGCGCTCGTCCACCACGGCGTGCGCACCGTGATCGATCTGCGCGGCGACCACGAGCGGGCCGACGACCCGCCCACCGATGTCCCGGTAGCCGTCGTGGAGGCGCCGTTCCTGTCCGGGAACAAGGCGGACCGGGACGCGCTCGGCGAGGAGCTCGACGCGGCCGTGGCGGCGGCTCCGGACGTCGCGACGGCGACCCGGGACGTGTACCTGATCTTCCTCGAGCGCTTCCGCGCGAACGTCGCCGCCGCGGTCCGGGCCGTCGCGTACGCGCCGGAAGGCGCCATCGTCATCCACTGCGTCGGCGGCAAGGACCGGACCGGGCTGCTCTCGGCCTTCCTGCTCCACCTGGCCGGCGTCGACGACGCGGAGATCGCCGCCGACTACGCGCTGAGCGAGGAGCGGCTCCGCCCGCGGCACGAGCGCTGGTTCGCCGCGGCCGAGAGCGCGGAGGAACTCGAGCGGCTGCGGCGGATCGCCCAGACGCCGGCGGCCTCCATGCTCGGCGTCTTCGAGGAACTCGAGCGCCGCTACCGGGGCGTCGAGGGGTACCTGCGTTCGGCAGGCGTGACCGACGAGGAACTCGGCCTCGTCCGCGCGCGACTCCGTGACTGACCTCGTCCTCGGCGTCTTCGGCCCGACGGCGAGCGGAAAGTCGGACGTCGCTGCCGCGATCGCGGAGCAGATTCCCGCCGAGGTCGTGTCGGCCGATGCGATGCAGGTCTACGACGCGCTGCCGATCCTCACGAATCGCTCGCCGCATGCGGAGCGGCTGGTCGGCATCTGGCCGCTCGAGCATTCGGCCTCGGTGGGGGAGTACGCGCCGCTGGCGCACGCGGACATCGACGAGATCCTCGCCGCCGGGCGGACTCCGCTCGTCGCCGGCGGGAGCGGGCTCTACTTCCGCGCTGCCCTCGCAGAGCTCGCGCTGCCGCCGGCCCCGGCTCA
>DATIZN010000055.1:0-22591 GCA_035517075.1 Gaiellaceae bacterium | reverse complement strand
CTCGCCGCGCGCGTGCGGACGCGCCCGGTGGCGAAGGACGACGGCTACCTGCCGAGCGTCGCCGTGATCGTGACGGCGTACAACGAGGAGGAGTCGATCGAGCGGCGGCTCGAGAACCTCCGCGCGCTCGACTACCCAGCGGAGCGGCTCGAGCTCCTCGTCACCTCCGACGCGTCGACGGATCGCACCGAGGAGCTCGCCGAGTCGGCGGGCGCGCGCGTGATCCGCAACCCGCGCGGCGGCAAGGTGGCGGCGCAGGACGCGGCCGTGCGCGCGACGGAGGCCGAGGTCGTGGCCTTCTCGGACGCGAACTCGACGTGGGCGCCCGACGCGCTGCGGCAGCTCGTCGGGAACCTCGCCGACCCGCTGGTCGCGTACGTCTGCGGCCGGCTGCGGCTCGAGGACCCGGGCGGCTCGAACAAGGAGGGCGTCTACTGGCGCTACGAGCTGCTGACGCGGGCGTCGGAGTCGCGCCTCGGCTCGGTGACCGGCGGCAACGGCGCGATCTACGCGCTGCGCCGCTCCGACTACGCCGAGGTCGACCCGCGCTTCGGCCACGACCTCTCGCTCCCGTACCTCATCGTGCAACGCGGCCGGCGCGCGGTCTACGAGCCGGAGGCGCTCGCGTTCGAGCGGCCGACGCCGACGAACGAGAGCGAGTACCGGCGCAAGGTGCGGATGTTCGAGCACTGCTGGCTGATCGTCCTGCGCGGCCGGATGCTGCGCCGCCAGCCGCCCGGCTACCTCCTGGCTCTCCTCTCGCACCGTCACCTCCGCTACGCGAGCGGCGTCCTCCACCTCGTCCTGCTCGGCAGCTCGATCGCGCTGGTCGGCCGGAGCCCCGTCTACGCGGTCTTCCTCGGCCTCCAGCTCGGCCTGCTCGCGGCCGCGCTCGCCGGCGTCGGCATCGCCCGCTACTACGTCCTCATCACGTGGGCGACGGTCGTCTCGCTCTGGAACTACCTGCGGCGCGGCGTCCCGGCCACCTGGGCCCCCCAACGCGAGGAGACCGCTTGAACCGGGCGGCCGACGTCGCCATCGCCGGGACGGCCCTGCTCGCGGTGTCGCCGGTGCTCGCGGTCGCCGCGCTCGCGGTCAAGCTCGAGGACGGCGGGCCCGTCCTCTACCGGCAGAGGCGCGTCGGCCGCGACGGCGCCGACTTCGAGCTCCTCAAGCTGCGGACGATGGTCGTCGGGGCGGAGGCGATGGGAGCCGGGCTGTCGGTCAACGAGGGCGACCCGCGCATCACCCGCGTCGGGCGCGTGCTCCGCAAGCTCTCGCTCGACGAGCTGCCCCAGCTCTGGAACGTCGTCCGCGGCGAGATGAGCGTGATCGGCCCCCGGCCGACGCTCCGCTACCAGGTGGAGCAGTACGACGACCGGCAGCGCCGCCGCCTGGACGTGAAGCCCGGCATCACCGGCTGGGCGCAGATCAACGGCCGCGCCGCGCTGCCGTGGGCGGAGCGGATCGAGCTCGACGTCTGGTACGTCGAGCGCCGCTCGCCGCTGCTCGACCTGAGGATCCTCGCCCGCACGCCGCTCGCCCTCTTCCACGGCACGTACAAGGGCGAGACCGGCGGATGGCGGAAGCCCGGCTAGAACGCCGCTACCCTTCTGCCGGTGACCGCGGTGCTCTTCACGTGCGCGGGGCAGCGCGTCGACATCGTCAGCGAGTTCGGTCGGGCCGGCGCCTTCACCGTCGCCTGCGACCTGAACCCGCTCGCGCCGGCGCTCTACCACGCCGACCGGCACGAGCTCGTGCCGCGCATCGACGACCCGGCGTACATCCCGGCGCTCGCCGCCATCGTCCGCACGCACGACGTCAAGCTGATCGTGCCGCTCACGGATCTCGACCACGGCGTGCTCCTCGCGGGACGCGAGCGGCTCGGCGCGCTCGTCCTCCTGCCCGAGCCGGAAGTGATCGACGCGGTGGGCGACAAGTACCTGGCGCACCGTCTCTTCGTCGAGCGCGGCATCCCCTCGCCGCCGACGTGGCTTCCCGGCGAGGTGCCTGCCGCCGCGCGCTATCCCCTGCTCGTCAAGGCGCGGCAGGGCTTCGGCTCCCGGCACATCTATCGCGCCGCGACGCCGGACGAGCTCGACTTCTTCCTCGGCTACACGACCGTCGACTCGATGGTGCAGCAGGTGTGCCTCGGAGAGGAGTTCTCGATCGACGTCTTCTGCGACCTCGACGGAAGGTGCCTGAACGCGATTCCGCGGACGATGATCGAGTCCAAGGGGGGCGAGTCGATCAAGGGCATGACGATCAGGGACTGGGAGCTGATCGAGCACGGCCGCTTCGTGGCCGAGACGCTTCGCCTCGTCGGCCCGGCGAACATCCAGTGCTTCCGCGAGGACGGCGAGCTGCGCGTGACGGACATCAACCCGCGCTTCGGCGGCGGGTTCCCGCTGCCGCGCGCCGCCGACTCGCGGTATCCGGAGCTCGCGATCGCGCTCGCGAACGGCGAGCGGCCCGAGCCGCGGCTCGGCGAGTTCGTCGAGGGGATCGCGATGACCCGTTTCTTCTCGCACCTCATCCTCGCGCCCGGCGCCGACGGGACGCTCGAGCCCTACGCCGAGGAGCTGCCCGAGCCGGTCGCTTCCGACCGCGGGGAGGCATGAGGCGGCTCGTCTCGCTCGGCGCCCTCGCGGTCCTCGTCGCGCTTCTCGCCGCCTGCGGCAGCGGCGGCCGGTCGACGACGACGGCGACGACGAAGCCGCGGCCGCATCCGAAGCCCGACCCCGCCGGGCCGGTGGGGCCGGTCTCGGTCACCGTCCTCGACGGCGACCTTGCGCGGCGGATCGGCGGCGCCGTCGTCGAGGTCGGGGGCCGCCGGGCGCGGACGAACGGTCGCGGGGTCGCCGCGCTCACCGCGAAGCTCGGCTCGGACGAGGTGACCGTCGTGCGGCAGGGCTACTCGACGCTGCGGCGGACCGTCGATTTCCACCTTCACCGGCGCCCGACGCTTCGCATCTACCAGCCGGATCTCCAGTGGCCGCTCTACGGAGCCGACGACGCGCGCACCGAGGCGCAGACGCAGATCAAGCTCCGTCCGCCGTTCCGCATCGTCTGGAGCCGAGGCCTTCACTCGCTCGTCGAGTTCCCCGCCTCCGTCGTCGACGGCGTCGCCTACATCGGGAACTTCCACGCGGTCATGACGGCGATCTCGATGAGCGACGGCAAGATCCTCTGGCGCCATGTCACTTCCGGGTATCCCGGGATGGGGTCGTCGCCCGCGGTCGCCGGCGAGGAGGTCGTCTACCACACGATGGACGGGCACGTCTACGTGCTCGACGCCCGCACCGGCCACGTGATCTGGAGCTGGGACGACGGCGGCTCGGCGATCGAGTCGTCGCCGATCGTCCGGGACGGCGTGGACTACTTCGGCGAGCAGGACGGCGTGGTCTATGCCCTCGACCTGCGGACGCACAAGGTCGTCTGGAGCCATGCCACCGGCGCCAAGGTCACGTCGAGCGCCGCGATCAGCGGCGGCACGCTCTACATCGGCGACTACGACGGCCGGCTGTGGGCGCTCTCGCTCGAGAACGGCGACACGCGCTGGATCGGCCAGGTCAACGGGCGGATCTACGGCACGCCGGCGGTCGCGGGTGGCCGCGTCTTCGTGCCCTCCTCCACCGGCGACTCGCTCACCGCCTTCTCGACGAGCGGCTCGCGGCTCTGGAGCTACACCGCCGGCTACTACGTCTACTCGTCGCCCGCGGTCTGGGGCGGACGAGTCTTCTTCGGCTCGTACGACGGCTACTTCTACTGCCTCTCGGCGGCGAGCGGCGGCCTGCTCTGGCGCGCGTACGCGGGCGGCCCGATCTCCGGCGCGGTCACGGTCGTCGACGGGGTCGCGTACGCCGGCAGCTTCGCCCACCGCATCCTCGGCATCGGGGCCGCGACCGGCCGCCTGCTGATGACGTTCCCGCACGGCGAGTACGTGCCGGTCTCCGGGAACGGGAGCCGGCTGCTCCTCCACGGCTACTCGCGGATCTGGGCCGTCGAGCCGCGCCGGCTCGGAAGATGAGTGAGTTCTTAAGCGGGGACGGCCAGGCCGTCGGCTATCGTCGCCCCTCGTGACCAGCCCTACGCCGCCCGCCTCGGGCTTCGACCCCGAGGCGGAGCAGGAAGTCGACTTCGCGAAGTACGTCCGCCTCCTCGCCTTTCGCTGGTGGCTGCTCGCGGCGGGTCTCGTGGTCGGCGCGGTGATCGGCTACGCGGTGTCCCTCGGCGGCACGCAGGTCTACTCGGCCACGGCGACGATCTACCTCGGCCAGCCGCTCACCCCGGGCGGCAACGGTTCGGTTCAGACGCTGGCGACGAACCCCGCCGCGGTGGGGCAGGTCATCCATTCGCTGCTCGTCGACAACCTCGTCGCCCGCAAGTGCAAGGGGAAGGCGTCGGCATTCCGAAAGGGAATCTCCTCGTCCGCCGTCAGCGGCAGCGGGAACTCGAAGACGAACACGAATCCGCTCGTCAGCATCAGCGTGCAGACGAAGAAGAAGAAGCTCGCGGCGTGTGCGGCGACCGGGCTCGCGAACGAGACCGTGAAGCGACTCGGCCCGTACCCCAAGGCGAAGATCGTAAATCTCGACGCCGAGATCGCGGCCGACCGCAAGGCGATCGCGTCGATCCAGCAGGCGACGTCGGACCCGTCCGTCTCCTCCACCGACAAGCTGGTCGTCGGCCTCACCCTCCGCAACTATCAGGTGGACGAGAACACGGCGCTGCAGCTCCTCACGACGGCGAAGAACGTCGAGAGCCCGAGTCTCGTCACGGGTGCGGCGGCGCAGAAGGTAACGGCGCGCAGCCGCCGCAACACCGTGCTCATCGCCGCGCTGATCGGCCTCGTCCTCGGCGCAGTCGTCGCCCTCCTGTGGGATCGCGTCGCGGCGCGGCTTCCCGCCAGCAGCGCGTAACCTCCTCCCGTGTTCGAGGGCAAGCGCGTGGCGGTCGTCGTGCCCGCGTACGACGAGGAGGCGCTGATCGCCACGACGATCGGCGGCATCCCGCCGCTCGTCGACCGCATCTTCGTCGTCGACGACGGCTCCTCCGACCGCACGGCCGGGCGGGCCGGCGAGGCGGGCGACCCCCGCGTGGAGGTGCTCGTGCACGACTCGAACCAGGGCGTCGGCGCCGCGACCCTCACCGGCTACCGGCGCGCGCTCGAGGACGGCTTCGACGTCGTCGCGGTGATGAACGGCGACAACCAGATGGATCCGACCGACCTGCCGGCGCTCGTCGAGCCCGTTGCGCGCGGCGAGGTCGACTACGCGAAGGCCAACCGCCTGTTCACCGGGCAGGCGTGGGACGTGATCCCGCATACGCGCTTCTTCGGCAACGCCGTCCTCTCTATGCTGACGAAGGTGGCCTCGGGCTACTGGCACGTCGCCGACTCGCAGTCCGGCTACACGGCGATCTCCCGCGAGCTCCTCGCCGAGCTCGACCTCGACCGCGTCTACACGAGGTACGGCTTCCCGAACGACATGCTCGTCCACCTCAACGTCTGGAACGCGCGCGTGCGCGACGTCCACTCGCGGCCGGTCTACGGCGTCGGCGAGCGCTCGACGATGCGCTACCGGCACGTCGTGCCCCGAATCGCGTGGCTGCTGCTGCGCGGGTTCTTCTGGCGGCTCTGGGAGAAGTACGTGAAGCGCGACTTCCACCCCCTCGTCTTCTTCTACCTCGTCGGCTTCGTGAGCTTCACCGCGGGCGTGCTGCTCGGCCTGGTCGTCGCCGGCTACCGGCTGGACGGATACTCGATCCCGGTCGCAACGGTCGTCCTCGTCGCCCTCCTCGTCCTTTCCGGCTCGCAGTTCACACTGTTCGCTATGTGGTTCGACATGGAGAGCAACAAGGAGCTGCGCTGAGCGGGGCACCGGACACGAGACGTACAGCATCCAGAGCGTTCGCAGCGAGGCGATCGACGTCGAGGGCGTTCCGGAGCGGACGGCCCTCCACGCCGTGCTCCACGACGGGCGCTGGCGCTGGATTTTCGCCCGCAGTTCCTGGCGGCGATCAGCCAGGGCCGTTGCCTCGACGGCTCGGTCTGAGCGGCTCGGCGCCGCAGTCGCGCAGCTAGCATCCCGGCCATGTCAACGGCACTCGTCACGGGAGGCGCGGGCTTCCTCGGCTCGCACCTCTGCGACTATCTGCTCGAGCGCGGACACCGCGTGATCTGCGTCGACAACCTCGTCAGCGGCTCGCTCCACAACGTCGAGCACATCCGCGACGACGCCTTCAGGTTCGTGAACCACGACGTGACGGAGCCGATCTGGGTCGACGAGCCGGTCGACTTCGTCTACCACTTCGCGGCGCTCGCGAGCCCGCAGGACTACCTGCGGATGCCGCTCCACTCGCTCAAGGTCGGCTCGTACGGAACGCACCACGCCCTCGGGCTCGCGAAGTGGAAGCGCGCGCGCTTCCTCCTCGCCTCGACGAGCGAGGTGTACGGCGACCCGCAGGTGCACCCGCAGCCGGAGACGTACTGGGGGCACGTGAACCCGATCGGCCCGCGCGGCGTCTATGACGAGGCGAAACGGTACGCGGAGGCGCTCACGATTGGGTACCACGGCCAGCAGGGCGTCGACACCGCGATCGTCCGGATCTTCAACACGTACGGGCCGAGGATGCGGCCGAACGACGGTCGCGCGGTCTCGAACTTCATCCGCCAGGCGCTCGCGGAGGAGCCGCTCACGATCTACGGCGACGGGACGCAGACGCGCAGCTTCTGTTACGTCGACGACTTGATCCGCGGGATCGTCCTCCTCGCCGAGAGCGGCGAGCACCTTCCGGTGAACATCGGCAATCCCGACGAGCGGACGCTCCTCGAGCTCGCGGACGTCGTGAAGCGGCTGACCGGCTGCTCGAGCGAGATCGTGTTCGAGGCGTTGCCGATCGACGATCCGATGCAGCGGAAGCCCGACATCACGCGGGCGAGTCAGCTCCTGGGCTGGGAGCCCGAGGTGCCGCTCGAGGAAGGGATCGCCCGGCTGCTTCGAGCACAGGGCCGCGAGCCCGTGACGGCCTGAGCGACGCGCCTCTCCTCGTTCGCGCCCTGCGCCGCGAGCGCACCGAGCGCACGCCGGTCTGGTTCATGCGGCAGGCGGGGCGATCGCTGCCCGAGTACCGCGCGCTCCGCGAGCGGTACGGCTTCTTCGAGCTGGCAGGGACGCCGGAGCTCTGTGCCGAGGTGACGCTGCAGCCCGTGCGGCGCCACGGCGTCGACGCGGCCGTGCTGTTCGCGGACATCATGTCGCCTGTCCTCGGGATGGGCGTCGAGGTCGAGCTCGTCGAGGGCGTCGGGCCCGTCGTCGAGCGTCCCATCGAGTCGGCTGCCGACGTCGACCGCCTTCGCGTCGGCGAGCCGGACGAGTGGGGGGCCGCGATCATCGAAGCGGTCCGGCTCGTGCGCGCGGAGCTCGAGCCGGAGCGCGCCGTGATCGGCTTCTGCGGCGGGCCGTTCACGGTGGCCGGCTACCTCGTCGAGGGGCGGCCGAGCCGCGACTTCGTACGGACGAAGGCGCTCATGTATCGCGAGCCGGAGGTGTGGCACGCGCTCATGGATCGCCTGGCCGAGCAGTTCGCCCGCTACGTCGCGGCGAAGGCGAAGGCGGGCGCCGACGCGATGCAGCTCTTCGACTCCTGGGCCGGCGTTCTCTCGGTCGCCGACTACGCGGAGTTCGTCGCGCCGTACTCGCGCCGGGTGCTCGAGGCGGCCGACGTGCCGACGATCCACTTCGGCACGGGGCTCTCGACGCCGCTGCTCGCCGAGCTCGCGCGCGCCGGCGGCGATGCGGTCGGGCTCGACTGGCGCGTTCCGCTCGACGCGGGCTGGGCAGCCGTGGGCGAAGAGCGCGCCGTGCAGGGGAATCTCGAGCCTGCCGTCCTCCTCGGGCCGTGGGACCGGATCGAGGCTGCGGCGCTCGACGTCCTCGCCCGCGCCGGCGGCCGGCCCGGCCACGTCTTCAACCTGGGCCACGGCGTCCTGCCGCAGACCGATCCCGACGCCTTGACGCGACTCGCGGAGCTCGTGCGCGGCTACCGTCCTCCGGCATGAGGGCCGCAGTCGTGCTGATGGCCTACGGCTCGCCGGAGCGGCTCGCCGACGTCCCGGCCTACTACGCCGACATCCGCGGCGGCCGGCCGGTCGCGCCCGAGCTTCTCGCCGACCTCGTCGAGCGCTACCGGCGGCTCGGGATCGAGAAGTCGTCGCCGCTCAACGCGATCACCGAGCAGCAGCGGGCGGCGCTCGAGGCGGAGCTCGGGCTGCCCGTCTTCACGGGCATGAAGCACTGGACGCCGCACATCGCCGACGCGGCGGAGTCGGCGCTCGCCACGCGCCCCGAGCAGGTGGTCGGCCTCGTCCTCGCGCCGCACTACTCGGCGCTCTCGATCGACGGCTACCGGGAGCAGCTCGAACGGGCGGTCGTCGGTCGTGCTCCGCTCGTCTTCGTCGAGAGGTGGCACGACGAGCCGGGCTTCGTCGAGCTGCTCGCCGACCGCGTTCGCGACACCGACGCGCACGTCGTCTTCACGGCCCACTCGCTCCCCGAGCGGATCCTCGCCGCCGGCGACCCGTACCGCGACCAGCTGCTCGAGACGTCGCGGCTCGTGGCTGCGGCCGCCGGCCTCGACGGCTGGAGCTTCTCCTTCCAGAGCGAGTCGCCCACCGGGGAGCCGTGGCTCGGCCCCGACATCCTCGACCACCTCGAGTCGCTCCGGCGGCAGGGAGTCGAGCAGGTGCTCGTCTGCCCCGTCGGCTTCGTCTCCGACCACCTCGAGATCCGCTGGGACATCGACGTCGAGGCGCAGGAGAAGGCCGCGGAGCTCGGGATGAAGCTCGAACGGATCGAGATGCCGAACGCAGATCCGCAGTTCATACGGACGCTCTCGGGCATCGTCAGGCGCGCGCTGGGAGTACCGTCGGTCGCGTGAGCTCACGTACCTGTCCAGACTGGCCGGAGCTGATGGAGATCGCGCCGGAGCTGCAGTTCAAGCACTACACCGTCGCCGAGGCGAAGCTTCCGGCCGACGCGCTGATGCACGTTCCCGAGGTGCAGCTCTCGGAGGTTGCGATCTGCTGCGATCTCGAGCGGCACGTCTTCTATGCGACACACACCCACGAGTCGGTGGTCGAGGCGCTTCGCTCGAGCCACTGGTTCGAAGTGCGCGAGTGGATCGCCGCCGGCCGTCCCGGCGCGTTCTAGCCCACCGGCGTCAGGAGAGGATCGCCGCGCCGGAAGGCCAGGACGTTGTCGACGAGCACGCGCGTCATCGCGGCGCGCGTCTCGATCGTCGCGCTGCCGAGATGCGGCGTGAGGACGACGTTCGGCAGCGCGAGGAGCGGCTCCGGGACGTGCGGCTCGTCGACGAAGACGTCGAGGCCGGCCGAGATTCGTCCAGCGACGAGCTCCTCGACGAGCGCGTCCTGGTCGACGATCGCGCCCCGCGCGGTGTTCACGAGCGTCGAGCCGTCGCGGAGCAGCGCGAGCCGCTCGCGGGAGACCAGGCCCCGCGTCTCGTCGGTGAGCGGCACGTGGAGCGAGACGACATCGGCCTTGCCGAGCAGCTCGTCGAGCGGCAGCCCGGCGCTGCGGCGGTGGAAGACGACGTGCATGTCGAACGCCTCCGCGCGGCGCGCGACCGCGGTTCCGATCCGGCCATAGCCGACGAGCCCGAGCGTCGAGCCGGTGAGATCGCGGCCGAGGAGCTCGGGCTGAGCCCAGCCGCTTCGCCACCCGCCGCCGCGGACGAAGCGATCGGCCGTCACGATCCGCCTGCGGCAGGCGAGGATCAGCGCGAGCGTGAGGTCGGCGACCGCCGCGTCGAGCACGCCGGGCGTGTTCGTGACGGCGACTCCGCGGGCGCGGCACGCCTCGACGTCGACCGTGTCGTAGCCGACGCCGTAGTTCGCGACGAGCCGGACGTCGGGGAGGAGGGCGAGCTCCCGCTCGCCGACGGTCGCGACGACCGCGACGAGGACTTCGACTCCCGGCAGCCGCTCGAGCGGCGGCCACGTCTCGAGCAGCTCGACGTCGGCCAGCTCGTTCCACGCCTGCCCGGGGAGCGTCTGCGTTGCCGCGATGGTCACCGGTGGAGTATCGCCTCGCGGCTAGTGTCTGCACGATGGCGACGGTCGTCATCCCGTTCGCCGGCTCGCAGGGGAAGACGCGCCTGCACCGCTCGAGCCGCGCGCGCCGCATTCTCGCGCAGGCGATGTTCCGCGACGTGCTCGCAGCGTGCCTTCCGGTCGGCCGCACCCGCGTCGTGACGCCGGACGACGAAGGCGCCGACGCGGCGCGCGACGCCGGCGCCGAGGTGGTCGCCGACCCCGGCGGCGGCCAGGGCGAGGCGGTGCGGGCGGGCCTTTCCGGCGTCGAGCCGGGCGACATCCTCGTCGTCAACGCGGACGTTCCGTGCGTCGTGCCGCACGACCTCCGCTCGCTGCTCGAGGCCACGCTCGAAGGCACGCTTGCGCTCGTGGAAGCGCTCGACGGGACGACGAACGCGCTCGGCCTTCCCGCTGCCGGGGCCTTCGCGCCGCTCTACGGCCCCGACAGCGCGGCGCGCTTCCGTGCGCACGCCCGCTCCCTCGGCCTCGATCCCGTTTCCGTCGTCCTCCCGAACATCGCGGAGGATGTCGACACGATGGACGACCTGACGAGGCTCCAGCTGCGCTGCGGTCCGCGGACGCAGAGCGCGCTCAGCGAGCTCGACGGGAGCCTCGGCTGAAGCTCGTCGTCCTCTCGGGGGGCGTCGGCGGAGCCCGCTTCGTGCGCGGAGTCGTCGACGTCGCGGGCGGCGCCGCGACGACCGTGATCGGCAACGTCGGCGACGACGTCGAGGTGCTGGGGATGCACGTCTCGCCCGACCTCGACTCGATCCTCTACGCGCTCGCGGGACTGAACGACGAGGAGCGTGGCTGGGGACGCCGCGACGAGACCTGGGGCGCGCTCGAGACCGTGCGCCGGCTCGGCGGCGAAGAGTGGTTCGCGCTCGGCGATCGCGATCTCGGCCTCCACCTCGTCCGCACGCAGGGCCTCGCGGCCGGCGAGCCGCTTTCCGCGGTCACCGCCCGCCTCGCGCAGGCCCTCGGCGTCGAGGCCCGCCTGCTCCCGGCGACGGACGACCGGCTGCGGACGTGGCTCGACACGCCGGCCGGGAGCTTCCCCTTCCAGGAGTGGTTCGTCGCGCGCGGGCACCGCGACGAGGTCGACGCGGTGCGCTTCGAGGGCGAGGAGGACGCCCGGCCCGCGCCGGGCACGCTCGCTGCGCTCGCGAGCGCCGACCTGATCCTGCTCGCGCCGAGCAATCCCTACGTGTCGCTCGGTCCGATCCTCGCCGTGCGGGAGCTACGCGAGGCGCTCGAGGCTCGCCGCGTCCCGTGCGTCGCCGTCAGCCCGCTGATCGGCGGCCGCGCGGTGAGGGGGCCGGCCGACCGGATGCTGCGGCGCCTCGCGGGAGGGACGTCTCCCCGCCAAGTTGCAAGTTGTTACAAGGGGCTGATCGACGCGCTCGTCGTGGACGAGGCGGACGCGGACGATCTCGACGGGCTCGGCGACGTTCGGCCGATCGTGGCGCGAACGCTGATGCGCGACGCCGGCGCGCGACGCCGGCTCGTGGAAGCCGCTCTGGGAGGGGTGCCGGCGTGAAGGTCGCGGCATGAGCGCGAGCGACCGGTCGATGCTCGAGCGCGAGTATTCGACGAGCGAGCGGCTCGAGCGCCGGAGGCACAGCGTCACCGGCTGGCGGCGCGGAGAGGAAGCGTGGAGCGAGGCGCTCGCGGCGGTGGCGGGGGCTCGTCCGCGCAGCGTTCTCGACGCGGGCTGCGGCGACGGCCTCTTCGCCCGCCAGATCGCAGCGCCGACGGTCGTCGGCGTCGACGCGTCCGCCGCGATGGTCGAGCGGGCGCACGAGCGCGGCGTCGACGCGCGGCAGGCCCGGATCGAGGAGCTGCCCTTCGCCGGCGGCGAGTTCGACGTCGTCGTCTGCAACTGGGTGCTCTACCACCTGCCCGACGTGGAGGCCGGAATCCGGGAGATCGCGCGCGTGCTGCGCCCCGGTGGCTGCTTCGTCGGGATCTACAACCGCGAGCGGCACATGGAGGAGCTCTGGTCGAGCCTCCGTCCCGAGGCTGCCGGGGCCGGCGAGTACTCCGAGGCGCTCGGACGGCACTTCGCGCGCGTGGAGGAGCGCGACACGACGGCCTTCACGCTCTGGGAGACCCGCGAGGATCTGCAGTCGTTCCTCGACGCCTTCGTCGAGCTGATGGGGCCGCTCGAGGCTCCCGAGGCGCCGTATCCGTTCCGGGTAACGCGGCGGAACCGCGTCTATGTGGCGGAGAAGGCCGCGTGAAGGTCGCGATCGTCGGCGGCACGGGCGACTTCGGGCTCGCGCTCGCCGCCCGCCTCGTCGAGGCCGGAGACGAGGTCGTGATCGGCTCGCGCGACGCGGAGCGCGCGCGAGAGAAGGCGCGCGAGGTGGGTGCGGCAGGAGGCATGGCCAACGAGGACGCCGTGCTCGGCGTCGACCTCGTCGTCCTCGCGACGAACGCCGGCGCGGCTCTCTCGACGGCCGAGGCGCTTCGGCCCGTGCTCGCCGTCCCGGTGCTCTCGGTCGCCAGCGAGATCCCGCCACGAGTCGAGGGATCCCTCGCCGAGGAGACGGCGGAGATCGTGGACGTTGCCGTCGCTGCGGGCCTGCACTCCCTTGCCGCCGGGAAGCTCTCGCGTCGGCGGCCGGACGAGGACGCGTTCGTCTGCGGCGACGACGAGGCCGCGAAGGCGCTCGCGCTCGAGCTCGCCGCGAGGGTCGTCGCCGGCCGGGCGCTCGACGCCGGCCCGCTCGCAAGCGCCCGCGCGCTCGAAGGGCTGACCGCGGTGATCGTCAACCTCAACAAGCGCTACAAGGGTCACGCCGGCGTGCGCGTGACCGGGCTGCCGTGAGCGGCTTCTCGGTCACGCCTGTCGAGGGCCTGCCGGAGCTGCGGGAGGGAGACGACCTCGCCGCCCTGATCGCCGAGCGCGCCGAGCTGCGGGACGGGGACGTCGTCGTCGTCGCGCAGAAGGCGATCTCGAAGGTCGAAGGGCGCGTCGTGGCGCTCGCGGGGATCGAGCCCTCCGAGCAGGCGCGCGAGATCGCCGGCGAGACCGGCGACCCGCGCCGCATCGAGGTCATCCTCGACGAGGCGGCGGAGCTCGTCCGCGTCCGCCCGCCGCTCGTGATCGCCCGCACCCGGCACGGCTTCGTCTGCGGCTCGGCGGGCGTCGACGCCTCGAACGCGCCCGAGCCGGAGACCGTCGTCCTCCTGCCCGTCGACCCCGACGTCTCGGCCGCGCGGCTGCGCGAGGCGCTGCGAGAGCGGACTGGCGCCGACGTCGGCGTGATCGTCACCGACTCGTTCGGCCGTCCCTGGCGCGCCGGGACGACGGACGTCGCGATCGGCGCGGCGGGCGTCGAGGTGCTTCGCGACCTCGCCGGCGGGCGCGACCCGACCGGCTACGAGCTGCACGCGACGCGGATCGCGGTCGCGGACGAGATCGCCGGCGCTGCGCAGCTCGTCTTCGGCAAGCTCGACCGTGTGCCGGTCGCGGTCGTTCGCGGACTCGACGTCCGCGGCCACAGCCGGGCCGCCGAACTCGTGATCCCGCCCGAGACCGATCTCTTCCGCTAGAACTCGGACCGTGGAGCCGATCGAGGAGGCGAACGCGCTCCTGCGCGACAAGGGCTACGCCGAACGCGACCTCGCCGTGCATGCCGGGCCGCGCGGCAAGGCGCTACTCAAGGGCAACAAGATTCTCAGCCCGCTCAGCGACGAGACCGAGCTCGTGCTTCGCGTCGTTCGCGAGCTCGTCCCCACCGATTCCGATCTGGGCGGAAAGGTCTTGCGCCCTGCGGAGCTCCGCGCGAGACTTTAGTTGGTGGAGACGGCCCAAGACCGGATGCGGGCCCTCATCGAGGCCGGCATCGCACTCTCGTCCGAGCTCTCCCTGGAAGCGGTGCTCCAGAAGGTGGTCGAGGCCGCGGCAAGGCTGACGGGAGCCCGGTATGCCGCGCTCGGGGTGCTCGACCCGTCGGGACAGCGGCTCGAGCGCTTCCTCACCACCGGGATCGACGCCGAGACGCACCGCGCAATCGGCGACCTGCCGACCGGTCGCGGCATCCTCGGCGTCCTGATTCGCGACGCGCAGCCGCTGCGGCTGCACGACCTCCACGAGGATCCGCGCTCGGTCGGCTTCCCGCCCGGTCACCCGCCGATGAGCACCTTCCTCGGCGTCCCGGTCACCCTGCGCGGCATCGCGTACGGGAACCTCTACCTCACCGAGAAGGACGGCGGCGCCGACTTCGACACGGAGGACCAGGCGGCCGTCGTGCTCCTCGCCGCCCAGGCGGCGGTGGCGATCGAGAACGCCCGCCTCTACGAGACCGCGACCCGCTGGTCGGGGCAGCTCGAGTCGATCAACGAGGTGATGAACGCCCTCGTCACCGAGGTCGACCTCCAGACGCTCCTCCAGCTCGTCGCCGACAACCTCCGCGAGCTGATCGACGCGCGGATGTCGCTGATCGCCCTGCCCCAAGGCGACCGCGCGCGCGTCGTCGCGCTCTCCGGAGACGGCAGCGAGCCCTACGGCGAGCTCGAGCTCGGGCCGCGCTCGAAGACGATGCGCGTGCTCGGGCGGCGGCGCAGCGAGCGGATCGACTCCGTCCTCGACGACCCCGAGGTCGACCAGGAGACGATTCGGCGGCTCGCGGTGCGCACGGCGCTCTACGTCCCGCTGCTCGTCCGCGGCGCGTCGATCGGCGCGATCATCGTCCACGACAAGAACGGGCCCGATCCGCGCTTCAGCGAAGACGACCTGCGGCTCGCGGAGATCTTCGCCTCACGCGCCGCGGTCGCGGTCGAGCTGCGGCAGCGCGTCGCCCGCGATGCGCTCGAGCGCATCGTCACGGCGCAGGAGCTCGAGCGGCGACGGCTCGCGCGCGAGCTGCACGACGAGACCGGGCAGGCGCTCACCTCGATTCTGCTCGGCCTGCGTGGCCTCGAGGAGGCGCAGAGCCCCGAGGACCTGCGAGCCGCCGTCTCCGAGGTCCGTGACCTCGTTCGCTCGACCCTGCAGGACGTCCGCCGGCTCGCCGTCGAGCTGAGGCCGAAGGCCCTCGACGACTTCGGGCTCGTCGCGGCTCTCGAGCGGCTGACCGACAGCTTCGCCGAGCAGACGCAGATCGGCGTCGAGTTCGTCCACAACATCCCCGACGGGCGGCTGCCGCCGGAGATCGAGACCGCCCTCTACCGGATCGTCCAGGAGTCCCTGACGAACATCGTCAAGCACGCGCGCGCCGGGAACGTCAGCATCGTCCTCCGCGGGAGCTCGGAGTCGGTCTCCGTCGTCGTCGAGGACGACGGGGTCGGCTTCGAGCCGGGCCGCGAGCCGGGCGACGGGATCGGGCTCGTCGGGATGCGCGAGCGCGTCGGCATCTCGGGCGGGACGATCACGGTCGAGTCGCGTCCGGGCGCGGGAACGACGCTCAGGGCCGAGGTGCCTCTGGCGTGAGCATCCGCATCCTCATCGTCGACGACCACCAGCTCGTCCGCTCGGGCTTGCGCCGGCTGCTCGAGGCGGAGGACGACCTGACCGTGGAGGACGAGGCCGGCACGGCGTACGACGGCATCCGCCTCGCCCGCCTCCACAAGCCGGACCTCGTCCTGCTCGACGTCGGCATGCCGGGCGGAAGCGGCATCGAGGCGGCGCCCGAGATGAGGGAGGCGGCGCCGGACGCGAAGCTGCTCGTGCTCTCGATGGAGGACGACCCGAGCTACGTTCGCGAGGCCTTCGCCGCCGGTGCGACCGGCTACGTCCTCAAGGAAGCGGCCGACGACGACCTGCTCACGGCCGTGCGCGAGGTGGCCGCCGGCGGGCGCTACGTCGACCCGGCGCTCGGCGCCCGGCTCGCAGCCTTCGACGCCGCGGCGGTCGCGGAGCAGCGGGCCGACCCGCTCTCGGGCCGCGAGCACGAGGTGCTGCGGCTGCTCGCGTTCGGCCACACGAATCAGGAGATCGCGAAGCGCCTCTACATCTCCGTGCGGACGGCGGAGACGCACCGGGCGCGGATCATGCAGAAGCTCGGCCTCCAGACGCGGGCCGACCTCGTCCGGTACGCGCTCGAGCACGGAGTGCTCGAGGAGGCGGATGAGTGACTCGCTGCGCCGGGCCGACCTCGACCCGGATCCGCTGAGACAGCTCGAGCGCTGGTACGCGGAGGCCGAGGCGGCCGGCGAGACGGCCGAGCGAGTGGCCCTCGCGACGGCCGACGCGGCGGGCGCTCCGTCCGTTCGGATGGTGCTGCTGAAGGAGTGCGGCCGGCGCGGCTTCGTCTTCTTCACGCACTACACGTCCCGCAAAGGTCGCGAGCTCGAGGCGAACCCGCGCGCGGCGCTCCTCTTCCACTGGGCGTCGCTCGGCCGGCAGGTGCGGGTCGAGGGAAGCGTCGAGCGCCTGCCGGCGGCTGAGTCGGACGGCTACTTCGCGACGAGGCCGCGCGGGGCGCAGCTCGGGGCGCTCGCCTCGCGGCAGAGCGAGCCGCTCGACACGCGTGCGGCGCTCGAAAGCCGCGTGGCGGAGATCGAGGCCGATCTCACGGGCGACGAGGTGCCGCGGCCGCCGACCTGGGGCGGGTACCTCGTCGTGCCCGAGGCGTGGGAGTTCTGGCAGCACCGCGAGAGCCGCCTCCACGACCGTTTCCGCTACGAATCGGACGGCTCGGGCGGCTGGCGCGTCGAGCGCCTCTTTCCGTGACCCTTCCGTCACGGTGGCAGCTACCGTGACGTCACCGTCACGACTTCGTCGCGAGGCTGCGGCGAAGCGCGGCGAGCCGTTCGTCCCAGGCCGCGCCGACGGCGACCATCCACTCGAGCGCGTCCTCGAGCGGCGCCGGCGTCACCTCGTAGCGCGTCTCCCGTCCCGTCCGCGTCGCGCGAACGAGCCCTGCGTCGGCGAGTGCGCCGAGCTGCTTCGCGACCGCCTGCCGGGTGACGGGGAGATCGCGCGCGAGCTCGGTCGCCGTCGCGCTGCCGCGTGCGGCCACCGCTTCGACGAGCGACCGGCGCCCTGGATCACCGAGCGCGGCGAAGACGCGGTCTACGCGGCCGCCGCCGTCCACGCGCACGCCCGCCATTCCAGGGCGGGAGCGAGTTCCGGCGAGGTCTCGACGACGCGAACGAGCGTGCCGCCCTCGGCCGGCTCGAGCTCGAGGACGACGAAGCCGCCGTCGTCCCAATCGAGGACGAGACGCTCCTCCGGTTCGAGCTCGCGGACGATCGCGCGCCGCTCGTCGCCGTCGCCCCAGCGGAAGACGCCCTCGCCGCCCGGCTGCGCGTCGAGCTCCACCTCGGTTGCGAACCACTCCTCCAGCCGCTCGGGCTCGGTCAGGGCCTCCCACACCTCTTCGGGCGGCTCCGGGACGACGATCTCGCGCTCGACCTCCATCGCTCCTCCGATCCTCGACACGCAACTAGGCGGTTGCGTATGATGTGCAACCGATGAGTAGCGTATCGAACCAGCTCGTGCCCATGGTCGTCGAGTCCGACGGCCGCTTCGAGCGCTCGTTCGACATCTTCTCCCGGCTGTTGCGCGAGCGGATCGTCTTCCTGGGCACGGAGGTGGAGGCGTCGAGCGCGAACCTCGTCGTCGCGCAGCTCCTCTTCCTCGAGGCGGAGGATCCGGACGGCGACATCCGGCTCTATCTCAACTCGCCCGGCGGCGACGCGTATGCGGGGATGGCGATCTACGACGCGATGCAGTACGTGAAGCCCGACGTGCAGACGTACTGCATCGGGATGGCGATGTCGGCGGCTGCGCTGCTGCTCGCCGGCGGCGCGGCGGGCAAGCGGTTCGTCCTGCCGAACGCGAAGGTGATGATCCACCAGGGGTCGGGCGGCTTCCGCGGTACGCCCGCCGACATCCAGATCGCCGCGCGCGAGATCCTCTCGCTCACGCGTCGCTATGCCGAGGTGCTCGCCCAGCACTCCGGCCGGGACGTCGAGCAGGTGATGCGGGACATCGACCGCGACCGCTTCCTCTGCCCGGCCGAGGCGGTCGAGTACGGCCTCGCCGACTCCGTGCTGGCGACGCGTGAGGAGGGTGAGGTCGGCTAGCGTCGGGGCGTGACCCCGACCTTCGTCGACGAGCTCGAGTTCGGCTTCGGGTGGCTCGAGGGCGGCTCGTTCATGCGCCGCTGCTCCCATGCGCTCGCCGTGGAGGGACGCGTGTGGATCCTCGACGCCGTCGCCGACGACGAGGCGATCGAACGAGTGCGAGGTCTCGGCGAGCCGGCGGGCGTCGTCCAGCTGCTCGACCGGCACAACCGCGACAACGCGGCGATCGCCGAGCGGCTGGGCGTCCCGCTCCACTTCGTCCCCGAGTCGGCGCCCGACGGCGCGCCGTTCGAGGTCGTCCCACTGCTGCGCAACCGGATCTGGCGCGAGGTCGCGCTCTGGTTCCCGAGCCTGCGGACGCTCGTCGTCGCCGAAGCGGTCGGGACGGCGCAGTTCTACGTCGCGCCGCAGGAGCGTGTCGGCGTGTCGCCCGTGCTGCGGTTGACGCCGCCGCGCCGACTGCTCGCGTACGAGCCCGACCACCTGCTCGTCGGCCACGGCGAGGGCGTGCACGAGGACGCGGTGGGGGCGCTCCGCGACGGGATCCTCCACGCACGCGAACGTCTTCCCGCCTGGCTGTGGGCGGGCTTCCGCGCGCACGGCCCCGGCGGCACGCATACGCGCCGCCGCCGCAGCGGTTAGGCGCCGGTCGGCGCGGGACGAGCCGGCGGCCGGTCGAGCACTACGAGCGAGCCGAGGCCGGCCCTTCCCAGGAGACGCTGTCGCCGAGGATCTCGTCGATCCGCGCGAGCGTGGCCTCGTCGAGCTCGACCCCCGAGGCGCCGGCATTGTCCTCGACCTGCTCGGGACGGGTCGCGCCGATGATCGCCGAGGCGACGTTCTCCTCCCGCAGCACCCACGCGAGGGCGAGCTGGGCCATCGACAGCCCGAGCTCGTCCGCGACGGGCCGCAGCCGCTGGACGCGCTCGAGCAGCGCCTGGTCGCCGGCGCGGTCCATGAAGTAGTTCATCCGCTCGTGTGCGGCGCGGCTCTCGCCCGGCGGCGGCTCGCCCGGCCGGTACTTGCCGGTGAGGATGCCCTGGCCGAGCGGCGACCAGACGATCTGGGAGATGCCGAGCTCGCTGCAGGCGGGAATGACGTCCCGCTCGGGCCCGCGCCAGATCATCGAGTACTGCGGCTGGCTCGAGACGAAGTGCTCGACGTCCGCCATCCCCTGCGCCTCGCGGATCTTCTCCTCGGGCCACTCGCTGAACCCGAGATAGCGCGCCTTGCCCTGCCGGACGACCTCGGTGAGCGCTTCCATCGTCTCCTCGAGCGGGACGTCCCAGTCGTAGCGATGGCACTGGTAGAGGTCGACGTAGTCGGTTCGGAGCCGCTGCAGCGAGGCGTCGATCTGCTTGAAGACCTGCTTGCGCGAGAGGCCGCGGTTGCGCTTCGACATCGGGAAGAAGAGCTTCGTTGCGAGGACGTACGAGTCGCGCGGGCGGCCGGGGAGCACCTCGCCGAGGAACTCCTCCGCGCCGCCGCCGGAGTACACGTTCGCCGTGTCGATGAAGTCGATCCCGGCCTCGAACGCCTTCGCGACGCAAGCCTCGGCGCGCTCGCGCTCGACCGCGCCCCCGTACGTCATCCACGAGCCGAGCGAGATCTCCGAGACCTGGAGGTCGCTGGAGCCGAGCTGCCTGTGTCGCATCCTGCGACGGTATCCACTAGCGTCCGCTCTGTGCTGCAACTCGACGCGATCGGCATCGTGAGCTCGAACCTCGAGCGCTCCCGCGCGTTCTACCACCTGCTCGGCATCGACTTCGCCGACGGCGACGACCACATCGAGGCGGCGCTGCCGAACGGCGTGCGGCTGATGCTCGACACCGAGGAGGTGATCATCGGCTTCTGGCCGAACTGGCGGCGCGAGACCGGCAACCAGGTCGCGCTCGCCTTCGCGTGCGGCAGCCCGGGCGAGGTCGACGAGACGTATGCGCGGATCGTCGGCGCGGGCTTCGAAGGCGAGAAGGACCCGTGGGACGCGTTCTGGGGGCAGCGCTACGCGCAGGTGCGCGACCCGGACGGCGTACCGGTCGATCTCTTCGCCTCCCTCTGATCGAGGAGCGCATCGCCCTCGGCGCGACGGTGCTGACCATCCGCCGGCCGCCGAGCGCCGACGAGCTGGTCGACGAGGCGGCGTTCGACGAGGACGAGTTCCTGCCCTACTGGGCGGAGCTCTGGCCGAGCGGCGTCGCGCTCGCGCGCGCCGTCGCCGCCCTCGACGTGCGGGGCCTTCGCGTCGTCGAGCTCGGCTGCGGGCTCGGACTGCCCTCCCTCGCCGCGGCGGTCGGCGGCGCGGACGTCCTCGCGACGGACTGGGCGGAGGACGCGGTCGCGCTGCTCGCGGAGAACGCCGCGCGCAACGGCGTCGTCCTCCGCGCCGACCGTGTGCGCTGGGACGAGCCCGCGCGGCTCCTGGCCCGGGCGCCGTTCGACCTCGTGCTCGGCGCCGATCTCCTCTACGAGGAGCGCAACGCCGACCAGCTCGCCGCGCTCCTGCCGCGGCTCGGCGAAGAGGCGCTGCTCGCCGAGCCCGGCCGGCCGCACGCGGCGGCGTTCCTCGAACGCTTCGCGGCCGAGCCGGCGGGCGACCGGCTCTGGCGGATCCGGCTAGCCTGACCCGGTGGTCGCCCTCGCCCTGGCAGTCGCCCTCGCGGTCGCGCCGAAGCCGCACATCGTCTGGAAACCGATCCCGTACGGGCCGCAGCGCAAGGCGGAGATGGCGGCGTATGCGAAGAAGCACTACGGCATCGACTCGTGGGTGCTCCATCCGAAGGTGATCGTCGAGCACTACACCGGCAGCGACAGCTTCTCGTCGGCGTGGAACTCGTTCGCTTCGAACGCCCCCGACGGCGAGCTCGGCGGACTGCCCGGCGACTGCGCCCACTTCATCGTCGACCGGAACGGGACGATCTACCAGCTCGTCCACCTCGACGTCATGTGCCGGCACACGGTCGGCCTCAACTACGTCGCGATCGGGATCGAGCACGTCGGCACCTCCGACCAGGAGATCCTCCACGACGCGCGCCAGATTCGCTCCTCGCTGGAGCTGACGGCGTGGCTGGTCGACCGCTTCCACATCGAGATCCGCAACGTGATCGGGCACAACGAGAGCCTCTCGAGCCCGTACCACCGCGAGCTCTACGAGCCGTGGGCGCACCAGACGCACGCCGACTGGAAGCACGCCGACATGGACGTCTATCGCCGGAAGCTTCGCGCCCTCCTGCGCGCAGACGCACGCCGCTGAACGCCGGAAGAACGAGTGAGGGGCCTCGCCGGACCCCTCACTCGAACGGAGAGTGCGCGCGGGACTGCTACGAGCAGCCGGTGTTCGTGCCGCAGTCACGGCACGTGTAGCAGCTGCCGGTCCGCACCATGCGGCCGCCGCAGCGGGCGCACTCGACGGCGTCCTCCCAGCTGTTGAAGAGCGCCGTCTGGCCGGGGGGCGGCGCCTCGCCGGGCTCGGCCTGCTCGGCCCTCTCCGCCGCGTAGCGGTCGGCGAGCCGCGCCTTCACCTCGGACGAGAGGATCCCCGCTTCCTCCTGCTGGTCGGCCGTGAGGAACGTCTTGCCGAACCAGCGGAAGATGTAGTCGACGATCGACTTCGCGGCGCGGATGTCGGCGTCGTTCGTCATCCCGTTCGGCTCGAACCGCATGTGGCTGAGCTTCGAGACGTAGACCTCCGGCGGCACGCCGTACTGGAGGCCCATCGAGACGGCGATGCAGAGCGAGTTCATCAGTCCCTGCAGCGTCGTCCCGTCCTTCGCGATGTCGACGAAGATGTCGCCTGGGCTGCCGTCGTCGTACGTCCCGACGTGGATGTAGCCCTCGTACTCGCCGACGCGGAACTTGCGTCCGACCTCGGTGCGGTCGTCGGGCAACCGCTTCCGCTCGTGGACGTGCACCGGCGGCGTCGCGACCGCCTGCTGGCCGCTGCCCGAGCTCGAGAGCGGCTGCGCGACCTTGCAGTTGTCGCGGTAGATCGCGATCGCCTTCACGCCGAGCTGCCAGGCGTCGACGTACAGGCTCATCACGTCCTCGATCGTCGAGGTCTCCGGCATGTTCACCGTCTTCGAGATCGCGCCGGAGATGAACGGCTGGACGGCGCCCATCATCTTCACGTGGCCGAGGTAGTGGATCGACCGGTCGCCGACCGCGCAGTCGAACACCGGGTAGTGGTCGGTCTTCACGTACGGGGCGCCGACGACGCTGTTCCGCTCGTCGACGAAGGCGACGGTCTCCTCGACCTCGCGCGGCGCGTAGCCCAGCCGCTCGAGCGCCATCGGCACCGTCTTGTTCACGATCGTGATCTCGCCGCCGCCGACGAGCTTCTTCGACTTGACGAGCGAGAAGTCGGGCTCGACGCCGGTCGTGTCGCAATCCATCATGAAGCTGATCGTCCCGGTCGGCGCGAGCACGGTCGCCTGCGCG
>DATIZN010000054.1:0-81663 GCA_035517075.1 Gaiellaceae bacterium | reverse complement strand
CTCGCCCGCGGCGAGCTGCAGACGATCGGCGCCACGACGCTCGACGAGTACCGCAAGTATCTCGAGCGCGACGCCGCCCTCGAGCGCCGCTTCCAGCAGGTGCGCGTCGAGGAGCCGACGGTCGACGACACCGTCCAGATCCTGCGCGGCCTGCGCGACCGCTACGAGGCGCACCACCGCGTCACGATCACCGACGAGGCGCTCCAGGCGGCCGCCGAGCTCTCCGACCGCTACATCCAGGACCGCCACCTCCCCGACAAGGCGATCGACCTGATCGACGAGGCGGCCTCCCGCCTGCGCATCAAGTCGATGTCGGCGCCGCCGCGCTACCGCGAGCTCGAGGACGAGATCGACCGCGTCCGCAAGGAGAAGGAAGAGGCGATCGAGAACCAGGAGTTCGAGAAGGCGGCCTCGCTCCGCGACAAGGAGCGCAAGCTGACGCAGAAGAAGAAGGAGCTCGAGGACCAGTGGCGGAGCTCCGAGGCGCCCGCGGAGCAGCCCGAGGTGGGCGAGGACGAGATCGCCGACATCGTCTCGATGTGGACGGGCATCCCGGTCTTCAAGCTCACCGAGGCGGAGTCGCAGAAGCTCATCCGCATGGAGGAGGAGTTGCATAAGCGCGTCGTCGGCCAGGAGGAGGCGATCGTCGCCGTCTCGAAGTCGATCCGCCGCGCCCGCGCCGGGATCAAGGATCCGAAGCGGCCGACCGGGAGCTTCATCTTCCTCGGCCCCTCGGGCGTCGGGAAGACCGAGCTCGCGCGCACCCTTGCCGAGTTCCTGTTCGGCGACGAGGACGCGCTGATCCAGGTCGACATGTCGGAGTACATGGAGAAGCACTCCGTGTCCCGGCTCGTCGGCTCGCCGCCCGGCTATATCGGCTACGACGAGGGTGGCCAGCTCACCGAGGCCGTCCGGCGCAAGCCGTACTCGGTACTCCTGCTCGACGAGGTCGAGAAGGCGCACCCGGACGTGTTCAACATCCTGCTCCAGATCCTCGAGGAGGGGAAGCTGACCGACGCCCAGGGGCGCCGCGTCGACTTCCGGAACACGATCGTGATCATGACCTCGAACATCGGCGCCTCCCAGATCTCGAAGAACGCCGGCTTCGGTTTCACGGTCGGCGACGAGTCGGGGCTCTCGTACGACGAGATGAAGAGCCGGGTGATGAGCGAGCTCAAGAAGGTCTTCCGGCCGGAGCTGCTCAACCGGATCGACGAGATCATCGTGTTCCACAAGCTCGCGAAGGAAGAGATCAAGACGATCATCGACCTCCGCGGCCTCAGCCACCTGCGCGAGCAGATGGCGGCGCGCGGGGTCACCGTCGAGCTCACGGACGAGGCGAAGGACCTGCTCGTCGACCAGGGCTACGACCCGGCGATGGGCGCCCGGCCGCTGCGCCGCGCGATCCAGCGCCTGATCGAGGACCCGCTCGCCGACTTCGTCCTCGGGCGCCAGCTCGATCCGGGCACGACCGTTCTCGTCGCCCGCAAGCACGGCGACGACGGCGAGCCGGGCGACGAGGTCGACATCACCTTCATCCCGGGCGAGGTGACGCCCGAGAAGGTGACGGTGCCGGCCGACGAGCCGGCCGCCTCCGCCGACGACGAGCCGGCGGGCGAAGAGGAGTGACGAAGAGGGCGGCTCGCGCCGCCCTCTCTCGTACTGCGGTTGCGGTTGCGCTTACGCGCCGAGCGGAGCGGTGCTCTTCGGCTCGGCCGCCTTCTTGACGGCGGGCCGCTTGAAGAACCAGTACTCGTTCTCCAGCGCGCCGCTGAGCGCGAGGATGATGAACCCACCCCCGGCGAGCAGCAGCGCGACGCCCACGACGATGCCGAAGTTCGCCATCTGCTCGGCCATGTAGGACGAGTTGAGAGCGGTCGTCAGCGCCGTCTCCGTGACCCAGACGTTCCGGGCCGCGTTCGACTCGGGCTGGCCGTTCTGCAACACGGCGTACTGCGTGTTGTCGGTGGCGCCGTCCGGCGTCAGCTGCGACTTCGGCGTTCCGGGCTTCGCGGCGTACATGCCCATCTGCGCGTACACGAAGCCGTGCGTCGCCTCGAGCGCGTGGATCCGCATGTAGGTGGCAAAGGCGCGGGCGCGGTCGCCGCTGTTGATCGGCAGACCGGCGACGCTGACCGTCGGCCAGTCGGTGATGTTCTTCAGGCCGGCCTTGGCGGCCTCGGCCTTGATCGCCGCGGGCGTCATGTCGGACGTCCCGGTGATCTGCTGCAACTTGAGCTCCTGCCCGACCGTGTTCTTGCCGTTCACGCCGAGCACGATGGCGGCGATGCCGAAGGCGATGAGAACGATGCCTGCGACGACTCCGCCGATCTCGAGGATCCTCTTCACGACGATCTCCTCCTTCGGGTCGTAGAACATGTCGGGCATCGTCGTCCGAGGGCGGAATCGAGGCAGCGTGGGTCGCACCGAACCCCGCTGCGGGCTTCCCGCAATGGCCGCTTCGGTGAAGCGCGGAGATGAACCACCCGAAAGGTGAGGCGTGAAGCGGCCCCCGTGACGCAGGATGCATTCAGTCGCTGGGCCCCGATGCGGCGGGGGCCCGCGAAGATCCCCCCTCGAGCGACAGAAGCGGCCCCGGCGGCGGGGCCGCTTCTCTGTTCCGGCACGGAGTCGGCGCAGATCCGCCGGGATGGCGTCACATCGGCGTCCGGCTCCGCGCCTAGTCTGGACGCCATGGCGAAGGCAAAGGCGGCGGCGGTCCAGTTCAGCTGCACCGAGTGCGGCTACAGCGCCGGCCGCTGGTTCGGCAAATGCCCCGGCTGCTCGGCCTTCGGCACCCTCGTCGAGGAGGCGGTCGCGCCGGCCGGCGGCGTTGCGGCGGCTGCGGTCGCGCGGGCGCCGCTGCGGCTCGTCGACGTCGAGGTCGAGGAGGCGGCGCGGATCCCGACCGGAGTCTCCGAGCTCGACCGCGTCCTCGGCGGCGGGCTCGTGCCGGCTTCGCTCGTCCTGCTCGGCGGCGAGCCCGGTGTGGGCAAGTCGACGCTGCTGCTCTCGGCGCTCGCCGCGATCAGCCGCACGCGTAGCGCGCTGCTCGTCACCGGCGAGGAGTCACTCGCGCAGGTCAAGCTGCGCGCCGAGCGGCTCGGCGGCGCCGAGGGCGTCCACATCCTCGCCGAGACGGAGCTCGAGACCGTCTGCGAGACGGTGCGGGTCGAGCGTCCCGACGTGTGCGTGATCGACTCCGTCCAGACCCTCCACGCCTCCGAGATCGGCTCGGCGCCCGGCTCCGTGTCGCAGGTGCGCGAAGCCGCCGCGCGGCTGCTGCGTGTGGCGAAGGAGTGCGGCGTCGCCACGATCCTCGTCGGACACGTCACGAAGGACGGATCCGTCGCCGGCCCGCGGGTCCTCGAGCACCTCGTCGACTGCGTGCTCCAGTTCGAGGGCGACCGCTACCACGCGCACCGCGTCCTGCGCGCGGTCAAGAACCGCTTCGGCTCGACGAACGAGCTCGGCGTGTTCGAGATGACGGGGAGCGGTCTCGCCGGCGTTCCCGACGCATCCGAAGTCTTCGGCCGCACCGTCGCCGGTGAGCCGGGCGCTGCGGTCGCCTGCGCGCTCGAGGGGACGCGCCCGATCCTGCTCGAGATCCAGGCGCTCGTGGCGCAGAGCGAGCTCGCGATCCCGCGGCGGGTCGCGACCGGCGTCGATCCGAAACGGCTCGCGATGATCGTCGCCGTCCTCTCGCGGCACGCCGGAGTCGCGCTCGGCCAGGCCGACGTCTTCGTCAACGTCGCGGGCGGCGTCCGCATCGACGAGCCCGGCGCCGACCTCGCGGTCGCGCTCGCGATCGCATCCGCCGCCCGCCGCGTCCCGGTGCGTGAGGGGCGCGCGGCGTTCGGGGAGATCGGCCTCACCGGGAGGCTGCGTCCCGCAGCGCAGGCCGAGCGCAGGCTCGAGGAGTGCGCGAAGCTCGGCCTCCGCGGGGCCGTCGCCCCGGCCGGCACCCCCGCGCATGGCAAAATCGGAGTGGAGGCCGCAGAGACGCTGCGCGCCGCGATCCGCGCTGGACTGGAGCCGAGTGGAGAGCGATCCGACCAGAGAGACGAGGCCGCAGCGCCCCCTGGGTGACCTCGGCTTCACGCGGATCCCGTCGGAAGAGGATCCGCGTCGCAACGCGCAGCTGCTCGAGGCGATCGCGACGGTGGCGCCCGGAACCGAGCTGCGCCAGGCGGTGGACGACATCATCCGCTCCCACGAGGGCGCGCTCGTCGTCGTCGGCGATCCGGAGGAGCTGAGCTTCCTCTACTCGGGCGGCATCCGCATCGACGCGCCCTTCCGGAACCAGCTCCTGTACGAGCTCGCGAAGATGGACGGCGCGATCATCCTCGACACGCAGCTCAAACGGCTCGCGTGGGCGAACGTCCAGCTGATGCCCGATCCGACGATCCCCTCCGACGAGACGGGCACCCGTCACCGCACGGCCGAGCGCGTCGCGAAGCAGACCGGCGCCCTCGTCGTCTCCGTCTCACAGCAGCGGGAGACCGTCACCCTCTTCGTCGGGCAGGCGCGCTACCAGCTCGACCCGGTCGCCGACGTCCTCGCGAAGACGAACCAGGCGCTCGGGACGCTCGAGACGTACAAGCTGCGGCTCGAGCAGGTGCTCACGCGCCTCACGGCGCTCGAGTTCCAGAACGCCGTCGTCCTCGACGACGTCCTCGTCGTGCTCCAGCGTGCGGAGATGACCTCGCGGATGGCCGAGCGGATCAAGCGCGACTGCGTCGAGCTCGGCAGCGAGGGACGCCTGATCCGGCTCCAGCTCGAGGAGCTCGTCGGCGACGTGCCGCTCGAGCGGGACGCGATCGTCCGCGACTACGCCCTGCACGGCGCGGCGGAGCAGGCGACGGCCGTCCTGGCCGAGCTCCGTGAGCTCTCCTACCAGCAGCTGCTCGAGTTCGGGCGCCTCGCTGAGCTGCTCGGACACGAGCGCAACGTCAATCCGCTCGACCACTCGGTCATGCCGCGTGGCTATCGGATCCTCTCGCACATCCCACGCCTGCCCGAGCCCGTCGTCCGGCGCGTCGTCGCCGACCTGGGAAGCCTCGACGCCGTCGTCCGCGCCTCGCAGCGGGAGCTCGAGTCGGTGGAAGGGGTCGGCGGCGTGCGGGCGAGAGAGATCCGGGAGGGCTTGCGGCGCTTGCAGGAGCACAACCTCGTCGACCGTTATCTCCAGCTCTGAGCGACCTCGATACCGTCGAATTTGGCTTGGTATGGCCGTTTCTGCTAAACTGGGTTGCGGTGGCCGACGCCTTCTGTCGCGTCGGCTTTCGCGGCTGAACGCACACTTCTCAAGGGGAGGCGGGGCTTGTACGGAGTCGGCGACAAGGTGGTCTATCCCCACCACGGGGCGGGAACGGTCGTCAAGAAGGAGAAGCGCGAAGTCCTCGGACAGCAGCGCGAATACCTGACGATCAAGATCCTGCACAACGACATGACGGTGCAGGTCCCGTCCGAGAACGCCGAGAAGGTCGGTCTCAGGCGCGTGATCGGCGAGAAGGAGATCGGCGGCGTCCTGAAGGCGCTGACCGGCGTCTCGACCGAGATGCCGAAGAACTGGAACCGTCGCTTCAAGCACAACCGCGACAAGATGAAGACCGGCGACATTCTCGAGCTCGCCGAGGTCGTCCGCAATCTCGCGCTCCGCGACCGCGAGAAGGGCCTCTCGACCGGCGAGAAGCAGATGTTCGTCAAGGCGAAGAAGATCCTCGCCTCCGAGCTCATGTACGCGAAGGACATGGACGAGGAGGAGTGCGCGGATTGGCTCGAAGACGTGCTCGCCTCCGACGGGCCGGCGCCGAAGCGCAAGCCGGCGGCGAAGAAGAAGACCGCCGCGCCCGCAGCGGCGTAGTCTCTCTCCTCGATGTCGGTGTGGGCGATCCTCGTCGCCGCAGGTCGGGGCGAGCGGTTGGGGCTGGACCAGCCGAAGGCGTTCGCGAAGCTCGGCGACGAGCCGCTCCTCGCGGAGTCGCTCCGCCGCCTCGACGCGTCCCCGTGGGTCGACGCGATCGTCGTCGCCGCGCCGCCCGGCTGGGAGGAGCCGACGATCCTCCTCGCGGAGGAGCTCGGCGCGGGCAAGGTGAGCGCCTGCATCGCCGGCGGCGACACGCGCACGGATTCGGTGCGGCGCGGCCTCGCCGAGGTGGCCGAGCGCGCGATCGTCGTCCTCGTCCACGACGCGGCCCGGCCGCTTCTCTCCGACGACGTCGTCGAGCGCGTGCTCGAGCCCCTGCGCGAGGGCTGGGACGGCGCGGTTCCCGGCCTCCCGGTCTCCGACACGCTCAAGCGCGCGGACGAGCAGCGCGCCGTGCTCGAGAGCGTCTCGCGCGACGGGCTGTGGGCGGTGCAGACGCCGCAGGCCTTCCTCGCCGATGCGCTTCGCCGTGCCTACGCGGGCGACGGCAGCGCCACCGACTGCGCGGGGCTCGTCGAGGCGAGCGGCGGTCGCGTCCGGATCGTCGACGGCGACCCGCGGCTGCTCAAGGTGACGACGGCGGCCGATCTCGAGCGGGTGGCGGCATGGCTGTGAAGGTCGTCGTGTTCGACGTGGGGGAGACGCTCGTCGACGAGCTGACGACGTATGCGCGCTGGGAGGCGGAGGGCGTCACGACGTTCGTGTTCGCCGACCGGGATCTCCACGACGACGCGCTGCCGTGCTTCGCGGCGCTTCGCGAGCGCGGCCTCCGGCTCGGCGCGGCGGGCAACATGTACGCCGTGCACGAGGCGTTCCTTCGTCCCCACGTCGACTTCGTCGGCTCCTCCGAGCGCTGGGGCGTGGAGAAGCCCGATCCCGGCTTCTTCGCGCACCTCCTCGAGGCGGCGGACTCGGAGGCCGGCGAGGTCGCCTACGTCGGCGACCGAGTCGACAACGACGTCCTGCCCGCGCTCGCGGCCGGAATGCTCGCCGTCCACATCCGGCGCGGCGCGCACGCGCACGTCGAGCCGCCGACGCACGTGACGAGCATCCGCTCGCTCGACGAGCTTTCCAGGGCGCTGCCGTGAGCGAGTGCCGCGTCGGCGCCGGCTTCGACGCGCACGCGTTCGCGGAGGATGTGCCGCTCGTGCTCGGGGGCGTCTCGATCGATCATCCACGCGGGCTCGCCGGCCACTCCGACGGCGACGTGCTCGCGCATGCCCTCACCGATGCGGTGCTCGGCGCCGCCGGCCTCGAGGACATCGGCGCCTTCTTTCCCTCCGGCGACCCCGAGCTCGAGGGCGCCGACTCGATCGAGCTGCTGCGGCAGGCCTGGGAGCGCGTCCGCGCCGACGGCTGGGAGCTCGCGAACGCCGATGTCGTCCTCATCGGCGAGGAGCCGCGCCTCGCGCCGCACCGCGACGAGATGCGCCGGCGGCTCGCAGGCGCGCTCGGCGTCGCGCCTGAGCTCGTCGCCGTGCGGGCGACCACCACCGACGGTCTCGGTTTCACCGGCCGCGCCGAGGGCCTGGCGGCGCAGGCGGTGGCGCTGCTGCGGCGATGAAGCTCGCCCTCGTCACGCACGCAGAGCATCCCGAGCTTCAGGGGACGCTGGCGAAGATCTGGCCCGAGTTCATGAGCCACGATCCCGTCGTCGAGGGCTTCTGGCCGCGGCTGTACGAGGTCTATTCGGACTTCCAGCTCTGGGCGGTCGACCACCAGAAGCGGCCGAGGCGGACGATCGGCTACGCGTGCAGCGTCCCGGTGCTGTGGGACGGGAAGCCGCCGCCGCGCGGCGTCGACTGGGCGCTCACCGACGGCGTCGCGGGGCCGTCGACGGCGCTCTGCACGATCGTCGCGGGCCTCGTACCGGAGTACCGCGGCGTCGGGATCGCCGAGGCGCTCCTCCGTCGGCTCGGCGCGATCGCCACCGCTCACGGGCTGCCGGCGCTCGTCGCACCTGTTCGGCCGACGTGGAAGGAGCGCTACCCGCTGACGCCGATCGAGCGCTACGTCGCGTGGCGCCGAGGCGACGGCCTCCCGTACGACCCGTGGCTGCGCACGCACGAGCGCCTCGGCGGCGAGGTCGCGGGCACGGCGCCGCGGTCGATGACCATCGCGGGCAGCCGCGCGGAGTGGGAGGAGTGGACGGAGCTGACCTTCCCGGAGGACGGGAGCTACGTCGTCCCCGGCGCGCTCGCCCCCGTCCACCTGAAGGACGGCCGCGGCGTCTACGTCGAGCCCAACGTGTGGGTGCACCATCGGCTCTGACCGTGACTTCGACGCCCAGCCGACCATCCGTGGCGAGCTCCTCGAGGTGCGGCCGCTGCGTGCCGAGGACTTCGACGCGCTCTACGAGGCCGCGCGCGACCCGCTGATCTGGGAGCAGCATCCGGACGCGCGCTATCGCGAGGACGTCTTCCGCGATTTCTTCGCCGAGCACCTCGCGACCGGCGGCGCGCTCGCCGTCGTCGACGCGCGGAGCGGCGAGGTCATCGGGACGTCGCGCTACCACGGCTACGACCCGGAGCGCGGCGAGGTGGAGATCGGCTGGACGTTCCTCGCGCGCGCGTACTGGGGCGGGAAGTACAACGGCGAGCTGAAGCGCCTGATGCTCGAGCACGCCTTCCGCTTCGTCGAGACGGTCGTCTTCGTCGTGGCGCCGCAGAACTTCCGCTCGCAGCGTGCGGTCGAGAAGCTCGGCGCCGTGCGCGCGGGCACGCGGCACGACGACGCCCGCGGGACGCGGCTCGTGTTTGCCTTGCCTCGCCCCACCTAGCTAGGAGGGCTAGCGGCGCTTGCGCTGCTTCTCGAGCCGGCGGCGCATCTGGCGGTTCGTCGCCTCGGGCGTGATGACGCCCTGGTCCTCCTGCATCTCGAGCAGCGCCCGCCGCTCCGCCCCCGTGAGCTGGGACATCGCCGCCTGCGCCCGCTGCGGGTCCTTGAGGGCGCCTGTGCGCTGCATCTTGCGCACCGCGCTCGCGAGCTCGGGGTTCGTGCGCTCCATCGCCGCCTCCGACGCCTTCTGGAGCCAGCGCCGGAAGAGCGGCACCTTCGAGAGGAGCTGGAACAGAGGCCGCAGGTAGCGGCCGTTTTGGATGCGCCCGAGCAGTGTGAGGACGCCGAGCACCGCGAGCAGCGCGAGGATGACCCAGAGCGGGATCAGCAGATCGACGATCGAGGTTGCGAGCATCGGGAGGATGGTACTTCCCCGTCAGGCGGGCAGGCACACGAGCTCGTCGCGCACCTCGACGAGCCCGTCGCGGGCGAGCGACTCCACCGCCTCGCCGTCGAGATCGGCGAGGCGCCGAGATGCCGCGGCAACGAGCCGCAGCGTGTCCGCTCGCCGCTGGCGGAACGAGCCGGCGAACGGCCCCTGGCGGCGGGCCGGTTCGAAGCGGCGGCCGCGGGAGGGGCAGCCGTCGGCGAGTGGGCAGACGCCGCAGCGGGGGACGCGGGCGAGGCAGACCGACTTGCCGAGATCCATCAGCGCCTGTGCCGCGGCGGATGAGAACTCGGCCTCCGTCCGCTCTCGCACGCGCCGTACGTTCACGTCGACCGGCAGGACATCGCGGCCGAAGGCGAAGCAGGCGACCGCGTCTGCGGTGTAGCGGCCGACGCCCGGAAGCTCGGTCAGGTCGTCCGGCCAGCCGCGGGCGGCGACCTGTCGCGCCGCCCCGTGCAGGGCGAGAGCGCGGCGGTTGTAGCCGAGTCCCTGCCACTCGCGGATCACGTCGGCGGGCGTAGCGGCGGCGAGCGCCTCGATCGTCGGCCAGCGCTCGAGCCAGCGGCGCCAGCTCGCCACGACCCGCTCGACCTGGGTCTGCTGCGCCATCACCTCGCTGACGAGGATCGCGTACGGGTCGCGCGTTCTCCGCCAGGGCAGATCGCGCGCGTTCGCCGCGAACCAGGCGAGAAGCGCCGCCTCCACGGCTCAGCGGTCGCGGGGCTCGGACGCCGGCAGCTCGCGCCGCGGCGAGCGCCGCCCGAGGCGGCGGAGGTACATCACGAGCGTCCCGACGAGGACCCACTTCGGCCAGAAGTTGTCGGTCTGGGCGCCGGAGACCAGCCAGACGAGGAGGCAGACGGCGTTGATGAGCGCGTACTGGAGGGCGAGCGAGCTCCAGCGCCTGTCGCGCAGGCGGAGGCTCGCCGGTGGCTCGCGCCGCGGGAGCTGCCGGAACGCGTGGTCGAGGTCGCCGCGCGTCCGGGCCGAGTTCACCTCGGCGAGCCGGCTCTCGAACTCGTCGAGCGTCAGCCGGCCGGCATCGTAATGCTGCCGGAGCTCCGTCTCGGCACTGGCGCGGTCGGCGTCCGCCACGAGGATGTCGAGGCCGTCGGTCATCCTGCGTAGCCTAGGGGCCTTGGTGGAACGGTGCTCGTCGCGGGGACGCGATGTGCGTCGCATCGCGAGCACTCCCGCGCGTCAGCCGCTGCTTCGCCGAGAACGCCGCTACGGGGCGCCTACTCGGCGGCTGTGTCGATGAACGACTCGAAGAGCGTCTCGGCGCACTCGTCGCAGACGGTGCGCTCGACGTAGCGGACTCGGCCCTGGAAGACGAGCAGGCGCAGGTCGTTCGTCGAGCCGCAGCGGTCGCAGGCCGCCTCCTTCGGACCGGCCTTCGCCGCCTCTTCCGGCGTGGTCTCTCGCACGTCCACCGCACGGAGCTTATCGCTGCCGGCACTTCGGATCGCCGAGCGAGCGTTCGATCCTGTTCATCCGCTCGTCCTCGGCGCGGTTGTACGGGCCGGGGGAGGGTGCGCTCCAGGAGACGATCGGAGTGACGCCGGGGCCGACGACCGTGAGCCGGTAGGCCTTGCCCGCCCCGCTCGGGTGGCTGCCGTGGCGGAAGAAGCCGTAGCAGAACGTCCCCTTGGGCCGGTGCGCGAGGAAGCCGTTCTCGCGGTGCCAGCCGGAGCCGTACGCAGAGTCGAAGGTGTCGACGTAGAGGTTGCGTCCGTACGAGTCGAGCGGGTTGCCGCGCGACGTGGAATGGAATCCGTAGACCCCGTGGCCGCGATAGGTGAGCCGCCCGAACAGGTGCGGATAGCGGCGGTAGACCCAGTCCTGCCACACCTCGAGCTTCGGGAGCGCTCCGCGCCAGTGCGACAGGTGGAGCTCCCACGGGCCGTGCGTTCCGCCGTAGTCCGGAAGCAGGCGCTGCCACGACTGGAGGGCCCAGAAGCTTCCGTCGCTGGCCGTGCAGGCGGCGACGAGAAACGGCAGCGCGGGCCCGGTGTAGGGCCGGCAGGTGCCGGCGTGGGCGCGGCCCTGCCCGTACTCGACGCGAAAGGAGACCTGCGGCACCCGCGGATTCGGGCTGCGCGCGTTGATCGCGCCCCAGAGCACCGCATGGCGCTCGCGGCCGCCGCTCTCGTAGCTGACGAGCGCGCGCTGCCCGCTGATCCGCAGGGTCGCGTGCGCTGCGTTCCGCGTCACGATGAACGACGCGCTCGCGGCCGGCGCCGCGGCGAGCGCGGTGACGATCGCGGCCAGGAAGACCCCGTTCCTGCCCATCGATCCAGGCTAGCGATGCCCTCGAAGGGCCGCGTAAAGCTTCGGTGAGGCCGGATGCCGGCGCTATCTCGACGTGATCTCGACCGCGTCGCCGTCCTCGAGCTCGTGCGCCGGCCCGACGCGCTGGCCCTCGAATCGCGCCGACGGCCCCCAGATGCGGGCGCCGGTGCAGCTCGCGCCGAGCTCGTGGTGGATCGTGTGCGCGACGTCGAGCACCGTCACCGGCGGCTGGAAGGCGAGCGGGTCGCCGCTGTCCCGCAGGTGGATGCGGACGAGCCCGGTCAGGGCCCAGAGCTCCTCCCGCAGTCGATCGAGAGTCGCGTCGTCGAGTACCGAGACCGGAACGACGCGCAGCTCGGCGTGCGTGAACGGCGGCGCCTCGTCCGCCTTCGTCGCCGCGAGGAGCGACGGGAGCTCGATCCCCGCGAGGGCGACCTCGGCTCGGATCGCCTCCAGCTCGTCGAGCGGACGGTCGCACGCGTGGCACCAGAGGATCGCGTCCGCGTTGCGGAGCACGCCCAGCAGCGCTCGTCCGCCGCCGCGGTCCCCTGCTGCGCCCGCGAGCAGCCCGGGAATCTCGACGAGCTGGACGAGGACGCCGCCGATCCGCGTCGTCGCCGGCAGCGGACGCGTCGTCGTGAACGCGTAGTCGCCGGTGCGGATCTGGATCGCCGACAGCGCCTGGAGCAGCGACGACTTGCCGGCGTTCGGCGCGCCGACGAGCGCGATCTGCGCTGCGCCTTCCCGGCGCACCGCGATCGAGTCGCGGTGAACGACCCGCCCGCGCACGCGCGTCGCGGCGAGCTCTCCCTCGACCCACTTGCGCAGGTCGGCGTAGGGGCCGTTCCGGTAGCCGGGCAGCTCGGCGAGGACGGCGCGGAGCTCGCGGATCCGCTCCGCTCCCTCCTTGCCGGCGAGCCGGCGCTTGATCAGCTGCTGCTGGGTGCGATGGGGCATCGGCATCGCGACGTTCACCTCCGTTTTCGGGGCGGGAACGCGTCGCATCCCGCCGCTTCCCTACGACGCTGTGCTGGGAAGCGGCGGACTAGCCGTTCTGGCGGAGAACCGTTGCGCGCCAGGACTCCATCGCGAAGCGCAGCTTACACTCGCCGGGTGGCGGTGAAGGTTCGCTTCGCGCCGAGCCCGACGGGCTCGCTCCATCTCGGCAACGCGCTGAGCGCGGTCGCGAACCGCCGCTTCGCGGACGAGCGCGACGGGACGCTACTCCTGCGGATCGACGACACCGATCCGGCACGGAACGTCGCAGGCGGAGAGACGGCGATCGTCGCCGACCTCGAGTGGCTCGGCGTCGGCTGGGAAGAGGGGCCCGTACGGCAGAGCTCGCGCCACGTCCGCCACCGCGAGGCGGCCCACGCGATCGGGGAGCCCGATGCGGAGGGCGCGCTCCGCTTCGGCCGCACGACGATCCTCCGCCCGGACGGGTCGCCGACGTACCAGCTCGCGTCGGCGGTCGACGACGTCGACTTCGGGATCACGCACGTCATCCGCGGCAGTGACCACCGCGCGAACGCAGACCTCCAGCGTGCGCTGATCCGCGCGCTCGGCGCCGACCCGCCGGAGTACGTGCACCACGGGCTGCTCCTGGGGGACGACGGGCGCAAGCTCGGCAAGCGGCACGGCGCCGTCTCGGTCGCCGACCTGCGTGAGCAGGGATTCCCGGCCGAGGCGGTGCGCGCGTATCTCGACGAGCTCGGGTTGCCGCGGCACGACGTCCATCTCGACCTCGCGCGGATCAGGCGGCTGTCGATCGAGGCGCTCGCCGCCCTCTCGGACGCGGAGCTGGCCGCGCGCGTCGGCGTCCCGCTCTCGGTCGCTCCCGTGCTGCGCGGCGCCCGCGACCTCGCCGAGGCGCGCGACTACGCGACGCAGGTGCTCGAGCCGCCGCCGACGGCGGAGGTGGGCTCGCCGGAGACGCTTGCACGGGCGCGCGAGCTCGCGGAGGCCGGAGTCGAGCCCCGGACGCTCGTTCGCGAGCTCAAGGCCGTCGGGGGCGACCTGAAGACGCTCCGCCTCGCGCTCACCGGCCGCGAGCGCGGCCCCGAGCTCGCGGCCGTGATCGCCGCGCTGCCCCGCGACGAGCTCCTATCTAGGCTAGACCAATGAGGCTCTACAACACGCTGTCGCGGCGGATCGAGGAGCTGCCCGAGCCGCCCGGCCCGATCCGGATGTACTTCTGCGGGCCGACCGTCTACCAGCGTGCGCACATCGGCAACGCGCGGCCGTTCGCGCTCGGAATGTGGCTGCGCGCCTGGCTGCGCCACCGCGGCTACGAGGCGACGCTCGTCCACAACATCACCGACATCAACGACAAGATCTACGACGCGGCGCCGGGCGCGAGCGCGGAGCTCGCGGAGCGCGCCACGCAGTGGTATCTGGAGGACACGCGCGATCTCGGTCTCGGCATGCCCGACGCGCTTCCGAAGGCGACGGACGCGGTGCCGGCGATCGTCGCCTTCATCGAGAAGCTGGTCGACGCCGGGCACGCCTACGAGGCGGGCGGGGACGTGTACTTCGGCGTCGCGACCGATCCCGGCTACGGCCGCCTGTCGCGACAGAAGGTCGAGCACATGGAGCCGGAGGAGGCGAGCGCGCTCAAGCGCGCGCCGCAGGACTTCGCGCTCTGGAAGGCGACGAAGCCGGGCGAGGACACGTCGTGGGATTCGCCGTGGGGCCACGGCCGGCCGGGCTGGCACATCGAGTGCTCGGTGATGGCCGAGGAGGCGTTCGGACCCGTCTTCGAGATCCACGGCGGCGGGCTCGATCTCGTCTTCCCCCATCACGAGAACGAGCTGGCGCAGTCGCTCGCCCTCGGTCACGACTTCGCGCGGATCTGGATGCACAACGGCCTCTTGATGCGCGGCGGCGAGAAGATGTCGAAGTCGCTCGGCAACGACATGACGATCCGCGGCGTCGTGGACGGCTGGGGTCGGGAGGTCGCGTTGATGCTCCTACTCTCGGGCCAGTGGCGCAAGCCGCTCGACTTCAACGAGGACACCCTCGTCCAGGCGAGGGAGCGGGTCGACGGGTTCCGCAACGTCTTCCACGCGCCGAGCGAGCCGGTGGGGGAGTGGGCCGCGTTCGAGGTGGCGCTCGACGAGGACTTCAACACGCCGGGGGCGCTCGCGGTGATGCACGGCTGGCGCGATCACGAGCTCCTCCGCCGCGCCTTCGCGCTCTTCGGCCTCGAGTCGCTGGCGGAGGTCGAGCAGGCGCCGGCCGAGCTGGTCGAGCTCGCCGAACGGCGGCGCGACGCGCGCGTGGCGCACGACTTCGGCGAGGCCGACCGGCTCCGCGACGAGCTCGCGGCGGCCGGCTGGGAGGTGCGCGACGTCGCCGAGGAACCGGGCTTCCGGCTCGTCCGGCGGCCGTGACGCGCGAGCTCGTCTACGGACGCCGACCGGTACGCGAGGCGCTGCGCGGGTCGCGCGAGGTGCTCGAGCTCTGGGCGGGCGAGCGTGCGCTGCGGAGCGAGGCGTGGCTGCGGGAGACCGAGCGGCCCCGCGTGCAGACGAAGCCCGAGCGGGAGCTCTCGGAGGCGGCGGGGACGCGCGATCACCAGGGCGTCGTCGCGTGGTGCGAGCCGTACCGCTACGCCGATGCATACGAGCTCGCCGCCGGGCCGGCGCCGCTCCTCGCGTGTCTCGACCAGGTCAGCGACCCGCGCAACCTCGGCGCCGTGATCCGGTCGGCCGAGGGAGCGGGAGCGAGCGGCGTCGTCGTGCCCGCGCACGGCTCGGCGCGCGTCACTGCCGCCGTCTGCCGCGCCTCGGCCGGCGCCGTCGAGCACCTGCCGGTCGCGGTCGTCACCAATCTCGCCCGCTATCTCGGCGAGATCAAGCGCGCCGACCTGTGGATCGTCGCCGGCGCGGGCGGGGCCGGAACGCCGATGTGGCAGGCCGACCTTTCGGGCGGCGTCGCCTTCGTGTTCGGCGCGGAAGGCAAGGGCCTGCGCCCGCTCGTCCGCCGCACGTGCGACCTCGAGGTCTCCATCCCGCAGCTCGGCCGCGTCGAGTCGCTCAACGTCAGCGTCGCCGCCGCGCTCCTCTTGTACGAGGCCCGGAGACAGCGTGGCTGAGCCGAGCCTCTACCTCTTCGACGGGTTCAACGTCCTCCACGCGGGCGGCTTCTCGTCGCCCGAGGAGCTGCGCGACCTGCTGGCGAGCTGGGTCGCCGCGCAGGGCGCCCGCGGCATCCTCGTCTTCGACGGCGAGGGTCCGACCGAGCGGCACGGCGCGCTCGAGGTCCGGTGGGCCAGGGACGCGGACGCCCTGCTCGAGCGGCTCGCGGCCGAGCACCGGGGGCGGGAGCAGGTGGCGATCGTCTCCTCCGACGCGGCCGTCCGCGGCACCGCCGGGGTCGAGGTGCGGAAGCTCGCCTCGCAGAGATTCCTCGCCGAGCTCGCGCGCCCGGCTCAGCCGCCGGCTCTGCGCGGCGACCTGCGCGATCGCCTCGATCCCGAGACGCTCGCGCGTCTCGAGCGGCTGCGGCGCGGCGAGTCCTGACCCGTTGCGTACCGCGGCACGCTCGGCTCGAGGGCGAGCGGCCCGCCGACGCGCGGCAGCCACTCGAGCCAGCGGGGCAGCCACCAGTTCCAGTCGCCGAGCAGCTTCATCGCCGCGGGCAGCAGCACGGCGCGGACGATGGTCGCGTCGAGGAGCACGGCCACGGAGAGGCCGACGCCCATGATCTTGAACTCGACGAGGCCGAGCGTCGCGAAGATCGCGAAGACGGCGACCATGACCGCCGCGGCGCTCGTCACGACGCCCGCGGTCGCCTGGACGCCCGCCGCCACGGCGTCGGGGGTCGAGAGGCCCGAGTCGTAGTACTCGCGGACGCGGCTGAAGATGAGGACGTGGTAGTCCATCGACAGCCCGAAGAGGATCACGAAGAGGAAGAGCGGCACCCATGACGTGATGCCGCCGAGGGGAACGGTAGAAGGGCGCAGTTCGAGGGCACGAACGTACGTTCGTAGCAAACTGGGTCCAGTGCAAATTGACTTGTAAAACTTTGGACCGCTTGCTATGTTCGCCCTCAACTACAGGGTGAGACTTCGCCCTGGCGACCAGGGGAGATGCCGTGGCCGCTCGCACCGCGACAGCCAGCTCGCCGCAGAAAGCTCAACGAGAGCTCGAGGATCTGCAGCACGTGCTCAAGGCTCGCAACGGCGACGCCGCCGCGATGGACGCGCTGATCCGCCGCTACACCGGCTTCGTGCGTCTCAAGGCGAGCTCGTACTTCCTCGCCGGCGGCGACAACGACGACCTCCTGCAGGAAGGGCTGATCGGCCTCTACAAGGCGGTCCGCGACTTCCGGACCGACAAGGAGACGTCGTTCCGCAGCTTCGCCGAGCTGTGCGTGACCCGGCAGATCATCACCGCGATCAAGACCGCGACGCGCTTCAAGCACTCGCCGCTCAACACGTACGTCTCGTTCAGCCATACCCCGGCGGGACAGGAGTCGGACGGCGAATGCACGCTCGGCGACGCGCTCCCGGGGCCGGCCGTCCAGGAGCCGCCGCTCGTCGTCATCTCGAGCGAGGAGCTGCAGAGCCTCGTCTTCAACCTCGGCACCGGCCTCTCGAACCTCGAGTCGGAGGCGCTGCGCCTCTACCTCGAGGGCTCGTCCTACGAGGACATGGCCGACCAGCTCGGCTGCGACACGAAGACGATCGACAACGCGCTCCAGCGCGGGAAGCGGAAGATCATCACGCACCAGAAGGGTCGCGAGGTCCTTCTCTAGGCGGATGGCTCGCTACGCTGCCGCCTGCGGGCCGGAGTAGCTCAGCTGGTAGAGCAAACGCCTTGTAAGCGTTAGGCCGTCGGTTCGAGTCCGACCTCCGGCTCCTCCTCTATCTCTGGCGTCGCTTATCTCTGGCGTCGCTTCGAGCGGACGACCGTCATCGTCTCCGTCGGATAGATGACGCTCTCGTGCCCGTCCTCCCAGCGGACGCGGTAGTGCGGATTCGGCTCCTCGCCCAGGACGTCGACGACCTCGCCCGTGCGTCCCGTGTCGCCGACGTGGCGGCCGGTGAGGCTGATCACGTCGCCCGGGCGGATCCGGATCGGCGCGTGCGTTGCTGCCATCGGCTCGGCTCCTTCACTCGCCGCAGCACCGACGCTGCGGGACCAAAGGTTCGCCGAGCCGGTAGCGCTTTCGTCCTGTCGGCGGTTGGCGTTTCGGTCTCGGTCTTGCGACCTCTTCCTACGCGTCCCCTGCCGGCTTTCAACCTACTTGCGCTCCGTGCTCGACGCAGGACGATCCTCCCGCGAACGGGGGATGCCGCCATCCGTAGATCCCCTGATCTTTGCCGGTCGCTCAGGCGGCTAGCTCGAGTAGGCGCGGCAGGCCCGTCACGACGAGGTCGGCGCCCGCGTGCCGGAACCGCCGGACGCGGGAGGGATGCTCGTCGGGCTCGACCGCGACGACGAAGCGGAATCCCGCGGCGTGCGCGAGCGCGACTCCCGTCTCGCTCGTCTGGAAGGCGGCGGCATGCTGCGGGTCGACCTCGAGCATCCGGCAGGCCGCGAGCAGGCGGTCGGCGCTGGGCTCGTCCGCGAGGTGCTCGGCGGCGATCGTGTCGGCGTCGACGATCGCTCCGACGAGGTCGGCCAGGCCGGTTTGCCGGAGGATCTCGCCCGTGTGCGCGCTCGCGGACACGACGGCGCAGGCCATGCCGGTGGTGCGCGCGAGCTCGAGGTAGTGGCGGACGCCGTCGAAGACGCGGACGCCTCGTTGCTCCAGCAGCAGCTCGAGTTGCTCGTTCTTCCGGTTCGCGACTCCGTGGACGGTCTCGGCCCCGGGAGGATCGTCCGGCGATCCCTCCGGCAGGCGGACGCCGCGGCTTGCGAGGAACGTCCGGACGCCGTCGAGCCGTGTCCGCCCCTCGATCGCGGCCGTGTAGTCGATCTCGGGGTCGAAGGGAGCCGTGTGCCGGCGATACGTCGCCTCGATGCGGGAGGAGAGCAGCTCGTCGAAGGTCCGCCGCCAGGACTCGACCTGTAACGGAGTGCTGCCGACGAGCACGCCGTCGAGCGCGAAGACGCAGGCGTGGACGCCCTCCGGCAGGCCGAGCGCGCGGCGCGTCAGGCCGCGCGGGAGGAACGGACGAGCGAGCTCGGGCGACAGGCCCTCGTCGAGCGCGAACTGGCGGAGCTCTTCCGCCGCCGCGGGGTACTCCTCGATCAGGCGGCGAGTCTCGGCCTGGAGCTTCTCCTCGTCGAGGTATCCGGCATCCGCGCGCAAGGCGTCGCGAGCCGCCGCCAGCGCTGCCCGCCACTCGGCGCGCAGCGTCTCGAGCTCCTCGGTCTCCGCTCCCTTGTCGAACGCCTTGTCGCTCACGACTCGAGCGTCGCCGAGGAGGGTCGGGGACGCATCGGGGCGGCTCCCGACACGTCTTGCACGCGACTACGGAGCCTTACGGCAAGAGCGCTAGCCGAGCGCCTGCTCGAGGTCGGCCCAGAGGACGTCCGCGTCCTCGAGCCCGACGCTGAGCCGCAGCAGTCCGGCGGGCACGCGCTCACCCTCCCAGCGGCGGCGGCTCTCCAACAACGTCGTGACGCCGCCGAGCGAGGTCGCGTTGACGATCACGCGCGTCGAGGTCTCCACGCGCCGGGCCGTCTCGGCATCCGCGACGTCGAACGAGATCAGCCCGCCGAAACCGGGATAGCGTGCGATCTCGACCGCCGGGTGGGCGGCGAGCCGCTCCGCCAGGACGCGCGCGGTCTCGGTCTGGCGGCGCACGCGCAGCTCGAGCGTCTTCAGCCCGCGCAGGAGAAGCCAGGCGGGATCGGGCGCCGCGACGATGCCCGTGCGGGTGCGGAAGGTGCGCAGCTCCTCCGCCGCCGCCGCGTCGCGGCAGACGACGACCCCGAGCAGCGCGTCGTCGTGGCCGGCGAGGTACTTCGTCGCGCTGTGGAGGACGTAGTCGGCGCCGTGCTCGAGCGGCCGTAGCCGGATGGGAGTCGCGACGGTCGCATCGACGACGACCGGCGCCGGGTGCGCGGCGGCCGCCTCGAGGTCGGGCACCGTGAGGAAGGGGTTCGAGGGCGCCTCGACCCAGACGAGCTGCACGCCCTCGGGCGGCGGCCCCGTCTGGTCGAACTCGACGACGCGCAGCCCCCAGCGCCCGAGCGCGGCGAAGGTCACGCCGGTGCCGTAGTAGCAGCCCTCCGCGAGCGCGATCGTGTCGCCCGGCTCGAGCAGGGCGAGCGCGAGCGCCGTGGTCGCACCCGCGCCGGACGGGAAGAGGAGCGCCGTTCCGCCGTCGAGCCGGCCGAGCGCCTCCTCTGCGGCGACGACGGTCGGGCTCGCGTGGCGCTGGTAGTGGAACTCGCGCGGCTCGCCGCGCTCGTCGTACGGCCAGATCGTCGAGCGGTCGAGCGGCTCCATGCGCTGAACCTATACCTCGGCCGGCTCGAGCTCGTCGAGGCGCCCGAGCCGTGCGAAGGCGGGGAAGAGACGCGGCCACGACGCGGCGAAGCCGATCATCAGCGCCCCGCCGAGCACGACGGCGCGCGCAGTCCCGAGCAGCGACGCCATCCCGCCCGCTTCGAAGGCGCCGAGCTCGTTCGACGCGCTGATGAACACCCACTCGACGGCGTTGACGCGCCCCTGCAGGCGGAGCGGCGTCAGGACGGTGACGGTCGTCGCGCGGATGTTCATGCTGACCATGTCCACGAAGCCGGTGATGCCGAGCATCACGAGCGAGAGTGGCAGCGACTTCGAGAGGCCGAAGACGATCGTCGCCGCGCCGAAGGTCGCGACGACGAGCAGCAGCGTCCGTCCCGCGCGGAACGGCAGCGGCCAGCGCGTGATCAGCAGGCCCGCCACGAGAGCGCCCACCGACGGCGCGGCGCGCAGCCCGCCGAGCACGACGGGCCCGCCGTGGAGGATCGACTTGGCGAAGACGGGCGCGAGCGCGATCGGGTCGCCGAACAGGACGGCCACGAGGTCGAGGGCGATCGCGCCGAGGACGACGCGCGTGTTCGTGATGAAGCGGATGCCCGCGACGAGGCTGTCCCAGCCGACCGCCTGCGGCTCCGGACGCGAGCCGGAGGGCGGGATCGCAGCGAGGGCGAGCACCGCGATCGCCAGCAGCGCCCCAGCCGCGGCATACACGGCCAGAGGCTGGACGGCGAAGATCACCCCTCCGACCGCGGGGCCGGTGACGACGCCGATCTGCCCGGCCACGCTGCGGAGCGCGATCGCGCCCTGCAGCAGGTCCATCGGCACGAGCTCCGGGGTCAGCGCGCGCTGCGCGGGCGAGCCGATCGCCGATGCGATTCCGTTCAGGAGTCCGACGCCGAGGAAGGGCCAGATCGAGTGCGGTCCGATCTCGGTGATGGCGAACAGCACACCGGCGATTCCGACCTGGAGCGCGCCGGCGATCGCCGAGACGACTCTGCGCGACATCCGGTCGGCGAGCTGTCCGGCCGGCAGCGCGAGCACGGGCAGCGGCAGGAACTCGGCGAGCCCGACGAGGCCGAGGTCGAGCGGCCGGTGGCGAATCGAGTAGACCTGCCAGCCGATCGCCACGACGATCATCTGCGTGGCGAAGCCGTTCGCGAGCAGCGCCGTCCAGAGCAGCGCGAAGCCGCGCAGGCGCAAGGCGGGGGGCAGGCGATGGCGCACGAGCGCGAACGTTAGGCTCCGCAGCGGTGGCCGAGGGGCACGAAACGACGGCGGGCAAGCTCGAGTGGCTCGAGGAGCTGCGCGAGCAGGCGCGTCACGCCGGCAGCGAGAAGGCCGTCGAGCGACACCGCTCGGAGGGCCGGCTGCTCGCCCGCGAGCGCGCCGAGAGGCTCTGCGACCCCGGGTCGTTCGTCGAGCTCGACCGCTACGTCCGCCACCGCGAGTGGAACTTCGGGATGATGGATCGCCGGCCCTACGGCGACGCCGTCGTCACCGGCTACGGGACGATCTTCGGCCGCAAGGTCTTCGTCTTCTCCCAGGACTTCACCGTCTTCGGCGGCTCGTTGAGCGAGGTCTTCGCCGAGAAGATCGTGAAGGTGATGGATCTGGCGGCCAAGTACGGCTGCCCCCTGATCGGGATCAACGACTCCGGCGGCGCGCGGATCCAGGAGGGCGTCGTCTCGCTCGCCGGCTACGCGGAGATCTTCTGGCGCAACGTCCAGGCCTCGGGCGTGATCCCGCAGATCTCGCTCGTGGTCGGGCCGTGCGCCGGCGGCGCCGTCTACTCGCCCGCGATGACCGACTTCGTCTTCATGGTCGAGGGCTCGTCCTACATGTTCATCACGGGCCCCGACGTCGTGAAGACGGTCACTGGCGAGGAGGTGACCTTCGAGGAGCTCGGCGGCGCGGCGACGCACGCGGCGAAGTCGGGCGTCGCCCAGTTCACGTCGCCGGACGAGGAGTCGTGCCTCGAGGACGCGCGCTACCTCCTCTCGTTCCTGCCGCAGTCGAATGCCGAGCGGCCGGCGTGGAGCGCGCCGACCGACCCCGTCGACCGGGAGGACGCGGAGCTCGACACGCTCGTTCCCGACAGCCCGAACCATCCCTACGACATGCACGACGTGATCCGCCGCGTCGTCGACGACGGCGAGTTCCTCGAGGTGAGCGAGCGCTGGGCCGAGAACATCGTCTGCGGGTTCGCACGGCTCGGCGGCCATCCGATCGGCGTCGTCGGCAACCAGCCGCGGTCGCTCGCCGGCGTCCTCGACATCGACGCCTCGAACAAGGCTGCGCGCTTCGTCCGGACGTGCGACGCGTTCAACGTCCCGCTCGTCACCTTCGTCGACGTGCCCGGCTTCCTGCCCGGGACGGCGCAGGAGTGGGGCGGGATCATCCGGCACGGCGCCAAGCTCCTCTACGCGTACTGCGAGGCGACGGTGCCGAAGCTGACCGTGATCACGCGCAAGGCGTACGGCGGCGCGTACGACGTCATGAGCTCGAAGCACATCCGCGCCGACTTCAACTTCGCGTGGCCCACCGCGGAGGTGGCCGTGATGGGGCCGGAGGGAGCGGTGAACATCATCTTCCGTCACGAGCTCGAGGCGGCGGAGGATCCCGAGGCGCGTCGCGCCGAGCTGATCGCCGACTACAAGGAGCGCTTCGCGAACCCGTACACGGCGGCCGAGCGCGGCTACGTCGACGACGTGATCGAGCCGCGGCGCACCCGGCCCGTGCTGATCGACGCGCTCGAGACGGCGCTCACGAAGGCCGAGCCGCGGCCGCGCCGCAAGCACGGCAACATCCCGCTCTGACGCGCTCGGGTCTCCTCGATGCGGCTAGCGCCGCTTTGCGCCCCGACCGTGGTGGCTGCCGAGGTCGAGCGCGACGGCGGCAAGGAGCGTGGCCGTCCACACGTTGACGGGATCGAGCAGGAGCGGCTCGTGCGAGCCGACATGGTCGGCGATGAGCCAGACGACGAACCAGATGATTGTCATGCGGCGAGGATCCTCGAGCTCCGCCGTCGACGCATCCGCGCTCGCCCGCCGAGCTGCTGCGGACAAGCGCTACCGACGCAAGGGGCTACTGCCGGCTAGGACGCGAGCACGGCGCCCGCGTCGGCGACTCGCGGGCCGCGGATCTCGTCCGCGAAGGCCTCGACGACGGCGGGATCGAACTGGCTGCCGGAGCTGCGCTCGAGCTCCGCGAGCGCGTCGCGCGGCGAGAGCGGCTTGCGGTAGAGGCGCTCGGAGGTCATCGCGTCGTACGCGTCCGCCACGAAGATGATCCGCGCGCCGAGCGGGATCCGCTCGCCGGCGAGACCGTTCGGGTAGCCGGCGCCGTCCCATCGCTCGTGGTGGTGGAGCACCCACTCGGCCACCGGCTCGACGCCGAGGCTCTCGAGCATCCGGTAGCCGATCTGGACGTGCCGCTCGAGGACGAGGCGCTCGGCCTCGTTGAGCGCGCTCGGCTTGCGGAGGATCTCCTCCGGGATCGCGAGCTTGCCCAGGTCGTGGAGGCTGCCGGCGAGGCGTGTCAGCTCGACGGCCGCCTCGTCGGCGCCGAGCCGCTTCGCGATCCGGGCCGCGACGTCGCCGACGCGCTCGGAGTGGCTGCCCGTGTACGCGTCGCGCGCGTCGACCGCCTTCGCGAGGCTCGCCGCCGCCCGGTAGCGGGCAGCACGGTCGGGGCTCTCGGCGAGCTGCTCGAGGTTCGCGCGGAGCAGTGACTCGGCCTCGTACGTCCGCGCCCGGTTCTTCCCGTCCTCCTTCGCCCAGTAGAGCGCGCTGTCGGCGAGACGGATCAGCTCGTCGCGCCCGGCTCCCTGCATCGGGTACGTCGCGACGCCGGCGCTGACGGTGACCGGGCCGACGCCGTCGATGTGGAGCGCTCCGACGCGGTCGATGATCGAAAAGGCGACGGCGGCCGCCTGCCGCTCGTCGTGTCCGGGAAGCAAGATCGCGAACTCGTCTCCTCCGAGCCGGAACGACTCGCCTCCCTGCCGCAGCCGCGACGCGACCTGGCTGAGCACCTCGTCGCCCACCGGATGGCCGTAGCGGTCGTTGATCGTCTTGAAGTCGTCGAGGTCGACGAGGCAGAGAGCGAGCGTCGTCGACGCCTGCTCCGCCACGGCGAGCTCCCGCTGCAGCCGCTCGTGGAAGCTGCGGTGGTTTCCGAGGCCGGTCAGCGGGTCGGTGAGGGCGAGCCGCATCGCCCGCAGCGCGGCGTGGGTCGAGCGCTGGTAGAGAGCGATGGCCAGGAGCGGGCCGACGAGGGCGATCGAGAGCGCCGGGTCGCGCTGCCAGAGGACGATGAGCATGAGCGCGGCCGAGGTCATCAGCGCGAACGGCGCGGTCGTCTGCCGCATGTTGTCCCACATCAGCGTGAAGAACGGCCTCCCGCTGTCCGCCGAGAGGACGGCGCTGATCAGGACGTGGTTGACGACCCAGTAGTAGAGGAACGCGCAGAGGACGAGGCGCGCGACGAGGAGCCCGACCGAGGTGCCGTGGAGGTGCTCGATGACGAGGCCGCTCACGAGCGCGGCGATTCCCCACATCGAGCCGTTGTAGGCGATCCGCACCAGCGGCCGCCGCTGCAGCAGCATCGTGACCGGCGGCCCGGCGGCGGTGATGATCACGCCCGCCGGCCAGCCGAGCAGGAGGATCCCCGAGACGGCGAAGACGAAGCCGAGGGTGACGCCGCCGGCGTCCATCCCCTCGACGGGAACCGGGAAGCGCTCCGCCAGCACCATGGCCGCGAAGAGCCCGAGCAGTGCGAAGTAGTCGCCGAGCGAGTGAGGCGTGCGCGCGTACTCGTAGGCCGCTGCGGCGAGCGATGCGACCCCCGCCACGACGACGGGGGCCACGATCACCAGAACTCTGGCCGGGATCGCGGCGATTGACTTCACCGCTCCTCCGACACCATCCCCACCGCTACGAGGTGCGAGAGCGGGCTACCAGCCGTAGTTGACGAGCCAGCCGTAGTTCATCCCGAGCGCCAGCGCGAGAGCCGCAGCGACGATCAGGACGATCACGAGGCGGGACTTCCACTCCACCATTGCTTCCTCCAAAGGGGGGAATTCATCGGGGACGCCAGACAGCAAGATTGTTGCTTTGCAGCCACTTCTGCGAAATCACCCGAAGGGGTGATCATGCCCCAGACCTTCGCTATCCCTCCAGCCCGGCCTCGCGCAGCGGCCGGCGCGCCCATGCGAATTGCCGCCGGTACCAGCCCGTGAGCTGGGCGAGCGCAACGCCCTGTCCCGAGGACTGGATGAGCCAGCCGTTGCCGACGTAGATCGCCGTGTGGTCGATCTGCGCCCCGCTCGAGCGCGGCCCGTGGGCGCCGAAGAAGAGGACGTCCCCGGGCTGGAGCTTCGCGAACGGGATCAGCTCCGAGCGCGGCACCTCGACGCTCATGACCATCGTCGTCCGGCCCCGGATCACCGAGGCGAGGTCGCCCTCGTCCGGATAGCTCTGGAGCTTGTAGACCCGCCAGACGAAGCCCGAGCAGTCGTAGCCGCCGCGCGACGGCACCCCGAACGGCGCCTCCGGCCCGTCGCTCGTCCCGCCCCAGACGTACGGCATCCCGATCTTGGAGAAGGCGACGGTGAGGATCCGCTTCTGCCACACGTTGAGCTTCGGGATCGCGAAGGAGTCGGCGAGCTCCTGCACCCAGCCGAGCTGCCAGCTGCTGCCGAAGGGGGCGAAGGAGAGGATCTGCGCCGCCGAGTACGCGGCCTCCGCCCGGCTCGCCGGATCCTGCGGCCGGAGCTCGAGGTAGTCCTCCGCCGCGGGATGGTCGATCCGGAGTCCGAGCAGCCGCGCGACGACCTCGGTGCCGAAACGCGACGGGACGCGGATGCCGGCCGCCTTCGCTCCGAGGGAGAACTCGCGCGCCGCGTGCCGGAGGTAGAGGGCGTCGACGAGCTGGGAGTCGAGCTGGGCCATCGTCACCGCTCCGTTCGGGTCGGACACGGGGGGCGGAGGCGGCGGCAGCGTGGGAACCGGGTCGGTCGTCGTCGGATCCGTCGGGGTCGGGTCGGTGCTCGTGGGATCGGTCGAGGTCGGGTCGGTTGAGGTCGGGTCGGTCGAGGTCGGGTCGGTCGTGGTCGGATCCGTGCTCGTCGGGTCGGTCGTGGTGGGATCGGTCGTGGTCGGCACGGTCACCTCCGGCGTCAACGCCTCCGTGAGCCCGTACGCGAGCTTGGACATCGCCTGCCGCGTCAGCCGGTTGTTCGGCCGGAAGCCCTGAACGCTCCTCGCCATCAGTCCGTGCGAGACGACGCTGGCGATCTGCGGCCTTGCCCAGTCGGGCAGGTGCCGGCCGGCCGCCGCTGCTCCAGCGACGACGACCACGGCTGCGGTGACGGCGGCCGCAAGCGTGACTAGACGCTGACCCACGAGCCTTCTCATCGACCCCGCGGGCCGGTGGCATTAGCCTGTGCATCCGTGGCTCACGAGATCTCGCCCGAGCCGGACGAGGCCGAGCGGGCGGCGATCCTGGCCGCGCTCTCGGCCGAGGCGGCCGAAGAGCGGGCGGTCTCGCCCTGGGCCGACGCGCTTCTCCCGCGCCGGCAGGCGGAGGACGACGAGCCGTAACCGGCGCGTGCGGCGCACGGGATCGCCGTGTGGCGGCTGGGCGCGGCTACTCGGGCTGGGCGCGTCCCGAGAGCAGGCGCGGCGCGCTGCGGGCGTAGTCGAGGCCCGATACCCACGTCAGCACGACCGCCACGAGCAGCGCCCACCAGCCCGCGGCGTGCGGCCAGGCTCCTGCCGCGGCGAAGCCGGCGACCGCGGCGCCGACCGCTTGCGCCCAGGTCTTGAGCTTGCCGAGATCTCGGGCGGCTATGACGACGCCGCGCTCGATCGCCGCCTGGCGGAGGCCCGTGACGAGCACCTCGCGCACGACGATCGCCGCGACCATCCACGCCGGGGCGACTCCCTCGCCGACGAGCATGACGAGCGCGCCGAGGACGAGCACCTTGTCGGCGATCGGGTCGAGGAGCGAGCCGAGCGGCGAGGTTCGTCCGTACCGGCGCGCAAGCCTCCCGTCGAACCAGTCGGTCGTCATGGCGACGCAGAAGACGGCGGTCGCCCAGTAGTCGTGCCCGTCGAAGCGCGCGGCGTAGAGCACCATCACGAACGGAACGGAAGCCGCGCGCGCGACGGTGAGCTGATCGGCGCGGGTCACGACTGTGGAGAATACGGCCCGCTCATGTTCGAGAAGGTCCTGGTCGCCAACCGCGGAGAGATCGCCGTCCGTGTCTCGAGAACCCTGCGCGAGCTGGGGGTCGCCGCGGTGGCGGTCTATTCGGAGGCGGACCGGAACGCGCTCCACGTCGCCTACGCCGACGAGGCGTACCTCCTCGGGCCGACCCCTGCGGCCGAGAGCTACCTGCGCATCGACCGGATCGTCGAGACGGCGCAACGCGCCGGCGCGCAGGCGGTCCATCCCGGCTACGGATTCCTCGCCGAGAACGCCGCGTTCGCGCTCGCGGTCGAGGAGGCCGGCCTCGTCTGGATCGGCCCGCCGCCGGCGGCGATCGAGCTGATGGGCTCGAAGACGGCCGCCCGCACGGCGATGCAGCGGGCCGGGGTGCCGATCATCCCGGGTACGACCGAGCCGGTCTCCTCCATCGACGAGCTGCTCGCGCTCGGCGACGAGATCGGCTATCCGCTCCTGATCAAGGCGGCCGCAGGCGGTGGCGGCAAGGGGATGGAGGTCGTCGAGGCGCCCGGGGAGGCCGGGCGCGCGTTCGAGACGGCGCGCCGGCAGGGCAAGTCGTACTTCGCGAACCCGGACGTCTACGTCGAGAAGCTCATCGTCGATCCGCGCCACGTCGAGGTGCAGGTGCTCGCCGACGCGCACGGCAACGTCATCCACCTCGGCGAGCGCGACTGCACGCTCCAGCGCCGCCACCAGAAGCTGATCGAGGAGACACCGTCGCCCGCCGTCGACGACGCGTTACGCGCGCGCATCGGCGAGATCGGGGTCGAGGCGGCGCGGGCCTGCGGCTACCGCTCGGCCGGGACGATCGAGGGGCTGCTCACGCCGGACGGCGACTACTTCTTCATGGAGATGAACACGCGCATCCAGGTCGAGCACACGGTGACGGAGATGGCGACCGGGCTCGATCTCGTCCGCGAGCAGATCCTGATCGCGCTCGGTGAGCCGCTCTCGCTGCGCCAGGAGGACGTCGAGCTGCGCGGGCACGCGATCGAGTGCCGGATCAACGCCGAGGACGCGAGCCGCGGCTTCCTGCCCGCGCCGGCGCCCGTCATCGGCTATCGCGAGCCGAGCGGCCCCGGCGTCCGCGTCGACTCGGGCGTCGCCGCCGGCTACGAGGTGTCGGGCGCGTACGACCCGATGATCGCGAAGCTCATCGTCCACGGCGTCGACCGCGAGCACGCGCGGCGGCGGATGCTGCGCGCGCTCGACGAGTTCTGGATCGAGGGGCCGCAGACGCTGATCGGCTTCCACAAGGCCCTCCTCTCGCATCCGTGCTTCGTCGCCGGCGAGACGTGTCTCGGGATCGTCGAGTCGGAGGAGCTCGCCGCGCGGGCGGGCGAGCTCGCCGGGGAGCCCGCCGTCGCCGAGCCAAGTTGCAAATTGCACCTTGGAAGGACCGGGCCGGTTCGGACGGTCGACCGGGTGCGGACGGTCGAGGTGGACGGGCGGCGGTTCGAGGTGCGGCTCAGCGAACCCGAGCCGGGCTGGCGCACGCTCGCCCGCAGCCGTCACGAGCGCACGCGCAGCGGCGCGCACGGCGCGGGCGGTCGGGACGCCGTCGTCTCGCCGATGCAGGGGACCGTCCTCGCCGTCCCCGTCGCGGAGGGGGCCGAGGTCGAGGCGGGCCAGGTGATCTGCGTCGTCGAGGCGATGAAGATGGAGAACGAGGTGCATGCGCCGCGCGCAGGCGTCGTCCGCCACCTCTCCGTCGAGCCCGGTCAGCCCGTCACGAGCGGCCAGGTGATCTGCGAGCTCGCAGCCGGCTAGATCGACCGCTGGTACGCGCGGAAGCACCACGTCGCGAACAGCGCGGTGACGGCGGTCGCGGCGAGGAGGAAGCCGAGGTGGGCCAGCGACTGGCCCCAGCTGACCCCGTAGACGGCGTTGCGGGCCGCGACGACGCCCCAGTTGACGGGGTTGACGCGCGTGACCGCCTGGATCCAGCCGGGCATGACAGCGAAGGCGACGAGGATCGTGGAGAGGAACATCAGCGGCATGCCGACGAAGTTCGCGGTCGCGATCATCGACGCCTCGCGCCGCAGCAGGAGCGCGATCCCGTTCGAGAAGCCCGCGAAAACCATCGCGAGCAGGAACGACGCGGCGAGTACGACGATCCAGCCGGCGAAGCCACCGTGCACGCGTACGCCGAGCGCGAGCGCGATCAGCAGGAGGATCAGGGCCTGGAGGATCGCGGTGATCCCCGCCCGCACGACCTGCGAGAGCACGATCGCGAGCCGCGACGCTGGCGCCGCGAGGAAGCGGTCGATCACGTGCCGGTCGAGGTCGTTGATCATCGCCATCCCCGCCCAGGTGCCGCCGAAGAACGCGTTCATGCACACCACGCCGGCCGTGAAGAACTCGAGGAAGCCGCCCGGATAGTTGCCCTGCGCGTCGACGTGCTTGAACAGCTGGCCGTAGAGGAGCAGCCAGAGGAGCGGCTGGACGATCATCATCGCGATCCAGATCGGCTCGCGCATCAGGTTCCGGGCCTGCCGCACGACCATCCAGCCGGTCTGCCGGGCGGTCTGCATCAGCGCTTGCCCTCCTCGTCCTCGCTCGCGAAGTCGCGGCCGGTGTAGTGGAGGTAGACGTCGTCGAGCGACGGCCGGGCGGTCGTGACCGCCGCGACCTCGATGCCCGCGTCGTCGAGCGCGCCGAGGATGACCGGTATCGCCTGAGCCCCGTTCGGCACGCGAGTCCGCAGCACCTGGCCCTCGAGGTTCACCTCGCTGCCGATCCTGCCGACGATCTGCTCTGCCTCGGCGAGCCGGCCGTTCTGCTCGGGGAGCTCGACGCTCACCGACTCGCCCTCGAGGTCGCGCTTCAGCTGGTCCGGCGTCCCCTCCACGACCACGCGCCCGCGGCTGACGATCGCGACGCGCTCGGCGAGCCGGTCGGCCTCCTCGAGGTAGTGGGTCGTGAGCAGGATCGTGAGGCTCTCGACGTGCGCGAGCCGCTCGACCTCCACCCACATTGCCGCGCGCGCCTCCGGGTCGAGGCCGGTCGTCGGCTCGTCGAGGAAGAGCACCTTCGGCTTGTGCACGAGCCCGAGCGCGACGTCGAGCCGGCGCTTCATCCCGCCGGAGTAGCCGCGCGCCTGCCGGTCGGCCGCGTCCTCGAGCCCGACGAGCTCGAGCAGCTCGTCGACGCGACGGCGGAGCGACGCCCCGCTCATCCCGTGGATGCGCCCCTGCAGCAACAGGTTCTCGCGGCCCGTCGCCTCCCAGTCGACGCCCGAGTCCTGGGCGACGTAGCCGATCGCGCGACGCACCCGCGCGGGGTGCTCGAGGACGTCCTCGCCGGCGACGAGCGCGCGGCCGGAGTCCGCCCGCGTCAGCGTCGTCAGGACGCGGACGGTCGTCGACTTGCCGGCGCCGTTCGGGCCGAGCAGCCCGAAGACCTCGCCCTCGTGCACGGCGAACGAGACGCCGTCCAGCGCCTGGACCGCCTTGTAGCGCTTGCGCAGCGCCTCGGCGACGATCGCATCGGCCACGCGGCCGAGTCTAGTCCCGCAATCCGGACGCGCCGGCCGGGCGTAGGACAGGCAACTCCGAAGAAGGAAGGAAGCACATGTCGAAGCGAATCCTGGTCCTCGCCGCAGTCGTCGCCGTCGCCGTCTCGGCGGGAGGCGCGGCGGCCGCGCGCCACGCCGCCGGCACGAAGGTCGTCCTCCACAAGACCTCGCTCGGCAAGGTTCTCGCCACCTCGAGTGGCCTCACGCTCTACCTCTACACGCCCGATCCGAAGGGCAAGAGCGTCTGCACCGGCAGCTGCGCGGCTGCGTGGCCGCCCCTGCTCACGAAGGGCAAGCCGCGCGCCGGCCGCGGCGTGAAGGCGAGGCTGCTCGGGACGGCGAAGCGCGGCGGGAAGCTCCAGGTGACGTACGCCGGCCATCCCCTCTACCGCTACGCGGGCGACTCGAAGGCCGGCCAGACGTCCGGCGAGGGCGTCGGCGGCATCTGGTACGTGCTCTCGGCCGGAGGGCAGAAGGTCACCGGGAAGAGCGACCCCGGCGGCAGCGGCACGACCACCGGCGGCGGCGGCTACGGCAGCGGCTACTGACGGCAGGCGGGGCAACTGCATCGTCCACCGGCGGCGCGGCGCTAGTGTCCGCCGCCGGTGGATCTCTACGAGTACCAGGGCAAGGAGCTCTTCCGCCGCGTCGGGATCCCGGTCTCCGACGGCCGGCTCGTCACCTCGCCGGAGGGAGCGCGCGCCGCGGCGGAGCAGCTCGGCGGGCCCGTCGTCGTCAAGGCCCAGGTGCTCACGGGCGGCCGCGGCAAGGCCGGCGGCGTCAAGCTGGCCGACGACCCGGCCGACGCCGAGGAGAAGGCTCGCGGCATCCTCGGCCTCGACATCCGCGGCCACGTCGTCCACCAGGTCTGGCTCGAGCAGGCCTCCGAGATCGCGAAGGAGTACTACCTCTCCGTCACGTTCGACCGCGGCGCGAAGAAGCCGCTCTTCATGTTCACGACGCAAGGCGGCGTCGAGATCGAGCAGGTCGCCGAGGAAAGCCCCGACGCGCTCGTCCGCCTCCACGTCGACCCGCTCGAGGGCTTCCAGCCCTGGGTCGCGCGACGGCTCGTCTACGGCGCGGGCCTCGAGGATCCGTCGGAGCAGAGGCAGATCGCCGCGATCGTCGAGAAGCTCTACCGCGCGTTCGTCGAGTTCGACGCGATGCTCTGCGAGATCAACCCGCTGATCGTGACGCCGGAGGGAGAGGTGAAGGCTCTCGACTCGAAGTTCACGGTCGACGACAGCGCGCTCTTCCGCCATCCCGACGTCGCCGAGTGGCGCGACACGAGCGCCGCCGACCCGATCGAGGCGTTCGCGCGGGAGAAGGGCGTGATCTACGTCAAGCTCGACGGGCAGGTCGGCGTGCTCGCGAACGGCGCCGGCCTCGGGATGTCCACGATCGACGTCGTCGCGCACGTCGGCGGCCGCCCGGCCAACTTCTGCGACCTCGGCGGCGGCGGCTCGGCCGAGGGGGTCGTCGACGCGCTCGAGGTGATCACGCGGGACCCGCAGGTCGAGGCGATCTTCTTCAACATCTTCGGCGGGATCACGCGCTGCGACGAGGTCGCGCGCGGCATCCTCGAGGCGCTCGACCGGCTCGACATGTCCCGCTATCCGATCGTCGTCCGGCTCGACGGGACGAACGCGGAGGAGGGGCGCAGGATCCTCGTCGACGCGGGGCGCGAGAACATCCATCCCGAGGCGACGATGCTCGACGGGGCGCGGCGCGCGGTGGAGCTGGCGGCGGAGGCGTCGTGACCGATCTCTGGAGCGACCGCGCCGATGCCTACCGCGAGAGCGCGACGCACGCCTCGGGCGACGATCTCGAGCTCGTCGTCGCCTGGTGCGAGCCCGCGCCGGGTGTGACCGTGCTCGACGTCGCGACGGGCGGCGGCCACGTCGCGCGGCGGCTGCGCGAGGAGGGCGCGACGGTCGTCACCCTCGACGCCGCGCCGGGGATGCAGCCGGACGCGATCGCGCCCGCCGACCACCTGCCCTTCGCCGACGGCAGCTTCGACGCCGTCGCCTGCCGCATCGCCGCGCACCACTTCCCCGACGTGCTCGCCGCGGTCAGGGAGATGGCGCGCGTCGCCCGCGGGCGCGTCGTGATCTGTGACAACACCTTCACCAGCGAAGCCGCCGAGGAAGCGGATCGCCTGCGCGATCCGAGCCACGTCCGCAACTACTCCGTCCCCGAGTGGCGCAGCTTCTTCGAGCTGGCCGGCCTCGAGGTCGCGGACGAGGTCGCGATGGTGCGCGAGACGGACTTCGAAGACTGGCTCGACCGGACGGAGACGCCGCAGGACGAGCGGCCGCGCGTCCGCGAGCTGCTCGCCGGCCGCGTCCACGACGGGAAGCTCGATCTGCCGACCGTCGTGCTCAGGGGAGTGCCGGGCTGATGGCGATCATCCTCGACAACGACACGCGGCTCGTCGTCGCGGGCCTGACCGGTTCGGAGGGCCGCTTCCACGGCCTCCGGAACCGCGACTACGGAACGAACGTCGTCGCCGGCGTCACGCCGGGGAAGGGCGGCCAGGACGTCGAGGGCATCCCCGTCTTCGACACGGTCGCCGAGGCGGTCTCGAAGGCGGGTGCGAACACGTCGCTCGTCTTCGTCCCCGCCCGCTTCGCGGTCGACGCGATCTACGAGGCGGTCGACGCCGGGATCGGCGCGGTCATCTGCATCACCGAGCACGTCCCGGCGCACGAGATGCTCCGCGCGTACGCGTACTTCCGCTCGAAGGGGACGACGATGATCGGCCCGAACTGCCCGGGCGTCCTCTCGCCGGGCAAGGCGAACGCGGGGATCATCCCCGCCGAGATCTTCGCCGAGGGCGCCGTCGGCCTCGTCTCGCGCTCGGGGACGCTGACGTACCAGATCGGCCACGAGCTGACCCAGCTCGGCCTCGGCAACTCGACGATCGTCGGCATCGGCGGCGACCCCGTCGTTGGCTCGTCGTTCATCGACGTGCTCGCGAAGTTCGAGGACGACGACCAGACCGAGCTGATCGTGCTGGTCGGCGAGATCGGCGGCGACGAGGAGGAGAAGGCCTCCGCGTTCATCTCCGAGCACGTGACGAAGCCGGTGCTCGCGTACATCGCCGGCTTCTCGGCCCCGCCCGGCAAGACGATGGGGCATGCCGGCGCGATCATCTCCGGCTCCTCCGGGACGGCGCGGGCGAAGAAGGAGGCGCTCGAGGCCCGCGGCATCGAGGTCGGCACGACGCCGACCGAGGTCGCACAAATGGTGGCCGAGCGGATGAAGTAGCAGTATTCGCGGTGTGAGTGTTTGCGCCGCCTGCGGCCACGAGGCTCCCGAGGCCGCGAAGTTCTGCCCCGAATGCGGCGCGCCGCTCGCCGCCACGCCTGCGCCGCGCGAGCAGCGGAAGACGGTCACCGTCCTCTTCTGCGACATCGCCGGCTCGACGGCGCTCGGCGAGTCGACCGATCCCGAAGCGCTTCGCGCCCTCCTCGCCCGCTACTTCGAGCGGATGAAGGAGATCGTCGAGCGGCACGGCGGCTCGGTCGAGAAGTTCATCGGCGACGCGGTGATGGCCGTCTTCGGCGTCCCGGTCGTGCACGAGGACGACGCGCTGCGCGCCTGCCGCGCCGCCGTCGAGATGCGCGACGCGCTACCGGAGCTCGGCATCCGCGGTCGCATCGGCGTCAACACCGGCGAGGTCGTGACCGGCACGGAGGAGCGGCTCGCGACGGGCGACGCCGTCAACGTCGCGGCGCGGCTCGAGCAGGCGGCCGAGCCGGGCGAGGCGCTCGTCGGCGCCGCGACGGTGCAGCTCGTGCGCGGTGCCGTCGAGCTGGGCGAGGAGCGGCGGCTCCAGCTGAAGGGCAAGTCGGAGCCTGTCCCGGCGTTTCCGCTGCTGAGCGTCGTCGGGGAGGCGACACGACGCTTCGACGTCCCGATCGTCGGGCGCGAGCGCGAGCAGCGGGCGCTCGCGGACGCATGGGAGCGCGTCCGCTCCGAGCGTGCCTGCCATCTCTTCACCGTCCTCGGCCCGGCGGGCGTCGGCAAGTCGCGCCTGACGGCGGAGTTCCTCGGCTCGCTCGACGGCCTCCCCGTCGTCCGGGGCCGCTGCCTGTCGTACGGCGAGGGGATCACGTACTGGCCGGTCGTCGAAGCCGTGCTCCAGCTCGGCCGGCGTTCGTCCGACGAGCGTGCGGCCGCGGCGATCGCCTCGCTGCTCGGGGAGTCGGAAGCACCAGCGACGGCGGACGAGATCGCCTGGGCGTTTCGAAGGCTGCTGGAGGAGTCGGCGCCCGTCGTCTGCGTCTTCGACGATCTCCATTGGGCCGAGCCGACGTTCCTCGACCTCGTCGATCATGTCGCTGACTGGAGCCGTGACGCGCCGATCCTGCTCGTCTGCATCGCGCGGCCGGAGCTGCTCGACCGGCGTCCGACGTGGGCCGGCGGCAAGCTCAACGCGACGACCGTCCTGCTCGAACCGCTCAGTGCCGACGAGACCGACGAGCTGATCGACCGGCTGCTCGGCGACGCCGATCTCGGTGAGAGGATGCACGCCCGCATCCGGGAGGCGGCCGAGGGAAACCCGCTCTTCGTCGAGCAGATGCTCGCGATGGTCGCCGACTCGCCGAACGGCGACGTCGTTGTGCCGCCGACGATCCAGGCATTGCTGGCGGCTCGCCTCGACCAGCTCGACCCGTCGGAGCGGGGCGTGCTCGAGCGCGGCTCGGTCGAGGGGAAGATCTTCCACCGCGGCGGCGTCGAAGCGCTGGCCCCCGACGAGCACGACGTGCCGACGAAGCTGATGGCTCTCGTCCGGAAGGAGCTCGTGCGGCCCGACCGGACGCAGCTCGCGGGCGACGACGCGTTCCGCTTCCGCCATCTCCTGATCCGCGACGCCGCGTACGACGGCCTGCCGAAGGCGGCGCGGGCAGACCTGCACGAGCGCTTCGCGGCCTGGCTCGAGTCGCATGGAGGAGACTTGATCGAGCTCGATGAGATCCTCGGCTACCACCTCGAGCAGGCGCACCGCTACCGCGTCGAGCTGGGGCTTGCCGGGCCGGAGACGGAGGACCTCGCGCAGCGCGCGGCGGAGCGGCTCGGGTCTGCAGGACACCGCGCACTGGGCCGCGAGGACGTCGCCGCCGCAATCGGCCTCCTCGACCGGGCGCTCGAGTTGCTGCCGTCCGGAAGCCGCAGCGTCCAGCACGAGGTGGACGCAATCGAGGCGAGGCAGGTCTCCGGGGAGCTGTCCGAGGCGCTCGCCCTAGCCGACGCCTTCATCAGCCAAGCGAGCAGCATCGGCGACCCGGTCCGCGAACTGCGGCTTCAAGTCGCTCGTGCTGCGGTTGCGTTCCTCGCGGAGAGAACAGGCGGAGCCGGAATTCGGGAACTCGCCGAACGAGCGGTCGCGGTCTTCTCGGACCAGGGCGACGATGCCGCGCTCGTGGAGGCGTGGACGCTCGTCGCGCACGCCGAGCTCAACGACCTCCACTGGCGCGCCATGGCTGTGGCCAGCGAGCGGGTGAGGGAGCACGCCAAGCGGGCCGACGACCTCGCACTCGTGCGCAAGACCGTGCTGCCGCCGCGCGTCTACGGGCCGTTCTCGGTCGAAGAGGCGCTCGCCTTCTTCGACGAGTACAAGACGTCGTCGACGTTCGAGCCCGCGTTCAGGGGTCAGCTCGAGGCGATGCGCGGCAACTTCGACCTCGCGCGCCGTCTCGTTGCCGAGGCGATCGAGGAAGCACGCGAGCAGGGCCAGGGCCTCCTCGCCGCAGGTCACCGGATGCAGCTCGTGGAGGTCGAGCTCAACGCCGGGGACGCCGCTCGCGCGGCCGAAGTGGCACTCGAGGGGGTGGCCGCCCTCGAGGCGCTCGGCGAGCAGGGCTGGATGTCGACAGTTGCCGGCTGGGCTGCCGAGGCCCTCTACCGGCTCGGACGTGACGACGAGGCGTGGCGAATGACGGACAAGGCGGAGCAAGCCGGAGCCGCCGACGACGTGATCACACAGATGCTCATCTGCCAGGTGCGGGCGAAGATCCTCGCCCGCCGCGGCGAGCACGCCGAGGCGGAGCGGCTCGCGCGCGAGTCCGTCGCCTGGGGCGAGCCGACGGACGCACTCGAGCACAAGGCGGTCTCGTGCTACGACCTGGCTGTCGTCCTGGCCGCCGCGGGCAAGCGGGAGGCGGCTCTCGCAGCGCTCGAAACGGCGCACGCGTTCTACTCCGAGAAGGGGCACACGGTCGGGGTGGCTCGGGTCGAGGAGCTGCGCGCCGAGCTGGCCGCTAGGCTCGAAGCATGATCTCGTTCGCGCGCGGCGTCCCGGCTCCCGACTGCCTGCCGGTCGAGGAGCTCGCGGACTGCGCCCGTGCGGCGATCGAGCGCGACGGCCCCAGTGTCCTCCTCTACGGCCCCGGCGGCGGGTACGGCCCGCTGCGCGAGCACCTCGCCGAGCGCCACGGCGTCGAGCCGTCGCGCATCCTGCTCACGAGCGGCTCGCTCCAGGGCTTCGTCTTCCTCGCCGAGCGGCTCGTGGAGCCGGGAACGCGCGTGCTCGTCGAGGCGCCGACGTACGACCGGCCGCTGAAGATCCTGACGCGGCTCGGCGCCGAGATCGTGCCGCTCGAGATGGACGAGGACGGCCTCGTGCCGGAGGCGGTCGAGGACGCGCTCGACGCGGGAAGCCCGCCGGCGTTCCTCTACACGATCCCGACCTTTCAGAACCCGAGCGGACGGACGCTCTCGCTCGAGCGCCGTCGCCGCCTCGCCGAGATCGCGGGGGAACGGGAGCTGCTCGTGCTCGAGGACGACCCGTACGGCCTCGTCCGCTATGAGGGCGAGCCGCTGCCGAGCGTGCTCGAGCTCGCCGAGGGAGAGCAGGTCGCGTACTGCTCCTCCTTCTCGAAGACGGTCGCGCCGGGGTTGCGCGTCGGCTGGTTCGTCCTGCCGTCCAAGCTCGCGGCCGAGCTCGAGGCGCTCGCAGTCTCGACGTACATCTCGCCGCCGTACCCGACCCAGGCGACGATCCTCGAGTTCCTCCGGCGCGGCGCGTTCGGTCCGAACCTCGAGCGCGTGAACGGGCTCCTTCGCGAGCGGCGCGACGCGATGCTCGAAGCCCTCGCGCGCGAGCTCCCCGGCGACGCGAGCTTCACACGGCCCGACGGCGGCTACTTCGTCTGGGCCGACCTCGCCTCGGGTCCGCGGTGCGACACACTGCTCGCGCAGGCCGAGGAGGCCGGCGTCACCTTCGTCAAGGGGACGGACTTCTTCCCAGGCGGGAGCGGCGGCGAGCGGTCGCTCCGGCTTGCCTTCAGCTTCGTCTTGCCGGACGAGATCGCCGAGGGCGTCTCACTCCTCGGGTCGCTGCTGGGAGCGTCTGCGCCGGCGGCGCTCTAGCTGTGCGAGCAGGATCCCGCCGAGCAGGCCGACGCCGAGGGCGAGCAGGATCAGCCAGACGAGCGACACGTTCGCCGTCGCGAAGACGAAGTGCACCTGGACCGACGTCCGGTTCTCGAGCACGAACGCGATCGCGTAGGCGACGAGCAGGAGCAGGGCGATCAGCCGCGCGTAGAGCACGGGCTGCCAGTGCTCGCGCAGCTCGGTCGTGTCCCGCCGGCGCAGGCGCGGTATCCGCACCTCTGGGATGCTACGCCGCCGCGTGCGCGGCGGCAGGAACCGGCTCGAGCGCGCGCGGCACGAGACGCGGCTGCGACGGTGGCGCGAGCCGTTGCGCGTGTGCCCGGAACGTGGGGCAGATCGTGTCACCGGCAAGTGCGCAGAGACCGGCGCGGCGGAAGTAGCAGTCGCCGCAGGTTGGAGTAGCTCGTTTGCTCATTATCTAGGTTGCTCTGGGCTGTCGGGAGGTGACGAAACGGTGAACCCGACGAGCGATGATAGGGCCGAACGGCTCGGGATCAAGCGTTGCCGTAGACGAAAACTGACGAATTTCCGGCAGATTCGAGCGCGAGCAAACGGCGGCTCCTACTGGCTCTTCGCAAGCGTTGCCAGAGCGTGCAACGCCTGGGCGAACGTCCTGACCGGCACGATCCGCACCGGACCGGCGTAGCGGAGCGCCGTTCGGTAGTTGGTGCCGGCCGGGACGAGGAAGACCCCGACGTGCGCCGCGCGCACGCCGTACGTCTTCTGCTCGACGCCGCCGATCGGCGCCACCGTCCCGTTCAGCGCCATCTCACCCGTCGCCGCGATCCGCTGCCCGTGGACGACGTCGTGGCCGAGCTGCTCCATCACCTCGAGCGCGAACGCGAGTCCGGCGGATGGGCCGCCGATGTCGCCGGCGTCGATCGAGACGCGGATCGGCAGCACGATCCTCGCGGACTGCGCCGGCTCGAAGCCGACGATCGCATGACGCGGCTGCTCGGGGTCCGAGATCGTCTTGACGCGCTCCGTCACCGTACGACCGCCCCGGTGGACGACGAGTGTCGCGACCTGACCGGGCCGCAGCCTGCCGAGGACGCTGCGCAGCTTCGCGATCGTCGGCGTCCGCGCGCCGTCGACTGCGACGATCACGTCCGCCGGCTGGAGCTTCCCGACGGCGTGCGTGCCGAGGTCGATGACGTTGACGAGCACGCCGTTCGGGTGAACGGCGACGTGGTAGCCGAGCCGCCGTAGTGCGACCGCCGCGGCGACCTGCTGCGAGATCGACATCTCGCGGCGGTCGGCCGCCTGCATCTGCGCGTCGTTCGTCCCCGGCGGGACGAGGTTCTCGGCCGGCACGAGCGTGCTGTGCGGGTGCAGCCAGGGGAAGAGCGAGTCGAGCTCGCTCGCACGCTCCTCGAGCACGTCGACGAAGTAGACGGCGCCGCGGCGGGGGGGATGGGCGCCCTGGACGTGGACGAGCGGCGCGACCTCGTGGGCGACGTCGGGCAGGAGGATGAAGTCGCCCGAGGAGATGTTGACGAGAATCACGCCGGTGACGAGGACGAGCGCGACGAGCCCGAGCGCGATCTTCCACCAGGATGCGAGAAGCCTGCTCAAAAGAGGAAGCGTTTCAGGCCGCCGTCGACGACGACGGTCTGTCCGGTGACGTAGGCGGCGCGGGCGGAGGCGAGGAAGCAGACGACGTCGCCGAACTCGCGCGGCGTCCCCCAGCGGCCGAGCGCGATCTCGTCGAGCTGCTCGTCGCTCGGCCCGTCCGGGTAGAGCTCGGCGAGCCGCGGCGTGTCGATCCGGCCCGGAGCGACGCAGTTGACGGTGATGCCGAGCGGCCCGACCTCCCGGCTCAGCGTCTTCAGCCAGCCGGTGAGACCGGGCCTGAACGTGTTCGAGAGCGCGAGGTGCGTCGTCGGCTCCTGCGCGGCGAGCGACGTGATCGCGACGATGCGGCCGGCCTCGCTCCGCTCGAGCAACGGCAGCGCGAGCCGGACGAGCGTGACCGCCGGGCGCAGGAGGAGCCGGTATGCCTTCTCGAGCGCGTCGTCGTCCGCGTCGCGGGCGCCGCCGGGAGGCGGGCCGCCGCCGTTCCAGACGAGCACGTCGAGCCCACCGAGGCGGTCGACGGTCGTGGAGACCGCGCGCTCGAGGTCGGCGTCCACGGTCACGTCGCCGGCGACGGCGACTCCGCCGAGCCGGGCCGCGTGCTCCTCGATCTGCTCCGAGCGGCGGGCGAAGAGGACGACGTTCGCGCCTTCCGCGGCGAGCGCCTCGGCGCTCGCGAGACCGAGCCCGGACGACGCGCCGCAGACGAGGGCGGTGCGTCCGCTCAGCCCGAGCTCCATCCTCGCTCAGCTGCTGAGGACGCCCACGACCTCGCGGACGGCTTCCGCGCTCCTGTCCAGCGCCGTGCGCTCGTCGTCGGAGAGGTCGAGCTCGACGATCTCCTCGATCCCGCCGGCCCCGAGCGTGACCGGCACGCCGATGTAGAGGCCGTCGATCCCGTACTCGCCCTCGAGATAGGCGGTGCACGGCAGCACGCGCTTCTGGTCGAGGAGGATCGCGTCGACCATCTCCGCGATCGCGGCGCCGGGCGCGTACCAGGCGGAGGTGCCGAGCAGCTGGACGATCTCGCCGCCGCCCTTCGCGGTGCGCTCCACCATCTGCTGGATCTTCTCCTCGGCGACGAGCTTCCGCAGCGGCACGCCGCCGACCGTCGCCGCCGACACGACCGGCACCATCTGGTCGCCGTGGCCGCCGAGCACGAGCGCCTGCACGTCGCGGACGGAGGCGCCGGTCTCCCAGGCGATGAACGTCCGGAAGCGTGCGGTGTCGAGGATCCCCGCCTGGCCGAAGACGCGCTCCTTCGGGAAGCCGGAGACGTTCTTCGCGACGTGGCACATCGCGTCGAGCGGATTCGAGAGGACGACGATCGTGCAGTCGGGGCTCTGCGCCACGATCTGCTCGGTCACGGAGCCGACGATCTTCTCGTTCGTCGTCACGAGGTCGTCGCGCGACATGCCCGGCGAGCGCGGCAGGCCGGCCGTGATGACGACCACGTCCGAGCCGGCCGTCTCCTCGTAGCCGTTCGAGCCCGTGATCTTCGGCTCGAAGCCGAGCACCGGGCCCATCTGGTTCAGGTCGAGCGCCTTGCCCTGCGGCAGGCCCTCCTTGATGTCGGTGAGGACGATGTCCGCGTAGTCCCGCGCGGCCAGGATGTGGGCCGCAGTGGCGCCTGTCGCGCCGGCGCCGACGATCGTGATCTTCCGTCTCATGCTGCCACCTCGGCTTCCAGCTTCTCGATGATCGCGTCCGCCACCTCGCTCGTCCCGACCGCGGTCGGGTCGTCGCGGGTGGGCTTCATGTCGTACGTGACGCTCGTGCCCTCGGCGACGACGGCGGCGATCGCGCTCTCGAGGCGGTCGGCGGCGTCGCGCTCTTCGAGGTGGCGGAGCATCAGCATCCCCGACAGCATCTCGGCGATCGGGTTGACCTTGTTCAGCCCGGTGTACTTCGGGGCCGAGCCGTGCGTCGGCTCGAAGACGGCGGCGCTGTCGCCGTAGTTCGCGCCCGGAGCGACGCCGAGCCCGCCGATCATCCCCGCCGCGAGGTCGGAGAGGACGTCGCCGTAGAGGTTCGGCAGGACGAGCACGTCGTACTCCTCGGGCCGCTGCACGAGCTGCATGCACATGTTGTCCACGATCCGGTCGTCGAACTCGACGTCGTCGTTCTCCGCCGCGACCTCGCGCGCGACCTGGAGCCAGAGCCCGTCGGTGAACTTCATGATGTTCGCCTTGTGCACGCAGGTCACCTTGCGGCGGCCGTTGCGGCGCGCGTAGTCGAAGGCGAACTCGAAGACACGGCGCGTGCCGGTGACTGAGATCGGCTTGATCGAGATCCCGGCGTCGCCGTGGCGGAGGCTGCTTCCGTGCGCCTCGATCCACGCGATCAGCTCCTTGGCGTCGTCGGTTCCCTGCTCGTACTCGATGCCCGCGTAGAGATCCTCGGTGTTCTCGCGGACGATGATCAGGTCGACGTCGTCGAAGCGGCTCCGCACCCCCGGATAGCTCTTGCAGGGGCGAACCTGCGCGTAGAGGTCGAGCTCCTTGCGGAGCGCGACGTTGACCGAGCGGAAGCCGGTGCCGATCGGTGTTGTGATCGGCCCCTTGAGCGCGACACCGGTCTCGCGGATCGCGTCGAGGACGTCGGGCGGGAGCGGGTTCCCGCCGTGCCGCTCCATGACGTCGGCGCCGGCCTCCCGCACGTCCCATTCGAACTCGACGCCGGTCGCCTCGAGCACGCGGCGCGTCGCCTCGGTCAGCTCGGGCCCGGTGCCGTCGCCGGGGATGAGAACGACTCTGTGCACTTGGGGCGAGCCTAGCTAAGCGGCTTCGCGGGCGGCGTCGGTAGATTCACCGGGTGGATCTCGTGGAGGCAGCGGCCCGCGCGGATCAGCTCGCCGAGAGCGGCTCGCAGCAGGAGCTCGCGGCGCTGCGGAGCGAGTGGGACGACGAGCTCGAGTCGGCCGCGCGCAGCGCCGACTTCCGCGCGCGCGCCCTCGCGTTCCGCGCGGTCGGCCAGTTCCGCTGGCGGGCGAAGGAGGAGCTGCTCCGGCGCGGCCTCGACGACGGGAGCCCCGCCGCCCGCGGCTCGGCGCTCCTCTCGATCGAGCTCCTGTCGCGCGACCATCCCAGCACGGTCAACGGCGTCCGTCCGCTGCTCCACAAGATGGCCGCCGACGCCGAGGAGAACGCGGCTGTGCGACGGCTCACGGTGCTCGCGCTGAAGAACGGCTCGCCCCAGCGCGAGACGATCGTCCTGCTCGAGGGCCTCTCCTCCGACGACCGGGCGGACGCCGATCTGCGCCGGGCAGCCGGGGGCGTGGCGCAGGCGTTGAAGCGCAGAGCGGCTGCGCGGCGCTAGCCGGCGCAGCTCCGGCAGACGCGAGCCTGCATCTCCCTGCCGCAGGAGGGACAGACGCGGCGCCGGCGGCGGCGCTCGAGTGCGTTCTTCTGCAGCCCCGCGCTCAGCATCAGCCAGCCGGCTCCCAGCGTGGAGACGGCTGCGACTGCGAGATGGAGATCGAGGTGCATGCGTTTCCTCTTCCCTGCTGCTCAGTGCTTGCGGCGCGCATGGGGATGCGCCTGGAAATACAACTCCCGCCGCCGTCGATCGGATACGTGGGTGTAGAGCTCCGTCGTCGAGAGATCGGCATGGCCGAGCATTTCCTGAACCGAGCGGAGGTCGGCGCCTCCCTCGAGCAGGTGAGTCGCGAAGGAGTGGCGCAGCAGATGCGGGTGGATGCGCTCGGGCTCGAGCCCGGCCTTCGCGGCGAGGCGGCGGAGGATCAGGAACGCGCCCGCCCGCGTGAGCGGCCCGCCCTGCGCGTTGAGGAAGAGCTCCGGCCGGCGGCGCCGGTCGAGGTGAGGTCTCCCTCGGGCGAGGTAGCGGCGCAGCGACTCGGCGGCTTCCCGTCCGATAGGGACGACGCGCTCCTTGCTGCCCTTGCCGATGCAGCGGACGAGCCGGTTCTCGAGGTCGACCGACTGCCGGTCGAGCGAGACCGTCTCGCTCACGCGAAGGCCCGCGCCGTAGAGAAGCTCCACGAGCGCGCGGTCGCGGAGCGTGCGCGGCGTCGTTCCCGCGGCCGCCTCGACGAGCCGCTCCGCCTCGGCGGCGGAGAGCGTCCGCGGCAGCGTGCGCCGGCGCCGCGGCAGCTCGAGCTCGGCGGCGGGATTGTCGGTGCGATCGCCGAGCAGCACCTGGTGGCGGAAGAAGGAGCGGATCGCCGCGGCCCGGCGGGCGATGGTCGTCGCCGCGAGCCCGTCCGCGCGCAGCTGGGCGATGTACTCGGCGAGCCGGTCGGCGTCCGCGCCGGCCGGAGAGCCGCCGAGCCAGGCCGCGAGGTGGGCGAGGTCGCGGCTGTACGCCTCCACCGTGCGCGGCGCGAGCCTCGCGGCGCTCAGCGCGAGGAAGCCCTCGACCGCGGGATCGTGCTCAGGGCGGTGCGTGACGCTCACGCGGCGTCACTTCGCGTTGCAGGACGCGACGCCTCCCACGGAGGCCAAGTTGCAATTTGCAACTTGGCCGATGTCGGTACCGGCGGATCTCACTGCGGTCGCCGCGCGAGCTCGTACGCAACGCTCTCCTTCGAGCGCAGAAGCCCTGCGGCTCCTCGTCGAGCATGGGAGTCACGCGGCCGAGCTACGAGCGCATCCGCCAGCTCATCCATGCGAACCGAGCGATCCGCCGCGGGCCTGCGGTCCGACTCTTCGCCGACACGGCGGATGATCTCTGCGAGCGGCCGGCTGCCGTCGTCGAGCCGGGCCACGGCGTCGACGAGCCGCGAGGGTTTGCAACTTGGAGATCCGGTCGTGCTCGCGCGGGCGAGTCCCGGATTCACGAGCGAGGATGGGCGCGGTCGTAGACCCGGCGCAGGCGCCGCGCGTCGACGTGGCTGTAGACCTGCGTTGTCGAGAGCGAGCTGTGCCCGAGCAGCTCCTGGATCGTCCGCAGGTCGGCGCCGCCCTCGAGCAGATGGGTCGCGAACGCGTGCCGCAGCCGGTGCGGGTGAGGGAGGATCCGCCGCAGCGTGCTCGTGTCGAGCCGCCGCCCGCGCGCGGAGAGGAAGAGGGCGTCCTGCGCTCCCCGCGCCAGGTCCGGCCGTGCGTCGCGGAGATAGCGGCCCAGCCAGAGCGCCGCCTCCTCCCCGAGCGGGACGACCCGCTCCTTCCCGCCCTTGCCGCGGCGGACGTGGACGAGCTCCTGCTCGAAGTCGACGTCTCCGAGGTCGAGTCCGACCGCCTCGGCGCTGCGCAGCCCGGCCGAGTAGACGAGCTCGACGAGCGCGCGGTTCCGGAGCGCGAGCGGCCCGTCGGCGTCGAGCGCCGCGAGCACGCGGTCGATCTCGGCGGTCCCCGGTGCGTCGGGCAGCCGACGCGGCCTCCGCGGCGCGAGTCGCGCGTCGGGTACGCGCGAGGAGCCGAGCGCGTGGCGCAGAAAGGCCCGGACGGCCGCGAGCTTGCGCGCGACCGTCGCGGGAGCGAGCTTGCCGCGGCCCTCGCGCGCGGAGCCGAGATAGGCGGCGTAGTCGACGAGCGTGCGGACGTCGACCTCGTCGAGCGAACGGTCGCCGAGCCACGTGCAGAACTCCTCGACGTCGCCGCGATAGGCACGCCGCGTCGCCTCGCTCAGCGCGGGTGAGTCGAGGAAGCGGCCGGTTGCCGAGCGCGTGTCCACGAGGGCGGCTTTCGACGTGCGGCGGCCGCTGCCTGCGGGCGACTACCGACTCCCCGGCCGGCGCCGTTTGGGTAGCTTGATACGTCGTGATCGCGAAGCACGACGTGCTCGTTGTCGGGGCCGGCTGCGCGGGGATGCGCGCCGCCATCGAGGCACACGACGCAGGCGCGGACGTCGCGATGATCTCGAAGCTCCACCCGACGCGCTCGCACTCGGGCGCGGCCGAGGGAGGCATCAACGCCGCGCTCGGCAACGCCGCCGACGACAGCCCCGAGATCCACGCCTACGACACGGTGAAGGGATCCGACTACATCGGCGACCAGGACGCGATCGAGATCTTCGCCGAGGAGGCGCCCGGCGACATCATCCAGCTCGAGAACTGGGGCGCGGTCTTCTCCCGGCGCGAGGACGGCAAGCTCGCGCAGCGGCCGTTCGGCGCCGCCGGGTCGCCGCGCACCGTCTTCGCCGCCGACATCACCGGGCACGTGCTGATCCAGGTGCTCTGGGAGCAGGTCTGCAAGCGGGAGATCCCGGTCTACGAGGAGTTCTTCGCATGGCAGCTCGTCGAGAACGAGGGCCGCTGCCAGGGCGTCGTCTGCTGGGATCTCCTGAACGGCGGCCTCAAGACGCTCGGCGGCAAGACCGTCGTCCTCGCCACCGGCGGCGCCGGCCGCCAGTACCGCGCGACGACGAACGCGTACGCCTGCACCGGCGACGGGATGGCCATGGCGCTCCACGCCGGGCTGCCGCTGAAGGACATGGAGTTCATGCAGTTCCACCCGACGACGATGTTCCCGTCGGGGATCCTCATCACGGAGGGCTGCCGCGGCGAGGGCGGCTATCTGATCAACTCCGACGGCGAGCGCTTCATGAAGCGGTACGCGCCGAACGCGCTCGAGCTCGCCTCACGCGACGTCGTCTCGCGCTCCGAGCAGACGGAGATCGATGAGGGCCGCGGCGTCCACGGCTCGATCTTCCTCGACCTCCGCCACCTCGGCGCCGAGCGGATCCTCGAGCGGCTGCCGGGCTCCCGCGAGCTCGCGATGACGTACTCCGGCGTCGATCCGATCTACGACCCGATCCCCGTCCGGCCGGGCGCCCACTACCACATGGGCGGGGTCGAGACCGACAACTTCGGCGCCACCGAGCTCACCGGCCTCTACGCCGCCGGCGAGTGTGCATGCGTCTCGATCCACGGCGCGAACCGCCTCGGCGGGAACTCGCTGATGGAGACGATCACCTTCGGCCGCCGCGCCGGCCGCGCCGCCGCCGAGTGGGCGCTCGCGAACACCACGGTGAGCGTTCCGGAGTCGGCCGAGCGCGATGTCGAGGCCAAGCTCACGGCGCTCCTCTCCCGCGAGTCGGGGGAGCGGCCCTGGAAGCTGCGCGAGGAGCTCGGGCAGTCGATGCTCGAGAACTTCGGGGTCTTCCGCCGAGAGGAGCAGATGGCGAGGCAGCTCGAGATCCTCACCGGTCTGCGCGAGCGCTACCGGAACGTGTACGTCGAGGACAAGGGCGAGGTCTTCAACAGCGACCTCACGCAGGCGATCGAGCTCGGGAACATGCTCGACACCGCGCTCTGCATGGTGGAGGGTGGGATCGCGCGGAAGGAGAGCCGCGGCTCGCACTCGCGTCCCCACGACTATCCCACGCGCGACGACGAGCACTTCCTCCACCACACGATCACGCGCTGGAAGGACGGCGGCGTCGAGCTCTCCCGCTCGGAGGTGCGCTTCACGAAGTGGGAGCCGCAGGAGCGGAAGTACTGATGCCGCGCGTCGCGCTCGTCCTGCCGCCGCTCGCGCTCGTCCTCACCGCATGCGGCGGCTCGGGCGGCTCGAAGCCGACGACGTCGGCGAGCACGGGCGCCGTGCAGAGCCCACCACGTGTGGGCTTCGTCGACAACACGATCGCGCGGACCTCGAAGGTGCCGGTACACACGGCGTTCTCCGGCGTGGTCACGACATCGGGCCAGACCGTGCGCCTGAGCGGCAGCGGCGACGTCGATCCGAAGTCTCAGCGCGGCTCGATGCACATGAGCATCTCGCTGGCGGGTCAGCGAGTTCCGTTCGACGAGGTGCTCGACAGCAAGACCGTGTACGTGTCATCCACCTTCCTCCAGTCATTCCTTCCCTCGGGCAAGAAGTGGCTGGAGGTCAGCCTCGCCTCCGCCTCGAACCTCGGCGCCGCGGGCTTCGCGCTCACCTCCCAGCCGGGCGCGGTGCCGCCGCTGAAGGATGTGCAGTCCCTGGGAGGCGGGAAATACAGCGGCCGAGTCGACGCGGCGAAGCTCTCGCCGGCCGAGCAGGCTGCGGTCTCGCGCACACACGTCAAGTTCGGCGCGATCGACGTCTGGATCGGCGCCGACAGCTACGTGCACCGGGTCGAGGTCCGGTCGTCCTCGAGCGCGGGAGGCAAGACGGCGAGAATCGTTTTGACCACCACGATGTCGAACTTCGGCAAGCCGATCCACGTGACGACTCCGCCCGCCTCGGAGACGGTGAACGCGAACAGTCTCAGCATTCCAGGGTTCTCGAGCTAGGAGAGAGATGCAGGTCGGACTGAAGATCTGGCGCTACGACTCGACGACGGGAGAGCGCGCGCTCAGGGAGTACGAGATCGACGCGCCCGAGGAGGCGACCCTCCTCGACTGCCTCGACATCGTCAAGGACCGCCACGACGGGACGCTCGCCTACCGCAAGAGCTGCCGGATGATGATCTGCGGCTCGTGCGGGATGCGGATGGACGGCGCCGCCGTCCTCGCCTGCAAGACGCGGATGTACGACATCGCGCAGGAGGGCCGCGTCCCGGTCGTCTCCGCGATGGGGAACCTGCCGATCGTCAAGGACCTCGTCGTCGACATGGATCCGTTCTGGGCCAAGTTCATGGCGATGAAGCCGTACCTCCAGCCGGGCTTCGAGCAGCCTGAGGACGGGCGCGAGTACCGGATCACACAGGAGCGGATGAACGTGATCCACAAGGAGTCGCTCTGCATCAACTGCGGCTGCTGCGTCTCGGAGTGCAACGCGATGGAGTCCGACCCCGAGTTCCTCGGCCCCCAGGCGCTCGCCAAGGGGATGCGCTTCGTCGGCGACCCGCGCGACGCGGCGACGATCGAGCGGCTCGAGCAGTACAGCTCCGAGCACGGCATCTGGGACTGCACGCGCTGCTACTTCTGCAACGAGCGCTGCCCCAAGGGCGTCGACCCGCGCGACGCGATCGCGAAGCTCGGCGCCGAGTCGATCCGGCTCGGCATCGATCGCGACATGGGCGCGAAGCACGCGAAGTGGTTCGTCCGCTCGGCCGAGACGACCGGCTGGCTGCGCGAGGAGGAGCTGATCCCGAAGACGCAGGGCTACGCCTCGGCGATCAAGCAGCTGAAGTTCGGCATGTCGCTCGCGAGGCACGGCAAGGTCCGTCCGATCCCGATCCCGCACACGGCGAAGGACGTCGTTGAGGCGCGGAACCTGCGCAAGCTCGTCCGCGAGCAGGACCGCGACGGCGCGCTCGGGCACGTCCAGGGCGAGAAGGCGCTCGAGCGCCTCGCGCACGGCCACGCGCTCGGCGACACGCTCGAGGAGATCTACGAGCGGCCCGGTGCGGCGCCGCGCCCGTGGCTACCCGAGGTGGAGGAGGAGACGAAGGCATGAAACGCGTGGCCTATTACAAGGGCTGTCTCGCCTCCCTGTCGGCGAAGGAGCTCGACACGTCGACGCAGGCCCTCGCGCCGCGCGTCGGGCTCGAGCTCGTCGAGCTCGAGTCGGTGACGTGCTGCGGCGCCGGCGACATCCACGAGGCGGAGCCCGACTACTACCTTCACCTCAACGCGCGGATCCTCGCCTACGCCGAGGCGACCGGCTGCGACACGCTGCTGACGGTCTGCAACGTCTGCACCTTGAACCTGCGGCAGGCGAACCACATGCTCCAGGGCGACTCCGACCTGCTCGCGCGCGTGAACGAGAACCTCGCGACGGTCGGCGTGCCGCCGTACTCCGGCGGCGTCGAGGTGCGGCACCTGCTGTGGGAGATCGCGGAGGGCGACGGCTACGAGCAGCTCAAGGTCGCCGCGCACAAGGGGCTGAAGGGGCTGAAGGTGGCGCCGTTCTACGGCTGCCAGATCCTGCGCCCGTCGAAGATCATGGGCTTCGAGGATCCCGACCGGCCGTGGTCGCTCGAGCGCATCATCGAGGCGTGCGGCGGCGAGGCGATCGACTATCCCGCGAAGATCAAGTGCTGCGGCTTCCCGATCATCGCGGCGCGCGAGGAGACGGCGATGGGCGAGCTGATCCAGCCAGTGGAGCAGGCGCTCGAGGCCGGGGCGGACGTGATGGTGACGCCGTGCCCGCTCTGCCATCTCTCGCTCGACGCGTGGCAGCAGAAGCTCGAGGCGGCGACGGGGCGGACGTTCGGGCTGCCGATCCTCCATCTCGCCCAGCTCGTGGGCGTCGCCGCCGGGCTCGAGGACTCGGAGCTCAAGTTCAAGCGCCACATCGTCGACCCGCGGCCCGCGCTACAGCGGCTGGAAGCCTGAAGGCGCTCTGCGCGCTCGCCGGCGCAGCCGCCGGCTGGGGCTGGTTCGAGGCCGGCTGGGTGCGGCTCGAGCAGCGCAAGATCGAGCTGCCGGGGCTGCCCGAGGAGCTCGACGGCCTCCGGATCGCGCACCTCTCAGACCTCCACCTCGGCGTCCCCTCGCGCGGCGCGCGCGCGGCCGAGCGCGCCGTCGAGTGGACAGCCGAGCGGCGGCCGGATCTCGTCGCGATCTCGGGCGACCTGCTCACGCATCCCCGCGGCGAGCGCGACCTGCGGGCGCTCGTCGAGCGGCTTCCGGCTCCGACGGTCGCCGTGCTGGGCAACCACGACGTCGCGATCAGCCGCGACCCGCAGGCGCGCCGCTCGGACCTGCAAGAGCTCGAGCCGGCGACGCTGCTTCGCGACGAGGGCCGGCTCTTCGAGCTGCGGGGCAGTTCGGTCTGGGTCGCGGGGACGGATCCGCGACTGTTCCAGCACGGCGGGCGGACGGCAGACCCGAACACGCTCGCGCCGCCGAACGGCGCGGACCTCTCGATCCTGCTCTGCCACTACCCGATCGTGCTCGAGCGGCTGGAGCCGGGCGCGTTCGACCTCGTCCTCGCCGGCCACATGCACGACGGGCAGATCTGCCTGCCGTACCCGGGTGGGAAGGTGCCGCTCGCTCACCCGCGAGCGCGCTACGGGCTCGGGGTCTACCGCAGTCCGGCGGCGGCGATGCACGTCTCGGCGGGTCTCGGGACGACATTCGTCCCGTTCCGCTTCGCGGCGCGGCCCGAGGCGACGGAGCTCGTGCTCGGGCCGGCGGTACGCTGAGTCGCCATGGCCGGCCAGGCCTCGATCTCGACCGACATCCTCGCCCGCTACGCGGCCGATGCCGCGCGCGAGGTGCCCGGCGTGCGCGGGCTCGCGGCGAGCCCGATCCCGCGCCGGCGCGGCGTGCGGATCGCGGAGGCGAGCGGTGCGGTTCGTATCGAGCTCCACCTCGAGGCGGAGTGGGGCGCCTCGCTGCCCGAGCTGGGGCGGCGCGTGCAGGAGCAGGTGCGCGAGTACCTCTCGCGGATGGCGGACGTCGAGCCGGCCGAGGTCGACGTCGTCGTCGACGCGGTCGGGCCGCCGCAGTGACCCGCGCGTCTCACGGCGAGAGGCGCGCGTGACGCGGATCTCGGAGCTGACGGGTCTCACGCTCGAGACCGCGCCGTCGGTGTGCCACGAGTGCATCTGGTGGCAGACGCGGCAGGGCCGCAGCCTCGACAAGCGCAAGTGGATCCGCGACACCGAGGAGGACTGGGGCGCGTGGGGGACGATCTACTACGACGACGACGGGCGGCTGCTCGGCTCGATGCAGTACGGCCCGGCGGAGCTCTTCCCGCGCGCGCGCGAGCTGCCGGCGGGGCCGCCGAGCCAGGACGCCGTAATCGTGACCTGCGCCTACCTGACCGACGTCTCGCGGCCCTGGGTGATGCAGTCGCTCTTCCTGACGGCGATCGGCGATGCCCGCGACCGGGGCGCGCGAGCGCTCGAGGCGTTCGCCTACCGCTATCCCGAGGCGGAGACGAACTTCGAGCGCTTCCACGTCCACCGGACGATCTTCCCGGCCGACTTCCTCGCCGACTTCGGCTTCCTGACCGTGCGGGCCCACGGCCGCGTCGAGCTGGCGCGGCTCGAGCTCGGCGGCCTGCAGCCGGTGGAGGAGGGGAAGCGCGAGAAGGTGCTCGCCGTCGTGCGCGAGGCCTTCATGCCGGCGCCCGCGCCGCAGCGGCCGTAGCGGGTCGGGCCGGGCGAGAGGCTCGCCGGCGCAAACGGCGTCCTGGAACTCGTTCCAGCTCCCACGAGGCGAAGTCCATCCGGCACCGGAACGACCCGAAGGGCGCAGGTCAACGACGTACCACGGTCCGAGGGTCGATCCGTCCACCGTCGAGCGCTCGCCCGTGCCGACTGCCGCCGCACGACCGACGATGAGCGACGAGGGCGGAGCACTCGGGCTGTCGACCGCACCCCTCATGCGTCAGCCGACGGCGGGAAGAGATCAGCGGGCGAGCCTAGTGCTCGCGAGCATTGCGACGACGGCGCGCTCGCCGGGGGCGAAATCCGGCCCGCGGAGGCAGGCGACGGCGAAGACGTAATTGTCCGGGGCCTTGGCCGGGATCGTCGCCTGCATCATCCGCCGGGCTCCGAGGCGGCGGCAGACCGCGAAGCGACCGTGCGGCGCACCCGGCGACAGGTATGCGAGGAGAGCGGCGCGGTCCGCGATGCGGGTGCGTCGTCCAGGCTCGCGGAGCCCGCCCGGGAAGCCGTCCAGCGACCAGAGGACGGTGACATCGTTCGTGCCGAGCCGCTGCCTCGGAGGCCAGCTCGTCCCGGAGTGCGTCGTCGAGGTGCACGTCGGCGCCGGCCGGACCGAGGTGAGGAGGGTGATCGGCGTCACGAAGGAGGCGCCGATCCAGCACCAGTCGACGCGCGTCCAGTTCGCCGGGTAGCGGAAGGAGAGGCCGTAGTCGGGATAGCGTGCGCGGGCATCTCCTGGGCTCTGTCCGGGGGAGCTCGCCGCCGGCGTGCCCGCTACTGCCGCCGCCACGGCCAGCACTGCGATGAACGTCACGGCCCGCGTCATGCGCCCTGGGATGCGACGCCGGCGATGGGCTCGTCACACGACGGTCTCGAGGTGGCGAGCACCAACGCCGCCGCGACCGGGAGGAGGAGAGCGGCCGCGGAGGCGAACGTCCAGCCGGGATGCTCCGCAAGCGGCCCCGCCAGGGACGGGAAGAGCGTCGCATTCCCGACCGTTCCGGCCGCGAGCGCGCCCAGCGCGAGCAACAGTCGCCGGGGCCCATGGTCGGCGAGTGCAGCGGAGAAGGCGACGCCGGCGACGATGACGACCATGAACTGCGGACTGAAGATGCGATTCGTGAGCAGGAAGGCGACGGGCAGGAGCGCGGCAAGGCCGATCGCCTGGCGTGCGCTCCGCGCCCGGGCGGTTCCCACAGCCAGCGCAGCGACCGCAACGAGCTGGAGCACGACGGCTCCGGCGGATGACCAGCCGGGCGCGAGCGCGTCCGCGTAGTAGTGACGGCCCGGGTGGGCGAGGCCGAGCACGCGAAGCACGAGGTAGGGCAGCGACTCGCCGTTGACGGCGCGCACCGGCTGGGCGCGATAGGGATCGAGGGCTTCCGACCGCGAGAGCAGGAGGAGCGGGACGTAGGCGAGGAGGATCGGGAGTGCGAAGCCGGCCGCGTGAGCAGCGGCGGCGCGTCCTCTGCACGAGCGCAGCAGCCATAGGCACAGCCCGACCGCGGCAAGCCCCGGCGTCCACTTCGCCGCTGCTCCGATCCCGAGCGCCCACCCCGCCGCGTGCCAGCGTTCGGAGTAGGCGAGCGCAAGGCCGGCCAGGAGCGCGGCCGCCGGCACGAGGTCGAAGCGGAACTCCCAGAAGAAGAGATCGAGCGGCCACAACGCGAGGCAGGCCGCAATCCACCTGCACCAGCGCGTCCGCAGCGACCAGAGCGCCGCGACGCAGGTCAGCTGGAAGGGGACCATCAGCAGCCCGTTCGCGATTCGTGCGCTCCCGCGGCCGAGGAGGACCTCGAGCCCGAAGAGGCCGACCGCGCCGGCGGGATACGCGGAGCGTGGATACGAGCCGTGCAGCAACGAGCGCCCCGCCTTCGTGTAGACGATCCGCGCATCGAGGTCTCCGAAGAAGCCGACCCTCACATGGATCGCGACCCACGCGAGTTGGAGAGCCGCTCCGAGGGCCAGGATTGGCATGAGTCGGAGCCGATCGCGCTCTCTCCAGGCGAGGAGGAGCGCGGCGCTTCCGATGGCGGCACTCAGCAGCGGCCACGCGAACGAGCGATCGACCCGCCTCCACTCGGCGAAGAGCTCGCCTCCCGCCGCAAGCGCAAGAACGAGATGAGGGCTTCGGATGGCGCCTCGGCCGACCGGCCCGACCCGTGGGAGAGGCGTGGAACGGCGACCGTGATATCCGGCGCGCGCGGCTTCCACGGTGATTGCGGGACGCTGGCTCACGCGAAGACGACCTCTCCCTCGATCGATTGGCGGAGAGCTTCGCAGCTCGACTGGCCGTCGCCAAGATCGCCGGGTGCGGGTGCTGCTAGGCGGCCGCGCGCGCGGGCTCGAGCAGGAGCTCGCCGATCTGGATCGCGTTCAGCGCCGCGCCCTTGACGAGGTTGTCGCACGCGAGGAAGAGGACGAGGCCGTTGCGCTCCGCGGCGCGGTCCGGCCGGACGCGTCCAACGAGCACGTCCTCGGTCTGCGCGGCCGCGCGCGGGCTCGGCGTCTCGACCACGCGCACCGACGGCGCCGCCGCGAGGATCGCCTCCGCCTGCGCGGGCGCGAGCGGCTCCTCCGTCTCCAGCCACACGGCCTGCGAGTGGCCGACGAGGATCGGCACCCGCACCGTCGTCGCGCTCACGGGCAGCGCCGGCAGCTCGAGGATCTTCCGCGTCTCTGCCCGGATCTTCGCCTCCTCGTCGGTCTCGTCCCCCTCCCAGCTCCAGTCGAAGCGAAGGTCGTGCTCCCCCGCCGGCTCGGCTCGCACCTGCTCCATCCGCTGCAGGCCGGCCCCCGACGCGGCCTGGTAGGTCGAGACGCGCACGCGGCGCACGCCGGCCGCGTCGTGGAGCGGCTTGAGGACGCACGTGAGCGGGATCGTCGAGCAGTTCGGGTTCGCGACGACGTGGGTCGTCTCGATCGCCTCGAGGGCGCGCGCGGCGTTCACCTCGGGCACGACGAGCGGGTAGCCGTCGGCGAGCCGGTACGCGCTCGACTTGTCGACGGCGAGCGCGCCTCCCTCGACCGCGTGCGGGACGAGCTCGCGCGAGGCGCTCGTGCCGCAGGAGAAGAGGACGAGGTCGAGCCCGCCGGATGCGAGCGCCTCGGGCGTCGCCTCCTCGACGGCGAGACCGCCGTCGAGCTCGCGGCCGGCCGAACGCGCCGAGGCGAAGGCGCGCACGTCTGCGTAGCCGCGCTCGCGGAGCAGGCGCAGCGTCACGGTGCCGACGGCGCCGGTTGCGCCGACGACGCCGATCCGCGCCTCGGCCGTCACGCGCTCCCCAGCTCGAACGCGTCGTGGAGCGCGGAGACGGCCTTCGGGACGTCCTCGGTCGGCACGTGGCAGGCGATCTTGATCGGCGAGGTGGAGATCACCTTCGCCTCGACGCCGATCTCCTCGAGCGTCGCGAACGTCTTCGCCGCGATCCCCGGATGGCTGCGCATCCCGGCGCCGACGAGGCTGACCTTGCCGAGGTCGTCGCGCATCGACCATTCGACGTCGAGCGCCCCGAGCAGCTCCTCGCACGTACCGCGATCCTCGAGCGGCGCGCTGAACACGATCTCGTCGCTCGTCACCTGGAGGATCGTGTCGACGTTGACGTTCCCGTCGGCGAGCCGGTCGAAGAGGCTCGCGGCGTCGATCTCGCGCACGCGGTAGAGCGGTTCGCAGTCGGTGTGGGCCACGCCGCTGATGATCGCCTTCTCGAGCACCGCATCCTCCTCGTCGACGATCCACGTCCCCTTCGCGTCGGAGAACGTCGACCGGACGTGCAGCCGCACGTCGTGGTTGCGCGCGAACTCGACCGAGCGTAGCTGGAGCACCTGCGCCCCGCCCGCGGCGAGCTCGAGCATCTCCTCGTACGTGACCGCCGATAGCTTCCGGGCGGACGGGACGAGCCGCGGGTCGGCGGTGAAGACTCCCTCGACGTCGGTGTAGATCTCACAGGCCTGCGCGCCGAGCGCGGCTGCGAGCGCGACCGCGGTCGTGTCGGAGCCGCCGCGGCCGAGCGTCGTCACGTCGTGCGAATCGGCCGAGACGCCCTGGAAGCCGGCGACGAGCACGATCCTCCCGGCGTCGAGCGCGTCGTTGATGCGCGTCGCCCGCACCTCGGCGATCTTCGCCTTGCCGTGGACGGTGTCGGTGACGATTCCCGCCTGCGAGCCCGTGAACGAGATCGCCTCGTGGCCGAGATCGTGGACGGCCATCGCGCAGAGCGAGTTCGAGATCCGCTCGCCGACGGAGATGAGCATGTCGTACTCGCGCGGGTGCGGCCTCGGCGAGATCTCGTGCGCGAGCCGGATCAGCTCGTCCGTCGTGTCGCCCATCGCCGAGAGGACGCCGACGACGCGATGGCCTCCGTCCCGCGCGCGGACGAGGCGGCGCGCGACCTCCTTGATCTTCTCGGGGTCGGCGACCGAGGAGCCGCCGAACTTCATCACGACCAGCCCCGGACGCTCGGACGCGGCGTCGGCGGCGACCTCCGGGACGGCCTCGTACTGCGTGCTCGTCACGGCGGGAAGTGTGCCTATGTCATCTCACGGCGGCCGGCGAGCGCGCGGCCGAGCGTCACCTCGTCGGCGTACTCGAGGTCGCCGCCCACGGGAAGCCCGCTCGCGAGGCGGGTGACGCGGACGCGGTCTCGCAGGCGGGCGGCGAGATAGGACGCGGTGGCTTCCCCCGTCGTGTTCGGGTTCGTAGCGAGGACGACCTCCTGCACGCCGTCCGCCTCGACGCGGTGCAGGAGCTCGTCGATCCGCAGGTGCTCGGGCTCGACGCCGTCGAGCGGCGAGAGAGAGCCGCCGAGGACGTGGTAGAGGCCGCGGTACTCGGCCGTCCGCTCGAGGGAGACGAGGTCGACGGGCTGCTCGACGACGCAGATCGTCGTCCGGTCGCGCCGCGCGTCGAGGCAGATCGCGCAGAGCTCGTCCTCTGTGAGGTTGCCGCACTCGCGGCAGAAGCGGACACGCTCCTTGACCTCCGCGATCGCCTCGCCGAGCGCGAGCGCCTCCTGCTTCGGCACCTGGAGCAGGTGGAAGGCGAGCCGTTGCGCCGTGCGGCTGCCGATCCCGGGCAGCCGGGTCAGCTGCGCGACGAGGTTGTCGACCGCGGGGCTGACCACGCGCGGACTGTAGCCGTCCGCTCCGGACACGCCGTGGCTGCGAAGCGGGTGAGCGCTAGCTACGTCGCGAAGTCGAACGCCCAGCCCCAGACCACGACGCCGATCAGGCAGAGGACGATGACGGCCCAGACCCAGTTCGAGACGAAGAGGTGAGGGCCGCGGACGCGGCTGCGGGGCGGCTCGCCGCTCACCCGCCGAGGCCCGGCAGGCCGCCGAGGCCCATGTCCCCCAGCATCTGCTGCGCCTTCGCCTCGACGGCCGCGCGCGCCGAGCGGAGCGCCTCGTTCACGCCGGCGACGACGAGGTCGCCGAGCGCCTCGGGATCGTCGGGGTCGATCGCCTCGGGCGAGATCTCGATCGACAGCACCTCGCCGGCGCCGTTCGCGGTCACCTTGACGAGTCCGCCGCCGACCGACGACTGCGCGGTCTCCTGCGCGGCTTCCTCCTGCATGCGCTGCACCTGCTCCTGCATCTGGGCGGCCTGCTGCATCAGCTTGTTCATGTCGAAGGACATATCGACTCACTCTCCCCGTTCTCTCGCGTCGAACGTCTCCTTCAGGAGCTCGAGAATCCGGTCCTCGCCGGCCGGCTGCTCCGGCTCCACCGGCCCGGCAACGTCCTCCCCGAGCTCGAACGCGACAGCGAGCCGGCGGCCCGTGACGTCGTAGAGCGCATCCGCGAGCAGCGTCGCGTTCTTCGGGTCGCGCGCGAGGTCGAGGTGGAACTGGGCGCTCGGCGGAAACTCGAGCGTGAGGGTGTCGCCGCTCAGCTCGGCCGGGTGCGCCTCGCGGAGGAGCGACGCCGTCGGGATGCCTCCGCGCTCCTCGACCGCGGGCAGCACCGTCCGGGCCCACGCCTCCTGGAGCTGCTCGAGCTCGAGGGCCGGCCCTTGGGCAGCGACCGGCGGCGCCGGTGCGGGAACAGGCTCCGACTCGGGCATGGCCGGAGCGGCGGCCGATGTCGGTTCCGGACTCGATCCAGGGTCTGACCCCGGTTGTTCCGGAGGGACACGGCCCTGTTCGAGGCGCTCGAGGCGATAGGCGATCGACTCGCGGGAGAGATCCGCGTCCGGTCGCGTCACCTTGACGAGCGCGAGCTCGAGCGGCAGCCGGGGATCGCCGCCCTGGCGCATGTCGTCGACGGCCACCGCGAGCAGGTCGATGAGGCGCAGCACGGTCGACTCGCCGAGCTGCCGAGCCTGCGCCGCGATCCGCTCGCGCGTCTCGTCGCTCGACACCGCCGATTCCGGGACGTCGCCCGTGTGCTGCACGAGCATCACGCTGCGCAGGTGCTCGAGCAGCTCGAGGACGAGCCGGCCGAGATCGTGCCCGTGCGCCGACAGCTCCTCGACGTACGTGAGCGCGCCGGCGGTGTCGCGATCGATCACGAGATCGCACAGCCGCAGCAGCGCCTCCTCCTCGACCGTGCCGAGCAGCTCGAGCGCCGCCTGCACGGTGATCTCGTTCCCCGTCGCGGAGGCGAGCTGGTCGAGGGTCGACTCGGCGTCGCGGTACGCGCCGCGGGCGCTGCGCGCGACGAGCGCGAGCGCCTGGTCGGGCACCTCGATCTGCTCCGCGTCGGCGATCAGCCGCAGCTTCGCGACGAGATCCTGCAGGCGCGGCCGCTGGAAGACGAACGTCTGGCAACGCGAGCGCACCGTCGGCAGCACCTTGGAGAGATCGGTCGTGCAGAAGACGAACACGAGGTGCGGCGGCGGCTCCTCGATCAGCTTCAGGAGCGCGTTCCAGGCGGCGTCCGTCAGCTGGTGCGCCTCGTCGAGGATGTAGACCTTGTAGCGCCCCTCGACCGGCTGGAGGACGACGCGGTCGCGAATCTCGCGGATGTCGTCGATGCCGCGCTGCGACGCCGCGTCCATCTCGATCACGTCGAGCGACGTGCCGGCCGCGATCGTGCGACACGAGTTGCACGTCCCGTCGGGCGTCGGCGTCGGCCCCTCGACGCAGTTGAGGCACTTGGCGAGGATGCGCGCCATCGACGTCTTCCCCGTTCCGCGCGGGCCGGCGAAGAGGTACGCCTGCCGGACCGAGTCCGTTGCGATCGCGTTCGTCAGCGTCCGCACGACCGCCTCCTGCCCGACGACCTCGGCGAAGCTCTGCGGCCGGTACTTCCGGTAGAGCGCGGTCATCGGACGATTCAAGCACAGCCACGCCGTCAGAGATCGAACCGCGCAGCCGCCCGTTCGGCGACGAGGCGGCCGATGGCGAGACAGGAGGTGGCCGCAGGAGACGGGGCGTTGAGAACATGCAGCGAGCGCGGCCCCTCCTCGACGAGGAAGTCATCCACGAGCGACCCGTCCCGCGTCATCACCTGCGCGCGGATCCCGCTCGGCCCGCGCACCACGTCGGCCGCGCGCAGCTCGCGGAGGTAGCGCCGCATGTCGGCGACGGCTGCCGGCTTGAGCGCGTCGCGCCAGATCTCCGCGGCGCCCGTGCGGGCGTAGCGCCGCGCGAGCCGCAGAAAGCCGGGCCAGGCGAAGCCGGCCAGCGTGTCGCGCGGCGAGACGCTCGTCCGCGAGTAGCCCTCGCGCGCGAGCGCGGGAACGGCGTTCGGACCTGCCCAGACCTCGTCGTCGTGGCGGCGCGTGAAGTGGACGCCGAGAAACGGGAACGCGGGATCGGGCACGGGGTAGACGAGACCGCGTACGAGCGGCTTCGCTGCGCCGCGCAAGAGCCAGTAGCCGCCGCGGAACGGCACGACGCGCACCTCGGGCTCGGCGCCGGCGAGGCGCGCGACGCGATCGGCCTGCAGCCCTGCGCACGCGACGAGCGCGCCGGCGCGGAGGCGGCCGCCGCGAGTCGTCAGCACGAGTCCGTCCCCGTCGGGCTCGACGCGCTCGAGCGTCTCGCCGAGCCGGATCTCGCCGCCTCGCTCCCGCAGCAGCCCGGCGAGCCGCTCCGCGACGAGGCCGAAGTCGACGACCGAGGTCTCCGGGACATGGATGGCCCGGACGCCGGAGACGTGCGGCTCTACCTCGCGCAGCTCCTCGGCGTCGAGCTCGCGGAGCTCGCGGATCCCGTTCTCGCGGCCGCGGCGCGCGAGCTTGGCGAGCTGCTCGAGCTCGTCCTCGTCGACGGCCACGACGAGCTTTCCGCGCGGCTGGACGGGAATGCCCTGCTCGGCGCAGAACGCGGCGAGCTCCTCTCGTCCCTCGCGGCAGAGCCGAGCCTTCAGCGAGCCGGGCTCGTAGTACAGCCCGGCGTGGACGACGCCGGAGCTCCGGCCGCTCTGGTGGCGCGCCGGGGCCGTCTCCTTCTCGAGCAGCGCGATCCGCAGACCGGGCGAGCGCTCGAGCAGCCGGTGCGCGCTCGCAAGCCCCACGAGCCCGCCGCCGATGACTGCGACGTCGAACGTCTCCACGGGGCGAGAGTATTGGGCCAGGCCGACCGCACACCCGGAAGACGAGGCTTAGCGCTGCTTCCTCCCGGATCTGACGCGGTTCGCAACGCTTCCGCTGCACGGGGCCTGACCCACGCGCAGGGTAGCCTGCCGCCGTGCCCGACGACGCCCGCCGCGCGCTCCTCACGGGGCTGTTCGACCACGCGCCGACGTTCCCGCCCGCGCGGCTGCCGCCGGCGGACGCGCTCGCGGAGGCTCGCCGCGCCCGCGCGAGCGAGCACGCGTGGCTCCTGGGGCGGCTCGTCTGGCCGGCGTCGCTCGTGGGCGAGCTCGATCCGTCGGACGAGCGGGAGGCTGCGTTCGTCGAGCCCGGAATCGAACGCCAGGGCGAGGTCGAGTACCTCGAGGGCGTCCCGCTCGACGAGATCGCTGCGCTCGGCGTGCGCGCGAAGCTCCGCTGCGGCGGCGAGCGGATTCCCCCGGTCGACGAGGTCTCGGCGTTCGTCCGCGGCTGCCGGGAGCGTGGTCTCGTCTTCAAGGCGACCGGCGGTCTCCACCACGCCTATCCGACCCCCGCGGGCGAGCACGGGTTCCTCAACCTGCTCGCAGCCGCGGTCTTCGGGGACGAGGAGGAGGCGCTCGCGGCGGCGGCCGGGTCGTTCGAGCTCGACGCCGAGGCGTTCCGCTGGGACGGCCGCTCCGCGCCGCCCGGGCGGCTCGCGGACGTGCGCGCGGCGCTCTTCCAGTCGATCGGCAGCTGCTCGTTCTTCGAGCCCGTCGAGGAGCTCGAACGGCTCGGGATGCTGCCGTGACCGGCTTCGGCGCGCTCGCCGGCGGCGGCCTCGCCTGGTGCGAGGACGGCGAGGCGGTCGACCTCTCGGGCCTCGGCGGCGTCTTCGCCGAGCCGACGCTGAACGCGCTCCTCGCCGCCGGCCCGGACGCATGGACGGAGGCGATCGCGGCCGCGCGTTCCCACGACGGCCCTCGCAGTCCTGCGGCCGAGGCGCACACGCGGCTCCCGTTCGAGGTTGCGGACTACGTCGACTTCTACTCATCGCTCGAGCACGCCTCGAACCTGGGCCGGCTCTTCCGTCCCGACCAGGAGCCGCTGCTGCAGAACTGGCGCTGGCTGCCCGTCGGCTACCACGGCCGCGCCGGGACGGTCGTCGTCAGCGGCACCGGCGTCGTGCGACCGCTCGGCCAGCGGAAGCCGCCCGGCGAGGACGCGCCGACCTTCGGGCCGAGCCGCCGGCTCGACTTCGAGCTCGAGCTCGGCTTCGTCGTCGGTGTCGGCAGCGAGCTTCGCGAGCCGGTCCCGGTCGAGGACTTCGCCGAGCACGTCTTCGGCGTCGTCCTCGTCGACGACTGGAGCGCGCGGGACATCCAGGCGTGGGAGTACCAGCCACTCGGGCCGTTCCTCGGCAAGTCGTTCCAGACCTCGATCTCCGCATGGGTGACGCCGCTCGCGCTGCTCGCGGACGCGCGCGTCGAGGCGCCGCCGCAGGAGCCGCCGCCGCTGCCGCATCTCGCCGGCGGCCGCGACTGGGGTCTCGACGTCGCGCTCGAGGTGGAGCTGAACGGAGAGCCGATCTCGCGCGGCAATGCGCGGACGCTCTACTGGACGCCGCCGCAGATGCTCGCGCACATGACCTCGAACGGCGCCTCGCTCCGCACCGGCGACCTGCTGGCGTCGGGGACGATCTCCGGCGCCGAGCCGGGCTCCGAGGGCTCGATGATCGAGCTCCACCGGGGAGAGCGCTTCCTCGAGGACGGCGACGAGGTCGTCTTCGGGGGACGGGCTGCGAACGGGGTCGAGCTCGGCGAGGTGCGCGGCCGCGTCCTCCCGGCATTGCGCTGAACCCGGGGCGCTAGCTCGCGAGCAGACCGCTCGCGCGCCCGACCGCGACGAACGCCTCGAGAGCCTGCTCGAGGTGGAGCCGCTCGAGCGCGGCCGACATCTGGACGCGGATCCGCGCCTTCCCCTCGGGCACGACCGGATAGCCGAAGCCGGTGACGAAGACGCCGCGGTCGAGGAGCTGCTCGGACAGCTCGATCGCGCGGGCCGTCTCGCCGACGATGATCGGGATGATGGCCGACTCGCCCGGCAGCGGCTCGAAGCCCGCCTCGGCGAGCGCGTGGCGGAACCAGCGGGTGTTCTCGTGCAGCCTCGCGACGAGGTCGGGCCGCGTCCGGAGGACGCCGATCGCGGCGCGGGCGGAGCACGCGACGGTGGGCGGGAGGGCGTTGGAGAAGAGCTGGGGCCGCGAGCGCTGCGCCAGCAGCTCGCAGACGGCCTCGCTCGACGCGACGTAGCCGCCCGCCGCGCCGCCGAGCGCCTTGCCGAGCGTACCGGTCATGACGTCCACCTGGCCGAGCACCCCGTAGTGCTCTGCGACGCCGCGCCCGGTCGCGCCGACGACGCCGACGCCGTGCGAGTCGTCGACGAGGACGACGGCGTCGTGCGCGCGGGCGAGCTCGAGGATGTCGGGCAGGCGTGCGAGGTCGCCCTCCATCGAGAACACGCCGTCGGTGAGAATCAGCTTCCGCTGGCCGCGCTCGCACGAGCGCAGAGCCTCGCGGAGCTCGCCCATGTCGGAGTGCTTGTAGACGAGCTTCCGCTGCGGCTTCGCGAGCCGGACGCCGTCGATGATCGAGGCATGGTTGAGCTCGTCCGAGACGATGACCGTCCGCTCGTCGGCGAGTGTCGGGATGACCGCCTCGTTCGCGTTCCAGCAGGAGACGTACGTGAGGGCGGCTTGGGTCGCCGAGAGCTCGGCGAGGTCGCGCTCGAGCTCCAGATGCGGTGCGAACGTGCCGCAGATGAAGCGCACGGAGGCGGTGCCGGCGCCGTAGTCGCGGAGCCCCGCCACGCCGGCCGCCACGACGTCCGGGTGGTCGGCGAGCCCGAGGTAGTTGTTCGAGGAGAGGACGATCACGTCGCCGCGGCCGGCCATCCGGACGACCGGACCCTGCGGCCCCTCGAGCACGTTGAACCGCTTGTACGTCCCGGCTTCGCGCAGGCCGTCGAGCTCGGCGGCGATCTCCGTCGCCAGCCGGCTCACGCCGCCGCCTCGATCGCGAGGGCCGGCGGGTGGAGCACGATCTTGCAGGCGTCGCCGCGCTCGAGCAGCTCGAACGCCTCCTCGTAGCGGTCGAGCGCGAGCTCGGCCGTGACGAGCGGACGCAGGTCGACGACGCCGTGCTCGAGCAGCCAGCGCGTCCGGTACCAGGTGTCCCAGACCTGACGCCCGCTGACCGCGGAGACGTCGAGGTTCTTGAAGATCAGCGTCTCGGCGAGGTCGAGCGAGACCGGCTGCGCCGGGATCCCGAACAGGATCACGCGGCCGCCGTGACGGACGATCCGGAAGGCGTCCGCGATCGCCTCCGGCGCCCCGGACATCTCGAAGACGACGTCGAGGTGCTCGCCCTCGTTCCGCGCCACGAATGCGGCGACCGGATCGGCGGCGGCGGCGGGATCGAGCGCCGCGTCCGCGCCCATCCGCCGCGCGAGCTCGAGACGGAACGAATGCCGGTCCGACGCCACGATCCTGCCCGCGCCCGAGGCGCGCGCGATGCCGATGCCGAAGAGCCCCACCGGCCCGCAGCCGAGGATGGCGACCGTCCTGCCGGCGACGTCCGCGTGCGCGAGCGCGAAGACCGCGTTTCCGAACGGCTCCTGCAGCGTCGCGATCTCGGGCGGCAGCTTCGCGCGGTCGTTCTGCCAGACGACCGACTCGGGCACGACGACGTACTCGGCGAAGGCTCCGGGGCGGTCGACGCCGAGGATCTGCGTCTGCTCGCACATGTGCGCCCGCCCGGTGCGGCAGTGGTAGCAGGCGCCGCACGTGACGTGGCTCTCGGCGGAGACGTAATCGCCGGGTCGAACGTTGCGCACGTGGCGACCCGTCGCGACGACGGTGCCGGCGAACTCGTGGCCGATCACGAGCGGCGGGTGGATCCGCTGCTGCGCCCATTCGTCCCAGCGGTAGATGTGGAGGTCGGTGCCGCAGACGCTCGCCGCCTCGACGCGCACGAGCACCTCGTCGTCGGCGAAAGACGGCACCGGCACCTCGACGAGGTCGAGCCCGGGCCGCGGCCGGCTCTTGCGCAGCGCCCACATCGTCTCGGCCATGGAGAGAGCGTCCTGCCTCGCGGGTGTCGCACGCATCAGGGCAGCGCCGGAGCGCGGGTTCGGGTTTTCCGGATCCGGCTGCGTCTGCAGCGCGTGTCGGCCGGCAGGGGATAGACCTGCGTCCCGGCGCGGCCTGCGGCCACCTCGCCCAGCTCGGCGAGGGCGCCGACCGCCGCCTGGCCGCCGGTGCGCTCGACGAAGCGGCAGGCGGCCTCGACCTTCGGGCCCATCGAGCCGGCGGCGAACTCGAGCCGCCGCAGCTCGAGCGGCGTCGTGCGCTCGATCGGCATCGCATCGGGCGTCCGCCAGCCGCGCTCGACGTGCGCCACGTCGGTGAGCATGAGCAGGCGGTCGGCGTGGAGCAGCTCGGCGAGCAGCGCGGCCGTCAGATCCTTGTCGATCACCGCCTCGACTCCGCGTAGCGCGCGGCCCTCTCGGATGACGGGGATGCCGCCGCCGCCGCCGCAGACGACGATCGAGCCCCCGTCGAGCAGGCTCTCGACCGCGTCCAGCTCGACGATGTCGCGCGGCTCGGGCGAGGCGACGACACGCCGGTAGTGCGGGCCGTCCGGTGCGACCGTCCAGCCGTGCTCGGCGCCGACCTCGCGCGCATCGGCTTCCTCGTACACCGGGCCGATCGGCTTCGTCGGGTCCCGGAAGGCGGGGTCGTCGGCGTCGACGGCGACCTCGGTGAGGAGCGCGACGACGCTCCGGTCGGTCTCGGCGCGGAGCGCCTGGACGATCAGATAGCCGATCATCCCCTGGCTCTCGGCCCCGAGGACGTCGAGCGGGTACGGGTCGACGGCGCGGTACGCCTCCGCCTCCAGCGCGAGCAGCCCGACCTGCGGGCCGTTGCCGTGCGTGATCACGAGCTCGTGCTCCTCGCCGAGCGCGGCCAGGGCCGCGGCGGCGGAGGCGATGTTGCGGCGCTGCGTCTCCGCCTCGGCCGGCTCGCCTCGACGGAGGAGCGCGTTGCCGCCGAGCGCGACGACGAGGCGCCTCACGGCAGGCTCTCGAATCCGTGCGTCAGCGCGAGCAGGAGCGCCGCCTCGGTCGGCATCCGGTTGGCCGATTGCGCCCAGACGGCCGACTGCGGGCCGTCGATCACCTCCGCCGCGACCTCCTCGCCGCGGTGCGCGGGCAGGCAGTGGAGGAAGATCGCATCGGGCTTCGCGAGCCCCATCAGCTCCTCGGTCACTTCGTAGGCCGCGAGGGCGCGGTGACGCGTCTCCTGCTCGGCCTCCTCGCCCATCGAGGCCCAGACGTCGGCGTAGACGGCGTCGGCGCCCGTCACTGCGGCGCGCGGATCGGCGACGACGGCCAGCGTGGCGCCGCCGCCGGCGGCGTCTCGCGCGGCCTCGAGCACGTCGTCGTGCGGCGCGTATTCCGGCGGGCAGGCGACGGTCATGTCGAGCCCGCCGAGCGCGCTCGCCTCGAGCAGCGAGTGCGCGACGTTGTCGCCGCCGTCCCCGACGAAGGCGAGGCGCCTGCGGCGCAGCCCGCCGCAGGCCTCCTCGATCGTGAGCAGGTCGGCGAGTGCCTGGCACGGATGGTGCTCGTCGGAGAGCGCGTTCACGACGGGGACGGTTGCCCAGCGGGCCAGCTCGTCCACGGTCTCCTGCGCGTACGTGCGCACGACGATGGCGGCGCAGTAGCCGGAGAGCGAGCGCGCGGTGTCGGCGATCGACTCTCCGCGTCCGATCTGGAGCTCCTGCGGCGAGAGCGCGATCGGCGTCGCCCCGAGCTCGGCGGCCGCCGCGGCGAACGAGACGCGCGTGCGCGTGGAGGGCTTCTCGAAGATGCACGCGACCGTGCGCCCGTGGAGGGCGTCCTCGTAGCGGGTCGGATCCCGCTTCAGGCGGGCGGCGAGGTCGAGCAGCTGCCGGAGCTCGTCCGGGACGAGGTCCGACACGCGGGTGAAGCTCCGTACGCCCGTCGCGAGGCTCATCGCGCCGCCACTGGGGAGGCCGCCTTCGCCACGATCGGAGCGAGGACGTCGGCGATCTCCGGGCGGCCGATCTCCTCGAGCTCGTACCGGACGTGGCGGATCGGATGCCGCGAGTCGACGAGACGCCCCAGGTCGATCGGCGTGCCCGTCACGACGACGTCGCAGTCGACCGCGTTGATCGTCTCCTCGAGCTCGCGGAGCTGCTCGTCGGAGTAGCCCATCGCCGGCAGCGCGTTCCCGAGCTGCGGCCAGGCGTCGAACACCGCGCGCAGCGAGCCGACGGCGTACGCCCGCGGGTCGACGATGTGCGCCGCGCCGGCCCGGCGTGCTGCGACGAGGCCGGCCCCGAACGGCATCCCGCCGTGGGTGAGCGTCGGCCCGTCGTCGACGACGAGCACGGTGCGCCCGCGCAGGTCGGGGCCGTCGTCGAGCAGGGGCGGAGAGCTCGCGAAGACGATCGACGCCAGCGGGTTGACCTCCCGCACGTTCGCCACGACCGTCTCGACGTCGTGCGCGGCGGCCGAGTCGACCTTGTTGATCACGACGACGTCCGCCAGGCGGAGGTTCGTCTCGCCGGGGTGGTAGCCGAGCTCGTGCCCGGGCCTGAGCGGATCTGCGACGACGATCAGGAGGTCGGGCTTGTAAAACGGGAAGTCGTTGTTGCCGCCGTCCCAGACGACGACATCGGCCTCGTTCTCCGCCTGGCGCAGGATCGCCTCGTAGTCGACGCCGGCATACATGACCATGCCGAGCCGCACGGGCTCCTCGTACTCCTCGCGCTCCTCGACCGTGGGATGCGAGGCGTCGATCTCGTCGAGCGTCGCGAAGCGTTGGACGCGCATCGCCTCGAGGTCGCCGTACGGCATCGGATGGCGGACGAGCGCGACGCGCAACCCCGCCTCGAGCAGCGTGCGGCCGACCTTGCGCGTCGTCTGGCTCTTGCCGCAGCCGGTGCGGACGGCGCAGACGGCGACGACAGGCTTCGTCGAGCCGAGCATCGTCGCGTCCGGGCCCAGCAGGCGGAAATCCGCACCCGCGGCAAGCACGCGGGACGCCTTGTGCATCACCGTCTCGTGCTTCAGGTCGGAGTAGGCGAGGACGACCTCGTCGACCCCGTGCTCGCGCACGAGGTCTTCCAGCTCCTCCTCGGGGCGGATCGGGATTCCTTGCGGATAGCCGGGACCTGCGAGCGAAGGGGGATAGACGCGGTCGGCGATTCCCGGGATCTGCGTGGCCGTGAAGGCGACGACCTGGGTCTCCGGCTCTTCGCGGAAGACGACGTTGAAGTCGTGGAAGTCGCGACCGCCGGCTCCCATGATGACGACCTTGCGCATCGCAACTCCTTCCGGTCAGCGGCGGCGGCGGTCCACCTCGGCGATCCTCAGATGCCGGATCCGGCGCGGCGTGCGCGCCTCGACCCGGTCGCCGCGTCCGTGGCCGACGATCGCCCGGCCGACCGGCGACTCGTCAGAGAGACGTCCGTGCTCGGGGTCGGACTCGGCGGAGGCGACGACGACGTACTCGGCGACGCTCGAGTCGTCGAGATCCTCGAGCACGACGTGGGAGCCGCGGGAGACGACGGCGCTCCCGCTTTCGCGCGGCCGGAGCTGTCTCGCCGTCTGCAGCCGGGTCTCGAGCAGCGAGATCCGCTGCTCGATCCGGTCGAGCTCCTCGCGTGCCTGCAGGAACTCGGTGTTGTCGGTCAGGTCGCCCGCGACCTCGGCCGCCTCTCGGAGCGCGGCCACCGCGGCTGGTCGCTTCTCGTCCTTCAGCCGCGCGAGATCCTTGACGAGCGCCTCGTAGCCGCGACGCGTGAGGACGAGCTCCGCGTCGCCGTTGGCGGCGATGAGCTGCGGTCCGCTCACGGCGCGGGGCAGCTGCACGTCTCGCGCAGGCGCCCGCACTGCCGGCAGCGGCCGCGCGGCGCGACGCGGAGCTTCCGCTTCGCGAGGCCGCTGAACAGCATCGCGTAGCCGCTTCCGCACGTGACGAGCATCGCGATCAGGGTCTGGTGGGACATGCCCTGAATCGTCGGGCTCCGGCGGCGCACGCTCATCGGTGTCGCCGCCGCTCGCGACAGCGGGGAACTACGGAGCGCGAAACCGGTCCTTCACTGTCCGCAGAGCGAGCCGGCGCGCCGACGAGGGGAGCACGGTTCCTCGAACAAGGAGGCCATTCATGCGGCGCATGTCCCTGAAGCAGGTCGCGGTTGCGGCGGTGACTGCCATGGTCGTCGCCGGCGCGGCGTACGCCTTCACGGCGTCGAACACCGTGCCGAGCTCGACCGCCGGCTCCGGCAGCGGCACCGTCTCCGGCTACACCGTGACCAATGTCCACTACGCACTCGATGCCACGACGCCTTCGAATGTCGACTCGATCACGTTCACGATCAGCCCGGCCGTGCCGAGCACGGGCACCGGAAAGGTCGTCGTCCAGGCGACCCTGAGCACCGGCGGGCCGAACACGTACACGTGCTCGACCGACACCGGCGGCACGAACGTGACCTGCGCAACCACGTCCCCGCAGCTGACCGCCGGAACCCTCAACGGCCTCACGGTCGTCGCGGCGCAGTGAGCGTGGAGCCCGCGGCCGGCAAGCGATGCGTGGAAGGACGATCACAGGCCTGACGCTCGGCGCTCTGGGCGCGCTCGTCGTGGCGAGCGTGTTTCTTGCGCCGAGCAGGCTTGGCGGCGACACGATCTACGCCACGATCGACGGCATCAGCATGCAGCCGCGCCTCCACCGAGGCGAGCTGGTGCTCGTCCGCCCCCAGAGCACGTACGCCGTCGGAGACATCGCCCTGTACGAGAGCCCGACCCTCCACCGGTCGGTCCTGCACCGGATCGTGGCGATCCGCGACGGCCGCTACTTCTTCAAGGGGGACAACAACGACTTCGTCGATCCCACCTCCGTGACGCGGTCGGACATCCTCGGCCGCCTCTGGATCACGGTGCCCGACGCCGGAAGCGCGGTCGACTGGCTTCGCTCGCCGTGGCACTCCTCCCTCGTCGCTGCGATTGCCGTCTTCGTCGTCTTCGCGCTCGGCCTCGGTGCACGCGTTGCCTCGCGCCGTGGCCGGCGGCGACGCGATCCGGCCGCCGCCCCGGCTGTCCGACACTCGTCGGAGCGCCCCCGGCAGCTGTACGCCAGGCCGCTCTCCGCTGTGGGATTGGCGGCGGTCGTGCTCGGCGCCGTCCTCGTCGTGGTCGCCGCGAAGACGCCGTCCGAACGGACCGTCACCCGCGCCTCGTACACGCAGGCGGGGACGTTCTCGTACACGGCGCGGGGCGCGCACCCCAGCTCGGCATATCCGAAGGGCGTGGCCAAGACCGGGCAGCCGGTGTTCCTCGAGGAGTTCCGGGCGGTCGCCATCAGCTTCCGGTACCGCTTCGCCGCGACCTCCGCGAAGGACGTGCACGGGACGATCGCCTTGCGGGCGATGCTCTGGTCGCAGTCGACCTGGCACAGCCTCGCGACGCTCGCGCGCCCACGGGCGTTCTCGGGGACGTCGACGATCGTGCACGGCACGTTCCCGCTCGCGAGCCTTCGCGTGCTGATCGCCCAGCTCGACGAGGACGCGGGTGTCGCAGGCGGGACGTACGACATCGAGCTTCGCCCGCTCGTCCACGTCACGGGGACGATCGGGGGCAGGCAGTTCCACGACACGTTCGCGCCGACCCTGCCGATCAGCGCGACGCAGTCGGTGCTGAACATCGACCTGGCCGCCGCGGCGCCGGCGACGTCGCTCGGCGCCCATTGGGCGACGCCGACCGAGGCCGACATCCTCGCCGCCGCCCTGCACCCTCACAAGAGCGGGGCGATCCGCGCCTCGACTCCCAACCACGTCGACCTCGCCGGCATTCGCGTCCCGGTCGGCGTCGTCCGGATTCTCGGAGGGGCGCTCGTGCTCGCCGGAGTCGCGCTGCTCCTCGCCGATACTCTGCGGCAGCGGCGGGAGGTCTGGCCCGAGGACGTGTGGCTCGCCCACCGGCACGACGTCACGCTGATCGACATCGACGCGCTCGCCCCCGGCGTCGAGCAGGCGGCGACGACGATGCCCGACCTGCACAGCCTCGCTGCGCTCGCCCGGCTCCGGCAGGAGCCGATCTTCCGGCTCTCGCTCGAGAACGGGGGGCTCTACGTGCTCGAGGACGTCGGGCGCACGTACGTCTGCCGGTTCGATCCGTCCTCGCAGCCGGTGGCCGACACCGTCATCCGCCGGCGTCTCCCGCGCCCGTCGGTCGGGACGCCGCGCCGGGCGTGGCTCCTGAGGCTGCTGACGCTCGCGATCGTCGCGATGGTGGTCGGCGGCGCGGCGGTCGCGTTCACGGCGGGGAACACCGTTCCGACCTCGTACGTGGGCACGTCCTCGCAGGCGCGCCAGATTTCGCAGCTCGCGCCTTCGCAGTGCGCGAGCATGAACCTCACCAACCTCGTGATCGGGACGTCGAGCACCGTCACCGGGACGAACGCGAACGACCTCATCCTCGGTCCCAGCCGCTCCGGCACCGTCACGTACTCCGGCGGCGGCGGCAACGACTGCATCGTCGCCGGCGGCACATCGAGCACGACCAACTCGATCAACGGCGGCAGCGGGACCGATGTCTGCATCGGCGGCGCGCACGCGAAGTCGAACAGCTACACGTCCTGCGAGACGAAGTACTGACGCGCCACCGCAGCGTCGGTCCGAGCTTTCCCCGATGCCGCGCCGACGGCCGCGGCCGACGATGCGCGGGGAAAGGGGGAAGCGCCATGACTTCGCTCAAGGAAGCCGACCTGGCGGGACCCGGCATCGGCGACTACGCCGATGTCGAGCGGATCCTGCCGCAGGACTACGAGCCGTTGCTCGACCTGAAGGAGACGATGCGCGCGCTGTACGCGGCGAAGCGCCTGATCGAGGACCGGCTCTGCGAGGAGCTGAACCTCACGCTCGTGCAAGTGCCGCTGATCGTCGACCGGGAAAGCGGCGTGAACGACTATCTCGACCGCGACGGATCGCGGACGCCGGTCTCGTTCCACATCGCGAACGACCGTGAGGAGAATCCGATCGACGCCGAGGTGGTGCAGGCGGCGACGAAGTGGAAGCGGCTCGCGCTCCGCCAGTTCGGAATGAAGCCGGGCGAAGGCCTGCTGACCGACATGCGGGCCGTGCGCAAGGACTACTTCCTCGACCACGACCACAGCGCGTACGTCGACCAGTGGGACTGGGAGCGGGCGATCCGCGCCGAGGACCGGACGCTCGACTACCTGACGGACACGGTGCGGAAGATCTGGAAGGTGCTGAAGGAGGCCGAGGCTCTGCTCCACGAGCGGTACCCCGTGCTCGGCGAGGCGTATCCGCCGCTGCCGGACGAGCTCGAGTTCGTCCACGCCGAGGACGTGCTCGCCGCGTACCCGGACCTGCCGCGGAAGCAGCGTGAGACGGCGTTCCTCCAGAAGCATCCGGCGGTCTTCATCTACGGGATCGGCTGGCCGCTCGCCGACGGGCTGCCGCACGAGCTCCGTGCTTCCGACTACGACGACTGGTCGACCGAGACGATCTCGGCCGACGGCCGCCCGATGCACGGGCTCAACGGCGACATCCTCGTCTGGAACCCGGTCACGCGCCGTCGCCACGAGCTGATGTCCGGCGGCATCCGGGTGACGAAGGAGTCGCTCGTCCGCCAGCTCGAGCACTCCGGCCAGCTCGACTTCCTCGAGCTGCCGTATCACCAGGCGATCATGGCCGACGAGATCCCGCTCTCGATCGGCTCGGGCATCGGCCAGTCGCGGACGATGATGCTCCTCCTCCGGAAGGCGCATCTCGGCGAGGTGAGCGTCAGCGTGTGGCCGGAGGTGCTGAAGCACATGTGCGCCGAGCGCCACATCCACGTGCTCGAGTAAGGCTCAGCTCTCGGCGAGCGCTGAGAGGCGCTCCCAGCGCTCGTCGAGGTGGCGCTGAATCTCGGCGATCTCGGCTGCGTTGAGGTGGGCGAAGCGGCCCTGCGCGGCGAGGAACTCCTCGACCGGCACCGGATGCCTCGGCTGGTACGTGATCCGCCAGACGCCGCCGTCCACCTCGAGCAGCGGGAAGAAGCGGGACTCGACCGCGAGTCGCGTCACCTCCGTCGTCTGGCCGGTCGGATGCTTCCAGCCCGGCGGGCAGGAGCCGAGCACGTGGAGGAAGCGGAAGCCGCGGAGCGCGGCCGCCCGGGCGACCTTCGCGCGGAAGTCCTTCAGCATCGGCACCGAGCCGGCGGCGAGTGTCGCGACGTACGGGATCCCGTGCGCGGCCATGATCCTGTCGACGTCCTTCTTCAGGCCGCGGCGCGGCGCGCCTACCGGCGTCGTCGTCGTCCAGGCGCCCTCCGGGGTCGCGCCCGACTTCTGGACGCCGGTGTTCATGTACGCCTCGTTGTCGTTGAGGACGTAGACGAGGTCCTCGCCGCGCTCGGCGGCGGCAGAGAGCCCCGAGAAGCCGATGTCGACCGTCGCCCCGTCGCCCGCCCAGACGACGATCTGGGCGTCGGCGTGCCGCAGACGCAGGCCCGCCGCGAGCCCGGACGCCTCGGCCGCGGAGGAGGCGAACGGGGTCAGGTAGACCGTGACGCCGAACGCGTTCAGGGGCCAGACGCCGGCGACGATCGTCCAGCACGACGCCGGGATGACGAGCACGATCGGTCGCTCCGGCTCGGCTGTCGCGAGCGCGTCGAGGAGATGGCGGACGTTGATCGCCGGGCCGCAGCCGGCGCAGGCAGCATGGCCGGGGAGAAGGAGACGATCCTCCGAGATGACCTCGTCGAGCCAGGCAGCCATGACTCAGACCTCCTCCGGGATCCAGACGGGTGCCGCGGGCACGCGTCCGGCGCGCGCCTCCTCGATCGCCCAGCGCAGCGTGTCGGGCGTGACGTCGGTGCCGCCGACGCCGCAGACCGCGTCGAGCGCGTCGATGCCGAGGGCGCGCACGTCGGCGCCGAGCGGGGCGAGGGCGCCGAAGGCGGCCGCGCGGTCGACCGCGATCACGTGGCGCGCGCCGGCGAGCGCGTCGGCGAGCTCCGCCGCGGGGAACGGTCGATACATGTGCACGCGGATCAGGCGGAGGTCGTCGTTCTCGAGCAGCTCGCGCGCCGTGTCGCCGATCGTCCCCATCACGACGAGCGCCGTCTCGGCCCCCGGGTTCCCGCTCAGCTCGAGCGGCCCGGCCTTCGGTCGCCCGAACGTCCGCTCGAACTCGGCCGCTGTCTCCGCGAACGCCGGGCCCGCCTCGTCGAGCGCTTCGGCGACGTGCCGCTGGAAGGCGTCGTAGGTGGCCGGATCCGGCAGTCCCGAGAAGACGGCCGGCGTCGCCGGATCGAGCACCCACTCGGGGGGAGGGTCGAACGCCGGCAGGAAGCGGTCGACCTTCCGCTGCGGCGGGACGTCGACGACCTCGGAGGTGTGCGAGAGCAGGAAGCCCTCGAGGCAGACGAGCACCGGCAGCAGCACCTGCTCGGCGAGCCGGTACCCGCAGAGGACGCTGTCGAGCACCTCCTGCGCGCTCGAGCAGTAGAGCTGGATCCAGCCCGTGTCGCGCTGGGAGAGCGAGTCGGAGAGGTCGGGCTCGAGGCTCCACGGGGCGAAGACCGAGCGGTTGACGTTGACTGCGACGAGAGGGACGCGCTCGCGCGAGGCGCGGTGCAGCTGCTCGTGTGCGTAGAGCAGTCCCTGCGAGGAGGTCGCGGTGAAGGCGCGGACGCCGGCGCGCGAAGCTGCGAGCGCGTAGCCGAACATCGAGTGCTCGCTCTCGAGGTTCGCGAACGCGACGTCCCCCCGGCCGGCGGAGAGCTCTGCGAGCCGCTCGACGATCAGCGTCTGCGGCGTGATCGGGTAGCACGCGATCGCCTGGACGCGCGCAAGTGCGACGGCGTACGCTGCCGCGTCGTTCGCGGTCACGACGGTGCGGCCGAGGGGGAGTGTCCTCTTCACGCCGGCACCTCCTCCAGCTCGATCGCTCCGCGGACGGGGCAGACCACCTCGCAGATCCCGCAGCCCTTGCAGTGGAGGTAGTCGATCTCGATCGTGCCGTCGCGCCGCTCGACCGCTCCCTCGGGACAGAAGAGCGCACAGATGCCGCACGCGTTGCAGGGCTCGAGGATGACGGGCCGCTCGAGCGACCACGAGCCCGTCTCGACGGCGAGCGAGGACGTGTGGCCGATCGGGAATCGCGGCCTCTCTCCATCCAGCAAGTTGCAAACTGCAACGTGCTCGCTCGCCGGCTCGGTTGCACGCCGTGCCCGCTGCCGGCGGCAGCGCGCGTAGCCGTCACGTGCGGCGGCTGCGTTCGCCTCGGCGAGCCCGCCGAGCCGGGCCGCGATCGCCTGCTCGAGCAACTCGAGCCCGTTCGGCAGCAGCAGCCGCACGGCCGCGCCGAGCATCGCGAGGTTTCCCATCGGGCGCCCCTCCGCGGAGAGGATCCCGTGGCGGCGCGCGATTCGCGACGCCGGAACGCGCGCGAGGCGGTAGTCGCCGTCGACCGGGAACGGCTCCTCGCGGTTGAGGACGACGAGGCCGCCGGGCCGCACGCGCGCGAGCAGCTCCGGCGCCGGCGGCGCGGGGGTGATCGCGACGAGGACGTCGCAGTCACGCAGTTTGTAGCGGCGCCGGACGGGCTCCGCCGCGTCCCAGCGCAGGAAGGCCGAGATCGGCGCTCCCCTCCGCTCGGCCTTGAACTCGGGGAAGCTCTGCACCCAGCAGCCAGCCCGGGCGAACGTGTCCGCGAGGATCTGGGAGGCGAGGACGACGCCCTCGCCGCCGCGGCCGACCAGCAGCATCTCCTGCACGCGCGGCTCCTTTGGTCACCCCGATCGTGCGTCCCTCCGCCGGTCGGGGCATCCGGGAGATCGCCGACGGCGCCTCCGTACTCAGCGCGCAACCCTCTTTCCCGCGAGCGGGTCAGCAGCTTCTTCGGATGCCGGCGCCTGGTCCGGGGCGGATGATCCGGCCGAACAAGGAGGTGGGTCGTGCGTATTGCACGGTCGATGCTCCTCGCGCTCGTCGGGCTCCTCGTGGCTGCGGTGGTCGCGCAGTCCGCCGGAGCGATCGGGCCCACCCGCCCGCTCCCCGTGCGGACACAGCCGGCGCCGACGCCTGCGGGCCCGGTGGTGGTCATGACGGCGTCGCGTCTCGGCGCCGCCTATCCGTGGGTGCAGCCGCTCTTCCGCGGCGGCCTCGTGAGAGGAACCATCGTGACGCGAACGGAGCGGAACGCCGACGTGCAGCCGATCTTCGTCTGGCGCCACGGCTTCGTGGTGCCCGTGCTGCCCTGATCGACACGGCGCGCCGACCGGCGCTGCGGGCGCCCGGTGCTCCGCGCCGGGCGCCCGCAGCGGCGATCAGCGCTTTCGCTGATGACAGCCGCGTCCTCCCGTGGCGGAGTGCAAGACAGAGGGCGTTCCGCCCTCGTCGCCCGCAGAAAGGAGGAACCGTGGCCACACTGAGCCGGGTTTCGCACTTGAAGGAGAACCCGTACGAGGTCGCGCAGGCGCAGCTGCGCCGGGTTGCCGACACGTTCGGGATCGACGAGTCGCTCGTGCGCGTGCTCGAGCGCTGCAAGAAGGGAGTGGTCGTCTCCATCCCGACCCGGATGGACGACGGCAGGATCGAGGTCTTCGAGGGCTACCGCGTCCAGCACAACGTCGCGCGCGGCCCGTCGAAGGGAGGCATCCGCTACCACCCGGACGTCACGCTCGACGAGGTGCGGGCGCTGGCGATGTGGATGACGTGGAAGTGCGCGCTGACCGGCATCCCGTTCGGCGGCGCGAAGGGCGGTATCGCCTGCGACCCGAAGTCGATGTCGAAGGGCGAGCTCGAGCGGATGACCCGCCGCTATGCGAGCGAGATCGTGAACGAGATCGGCCCGGCGACCGACATCCCGGCGCCCGACGTGAACACGAACGGCGAGACGATGGCGTGGATCTTCGACACGTTCTCGATGAACAAGGGCCACTCGGTGCTCGGTGTCGTGACCGGCAAGCCGCTCGGCATCGGCGGCTCGCTCGGCCGCGAGGAAGCGACCTCCCGGGGCGCGCTCTTCACGGTCCGCGAGACGCTGAAGAGGCTGGACCGCAGCTTCGGCGGCCTCGTGAGCGTCGTCCAGGGGTTCGGCAACGTCGGCAGCTACCTCGCGCTCTTCCTGCACCAGGAGGGCGCCAAGGTGATCGGCATCTCCGACTCGACGGTCGCCATCCACAACGGCGAGGGAATCGACATCCCGGCCGCGGTCGCGTGGAAGCGCGAGCACGGCACGCTCCGCGGCTTCAAGGGTGCGGAGGAGATCTCCCCGGCCGACTTGCTCGAGCTCGACTGCGAGCTGCTCGCTCCCTGCGCGCTCGAGCAGGTGATCACGGGCGAGAACGCCGACCGGATCAAGGCGAAGATCATCTGCGAGGGCGCGAACGGCCCGGTCACTCCCGAGGCAGACGCGATCCTCGAGGAGAACGGCGTCATCGTCCTCCCCGACATCCTCGCCAACTCCGGCGGCGTCGTCGTCTCGTACTTCGAGTGGGTGCAGGGCCTCCAGGAGTACTTCTGGACGGAGGGCGAGGTGAACGAGCGCCTCGACGAGATCGTCACGCACGCGTTCGACGAGACGTGGGAGCTGCACGAGAAGCGCGACGTGCCGCTGCGGGTCGCCGCCTACGGGCTGGCCGTGCAGCGCGTCGCCGACGCCACGACGATCCGCGGCGTCTATCCGTAGAGCCAGAGTCGAAGGCTGCCCGCTCCGCGCTCGACTGCGGGCGCGCGGGGCGGGCAGCCGCTTCGTTCGGGTCCGGTTGAAGGCCACGCGGGTTGGGCGCCGCCGGACGGTGTAGAACTCGCCCGTGCTCCTCGAGGTCTGCCTGATCGTCGTCGTCCTCGCCGCCGCCCTGGCTGCCGGGCGCCTGACCCGGCGGCACCTCCCCGAGCTCGTCAGCTGGCTCGTCGTGGGAGCGCTCCTCGGGCCGAGCGGGATGGCGCTGATCCCCCGCGACGAGTTCGATCACCTGCGGCCGGTGATCCAGGTCGCGACGGCCGTGTTGATGTTCCTCGTGGGCGAACGCCTCTCTCTGCAGGCCCTGCGTCCGGCGCGCTGGGTTGTCGTCACCGCTCTGGCGAGCTACCTCAGCGCGGGTGTCGTCGTCTATGGCGGGGCGCGGCTGGCGGGAGCCGACGAGACCTTGTCGCTCCTGCTCGGAACCCTGGCCGGAGGCGGCGCGCCGATGACGGTCGCTGCCCTCGTCGGAGGACGGCGCTCCGCATACCGCGACGGGCTCGTCGCATTTCATGCGTGCTGCGACCTGCTCGCCGCGGTCGTCTTCGCCACGATGCTGCCGGCCGTCGTGCTCGTCGACACGCCCGGCAGGTCCTTCGGGTCGGCTGCGCGCTCCAGTCTCCAGCTGGGGCTCGCCGGCGCTGCGGTCGGAGCCGCTGCAGCGGTGTCCCTCTCCGTCGCGGCCCGCCGGTCGACCCAGGGCCGTGCGGTTGCGGCGTTCGTCGTCGGGCACATCGCCGTGGCGGTGGCCGTGTGCCTCGTCCTCGGGCTCTCGATCCCGCTCTGCGGTCTCGTGATGGGTGCGGTGACGGCGACGAGGATGCCCCGCGACCTGACGACGGTGGCGTTCCGCTCGCTCGGTCGCCTCGAGTTTCCGCTCTACCTGCTCTTCTTCACGCTCGCGGGCGCCGCGATCCGGCTCGGCACGCTCCCGCGCCTCGGGCTGGTGGGCGTCGCGTACGTCGCCGGACGGACGGGTGCGAAGGCCGCGAGCGGCGCGGTGGCGGCGCGCGCGTGCGGCTTCTCGCCGGGACGAGCAGCCGCCTTCGGTCTCGACTCGCTGCCGCAGGCAGGGGTCGCGGTCGCGCTTGCCGCCGTGGGCAGCGCCGCCCTCCCGGGCCGTGGGATCGCCACGATCACGCTCGGAAGCATCATCGTCTTCGAGACGGCCGGCGCGGCGATCGTGAGCCGGAATCTCGATCGGCACGCGGAGCCGGGGCTCGAGCTCGTACGCCCTGCGGCCTGAGTACCGCGTGACGCGGTCCCTCGCCGGACGAATCAACCTCGAAGGTGAACCACCCATTCAGCGATAGGAGAAGTAGGGGCTCGGCAGCGATGATGCTCATGCGTGCCCCGATGCGGCGGGGGCTCGCGGAGAGAGTCGTCAGGCCCCGATGCGGCGGGGGCGTGAAGACTCTCACCCGCTTGCGGAGCGGGTAGACGGAGGCAGTCGAGGGCGAGCCCATGCGGCGGCTCGCCTTCCGCCTCCGGAACGCCTCCGAGCGCGCGCTTGCCGATCCTCGCGAAGGCGATATGCTGTTGGCGACTGGAAACGTTTCCGGGGCAAGCGCGCAAGAAGTTGGCCCCCGACGACGGCGCCGAAGCGGCGGGACCTCCCTCCGGTCCGCCGCTCCGGCGCCTGATTCGAGCCTCACGCCCGGTCAGCGAGACCTGGGGGCGGCGGTCGATTCGCGGACGACGAGCCTCGTCGCGAGCTCGACGTGGAGGGCGTCGACGTGCTCGTCCCGGAGTAGACGGGCGAGCAGGCTGACGCCCATGCGCCCCATCTCGGCGAGCGGCTGGCGCAGCGTCGTGAGGGCCGGCGTGACGATCGACGCTTGACCGGTGTCGTCGAAGCCGACGATCGAGAGCTGGCCGGGGAGCCGCAGGCCGCGGGCGCGCGCCTCGTGAAGGGCGCCGATCGCAAGGTTGTCGTTGAAGGCGAAGATCGCGGTGGGCGGCTCCGGCAGCTCGAGGAACCGGGCGGTGGCGCTCCTCCCGCCTTCGATCTCGAAGTTCGATTCCGTGACGAGGGCGGGGTCGGGCCGTATGCCGGCCCCTGCCAGCGCCGAGTGGTAGCCGCGCAGCCGCTCCTCGGTGGCCACCCAGCCGGCGGGGCCGGTGATCGCGCCGATCCGTCGGTGTCCGAGGCCGATGAGGTGCGTGACGCCCTGGTAGGCGCCGGCCGAATGCGCGGCCGAGACGGCGGCTATCTCGTCGCCGACGGGCTTCAGCGGATCGATGACGACGAAGCGGTAGCCGTAGTTTCGGAGCGTGCGCAGCTCGTGGTCGGACTCCTCGGGGAGGACGAGCAGGCCGCCATCGGTGGTTCCGTGCATCAGCCGCTCGAGGAGCGAGATCTCGCGGTCGTGCTTGTGCTCGGTCGGGCAGAGCACGATCCGCAGGTCGAGCTCGTACAGGGCCTGGGCGGCGCCGGCGACGATGACGGAGAAGTAGGAAGGGGCGATCAGAGGCAGCGTCACGCCGACGAGCCCGGTGCGGCCGCTCGAGAGCCGGCGGGCGCTTCGATTCGGGCTGTACCCGTACTCCCGGACGACTCGTTCGACGGCATGCCGAGTCTCGGGCGCGACCTCGCCGCGCCCGTTGAGGACGCGCGAGACGGTCGCGATCGAGACACCGGCGAGCTTCGCGATGTCGCGGATCGTCAGCCGCGAGAGAGGAGGGATGTCGGTCTGAGCGGTCCGGTTCATTCCGTGGGGCGGGTGCGTGTTGTCGTGATCCGGGGTCTATACGGTTGAAGTTTTGTAACTTTCATGGTAACCGTTTACGGGTAAAGAGGGAAGTAGGTCGCTCCGAGCGGGGTGGCTCGGGTCCAGGCTGAGGGAATCGTGCGATTCATCGTCAGACGGCTCGTCTTCTATGTGGTTGCCGCGTGGGCGGCGATCACCGTCAACTTCTTCATCCCCCGGTTGATGCCGGGGAACGCGGTCCAGGCGTTGCTCGGCAAGTACCCGTCGCTGCCTCCCGACGCCGCCAGGACGCTCAGTATCGAGTTCGGGCTGGGGCATCAGGGCAGCCTCCTGCACCAGTACTCGACCTATCTCGGCAACATCTTCCACGGCAACCTGGGCATCTCGGTGGGCGAGTACCCCGCCAAGGTGACGACGATCCTGGCGCAGACCGTCCCATGGACGCTCACGCTCGTCGGCACCGCAACCGTCATCAGCTTCGTGCTCGGGACGCTCCTCGGCGTCCTCGCCGCCTGGCGGCGCAGCGGCAAGCTCGATCAGGCGCTCCCGGTGTTCACGCTCCTGCAGGCGACCCCGTACTTCTTCATCGCCTTGCTGTCGATCCAGTTCCTGTCGGTCAAGATCCATCTCTTCCCGTACGGCGGCGGCTACAGCATCGGCCTCGTGCCGGGTTGGGACTGGGCATTCATCTCGAGCGCGATCGTCCACTCGATCCTACCCGCGGCGACGATCGTGCTCACCTCGTTCGCCGGCTGGATGCTGCAGATGCGCAACGTGATGATCACGACGATCGGGGAGGACTACGTGCTCGCCGCACAGGCGAAAGGGCTCTCGCGACGCCGGATCGTCTTCACCTACGCAGCGCGCAACGCCATCCTGCCGAACGTCGCCGGCTTCGCGCTCGCGATCGGCTTCGTGGTGGCCGGCGCGCTCGTGATGGAGATCGTCTTCTCCTATCCGGGCGTCGGGCTCACGCTCTACAACGCGGTGACGAACGACGACTTCCCGCTGCTGCAGGGGATCTTCCTCGTGATCTCCTTCGCGGTGCTGCTCGCCTGCCTGCTCGCCGACGTCGTCTACGTCCTCGCCGATCCGCGTACGCGTAGGCAGGAGGCGTACTGATGGCGGTCGCGGTCCAGACCCTGGGGTCGGCGGCAGCCGCGAGGACGACGCTCACGCGCTGGCGCGGCCTGTGGCACGACCTGCCGCTCAAGGCGAAGGTCGGCGCGGTCATCATCACGCTCTACATCCTGATCGCGATCCTCGGCCCGACGATCGCCCCCTTCGGCCCGAACGTGACCAATCCGAACGCCGTCTCGGCCACCGGTCCGACTCTGCACCACCTGTTCGGCACGACGAACGACGGCGGCGACGTCCTGTCGCAGGTGCTCGTCGGCGTTCGCTGGACGCTGCTCCTCGGATTGCTCACCGCCTGCTTCGCGACGATCGTCTCGGTCCTCGTCGGGGTCACCGCGGGTTATCTCGCGGGCGCTGCCGACGAGAGCCTGATGCTCGTCGCGAACGTCTTTCTCGTGCTGCCGGCCCTGCCGCTGCTGATCGTGCTCCTCGGCTACCTCCCGAACGCCGGCGAGGTGCCGACCGCGATCGTGCTGAGCGTGCTCGGCTGGCCCTGGGGCGCGCGCGTGATCCGGGCGCAGACGATGGCGCTGCGCCGGCGCGACTACGTCGCGGCAGCACGCGAGACGGGTGAGCGCGCCTGGCGGATCATCGTCTTCGAGATCATCCCCAACGAGGTCAGCCTGATCGCTGCGAGCTTCATCGGCGTCGCGCTGTACGCGATCCTCACGTCCGTCGCTCTCGCCTTCATCGGCGTGGCGGACGTCTCCAACATCAACAGCCTCGGGGTGATCTTCTACTGGGCCCAGAGCCAGGGCGCCGTCGAGAACGGCTGGTGGTGGTGGTACGTCGCCCCGGGTGTCGCGGTTGCGCTGCTGGGGATGAGCCTCGTGCTGCTCAACTTCGGGCTCGACGAGCTCGGCAACCCGCGCCTGCGCGAGGGCGCGGGCAGGAGAAACAGGCTCGGCCGCCGCCGCGTCTGGCCGACCGACCCGACGCCT
>DATIZN010000053.1:0-5882 GCA_035517075.1 Gaiellaceae bacterium | reverse complement strand
CTTGCCGAGGAGATCGTCCTTGATCGCCTCCGCGGCGTTGATCAGTGCAACGCCGCCGCCCGGCACCTGGCCCTCCTCGAGGGCCGCGCGGGCAGCCTGCAGCGCGTCCTCGACGCGGTGCTTCTTCTCCTTCATCTCGGTCTCGGTCGAAGCGCCGACCTTGACCACCGCGACACCTCCGGACAGCTTCGCGAGGCGCTCCTGGAGCTTCTCGCGGTCGAAGTCGGAGTCGGTGTTCTCGATCTCGGACTTCAGCTGCTTGATCCGGCCCTTGATCGCCTCGGTGTCGCCGGCCCCGTCGATGAGCGTCGTCGAGTCCTTGTCGACGACGACGCGGCGGGCGTGGCCGAGCTGCGAGAGCTTCGTGTTCTCGAGCTTGAGGCCCATCTCCTCGGTGATCACCTCGCCGCCGGTGAGGATCGCGATGTCCTCGAGCATGCGCTTGCGGCGGTCGCCGAAGCCCGGCGCCTTGACGGCGACGGCCTGGAAGGTGCCGCGGAGCTTGTTGACGACGATCGTGGCGAGCGACTCGCCCTCGACGTCCTCCGCGACGATCAGCAGCGGCTTACCCGCCTGGATGACCTGCTCGAGCACGGGCAGGAGATCCTTCACCGCGCCGATCTTCTGGTTGGCGATGAGGACGTACGGATCCTCGAGCACCGCCTCCATCCGCTCGGGGTCGGTGATCATGTACGGCGAGAGGTAGCCCTTGTCGAACTGCATGCCCTCGGTGAACTCGAGCTCGAGCCCGAGAGTCTGACCCTCCTCGACGTTGACGACGCCGTCCTTGCCGACCTTCTCGATCGCGTCCGCGATCACGTCGCCGATCTCACGCTCGCGCGAGGAGACGGTCGCGATCCGGGCGATGTCCTCGCGGCCGGAGACGTCCTTCGACTGCGACTTGAGGTTCTCGACGACCGCGTCGACCGCGGTCTCGATGCCGCGCTTGAGCCCCATCGGGTTCGCGCCGGCAGCGACGTTCTTCAGGCCCTCGCGGACGATCGCCTGCGCGAGGACGGTCGCCGTCGTCGTGCCGTCGCCCGCGACGTCGTTCGTCGCCGTCGCGACCTCGCGCACGAGCTGTGCGCCCTGGTTCTCGAAGACGTCTTCGACCTCGATCTCGCGTGCGATCGTGACGCCGTCGTTCGTGATCGTCGGAGCGCCGAACTTCTTGTCGAGCACGACGTAGCGCCCCTTCGGGCCAAGGGTGACCTTGACCGCGTCGGCGAGGATGTTCACGCCGCGCTCGAGCGAGCGCCGCGCATCCTCGTTGAACTTCAGCTCCTTGTGAGCCATCTCTACTCAGTACCTCCGTTGTCTCTCTTGACGGTTGGTCGTCAGGCGGTGGCGCCGGCCGGCTCGCGCGTCCCGACGACCTTCGCGAGCACATCCGACTCGCGGAGGATCAGGTACTCGTCCGTACCGACCTTGATCTCGGTCCCGCCGTACTTGGAGAAGACGATCTCGTCGCCTTCGTCCAGGTCCATCGGGACGAACTTGCCGTTGTCGTCGCGCGAGCCGGGGCCGACGGCGAGGACGCGGCCGCGCTGCGGCTTCTCCTTCGCCGTGTCCGGCAGCACGATGCCGCTCGTCGTCGTCTCCTCCTCATCGAGGACCTCGACGATCAGGCGGTCACCAAGCGGCTTCAGGTTCATGCAGAGCCTCCTGTTCGTACTGTTCTGGTGACGATTCCTGGCACTCTACCCCCTAGAGTGCCGGGAGCATTGTAGAGCTGGCACTCCGGGCTCGCAAGTGCCAAGTGGTAGAACCCCGGCCGTGGAGCGCGAGTTCTCGGCGGGAGGCGTGCTCGTGCGCATGATCCGCGGCCGGAAGCACCTCGCCGCGATCCGCCCGCAGGGCAAGGAGCTCGGGCTCTGGGCGCTGCCGAAGGGTCTGATCGATCCCGGGGAGTCCGCGGCCGAGACGGCGCTGCGCGAGGTGCGCGAGGAGACGGGGGTCGAGGGAAGGCTCGTCGACAAGCTCGGCGATGTGCGATACGTCTATACGCGGCGTGGCGGCGAGCGTGTGTTCAAGGTCGTGAGCTTCTTCCTCCTGCGGGCCGGCCGCGGCCGGATCGGCGAGATCGCCGACGAGATGCGGATCGAGGTCGCCGAGGCGCGCTGGCTGCCCCTCGCCGACGCGCCTCGCCTGCTCGCCTACGGCGGCGAGCGGCAGATGGCGGCGAAGGCGCTCGAGAGGCTGGGCGCATGAACGAGCTCGTGACCCTCCTGGACTACGAGCGCCGTGCGGAGGCGCGGTGCGAGCCGGGGCCGTGGGCGTATCTCGTCGGCGGCTCCGGCGACGAGTGGACGATGCGCGAGAACCGGGCCGCGTTCGAGCGCTGGACGTTCCGGCCGTCCGTCCTCTGCGACGTTGCGGACGTGACCACGGCGACGACCATCCTCGGCAAGCCTGTCGAGGCGCCGCTGCTCGTCGCGCCGGTCGCATACCAGCAGCTGTTCGACGCCGACGCGGAGTGCGCGACGGCGCGCGCGGCGGAGGCGGTCGGCATCCCGATGTGCGTCTCGACCTTCACCTGCCGGCCGCACGAGACGATCGAGGCGATGGCGCCCGGCGTCGACCAGTGGTGCCAGCTCTACTTCTTCCAGGACCGCGGCCTCGTCCGCGAGCACATCGAGGCCGCCGTCGCGGCCGGCTGCCGGGCGATCGTGCTCACCGTCGACGCGCCGAGGCTGGGCCGGCGAGACCGCGACCTCCGTGCCGGCTTCCAGATCCCGCCGGAGCTGCCGCTCCCGTACGCCCGCGCCGCGGTCGGCGTGACGCCGCAGAACCCGGCCGAGCAGTTCGAGCTCCTCAGCGCGTCGGTGACCTGGCGCGACCTCGACTGGATCGCTTCCACGAGCGGCCTGCCGCTCGTGCTCAAGGGGATCGTCACCGTGGAGGACGCTGCGCTCGCGGTCGAGTTCGACGTGGCGGCGGTCGTCGTCTCCAACCACGGCGGGCGCCAGCTCGACGGCGCCCCTGCGACGCTCGACGCGCTACCCGAGGTCGTCGACCAGATCGGCGAGCGCGTCGAGATCTACCTCGACGGCGGCATCCGCCGCGGCGGAGACGTGGCGAAGGCGCTCGCGCTCGGCGCCCGCGCCGTCCTCGTCGGGCGGACGCCGATGTTCGGCCTTGCTGCCGCGGGGGAGGCGGGGGTCCGCCACGTCCTCGAGCTGCTGCGAGACGAGCTCTCGACGACGCTCGCCCTGCTCGGCTGCACCGCGCCGGAGCAGCTGACGACCGATCACGTGCAGCGCGCGGCACGCTAGCGGCCCAGACACGAGCCTGGCAGACTGCCCCGGATGTACGCCCTCAACTTCTACTCGCCGCTCGTCGCCGACCAGCTCCGCAGCGGACGGAAGTCGGCCACGATCCGCCTCGGCGACAAGTCCGGCAAGTACCGGAAGGGCATGGTCGTCCGCGTCCTGTGCGGCGTCCGCTTCAGCCCGCGCGAACACGTCTTCGACGCAGTGATCGACAAGGTCGAGGTGAAGACGCTCGGCGAGCTGTCGCCGCGCGAGATCGAGCACGACAACCCGGAGATCCGACGCACCGACGAGATGGCGACCTTCCTCGGCCAGCTCTACAACCAGCCCGTGGCGACGGACGACCTCGTGACGGTGATCCGCTTCTCGCAGATCATGAACGGCCCGGTCGTGCCGGGCTTTCGCGAGGACGATCTCTTCTAGTAGGAGGGCGGGTCGTTCCAGGGGAGCGCGCCCCAGGCCGGCGGGCGGCCGGGCTCCCACTTCGGGAACGGCGCATATGCCTCGCTCGGGGTGTCCGTCTCCTCCTCGACCCCGGCGCCGCGCCCGAGGGCGGCCTCGTCGCGCGCGTAGAGGATCGTCCCCGCCTCGCTTCGCGCGCCGAGCGTGACCATGACGCACGGCCCGTCGCCCGCGCCGACGAACGAGTGCGTCGTGCCGGGCGGGCAGTGGAAGTAGTCCCAGCGGCGCAGCGGATGCTCCTCGCCTTCGACGACGAGCACGCACTCGCCCTCGACGACGAGGAAGCCCTCCTGGTCCGACTCGCGGTGGTAGAGCGTGCTCGGCTTCCCCGGCTCGAGGACGTGGACGCGCGCTCCGACCTGCGAGCCGCCCGGAACGAGGAACGTCCTGGCGCCGAACTTGTCGTTCACCCACCACTCGGCGTCGGCGACGTTGCGGACGAACCAGTCAGGCACGGCGGATCCTCGCCCCGAAGAGCTCGTCGGGGCGAACCGGCTTCCCGCACTCCTCGCAGTCGACGACCGCGATGGACGAGAACGGCGCGCCGCAAGCCTTGCAGCGGCGGAGCAGCTCGCCGCCGCACTGCGGGCAGGTGTCCGGCAGCTCCGCCTCGAACTGCTCGAACCAGCGGCGCGCCGCACCGCAGTCGGCGCAGAACGCGACCCAGTCGCCGAGGACCTTCCGACGCTCCTCCCGCAGCCAGTCGGCCGCCTTCGCCATAGGCTCATCGTATGCGCGAGCCGTTCCCCAAGATCGAGTTGCACGTCCACCTCGAGGGGACGGTGCGGCCCGGCACGCTCCGCGAGATCGCGAAGCGGAACGACTACGCGCTGCCCGACGACCTGGAGTCGCTCTATCGCTTCCGCGACTTCGCGCACTTCATCGAGGTCTTCGTGCTCGCCGTAGGCGCCCTCACCCGCTACGACGACTTCCGCCAGGTCGTCGTCGACTATGCCGCGGAGGCGAAGGCACACGGGGCCGTGTATCTCGAGGCGATCTTCGCACCGCGGATCATGCACGGGCTCGACACCGACGAGGTCTTCTCCGGCTACTGCGACGGCGCGCGGGAGGCACGAGAGCGCCACGGTGTCGACGTGCTCCTGACGCCCGACGTCCCGCGCGACTACTCGCTCGACGACGCGCTGACGACCGCCCGCTTCGCCGTGAAGTACCGCGACCGGGGCGTCGTCGGGCTCGGGCTCGGCGGGCGTGAGGACGGGCGGCCGCCCGAGCCATTCGCGCCCGCGTTCGCTCTCGCCCGGGCGGGAGGGCTCGCGTCGGTGCCGCACGCAGGCGAGGCGGCGGGGGCGAGCTCCGTCCGTGGCGCGCTCGAAGAGCTGCACGCCGACCGGATCCGCCACGGCATCCGGGCCGTCGAGGATCCGGGGCTCGTCGCCGAGCTCGCGGGCCGCGGCACCGTTCTCGACGTCTGTCCGCTCTCGAACCTCCGCACCGGCGTCGTCCGCTCGCTTCGGGAGCACCCGCTGCCGCAGCTCACCGCCGCCGGCGTCCGCTGCTCGATCTCGACCGACGACCCGGCGATGTTCGACACCGACCTGACGCGCGACTACGAGGCGGCGACCTCCTTCGGGCTCGACCCCCGCTCCTTCTACGAGGCCGGGGTCGCCGGCGCGCTCTGCGACGAGGCCACCCGGGCTCGGCTTCGCGCGATCGGCGAGGCTTTCGCCTGGGGATCCAGTCGCTAGAGTGCGACGAGCATGGCGATCGCGAGGGAAGCCGAGCCCGTCGGCTCGCTGCACGAGGTGAAAGAGGCAGGTCTCGACCGCGAGGACCTGCTCGGCATCTACCGCAACATGCTGATCACGCGCGGCGTCGAGGAGCGCGGCCACATCCTCTACAAGCAGGGCAAGATCCCCGGCTCCTTCTACACCGGCCGCGGGAACGAGGCCGCGTCGGTCGGCGTCGCCACCGCGATGGGGGCGGACGACGTCGGCACGCCGCTCCACCGCGACATGGGCGTCCACATCACCCGCGGCGTCGAGCCGTGGAAGATCTTCGCCCAGTTCATGGGCCGCGTCGACGGCCCCGCCCGCGGCCGCGACGGCAACGTGCACATGGCCGACTCGAATCTCGGGCTGATCGCGATGGTCAGCCACCTGCCGGCGATGCTCCCGGTCGCGACGGGCT
>DATIZN010000052.1:0-13753 GCA_035517075.1 Gaiellaceae bacterium | reverse complement strand
CTTGCCTTCGGCGCTGCGGCGCTCGTGGGCGCTCTCGTGGCCGGCAGCGCGACGGCCGCGCACAAGTCTCACAAGGCACGCCACGGCGGCACGCTGAACGGCGCCGGGTCGTCGCTCGTCGCTCCCGCCATCCAGGGGGTCTGGACGCAGATGTACCAGGCCGCGAAGGGCGTCACCGTCAACTACTCGTCCGTCGGCTCGGGCACCGGCATCGCGGATATCAGCGCCCGGAGTGTCGACTTCGGGGCGAGCGACGCCCCGTTCACCCCCAGCCAGGCTGCGGCCTGCGTCCATGACGGCGTCAAGTGCCTCGAGATCCCGTGGGCGCTCGCCGCCACGGGACCGGTGGTCAACATCCCGAACGTGTCGCAGGGCCAGCTCAAGCTGACCGGAGCCGTGCTGGCGAAGATCTACCTCGGCCAGATCACCAACTGGAACGACCCGGCCATCGCGGCGCTCAACTCCGGCCTCAACCTGCCCGACCTGAAGATCACGGTCGTGCACCGCAGCGACGGCTCGGGCGACACGTACGCCTTCACGAACTACCTCTCGAAGATCAGCCCGACGTGGAAGCATCAGGTCGGGTTCGCGACCACGGTGAGCTGGCCGGGAAGCACGGTCGGCGGCAAGGGCAACAATGGCGTTGCGGCGGTCGTTCGCTCGACGCCGGGCTCGATCGGCTACGTCTCCACCGCGTACGTGATCCAGAATCACCTGACCATGGCGAAGCTGAAGAACGCCTCGGGCAATTACGTCCTCCCGAGGATCAAGTCGATCGAGGCGGCAGCCCAACTCGTGCGCACGAAGGCGGTCAAGCCCAACACGGGCATCTCGATCGTCGACCCGCCGAAGACCAAGAACAAGAAGTACGCGGCTGCATGGCCGCTCTCGACCTTCACGTACATAATGGTTCCTCAGACGACTCCGAACGCCGCCGCGCTCAAGGCGTTCATCACCTGGGCCATCGGCCCGACGGCCCAGAAGGCGATCCAGAAGCTCGTCTTCGCGCCGATGCCGGCGAAGGTGGTCGCCTCGGACAAGAAGGCGCTGCAGGAGATCAAGTCGTCGTAGGGGAGGATTGCACCGAGCGGCAATGAGCACCCTCGGCACGACCGGTAACGCCGTCCGCCGCCCCTTCACGGGGCGGCGGACACGTCCCGGCGACCTCCTCTTGCAGGCTGTCGCCGGGCTCGCCGCGCTTGCGGCGATCGCGCTCGTCGTCCTCATCGCCTACAAGATCGTCGACGGCAGCCGTTTGTCGGTGTCGACCTACGGCTTCGGGTTCCTCGAGCGCTCGGTGTGGGATCCCGTCCACGGCCGCTTCGGCGCTCTCGAGTTCGTCACCGACACCGCGATCACGTCGCTCGGGGCGCTCGTGATCGCGACGCCGCTGGCGCTCGGCATCGCCCTCTTCCTCAGCGAGCTTTCGCCCTGGTTCATCCGCGGCCCGGTGACGGCGCTCGTCGAGACGCTCGCCGCCATCCCGAGCGTCGTGATCGGCCTCTGGGGGATCATCGTCGTCGCCCCGATTCTGCGGGAGCACGTCGAACCGGCGCTGCACAGCGCCCTCGGCTTCATCCCGCTCTTCGGCGCGCCGGGCACCGGCCTTGGGGTGTTCACGGCGATCATCGTCCTGACGATCATGATCCTCCCGATCATCTCGAGCATCTCGCGCGAGCTCTTCCTCGGCGTCCCTGCAGAGTTGAAGGAGGCGGCGCTCGCGCTCGGTGCGACGCGGTGGGAGATGGTGCGCGGAGTCGTCTTCCCGTACGCGCGGGGAGGGATCGCCGCCGCGATGATCCTCGGCCTCGGGCGCGCCGTCGGCGAGGCGATCGCCGTCGCGCAGGTGATCGGGGCCTTCGACAACGGGGCCAGCTGGAACCTCTTCAACGCCGGGGAGACGGTCGCCGGGAAGATCGCCCTCGACTTCACCAGCTGGTCGACGCAGGACGAGTACTCGTCGTACTTCTACCTCGCCCTGATCCTCCTCGTCTTTTCGCTCGTCGTGAACTTCGTCGCCCAGCGGATCGTGCGCGGGGTGGCGCGGCGACAGGGGCTGGCGCGGTGAGCGCGCTCGAGACGACTCCGAACCCCCTGGTCCGGCGCAGCGACCGGTTGGGACGGCGGCGGATCGTCAATCGCAGCATGGAGGTCCTCGCGTGGCTCGCCGCTGCGATCGCCGTGGCGATCCTCGGCGTCGTCGTCTGGTCGGTGGCCAGGCGGGGAGCCAGCGAGCTCAACCTCGACCTGTTCACGAAGTCGCCGGTTCAGTTCGCGATCGGGAACGTGAAGCAGGGACTGGCGAACGCCTTCGTCGGTTCCATCGTGCTCGTCGCGGTGGCGACGGCGATGGCGCTTCCGGTCGGAATCCTGATCGCGGTCTACCTGAACGAGTTCGCGCCCCCGTCGATCGAGAGCGGCGTCAGCCTCGTCCTCGACGTCCTCAACGGGATCCCGTCGATCGTGATCGCGATCTTCGTCTTCGGGCTGCTCGTCGTCGGGCACGGCCAGAGCGGCCTCGCCGGCTCGTTCGCGCTCGCGACGCTGATGCTGCCGCTCGTCACGCGCACGACGATGGAGGTCCTCGCCCTCGTGCCCGACTCGTTGCGAGAGGCGGGCCTCGGGCTCGGTGTGCCGCGCTGGCGGACGACGCTCAGCATCGTCCTGCCCCAGACGATCGGAGGCGTGCTCACCGGCACCGTGCTCGCGGTCGCTCGCATCGCCGGCGAGACGGCACCCCTGCTCCTGGTCTCGTCGGTCGTGGGCACCGCCGTCAAGTGGAATCCGACCCAGGCGCTCTACTCGGTGCCGCTGGCCATCTTCGAGGACTCGGAGTCGCCCGTGCCCGCCGACCACGCGCGCGCCTGGGCGGCTGCGCTCGTCCTGCTTCTGTTCATCATGTGCGCGAGCCTCGGGGCCCGCTGGCTCGCCAGCCGCAGCCGTCGAAAGCTCGGGCGGACCGCCCGTTGACCGAGGAGACAAAGATCGTGGCAAGTACCATTGAGAGCGCCTTGCGGGTCGAGACCAAGCGCCAGCAGCTGCCGCCGCGCGAGAAGCTCGAGCAGATCTTCGACATCCGCGACCTGGCGGCGATCTACGGCTCGAAGCCGGCGCTGAAGGACGTGTCGATGGAGGTCTACAAGAACCTCGTCACGGCGATCATCGGCCCTTCCGGCTGCGGGAAGAGCACGTTCATCCGCTGCCTGAACCGGATGAACGACCTCGTGCCGCATTTTCGCCAGACGGGTGCGATCCTCTACCACGGGCACGACATCTCGGGCGCGAATGTCGACCCGGTCGCCGTGCGCCGGACGATCGGCATGGTCTTCCAGCGGCCGAACCCGTTTCCGAAGTCGATCTTCGAGAACGTGGCCTGGGGCCTGCGCGTGCTCGGGATGAAGGACAACCTCAACGAGCGCGTCGAGCGCGCGCTGACGCAGGCGGCGCTCTGGGACGAGGTCAAGGACCGGCTGAAGGCGAGCGGCCTTTCCCTGTCGGGCGGCCAGCAGCAGCGCCTCTGCATCGCGCGGGCGATCGCCGTCGAGCCGGACGTCGTCCTGATGGACGAGCCCGCATCGGCCCTCGACCCGATCGCGACGCAGGCGATCGAGCAGCTGATGCACGAGCTCAAGAGCGAGTACTCGTTCGTGATCGTCACCCACAACATGCAACAGGCCGCACGCGTGGCCGACATGACCGCGTTCTTCTCCATCTCCCGCGGCGACGAGGGCGAGCGCTGGGGCGAGCTGATCGAGTACGACTCGACCGAGAAGATCTTCACGGCGCCCTCCGACAAGCGGACGGAGGACTACGTGACCGGGCGCTTCGGTTAGCGCGCGCTCGCGTCGCGGAGTCCGACCTACTGCGAGAACCGTGCGGTGATCGAGACGCCGCGGCCGGGCCCGCCGGCCGCCTCCACCTCGCCGCCGGCGGACGTCACCACGTGCTTGACGATCGCGAGGCCGAGCCCCGTCCCCCGGCTCGTGCGCGCCTGGTCGGCGCGGTAGAAGCGCTCGAACAGCCGCGGCACGTCCGCTTCGGCGACGCCCTTCCCGTCGTCGGAGACGGAGAGGACGGTGCCGTCGGCGGTCTGCGACACCTCGACCGTGCACGTCGTGCCGGGGCCCGCGTAGCGGATCGAGTTGGCGAGCAGGTTCTCGAGCACCACGCGCAGCATTCGCGGACGCAGCGGCAGCTCGGCCCGCGCGTCGGCGCCGGCGACGATCGCGACCTGGGCGCGCTCCGCCCGCTCGGCGCACGAGGCCACCACCTCGTCGACGACCGGCTGCGCGGGAGTGCGCCCCAGCGAGACGACCTCGCGTCCCGTCTCGAGCTCCCCGAGGAAGAGCACGTCGTCGATCAGCTCGCGGGCCTGCTGCACCTCCTGGCGCGCCTGCTCGACGAGCATCGCGAGGTCGGTGTCGGGGAGGCCGACGCTCTCGAGCAGGACGAGCAGCCGCGCGAGCGGCGTTCGTAGCTCGTGCGAGACGGCCGCCGTGAAGCCGGCTCGCAGCTCCTGGTAGGCCGACAGCTCGGGACGCGAGTCGAGGAAGAGCACGAGGATGTCGCTGTGCGCGGTCGCCAGCTCCTCGCTGAGGCGGCCGCCGGCCGTGACCGTCGCCGGGAGCAGCGCGGCCGCGGCAGGGCTGACGGCTACGACGCGGCGCTCGCTGTCGAGGACGACGAGCGCGTCGTTCGAGTGATCCGCCAGCCTCCGTGCCCGCTCCTCGTTCACCACTCCTTCACCATTCATACACCCGCCCGCGACCCGCAGACATCGTCCCGGACTCGATAATGACATCGTGCCCAAGGTCCTGATCGTCGAGGACGACGAGGTGATCGCCCAGGGAATGGCGCGACATCTCGGCGCCGCGGGGTTCGACCCCGTCTGGGTCGGTAACGGCGACCAGGGTCTCGCGCGGCTCCGCTACGAGAGGCCCGACGTCTGCGTGCTCGACCTGATGCTCCCCGGCGTCGACGGCTGGAAGCTGATCGAGACCGCGCGCAACGAGGGGATCGGAACGCCGATCGTCGTCGTGTCGGCGCGCGGCACCGAGCATGACCGCGTCCATGCGCTCGAGATCGGGGCCGACGACTACCTCGTCAAGCCGTTCTCGATGAAGGAGCTCGTGGCCCGGGCGCGCGCGGCGGCGAGGCGCGGCATCCGCCGCGAGGAGACGCCCCGCGGCGAGCCGATCGAGATCGAGGAGCTCCGGATCGATCCGCTCGAGGTGCAGGCGTACGTGGACGGGCGCAGCGCCGATCTCACGCCGACGGAGTTCCGCCTCCTCTACCAGCTCGCGCTCGACCGCGGGCGCGTCGTCACCCGCGACGAGCTGCTGCAGAAGCTGTGGGGACGCCGCGAGTCGCACCGCGACCGGACGGTGGACGTCTTCGTCCGGCGCCTGCGCGAGAAGATCGACCGCCCGGCCTCGCGGCACACGTTCATCCAGACGCGCTACGGCGTCGGCTACCGGCTCGAGCCGGTGCCGAAAGACGCGCCCGTTCCCGCGTAGTCTCTCCGACACCGCCCCGTCACCGGATCGACGCCCACCGCGGAAAGGGCGGCGCGCACGATTCCCGCATGAGGTTCGCCGTCGTCGCGCACCGCCGCAGCGCTGCCAACGTCGCGCTCGCCGACGCGGCCCGCTCGTGCGGGCTGCGGTCGTGGGTGCTCGACCCGCAGCGCGCGCTCGCCGTCCTCGAGCCGGGTGACATCGCGCTCGGCCGGCTCGACGTGCGCGAAGGCCTCGACGGCATCGAACGCGGCACCGGCGAGCTGGAGCGGCTCGCAGCAGTCGGCGTCGAGGTGCTCAACCCTCCGGGCTCCCTCGTCGCCGCCCACGACAAGCTGCTGACCGCCCGAGCGCTCAGGCTCGCCGGGTTGCCGCACCCGTACACGACGCTCTTCTCCGCCGGCGTTCCCGCGGTGGCTCCGGAGCTGCCGCTCGTGCTCAAGCCGCGCTTCGGCAGCTGGGGTCGCGAGGTCGAGCGGTGCGAGAATGCGCAGGAGCTGGAGGCGGCGCTGCTCCGGCTGCGGCGACGGTCCTGGTTCCTCGAGCACGGCGTGCTCGTGCAGGAGCTCGTCGAGCCGCGCGGGTGGGATCTTAGGGTCGTGGTCGCCGGCGGGCGCGTCGTCGGCGCCGCGCGGCGGACCGCCATGCCCGGCGAGTGGCGGACGAACGTCGCGCTCGGCGGGAGCGTCGAGCCGGCCCAGGCGCCGCCGCTCGCGCGCACGCTCGCGCTCGCCGCGGCTCGCGCGGTGCGCGCCGATCTGGCGGGCGTCGACCTCCTGCCGACGCGGAGCGGGTTCGTCGTGCTTGAGGTGAACGGCGCCGTCGACTTCCGGCCGCTCTACGGCAACGGCGGCCAGGACGTCTTCCGGTCGGCCGTGCTGGCGCTGCTCGACGCGGCCGCGGCCGGCCGCGCAGTCGAGCTCGCCGAGGCGCTCGGCTAGTCCTGCGCAGGCTGGAGCCCTGTCTCGACCTGCCGCCGTCCGTCCGCCTCGTAGACCACGTCGACGCTCTCGTGCTCGCGATACGAGCCGGCGATGCCGAGCCACATCGCCGCCCAGCGCCAGAAGCCGAGCCGCCCTTCCTGCGCGAGCACGCGCGGGAAGACGAGCGTTCGCTGCTCGAGCCGAAAGTCACGACCGGGCACCTGTCGGACGCCGTTCACGAAGACCTCGAACTCGGTCGGCACGTGCGGTGGCAGTTCAACCCGCGTCGCCTGGCTCACGCTTCATAGAATGCCCGCTCGGGTGCGCCGGAAGCTGCCGTCCCTCCTCCTCGTCGCCGTCCTCGCAGTCCTCGCGACCGCCGGGGCCGCCGCAGCCGCCAACGGCGGCTTCTCGCCCCTCACCCCTCATTCGCCGAACGCGTCGCGCATCACGAGCGCCTACTGGCTGATCTTCGCCTTCACGGCGGCGATCTTCGTGATCGTCGAGTCGCTCCTTCTCGTCTTCGTCTGGAAGTACCGGAGCCGCGGCCGGGCCCGCACGGTCGAGGGCGCCCAAGTGCACGGGCACACGCGGCTCGAGCTGATCTGGACGGGGGTGCCGGTCGCGATCCTCGCCGTGATCGCGGCGTTCGTGTTCTACGAGCTGCCGGGGATCGCGGACGCGCCGGCGGCCGCCGACCCGGTGCACATCACGGTCGAGGGGCACCAGTACTACTGGCAGTTCGACTATCCGAACGGCTCGCGCTCGATCGGCGCGCTCCACGTTCCGGTCGGGGAGGTCGTCGATCTGAAGGTGATCTCGCCGGACGTCATCCACAGCTGGTGGATCCCCGAGCTCGGCGGCAAGATCCAGGCCATCCCCGGCCGCGTCAACCACACGTGGTTCGAGGCGAACAGGGCCGGCTCGTATCAGGGACAGTGCGCGGAGCTCTGCGGCGTCTTCCACGCGCAGATGCTCGCGCAGGTCGTCGCGCAGTCGTCGGCCGCCTACCACACGTACGTGACGAAGACCGCTCCCGCGACGATCGGCAGGCAGGAGTGGACGGGTGTCTGCGCGACCTGCCACGGCCCGCTCGGCCAGGGCGGCTACGGCCCCGACATCGAGAACGACCCGCTGCTCACGCAGCTCTCCGCCCTGACGCAGATCGTCCGCAACGGCTTCAACGGCTCGCGCGGGGCGATGCCGCCCGTCGCCAGCACCTGGACGAAGGCGCAGATCACGGCGCTCGTCGCCTACGTCGGCAAGCACATCTACAAGGCGGCTCCCGCCGGAGGAACGACGAGTGGCGGCTAGGTCGGAGACCGTCTACCCGGTGGGCTGGAAGAGCGGCCGCGTGGCGAGCTGGCTCGTCACCGTCGACCACAAGCGGATCGGGATCATGTACATCGCGACGGCGCTGATGTGGTTCGCCGCGGGCGGGATCCTCGCCCTGCTGATGCGGGCGCAGCTCGCGACGCCGAACGAGAAGTTCCTCACCGGCAACTCGTACAACGAGGTCATGACGATGCACGGCACGACGATGATCTTCCTCGTCGTCGTCCCGATCCTCGCCGGCTTCGGCAACTACCTCGTGCCGCTCATGATCGGCGCCCGCGACATGGCCTTCCCGCGCCTGAACGCGCTCTCCTTCTGGCTCTACCTGCTCGGCGGGCTCGTGCTGTGGATGAGCTGGTTCGCCACCGGCGGCGCGCCGCACGCGGGCTGGTGGTCGTATCCGACGCTCTCGGAGGCGATGCCGTGGGCGAGCCCGGGCAACGGGCAGGACTACTGGATCCTCTCGATCCACATCCTCTCGCTCTCGTCGCTCTTCGGGGCGATCAACTTCCTCGTCACGATCCACCACATGCGGGCGCGCGGGATGACGTGGATGCGGATGCCGCTCTTCGTCTGGGCGATGGAGACGTACGCGATCCTCCTGCTCGTCGCGCTGCCGTCGCTGTCGGCCGCGGTGACGCTGCTCCTGCTCGACCGCACCGTCGGCACGCACTTCTTCATCCCCTCGCAGGGCGGGAGCATCGTGCTCTACCAGCACATGTTCTGGTTCTTCGGGCACCCCGAGGTCTACATCATGGTGCTGCCGGCGATGGGGATGGTCTCGGAGATCCTGCCCGTCTTCTCGCGAAAACCGATCTTCGGCTACAAGGCGATCGCGTTCTCGACGATCGGCATCGCCTTCTTCTCGATGCTCGTGTGGGCGCACCACATGTTCACGGTGGGGATGCCGGTCGGCCTCGACTCGTTCTTCATGATCTCGTCGATGGTGATCGCGGTGCCGACGGGCATCAAGATCTTCAACTGGATCGCGACCACGTGGCGCGGCAACCTCCAGTTCGACTCGCCGCTGCTCTTCTGTCTCGGCTTCATCGCGCTCTTCACGATGGGCGGCCTGTCGGGGATCTTCCTCGCGTCGTTCCCGGTCGACTGGCAGCTGAACGACTCGTACTACGTCGTCGCGCACTTCCACTACGTCCTCTTCGGCGGGACGGCGTTCGCGATGTTCGGCGGCCTGTACTACTGGTGGCCGAAGATGTTCGGGAGGATGCTCGACGAGCGGCTGAGCAAGCTCCACTTCTGGCTCATGTTCGTCGGCTTCAACGTGACGTTCCTGCCGATGCACATGCTCGGCCTGCTCGGCATGCCGCGGCGGGTCTACACGTACCACCACGGCGGGCTGTGGGAGATCTACAACCTCATCTCGTCGTCCGGCTCGGGCGTGATGGCGCTCTCGCTCCTCGTGTTCGTCGCCAACGTCTGGATCGCGCACGGGCTGCGCCGCGGCGTTCGGGTCGGCAACGATCCGTGGCTCGCCGACACGCTCGAGTGGTACACGACCTCGCCGCCGCCGCCGCACAACTTCGACGACGTGCCCTACGTGACGAGCGCGCGGCCGCTGCGCGACCTCCGCCGCCGCCTCGCGGAGGAGCCGGTATGACCGCGGCCGCCGGATCGTGGCTGCGCCTGAGCGCGCTCGTCGCGGCCGCGGGCACGGTGCTCGCCGTCGTCTCCGGGGCGTCGCACCTCGGCTCGACGCACCGCCTCGTCGCGGCGCTCGTGGCGCCGCCGCTCGCGGCGCTCGTCGTCTCGGCGTGGTACGCGCACCGGCGGCTGCTGCCGGCGACGCTCGCCGCCGCAGCGCTCTTCGCCGCGGCGGCCGCGCTGCCCGGACGAGACGTCCACCCGGCCTTCGCCGCGGCCGCCCTCGCCGCGCTCGCGGTCCTCGCCGTGCAGAGCTTCGCCGGCGAAGCGGCGCCGTCGGGAACGTGGCGCGACTACATCGCTCTCACGAAGCCGCGCATCATGTCGCTCCTGCTCATCACCGGCTTCTGCGCGATGATCGCGGGCGCTCGGGGCTGGCCGGGAACCGGCCGCGCGGCGGCCGCGATGGTCGGGCTCGCGCTCGCGTGCGGCGGCGCCTCTGCGCTCAACCACTTCCTCGACCGGGACATCGACCCGTTGATGGGAGAGCGGACACGTTCCCGTCCCGTCGCGTCGGGCCGCGTCGCGCCGAGCCGCGCGCTCGAGTTCGGCCTCGCGCTCACCGCGTTCTCGTTCGTGCTGCTCGCGAGCGCCGTCAACCTCCTCACCGCCGCTCTCGCGCTCGCCGGGAACCTCTTCTACGTGCTCGTCTACACGCGCTGGCTCAAGCGCTCGACGCCGCAGAACATCGTCATCGGCGGCGCGGCCGGCGCGGTCCCGCCGCTCGTCGGCTGGACGGCCGCCACCGGACACCTGGGGATCGCGGCGCTGCTGCTCTTCGCCGTCGTGTTCGTCTGGACGCCGCCGCACTTCTGGGCGCTCGCGCTCCTGATCCGCGACAACTACGCGCGCGCGGGCGTTCCGATGCTGCCCGTCGTGCGAGGAGAACGGGCGACGGCACGGCAGATCGTCCTCTACTCGTTCGGCCTCGTCGCCGTGACGCTCCTGCCGTGGGCGTGGGGCGGCGCGGGCCCGCTCTACGTGGTCTGCGCGCTCGCGCTCGGCGCCGTCTTCGTCTGGCTCGCCGAGCGGCTGCTGCGCGAGACGACCCCGCGCCGGGCCATGCTCCTCTTCCACTACTCGCTCCTGTACCTCGCGCTGCTCTTCGCGGCGCTCGCCCTCGACGCGGTGGTCTAGCGGAATGGACCCGGAGCTCGCACGCCGCAACACGCGCCTCGGTTGGATGCTGTTCGGCGTGTTCCTCCTCATCTTCGCCGGCACGATCGGCGTCGCCCTGCTCTATCTCCACTTCAAGTAGTGGAGGGCATCTGGCTCGCTCGGCCGGACGAGCCGCCGGCGGGCGTGCCGGTCGCGGTCAAGGACCTGCTCGACACGGCCGGGCTGACGACGACGTATGGATCGGCGCTCTTCGCCGACCACGTTCCGGCCGCGAGCGCCGAGTCGGTGCGCCGGCTCGAGGCGGCCGGCTATGCGGTGGCCGGCAAGACGAACCTCCACGAGTTCGCCTACGGGATCTCCTCCCAGAACCCGCACTACGGGACGGTGCCGAACCCGGTCGCGCCGGGCCGGCTCGCCGGCGGCTCGAGCGGCGGCTCCGCGGCCGCGATCGCGGCCGGAGAGGTCGAGCTCGCCCTCGGCAGCGACTCCGCGGGTTCGATCCGGATTCCGGCCGCCTGGTGCGGGATCGTCGGCTTCAAGCCGACCTACGACCTCGTCCCCGCAGACGGCTGCTTCCCGCTCGCGCCGAGCTACGACGTCGTGGGGCCGCTGGCCTCGACGGTCGAGGGCTGCGTCGAGCTGCTGCAGGCGCTCGCGCCCGGGTTCGCGCCGGTCGGGCTCGAGACGCTCGAGGAGCTCGCGGTCGGCGTCGCCTGGATGGAGCACGCCGATCCGCTCGTGCGTGACCGCGTCGAGGCGGCTGCGGCGCTCTTTCCGCGCCGGAGGCGCGTCGAGTTCCCGCTCGCACCCGAGGACCGCGCGCTCTTCATGCGCGAGGCGGCCGACGTCCACCGCGTGCTCTTCCCGGGCAACGAGGAGCTCTACGGGGAGAACGTCCGCGGCAAGATCGAGCGCTGCCTGGCTGTGGACGACGCCGCTGTCGCGGCTGCCGCGCGCGAACGCGAGGCGTATCGGGCGCGGGCGGAGGAAGCGCTCGGGGAGCTCGACCTGCTCGTGACGCCCGCGCTCGCGTTCGTCGCGCCGCCGGCGGACGTCGACGAGCTCACGATCCGCGGTCGCGGGACGCTCCTCACGTATCCGTTCAACGCGCTCGGCTGGCCCGCGCTGGCGCTGCCGTGCGGCCCGGCGGAGAGCGGGCTGCCGGCTTCCGTTCAGCTCGCGGGCCGCGCGGGAGATGACGCGCGCGTGCTCGCGGCCGGCTCGCTCCTCGCATCCCTCATTCGAGGGAGACCTCGCCCGTAGCGGCTGCCGACAACGACAGGGACGATGCGCGTCGTCCGCCTTGTGATCCCGCTCGCAGCCGTCCTCGCCGGCGTGCTGGCGACCTCGTCGCCCGCCGCGGTGAAGGCGCCGACCGGCCTGCACGGATTCCTGCTCAGCGCGAACGAGAAAGTCACCCACACCTTCCACCGCACGCCGTCGTTCGCGTGGCGGCCCGTGACGGGCGCCGACCACTACGAGCTGCAGCTCTCGACCAGCGCGACGTTCCGCGAGAACGGGATCATGTACGACGACGCGAGCCTCACGACGCCGGTCGCGGCGCCGCCGGTCACGCTGCCGTGGATCAGCGGCTCGCCGTACGCTCTCTACGCTCGCGTCCGGGCCGTCTTCAGCCAGGCTCGCGCCTCGGCCTGGAGCAAGCCCTTCGGCTTCGACGTCCTCCCGCCGGCTGCTCCCAAGCCGATGACCGCCGCGCCGGGATTGCTGCGCTGGACGCCCGTCGACGGCGCCGACGGCTACGAGGTGTGGCTGCTCGGGCCCGACAAGATCGAGCCCGTCCACACGAATGTCCTGGACGAGCGCGAGTACTACGCCTTCCACCCGACCCAGCAGTGGATCGGCGACGTCCGCTGGCGCGTGCGGGCCATACGCGACGACCTCACCGGCAGGGTGAACGGCGTGCCTGCGGCGCTCTACGGCCCGTGGAGCAAGGTCTACACCTCGACGAACCCGACGCCGTCGAACGGGCCGATCAAGCTCGGGAGCACGATCTCGGACATCGTCTCCAACGGCAGCCTCACCTCGAAGGCGCACGAGCTGACGCCTGCGTTCACCTGGTCGGGCGACGAGTCCCTCTCGGGCGTCGCCGGGGAGTTCTTCCGGGTCTACGTGTTCACCGACAAGGAGTGCCTGAATCGCGTCTACTCGAGCCCGCTGATCGAGTCTCCGGCGTATGCGCCGAGGCTGGGCGGGCCGCTCGCGATGCCGCAGGACCCGGGAGACGCCGCCGGCGCCGCGGAGGCGTACCTCGGCGACGGCACCGAGGCCAACGACCTCACGTACGACCTGGAGTCGATCACGCCGACGGAGCAGCTGCCTGCTGCGACTCCGACGACGACTCTGCCCGGCGGATCGTCGGGCCTCACGATCTCCGGCAACCCCGGTCCCCCGGTCGATCTGTGGGACACGAACTGGCCCGAGAGCGGCTACTACTGGACGGTGATTCCGGTCGCGGCCGTCGGTGACGGCAGCGCGACGGTCGTCGCGCCGGGCGCGCTCGCCAATGCGACCGTCGTGCCGATGAGCTCGACCTTCGGGCTCGAGGTCGGCGACGTCGTCGCGATCGGCAGCGGACCCAACCAGGACAGCGGGAAGATCATCGCCGTCGGCCCCACCTCGATCACGCTCGATACCCCGCTCTCCCACAACCATGGGCCCGGCGACCCCGTGACGACGACGCCGATCCGCTATGTCGACCTCGAGCTCGCCCAGGACGCCTGCGCGGCGGGCCGTGTCCAGCGCTTCGGCGTCGCGAGCGCGCCGTCGCTCACGACCGGCTCGGCGCCCTACGCCACCGGACTCTCGTCGAAGGGCCGGCTGATCACGTCGGTGCGGAGCGCGCGCTTCTACGGCGAGCCGCTCGTCGCCTGGACGCCCGCTGCGAGCGCCCGCGTGTACGAGGTGCAGTGGAGCCGGCGCCGGTATCCGTTCAATCCGCAGGCGGACCCGAGCACGGGAGCCCAGGGCATCCTCACCATGGCGACCTCGGCGGTGCTGCCGCTCAAGCCCGGCACCTGGTGGTACCGCGTCCGCGGCTTCGACTACAACCTGCCGACGAACTCGCAGCAGATGGCGTGGTCGACGCCCCAGAAGCTCGTCGTCGCCCGGCCGCGGTTCCGCGTGGCGGCTGTCAAGACCGCCCGCAAGCAGAAGTAGCAGCTACCGAAGTAGCAGCTA
>DATIZN010000051.1:0-3695 GCA_035517075.1 Gaiellaceae bacterium | reverse complement strand
TCCGCCGGATCAACTGGCGCACGAGCACGCGCACCGGCGTCCTCCACGTCAACGAGTACCACCCCGAGCGCAACGCCGACCTCGTCCTCTTCCTCGACGCCTACAACGAGATCGACACGGGAGCCGGAAGCACGCTCGAGCGCACCGTCCGCGCCGCGGCCAGCATCGCCGAGCAGCACCTGAAGCGGCGCGACCGGGTCGGCCTCGTCTGCTACGGCGGCACCCTGCACTGGCTCAACCCGACCTCCGGCATCCACCATTACCACCGGATCGTCGAGGCGCTCCTCGACGTCGCCGTCTACGAGACGCCGGCCGGCCGCGACGTCGCCGCGCTGCCGCGCAGCGCCTTCCCGAGCCGCGCGATCGTGCTCGCGCTCAGCCCGCTGCTCGACGAGCGCGCGATCCGGGCGCTGCTCGACCTGCGCGGCAGCCACCTCGACCTCACCGTCCTCGAGCTGCCGGTCGCGAGCGAGCCCGGCGGCGACGAGCTCGACCGGCTCGCCGACCGGCTCTGGCGGCTGCAGCGCCGCTCCGTCCACGCGACGCTCGCCGCGGCCGGCATCCCCGTGATCCGCTGGCGCGACGACCTGTCGCTCGCCGCGACGATCGAGGAGGCCCGCGAATGGCGCCGGCACGCCTACGCCTGATCACCGCCGCCGCGAGCCTGCTGCTGCTCGCGGGACTGCTCGCCTCCGCCTACTTCGAGGCGAGCCGCGACCGCTTCCCGATCGGCGTCCTCGCGCTCGCCGCCTTCACCTTGCTCGCCTACGCGCTCGTGAGCCGGCTCGAGCAGCTCCTCGCCGTCGCGCTCGCCGCCGCAGCCGTCGCCTACCTGCTCTACCTCCACGCCGGCCACCAGACGCTGCCGCTCGCCACCGGCCTGTACGCGGGAGGCCTCTTCGCCGCCGCCGAGCTCGCCCACCTCTCGCTCGCCCAGGGAACCATCGCCACGCCGGTCGCCCGAGGACTGCGCGCCATCGGCGCCGAAGCCGCGCTCGTCGCCGCCGTCACCGTCGCCGCCCTCGCCGTCGTCCTCGTCGCCCGCGTCCCCACCGGACGCACCCCCTGGCTCGAACCCGTCGGCTTCGTCGCCATCCTCGCCGCACTCCTCGTCCTCCGCGGCCAGCTGCGCAGCCGCTGACGGTCAGCGGGTGCGGAGCCAGCGTTCGAGGTCGCTGCGATGGACGATGCCGAGCACGAGGAGGACGCGGTCGTCCGCGAGCAGGTCGTACATGACCCGGTAGTCGCCGACGCGGAGGCGATGGAAGGTGTCCGACTGTCCGCGGATCGTCTTGACCTTCTTGCCGCGGACGCGGCCGGTTCCGGCGGCCTCCCGGGCGAGCTGCTCGAGGTTGGTGTGGATCCGCTCCCGGACCCGTGCCGGCAGCTTCCTGTAGGCGCGCTCGGCGGCAGGCGCGAGCCGGACGTCGTACGGGCGACTCAGGCGGTATCCCGAAGCGACTTCGACCGGCCCCGACGGTAGGCGTCACGGGCGCGGCGGCGCATGGTCACGAACTCCTCCGCGTTCGCGAGCACGAGGTCCTCAGCCTCTTCGATCGGCATGAGCACTGCGGTCGGCCGGCCGCGCTTCGTGATCACGTAGCTGCGGCCGGCCGCAACCTCGTCGACCACGCGAGACGCGCCGCTCTTCAGTTCCTTGATACCGATCTCCGCCATTCCGTTCCTCCACACACGAGGTGGTCTCTGCGGTGGTCACCTTAACACGGCCCCGGACACAGCCGCTAGCCGGCGTCCAGGAGGCGGTTCGTCCACCGATACCCTGTTTCCGTGGCCGAGCTTCGCACAACCTCCACGTACCGCCCGACCGGCGACCAGCCGCAGGCGATCGACGCGCTCGCCGACGGGCTCGTCGCAGGCGAGCGCTTCCAGACGCTCGTCGGCGCGACCGGCACCGGCAAGACGGCGACGATGGCGTGGACGATCGAGAAGGTCGGCCGTCCGGCGCTCGTGATCGCCCACAACAAGACGCTCGCGGCGCAGCTCTGCAACGAGTTCCGGGAGTTCTTCCCGCACAACGCCGTCGAGTACTTCGTCTCCTACTACGACTACTACCAGCCCGAGGCGTACGTTCCGCAGGCCGACCTCTACATCGAGAAGGACTCGTCGCGGAACGACGACATCGCGCGGCTGCGGCTCGCCGCCACCTCCTCGCTCTTCACCCGCCGCGACGTGGTCGTCGTCGCCTCGGTCTCCTGCATCTACGGCCTCGGCTCGCCGGAGGAGTGGCGCGAGCGGATGATCTACCTCGAGGTCGGCGCCGAGCACGATCGCGACGCGCTCCTGCGGAAGCTGATCGACTCGCAGTACGTCCGCAACGACACGATGCTCGGGCGCGGCCGCTTCCGCGTGAAGGGCGACGTCGTCGAGGTGCAGCCCGCCAACCAGGAGACGGCGTACCGCATCTCGTTCTTCGGGGACGACGTCGAGGGGATGACGCACTTCGACCCGCTCACCGGCGAGGTGCTCGCGAAGCTCGACAACCTCTCGATCTGGCCGGCGACCGAGTACGTGACCTCCCAGCCGACGATCGAGCGCGCCGTCGACGAGATCCGCCACGAGCTCGAGGAGCAGGTCGCCCAGTTCGAGACGGAGGGGAAGCTGCTCGAGGCGCACCGGATCAGGCAGCGGACCGAGTACGACCTCGAGATGATGCGCGAGCTCGGCTTCTGCAACGGGATCGAGAACTACTCTCGCGTACTCGAGGGCCGGGCCGCCGGGACGCATCCGTTCACGTTGCTCGACTACTTCCCGCCCGACCTCGTCGTCTTCATCGACGAGTCCCACCAGACGGTGCCGCAGATCGGCGGCATGTACGAGGGCGACCGCTCGCGCAAGCAGACGCTCGTCGACTTCGGCTTCCGGCTGCCGTCGGCGCTCGACAACCGGCCGCTCCGCTTCGACGAGTTCCTGCGCAAGGTGCCGCAGATGGTGTTCGTCTCGGCGACGCCGGGGCCGTTCGAGCAGCGCGAGTCGACGCGGGTGGCCGAGCAGCTGATCCGGCCGACCGGCATCGTCGATCCCGAGGTCGAGCAGCGGCCGACGCGCAACCAGATCGACGACCTGCTCGGCGAGATCCGGCAGCGCGAGCAGGCGGGCGAGCGCGTCCTCGTCACGACGCTGACGAAGAAGATGGCCGAGGACCTGACCGACTACCTGCTCGAGTCGGGCGTCAAGGCGCGCTACCTCCACTCCGAGATCGACACCATCGAGCGGATCCAGATCGTCCGCGAGCTGCGCCTCGGCGAGTACGACGTGCTCGTCGGCGTCAACCTCCTGCGCGAGGGGCTCGACCTGCCGGAGGTGTCGCTCGTCGCGATCCTCGACGCCGACAAGGAGGGCTTCCTCCGCGGTCGGACGAGCCTGATCCAGACGATCGGCCGCGCGGCGCGGAACGTCCACGGCAAGGTCCTGATGTACGCCGATAAGCAGACCGAGGCGATCAAGGAGGCGCTCGACGAGACGAACCGCCGCCGCGCGATCCAGATCGCGTACAACGAGGAGCACGCGATCGTGCCGGAGACGATCTCGAAGGGGGTCTCCGACATCGCCGAGCTGCTGCAGCTCGAGGCGCCGCACGTGCCGACGCGGCGGCGGCGCGGCGCGACGAAGGTCGAGGGGCTCTCGCGCGAGGAGCTCGAGAAGCTCGTCGTCACGCTCGAGGAGGAGATGTACCT
>DATIZN010000050.1:0-2621 GCA_035517075.1 Gaiellaceae bacterium | reverse complement strand
CGCTAGCGACGGTGGACGCGGATCGCGGCGACGAGGGCGGAGACCGCGGAGGCGGCGAGCACGACGACGAGGGTCGGCCGATCGATCTTCCCCAGCTGGCCGACCGCCGCGAACAGCACGGCGAGCACGAGCGCGAACGCTCCGGCAGCCGCCGCGAACGTCCGCATCAGCCCTCCTTCGGGGAGAGGTAGCGGCCGAACCACTCGAGCACGGCCTCGAAGCGCCGAACGCGGTGCACCGGCGAGCCCGAGCGCGTCAGCTCGTGGCTCTCGGCCGGGAAGCGCAGCATCTCGGCCTCCTTGTCGAGGAGCCGCAGCAGCGTGAACAGGTGCTCGCCCTGCTCGATGTTGCAGCGGAGGTCGTTCTCGGAGTGGACGATCAGGAGCGGCGTCTCGATCTCGCGCACGTAGGTCGCCGGCGACATCCGGAGCCAGGCGTCGACGTGGTCCGGCATCGACCCGCCGAACTGCTTCTCGAAGTCCCAGAAGAGGTCGCTCGAGCCGAACGCGCTGACGAGGTGGTTGACGGCCCGCTCCGAGAGGGCCGCCCTGAAGCGATTCGTGTGCCCGACGATCCACGAGGTCATGAAGCCTCCGTACGAGCCGCCGAGCACTCCGAGCCGGTCGGGGTCGAGGAACGGATAGCGCTCGAGCGCTGTGTCGACGACGGCCATCAGGTCCTCGTAGTCGACCGACCCCCAACCGGGCCCGATGTCGTCGACCGGGCCGCGGATCGCGCGGCCCCACGCCTCCGAATAGCCGGATCCGCCACGCGGGTTCGCGAACAGGACGGCATAGCCGGCCCCCGCGTAGACCTGGAACTCGTCGAAGAAGCCGGTGCCGTACTGCGTGAAGGGGCCGCCGTGGATCGTCAACAGCGCCGGACAGCGGTGCGTCTCGTCGAGCCCCGGCGGCCGCATCAGCCACGCGTCGACCTCGGTGCCGTCGGCCGAGACCGCGGTGAAGCGCTCGGCGTCGCAGAGCTCCCGGTCCGCGACGAACTCGTCGGCGACCGAGGTGAGACGGTCTCCTTCCGCTGCGAAGAGCTCGTGCGGGCGGGTGTGCGTGCTCGCCGTGTAGACGAGCGTCCCGTCCCTGAGGTCGAACACGCCGATCGACTGCTCGCCGCCGACGACGAGCTCGGGCTCGCCCGAGCCGTCGGCGGGCACGGCGTAGAGGTGGACGTTCCCCCCGTCCTCGACGCGGAAGAGGATCCGCCCGCCGTCCCAGAGCGGCTCGCGCGCGGCCGGGTACGGCGTGCACTGGAGGTCGAGCGACGCCGTGAGGACGCGGCGGTCGCTCCCGTCCGGGCGCATCACCGCGATCTTGCCGTGGTGGGGATACGTGCCGTCGTCGGGCTGGTAGTGGTAGGCGAGGAGGGAGCCGTCGGGCGAGAACGAGGGCGTCGACGCATCCTCGTCGTCGCCGCTCAGCCGCCGCGGCTCCGCGCCCTCGGCGTCGACGTCGACCTCGTAGAGCGCGGAGACGAGCTCGATGTCCCACCGCTCGCCGCGCAGCGCGCTGAAGACGATCCGCGCGCCGTCGGGCGACCACGCCGGCTCGTCGTCCTCGCAGTCGCCGTCCGTGAGCTGCCGCTCGCCGCCGTCGAGGCCGATGACGAAGACGTGCTTGCGCCGGTCGCCCGTCCAGCCGACGCTGTCGAGCTTGAAGAAGAGGCGCGTGAATCGCCGCGGCTCGCGCTTCCGGTCGTCGTCCTCCTCGTAGGCGGGGTCGCGCACACGGCGCGCGAAGGCGAGACGCTGCGAGTCGGGCGACCAGACCGGCGACTCGACTCCCTCCTTGCCGTCGGTCAGCCGCCGGGCCTCGCCACCGCCGGCCGGCATCACGTAGAGCTGCGCCGGCGCCTTCTCGTCCTCGCCGCGGTTCGACGTGAAGGCGAGCCAGCGGCCGTCGGGCGACCAGCGCGGCGTCGAGTCGGCGCGGTCGCCGGAGGTGAACCGCTGCGCCTCGCTCGAGCCGTCGAGCGGCAGGATCCAGATCGAGCTCCGGTACGCGTTCTCGTCGCGGTCGACGAAGGTCACGACGTACGCGACTCGGCTCCCGTCGGGGGAGAGCCGCGGGTCGGCGACGCCGACGAGCGCGTAGACGTCCTCTGGCCGCACCCGCGGACTCTATCTCGCCAGTCGCGGGCCTATCCTGTTCTGGCGCGGGTGTGGCGGAACTGGCAGACGCGGCGGGTTTAGGTCCCGCTGGGCCGCGAGGCCCTTGGAGGTTCGAGTCCTCTCGCCCGCATCGACGCCGTCGGTCGGATTCCAGGGGTGAGAAGCCTAGGAATCCGATGAATGCGATACTTGATCGCGGACGTCAGTTGCCTAATAAGGGCTGCGCGTGTACCGGGCCGAGAGGCCGGCCCCGGCAGGGTTCTCCTCTCGCCCGTGCTCGAGTGCGCTGCTCGTCTCCCGGACGCGGGGAACCCGCAAGCGAGAACGCGACTGCGCGGACGCCGTCGCGACGGCGGTCCGCCAGCCTCTCGTTCATGGGTGTGCCCGATGCAGACGCGTTGCGCCGCGCTGCCGCGGCCGCGCGAGCGTGCGCGCGAATCCGGATTCGCGGAGCAGAGCTCTACGCTGCGAGGCTCGCGAGGCGAAGGCTCGAGGCGAT
>DATIZN010000049.1:0-31648 GCA_035517075.1 Gaiellaceae bacterium | reverse complement strand
ACCTGACGCCGACGTTCGCGACGGAGCCGAACGCGGGCGACGAGTTCCTGCCGTACCTGCGTGACCCCGAGACGCTCGCGCGGCCGTGGGCCGTGCCGGGGACGCCGGGGCTCGAGCACCGGATCGGCGGGATCGAGAAGGCCGACCGGACGGGGAACATCTCGTACGACCCGGACAACCACGACCTGATGACGCGGCTGCGGGCGCAGAAGGTGGCGGGGATCGCGAGCGGCATCCCCGAGCTCGAGGTCGACGACCCCGACGGCGACGCGAAGGTGCTCGTGCTCGGCTGGGGCGGGACGTACGGGCCGATCGCGGCCGGCGTCCGCCGCGCCCGCGCCGCCGGCAAGCCGGTCGCGCACGCGCACCTGCGCTACCTGAACCCGTTCCCGCGCAACACGGGCGAGGTCGTGCGCCGCTACGAGAGGGTGCTCGTCCCGGAGATGAACATGGGCCAGCTGCTGCAGCTCGTCCGCTCGCAGTTCCTCGTCGACGCGGTCGGCTACAACCGGATCCGCGGGCTGCCGCTGCGGGCGGCCGAGGTGGCGGAGGCGATCGAGGCGCTCGCATGACGGAGAACGGCAACGGCCACCTCACCGCGAAGGACTTCCGCACCGACCAGGAGGTGCGCTGGTGCCCGGGCTGCGGCGACTACGCGATCCTCGCCGCGCTCCAGTCGTTCATGCCCGAGCTCGGGATCGAGCGCGAGAACACCGTCTTCATCAGCGGGATCGGCTGCGCCGCGCGCTTCCCCTACTACATGAACACGTACGGGCTGCACTCGATCCACGGGCGCGCGCCTGCGATCGCGACCGGGCTCGCGACGACGCGGCCGGATCTGTCGGTCTGGGTCGTGACCGGCGACGGCGACGCGCTCTCGATCGGCGGCAACCACCTGATCCACGCGCTCCGCCGCAACCTCAACTTCAAGATCCTCCTCTTCAACAACCGGATCTACGGGCTGACGAAGGGACAGTACTCGCCGACCTCCGAGCTCGGAAAGGTCACGAAGTCGACGCCGATGGGCTCGCTCGACTGGCCGTTCAACCCGATCTCGCTCGGGATCGGCGCCGAGGCGACGTTCGTCGGGCGCGCGATCGACACCGACAAGAAGGGCATGACCGAGGTGCTGCGCGCGGCGGCCGAGCATCGCGGCAGCGCGTTCGTCGAGATCTTCCAGAACTGCCCGATCTTCAACGACGACGCGTTCGACTACGTGCGCGACGACAAGGAGGGCGTGAACCGGATCGTGCTGCGGCAGGGCGAGCCGATCACCTGGGGCGCCGAGGGCGAGAAGGCGCTGCGGCAGCTGCCGGACGGGACGATCGAGGCCTGTGGCTCGGGCGAGGACGGCGTCCTCGTGCACGACGCGACGCACGCCGAGCCGTCGCTGGCGTTCGCCCTGTCGCGCGTGACGCAGGCGACGCACGGCGGCACGCCCGTCGGCGTCTTCCGCAACATCGAGCGGCCGGTCTACGACGACCTGATGGCCGAGCAGCTGCGCGTCGCGGAGGAGACGCGCGGCGCCGGCGACCTCGCGGAGCTTCTCCACTCCGGCGAGACCTGGATCGTCAGCTAGCTTCGTCCTGCTCTTCGAGCGAGAAGTGGAAGTGGTCCCCGTGGGCCTCGACGTCGAGCTGCTTGTCGTCGAGCACCGTCGCCGCCACCTCGTCGAGATAGAGCACCGCGCCGCGCTCGCGCACGACCTCGTCCCCTTCGATCGGCGCCTCCGTCAGCGCGAACTCGAGGGATGCGTCGCCGCCCGGGTCGGCCGTTCCGCTGATGCGGACGCCGCCGTCGGGGCCCGCCTGCGACTCGTGGAGGAGGTCCTCGATCACGGTCGCCGCCCGGTCGGTCATCGTCAGCATCGTCTGCTCCTTCCCCAGACGGCGCCGGCCCAATCGCGCGTCGTCATGGCGCGAGCCTAGTCAGATCGCGCGGGAAGAGCGTCGTCTCGCGGATGTTCGGCACTTCGAGCAGTCGCGCCAGCCAGCGCTCGAGGCCGATCGCGAAGCCGCCGTGGGGCGGCATCCCGTGGCGGAACGTCTCGAGGTAGCCCTCGTAGCCCTCGGTACGGCCGCCGAGCGCCGCGACGTAGTCCTCGTAGCGATGGAGTCGCTGGCCGCCGGTGACGAGCTCGAGCCCGCGGAAGATGAGGTCGAAGCTGTTCGAGTACTCCGGCCGGCCCGGCTCGGGATGCGTATAGAACGGCCGCTTCGCCATCGGGTAGCCGGTGACGAAGACGAACTCGCCGTACTCCTCGCCGAGGCGCCGCTCGTCGGCCGGCGCGAGGTCGACGTCGTCGACGCCGGTCTCGGAGAAGTGCACCCACGGGATCTCCGCCGGCACCTCCGGCAGCTCTACACCGAGCTGCTCGAGCGCCCGCGGCGCCCGTTCGCGCATCCCCTCGACCATCCCGGCGACGACCTCGCGCAGCACGGCCATCACGTCGAAGTGGTCGGAGACGAACCCGAGCTCGGCGTCGAGCGAGACGTACTCGGCGAGGTGGCGCGGCGTGTCGTGCGGCTCGGCCCGGAAGACCGGCCCAACCTCGTACACGCGCTCGAACACGCCGACCATCGTCTGCTTGTAGAACTGCGGGCTCTGCGCGAGGAACGCCGGCCGGCCGAACCAGTCGAGCCGGAAGACGTTCGCGCCGCTCTCGGTCGCCGAGCCGACGACCTTCGGCGTCTGGATCTCGACGAAGCCGAGCCGGTCGAGCGTCGCGCGGAAGCCGGCGACCGACGCGGCCGCGAGCTCGAACGTCGCCCGCGCGCGCGGATGGCGGAGCGCGACCGGAGCATGGTCGAGCCGCGTCGGCAGCTGCTCCTTCGGCACCGCCAGGCGCAGGTCGACCGGCGGCGGCGCGGCGGCCGGCGCGATCAGCCGCAGCTCGGCCTCGTGCAGCTCGACTCCTCCCGGCGCCTGCGGCGCGGCGACCGCGAGCCCTTCGACCTCGAGCACGCTCTCGCTCTGCAGCTCCGCGAGCTCGGCGACCGTCGCCGGTCGGTCGACGACGACCTGCACGATCCCGCTCCGGTCGCGCAGGAGCAGGAACGTGAGCTTGCTCAATTGTCGCTGGTGGTGGAGCCAGCCCGCGACGCGGACGCGCTCGCCTGCCCGCTCGCCCAGCTCCTCGACGTAGGTGCGTTGCACGACTCACACCTCCTTCGCTCACTCGCCTGGAGGTGCGGGCGGGAGGCGCTCCCGCGGTGCCACCGCACTTCGCCGCCTCGCCGGCGGCCTCGACTGGGCCCGGTGACGGGGGCCGGCCGGCGGGGTCTACTGGGCCGAAACCGTTCTTCCCGCAGCTCGGGAGTGTCGTTCGCGGGGGCCGGAAGACCGCCTTCACAGCTGCCGGCGGCTCTCTCGGCTCCGGCGGATCCCGCTACTCGTCTCCGTCGGCGCTTTCGCGGGACGATAGCGCGCGGGCGACCGCCGCGGCCACCTCGCCGGGCGCGTCCTCCTGCAGGAAGTGCCCGGCGCCCGCAACGAGCTCGGGTCCGGTCGCGCCGGGGATGAGCGAGACGAATCGCTCGGCGACGGCCGGCGGCAGCACCGCGTCCTCGGCGCCCCAGATCACGTGCGCCGGCCTGTCCCAGCGGGTCAGCGCGTCCCGGACGCGGTCGAGGGCGGCTGCGGTTGGATGCCCGGGCTCGACCGGGACGAGCTCCGGAAACGCGAGCGCTCCCGCCTTCGACTCGGGCGTGGGAAAGGGAGCGTCGTACGCCGCACGGACGTCGTCGGCGAGGCCGCGGCTCGTCCCGCCCGCGACGAGGCGACCCACGTCGAGGCCGCCGCCCACGTGGCGGAGCGCGTCGCGGAAGCGCAGCCACGTCTCGCTCGGCGCGCGCCCCGACCAGACGCCGGTGTCGAGGATGACGAGCCGCTCGACGCGCTCCGGGTTCTCGACGGCGAGACGCAGCCCGATCAGTCCACCCCAGTCGTGAACGACGAGCGCCAGGTCGCGCAGGTCGAGCTCCTCCACGAGCCGCGTCACCGCGGCGACGTGGCGGTCGTACGTGTACCAGCCGGCGTCGGTCGGCTTGTCGGAGCGCCCGAAGCCGATCAGGTCGGGTGCGATCGCCCGCCGCCCGGCCGCGGCGGCGCGAGGGACGGCGTGGCGCCAGAGGAACGACCACGTGGGCTCACCGTGCAGGAGCAGGACGGGCGCGCCCGAGCCCTCGTCGACGTAGTGCATCCGGAGCCCGTCGACATCGAGCCAGTGCGGCGCGAACGGATAGTCCGGCAGGCCGGCGAAGGCGTCGTCCGTGGCGCGCTCGACGTCGATGCGCCGATCTTAGGCGTGCTGCGGCTCGTCGGCGCGTCTCCGCGCGCCGATCCGGACGGCGTAGCCGAGGCGCCCGGCCGTGGCGAGCGTCGCGAGCAGGCCCGCGAGGCCGCCGACCGCAAGCGCGAGCTCCGTGCCGCCGACGGCGCAGAGCCAGCCGGCGAAGATCCCCGCCACCGCGCCCGTCCCGTTGAACGCGTAGAAGTAGAGGCCGATGATGCGTCCGCGCAACCGGTCGGGCGCGGCGAGCTGCACGATCGCGTTCGAGTTCGCCGACCAGGCGGTGAAGCCGGCGCCGGCGAGGAAGAGCAGGAGCCCGGCGCCGAGCGGCGAGCGGAGCGGCGCGAGCACGAGCTCGCCGACCGTGAACACGAACGCGCCGCCGAGCATCACCTTGAGCGACGCGCGGCCGAGCGACGCGGCGGCGAGCGAGCCGACGAGCGCCCCGGCGCCGAAGACGGCCGAGAGCAGGCCGAACACGAGCGAATCGCTGTGGAGCGTCTTCGCCGCCAGCACCGGCAGCACGACGTTGAAGTTGAGGCAGAACGTGCTGAGCATCAGCGTCAGCCCGATCAGCACGAGCATCCGCGGCTGCGTCCGAACGTACGCGAGCCCTTCGCGCGTCCCCTGCAGGATCGGCGGCCGCTCGAACTTCTCGAGCGGGAAGAACTCGCTCGTCCGCATCGCGAACAGGCTGATCAGCACGGCGAGGAAGCTGATCGTGTTGATCAGGAAGCAGACGCCGGCGCCCGTGAAGCCGTAGACCATCCCTGCGACCGCCGGCCCGAAGATCCGCGACGCGTTGAACAGCGTCGAGTTGAGCGCGATCGCGTTCGGCAGCACGTCGCGGCCGACCATCCGGTAGGTGAGCTGCTGGCGCGAGGGCACGTCGAGGACGAGGATCGTCCCGTTGACGGCGGCGATCGTGTAGAGCATCCACGGCTCCGCCATCCCGGCGAGGACGATCCACGTGAGGACGGCGGCGGAGACGAGCTGGGCCGTCTGCGTCGCGATCACGAGCCGCCGCGCGTCGAGCCGGTCGGTGATGACGCCGCCGAAGAGGCCCAGCGCCATGAACGGGAAGAACTGCGCGAACGCCATCACGCCGACGTCGAACGGCGAGTGCGTCAGCTGGTAGATGAACCAGCCGAGCGCGATCCGCTGCATCCACGAACCGACCTGCGAGGTCAGCTGACCGCCGAAGAAGAGACGGTAGTTGTAGTAGCGGAGAGCCGCGAACGTGCGCGACTCGAGCCTCGCGAGCGCCGCGGTCACCGGCCCTCCTCCTCGGGGAGCAGCCGCGTGAGCGGCTCGACCGCCGCGGCGAGCGCGGCGCGGTCGGCGGGGGAGAGCGCGTCGAGGCGGGTGGCGAGCCAGGCGGTGCGGCGCGAGCGGACGCGGCGGAGGACGCGCTGGCCCTCGTCGGTCAGCGTGAGGCCGACGCAGCGGCGATCCTTCTCGCTCGGCGTGCGCTCGACGAGGCCGTCGCGCTCGAGGCGCGAGATCCGCTTCGACATCGCGGCGGTCGAGACCCGCTCGTCGGCCGCGAGCGCGCCGACGGTCATGCCGGGCGCGTACTTGATCGAGACGAGCAGCCCGACCTGCTGGGGCGAGACGCCGGCGATCTTCTCGCGGCGGAGCTCGCGCCCGAGGCGGAGGAGGGTCGGGCGGAGGCCGTCGGCTACGGCCATCGCGTCCACACTCCCTTGTGTCGCCTGTCCTGGCATTCCGTCAACCAGGTTAACAAAAATCGTTAACCCGGTTGAGGGATTTGCGTCACCAGCCGGGCTGCGAGATCCACTTCAGCTCCGAGTTGGTGTTCGTCCCCACTGCGAACGGGTTGCCGACGAGCCGGTTCCGCCAGAGGTCCGCCTCTGACTCGAAGCTCGCGAGGACGGCGTAGCCGCGCCGCGAGCGGATGCCGGAGGCGCTGTCCGACCGCGTTCCGACGACGGTGTTGTGGTCGAACATGCACATCGAGCGGTCGTTGCAGTAGAGGCCGATGCCGAGCGCGTCGCGGACAGTGTTGTGCGAGGCCATCCCCATCGACATCTCGTCGACGTCGATCGCCTGGCCGGTCGTGTGGCTGATGGTGTTGCCCATGATGTCCGTCCCGGACGAGTGGGTCGTGATGCCCTCCTGGCCGCCGACGATCGTGCAGCCCTCGACCATGCTCATCCCCATGTCCATGTTGAACGAGATGTCGATGCCCTGGCCGAGCCGGTTGCCGAGCATGTCGACGGTGCAGTTGCGGATGATCACGCCGCCGCTGCGGACGTGGATGCCGTCGAGCTTCGCGCCCTGCACGGTGACGCCGTCGAGCACCGTGCCGTGGACGCCGTCGACCGTGATGCCGTTCGTGCCGCCGATGACGGTGAGGTTGCGGACCTCGACGTCGTCGTGCGCGACGACGATGCCGCCGCGGACGACCGCGCCCGAGGCTCCCTGCAGGATCTCGCGCCGCCTGATCACGAGCGGCCCCTGGTGGACGCCGGCGCTCAGGGTGACGACCGGCGGGAGGCGGACGACGTAGGTGGCCACGGCGCCGGTGAGCACGAGCGCGACCGAGCCGGCGGCGACGAGCCCGACGCGTCCCAGCTCTCCGCCGTCCTCCGCGTAGCCGAGTCGCAGCAGCGGCAGCCCCGCCTGGGCGAGCAGGAGCGAGACGAGCCAGCCCGCGCCGAAGAGCGCGAGTGCCGGCACGAGCGGGACGTGCAGGCCGAAGCCGAGGACGACCGCCATCACCGCGGCGAGCTCGACGGCGCCGAGGGGAAGCGCGGCCCACGCGGGCTGATACGCGAGCAGGCGCCAGAGTTGGAGGTCGAGGGCGATCCCGATCGCCGCCATGAGCGTGCAGAGCTCCACCGGCCACCACTCGTGCAGCGTCCCGCCGGCCACGCAGCACCCGAGCAGGAGCGGCAGGAGCGCCGCGATCCGCGAGTCGACGCGTCCTCTCAGCGTGTACGACATGCCTGGATCCTTCGCAGGAACCCGTGCGCGGCGTAGCGGGCACCGGAGAGCGAGTCGGCGCCGGGGAACGCCCACTGCGCCGGGACGCCGGCGAGCGCGAGCGTCCGGGTCTCGTCGGTCAGCGCCGGGACGGTCGAGTCAGGCCCGAGGACGATGAAGCGGTCCGCGGTCTCGAGCTCGTGCTCCGCGACGAGCCGCGCGAGCAGCGGGTCGTGGCGGAAGCCGTGCAGGAAGCCGGTCGCGCAGATCACCTGCACGCTCCCGTTCGGCGCCGGCTCGACGCGGAAGCGGCCCTCGCGGGCGGCCCGCTCGAGCGGCTCGTCCCAGGCCCGGCCGAGCGGAAACGACGGCGTGAGCAGGCTCCGGATCCGCTCCGCCCGCTCGCGCGCCGGCAGCCTGTGGAACGACGCGAGGCCGCGCTTCGAGAGCATCGGCCGCGGCACGGTCAGAGCCTGGCGCGCGGGCTCGCGCCGGCGCACGGAGACGACCTCGGCCCCGGCGGCGAGCGCGTTCAGCCACTCGGTCGCCGCGGCCAGGCCGGCTCCGACGACCGTGACCGACGACGCGTAGTCGTGCGGCTCGTAGGCGTGGACGGCACGCGGGTCGTCGCGAAGCTCGTCCGGGCGGTTCAGGCCCGGATGTCCGGGCGCGAGCAGCACGTGGGGAAAGACGTCGCCGTCGACCTCGAAGCCGCCGTCGACCGCGCGCACCCGCTCGACCCGCCGGGCGACGAGGCTCTCGTCCCAGCGGCTCCGCTCGCGCGCGGCCTCGACGTGGTCGAGGAACTCCTCGACGGTGGGATGGAAGCGGTCGGCGAAGGTCTCGACGAGCGGCCGCGCCGAGCGCCGGCGCCGCGCGGCGCGGAACGCGAGCCCTGGGAAGGTCGCCGCGGCCGTGTGCCCGTTGCTCTCCGAGCGCATCTCGCGCTGTCGGATCGCCGCTGCCCGCACGCGCCAGGTCGCCACCGGGTCCGCTTCCGTCCCGAAGACCGCGATCTCGCCGGGCGCGAAGGCGCGGCGCAGCGTCTGGTACGCGGTGAAGCCCGCCAGGCCGGAGCCGACGATCGCGACCCGAGGCATTACTTCACCGAGCCGGCGAGCAGCCCCTGGACGAAGTAGCGCTGGAAGGCGAAGAACACCGCGAGCGGGACGACGAGCGAGATGAACGAGGCCGGCGCGATGATGTCGATGCTCGAGGCGAACTCCCGCAGCTGGCCGAAGATCCAGACCGTGATCGGCTGCACGCCGAAGGTGAGCGAGACGATCAGGTCGTTCCACGTCCAGAGGAACTGGAAGATCGCGAGCGATGCGATCGCGGGCAGGCCGAGCGGCAGAATCAGGCGCAGGAAGATCCAGCCCTCCTTCGCGCCGTCGATGCGCGCCGACTCGAGGATGTCTTTCGGGATCCCGACGAAGAAGTTGCGCAGCAGGAAGATGGCGAACGGAAGCCCGAACGCGGCGTGGAAGAGGATGATGCTCAGCACCGTCCCCGAGAGCCCCGTCAGATCGTAGAACTTGAACATCGGGATCAGGGCCATCTGCAGCGGAACGACGAGCAGGGCGATCACGCCGAGGAAGATCCAGTCGCGTCCGGGGAAGTCGAGCCAGGCGAACGCATAGCCGGCGAGCGCGCCGACGACGACGACGAGCACCGTGTTGCCGACCGCGATGTAGGCGGTCGTCTTCAGCGCGCCGGTGAGGCCGCCGTTGTGGAAGAGGGCGCTGTAGTTGGCGAACGTCGCGATGCTCGGGTGGGCGAAGACCTTCCACCAGCCCTCGTTGGTGAGCGCCGTCGCCGGCATGATCGACGTGATGAAGAGGCCGATCGTCGGGACGAGCCAGAGCAGCCCGACCGCCATGAGGAGGATCTGCAGCGGCGTCTTCGCGAGCGCGCGCACGAGCCGGGCGCTGAGCGCGTCGGCGGGGTCGGGGATGTGGACGACCTCGGTCGTGGCTGCGGCGGCGGTCACTAGACCTCCCTCCGGAAGCGCCGGATGTTGAGCGCGAGCACCGGGATCACGAGCAGGAAGATGAAGACGGCGATCGCCGCCCCGGTGCCGAAGTCGAAGGCGGTGAACGCCGTGCGCCACATCGCGAGCGCGAGCACGTTCGCGTTCGCCTGGCTCGAGTCGGGCGCGAGCGCGATCACGATGTCGAACACCTTGAGGACGTTGATGATCATCGTGATGAAGACGACGCTGAGGACCGGCGCGAGCAGCGGTACGGTGACGCGCCGGAAGACCTGCCACTCGCTGGCGCCGTCCGTCCGCGCCGCCTCGAGCACATCGCGCGGCATCGCCGCGAGCCCGGCGCCGATCACGACCATCGCGAAGCCGGCCCAGATCCAGATGTAGGCGATGAGCAGCGCCGGCGTGATCAGGCTCGGCCCGAGCCACGAGTAGCCGCCGAACGGCTTCGCGAAGGTCTGGGCGCCGATCCCGGCCTGGTAGGAGCCGGCTGCCACGTTCTTGAAGTCGAAGTCTCCGTCCGCCGCGGTCGTCGTCGACTGGACGACCTTCCCGGTCGAGTCGTGGAGCTCGACCGTCACCCCCGGGATGCCGATCTCGCCCTGCTCGACGACGCCGGGCTTGCCGCCGCCCGGCTTGAAGTCGCGCCAGACGACGCCCTCGATCTGGCCCGGCTTCGCGGAGGGCCGCACCGCCTGCACCGAGCCCTTCGGCATGGCGTCGGGCGCGATGCCGGTCAGTCCGAGCAGCGCGACGCCCCCGGGGTGGAGCGGAGTCTTGAGGATGAGCCCGCCGCCGTGCGGCTGCAGGGCCGAGGTCGACGGGAGGGCGCTCGGCAGGACGCCCGGCGTCGAGACGGCGTCCGACACGACGCGGCCGAGGGCGTTGATCGCGCCCATGCCCGGATCCTGCTGGTACATGATCCGCCACGTGACGCCGGTGGCGAAGGCGGAGATCGCCATCGGCAGGAAGACGACCGTCTTGAACGCGACCGCCCAGCGGACGCGCTCGGTGAGGACGGCGAAGATGAGCCCGATCGCCGTCACGAAGGCCGGGACGACGGCGACCCAGATCGCGTTGTTCTTGATCGCCGTTACGAGCGCCGAGGTCGTGAACAGCGTCTTGTAGTTGTCGATCCCGACCCACGAGCCGAGGTAGCCGCTCGGGCCGAAGAAGCTGCGGATGATCGTGTAGACGGTCGGATAGAGCAGCCAGACCGAGAGCAGGACGAGCGCCGGCAGGAGGAAGAGCCCTCCGGTCAGGTACTTCCGCTCGCCGCCCTCGGGGGGCGGCGGAGCCGCCGCTACCGGCGGCTCCGCCGTGATGCCAAGGTTGCTCAAGGCGTTACTTCTTGTACGCCGCCTCCGCGGCCGCCTCGAGCTGCTGCTCGATGCCCTTGATGTTGCTCGGGTCCTGCAGGAGCTTCTGGAAGAGCCCCCACTCGCCCTGGCCCGTCGTCGAGCCGAAGGCCGCCGGCTGCTCGTCGGACATGTCGAACACGACCGCCTTCGCGGTGCCGATCGGAGCCTCGGTCGCCCGCGTGATCGCGTCCGGATAGTCCTTCGCCGGGACGCCCTTGTTGCCCGTGCCGAAGCCGCCCTTCTTCACCCAGATCTCCGCGGCCTGCGGCGTAGCGAGGTACTTGATGAACGCCTCGATCGCCGGCGTGTCGCGGAAGGTGACGAGCAGGTCGCCCGCGATCTCGACCGCGGTCGAGTCGGGGCCCTTCGTGATCGCCGGGAACGGCACGACGTTGAAGCCGGTGCCCGGCTTCGCCTTCGTGTTCTGCAGGATCTCGCTCGAGACGAAGTCCGCCTCCGGGATCATCGCCGCCTTCGACGGGTTCGAATACACGTAGTCGACGCACGTCGGGTAGGCGGTCTGCAGCGCGCCGCTCGTCCCGCCGTAGATGTTCGACGGGTCGCCGATGATCTGCTTCATGTACGTCAGCGCCTTCGTCACGGACGAGTCCGTCCACTTGATCTTGTGGGCGGTCAGCGCGTCGTACTTCGCCGGCCCGTACAGCCGGAGATAGATGTTCTCGAACAGGTCGGTGAGGGTCCACCCCGACGAGCCGCAGAGCGACCAGGCCGGTGTGCCCGAAGCCTTCAGCGTGTTCGCGTCCTTGATCAGCTGCGACCACGTCGTCGGCGCCTTGATGCCGGCAGTCTTGAAGTCCGGCACGCTGTACCAGAGGGTCGACTTGTTCGACGCCTTGTAGACGAGCGCGTAGAGCTTGTTGCCGACCGAGCCGAGCTTGAGCCACTGCGGCGCGAAGTACTTCGAGATCGTGCTCTTCGCGTACGTGATCGGCTTCAGATGGTGCTGCTGGGCCAGCTGCTTCACGTAGCCCGGCTGTGCGATGTCGGCGACGTCCGGCGGGTTGCCGGCCGTGATCCGCGTCGCGAGCACCGTGTTGAGGTTGTCGCCCTCGGGGAAGTACTTGACCTTGACATTCGGGTACTGCTTGTTGAAGCCGGCGATCACCTTCCCGAAGATCGTCTGCTCGGTTCCGGTCCAGACGCCGAAGAAGCTGACGCTGCCCTTGACGTTCTTGTGGACGACGATCGTCTTCTGCGCCCCGGCGACGCCGCTCTTCGCAGCACCGCCGCAGCCCGCCGCTGTGAGCGCGAGCACTGCGGCTACCGCGACGACGACCCCATAGCCGGCTCGCCGCTTCATGATCCCTCTCACGCTGGCACTCCTTTCTCTATCGCTTCCGTGTCGTAGATTCCCTCGCTCGTCTCCGCGTCGAAGAAGTGCAGGGAGCGCGTGTCGACCGCAGCCTCGAGCGGCTTCCCTTCCTCGACGTGGGCGCGCGCGCCGAAGCGGCCGACGAGGAGGGCGTGCCCGTCGCTCGTCTCGGGCTCCTTCGCCTCGCCCGCGTCGCGCGCGAGCTCCTTCACGTCCTCGGTCAGCGCCGGCCGCGTCCCTTCGACGGTGAAGTGCACCATCAGCTCCGAGCCGAGCGCCTCCCGCAGCTCGGTAACGCCGCGCAGGCGCCGGTCGGGCGGGGTCGAGGGGACAAGGGATGCGTCCTCGAGGTCCTCGGGCCGGATCCCGAGGATGACGGGCTTGTTCTCGTAGCCGCGGAGCGCGGGATGCGCGTCGAGCGTCGCCTCGTCGAGCGCGAGCCGCTGCTTGCCGATGTCGGCCGCCAGACCTCCGTTGTCGCTGATGATCGTCGCCTCGACCATGTTCATCGCGGGCGAGCCGATGAAGCCGCCGACGAAGAGGTTGACCGGGCGGTCGTACAGCGTCTGCGGGTCGGCGACCTGCAGGAGCTCGCCCTTGCGCATGACGGCGACGCGGTCTCCCATCGTCATCGCCTCGACCTGGTCGTGCGTGACGTAGATCGTCGTCGTGCCGAGATCGCGCTGCAGCCGGCTCACCTCGGCGCGCATCTGCACCCGCAGCTTCGCATCGAGGTTCGAGAGCGGCTCGTCCATGAGGAACGCGGCCGGCTCGCGGACGATCGCGCGGCCCATGGCGACGCGCTGGCGCTGCCCGCCGGAGAGGGCGCGCGGCTTGCGCTTGAGGAACGGGTCGAGGCCGAGGATGCGCGCCGCCTCCTGCACCCGGCGGTCGATCTCCGCCTTCGACATCTTCTTGACCCTGAGGCCGAAGGCGATGTTGTCGTAGACCGAGAGGTGCGGGTAGAGCGCGTAGCTCTGGAAGACCATCGCGATGTCGCGGTCACGCGCGGGGACGTGGTTGACGATGCGGTCGCCGATGCGGAGGACGCCGCCCGAGATGTCCTCGAGCCCGGCGACCATCCGGAGCGCGGTCGTCTTGCCGCAGCCCGACGGCCCGACGAGCACCATGAACTCGCCCTCGGCGACGTCGAGGCTGAGCGCGTCCACGGCCTTCGTGCCGTCCGCGTAGACCTTCGTGATCCCGTCGAAGACGACGCCTGCCATCCACCACCCCCTTACCCGAGCCCCCGTCGAACCCTAACGCAGTCGCGCGCGGTGTGTACAGGGCGTGAACCGGATTCCGATGAGGCGCTGGTCAGCGCGAGCGCCAGCGGCCCGGGCGCCCGCCCCGGGCCAGATCGGAGTCTGCGAGATCGAGCTCGACGACGGGCGAGGCCTCGGGCTCGCCCGTGATCGCGACCGGTGGAAACTCCGCGACAACTCCCCCACGGCGGCGGCGCACCTCGAGCAGGACGCCGACGACCACGACGCCGATGCAGACGCCGAGCGTCCAGTGCGTGATGCTGACGATCGTCGCCTGCGCGGATTTCTCCCAGGCGCCGCGAGTGACGATGTTGGACGGGTCGTTGTCCTTCACGAAGTCGACGCCGAGCGGAAAGCGCGCGGTGTGGCGCGCGACCCAGGGCTGGGAGATCCCGGGCAGGAGCAGGCAAGCGACGATGCCCACGACCGCCGAGATGTAGACGCCGAGCCGCCCGACGAACATGCCGACGAGCCCGGCTGCGAGGAGGATGCCGGGGGCGACCAGCGCCGCGAGCCAGATCTTCGCCTCGAGGCCGGCGGTTGACGGGAACTCCTCGTGCCCGACGATCCGCGGCTTGTCGAGCGCGAGCGAGGAGGCCATCAGCGCCGCGAAGTAGAGCGGCACGCCGACCAGGCCGGCGATGGCGAGCGGCGCCTTCGTTCGGATCCGCGGCAGCGACCTCACATGCGCCCCGCTTCGAGGATGCGGGCGAGGAACTCCCGTGTGCGTGGCTCGCGCGGGTCGGTGAAGATCTGCTCCGGCGGGCCCTGCTCGCAGATGACGCCGCCGTCGAGGAAGCACACCATGTCGGCCACCTCGCGCGCGAACTGCATCTCGTGGGTGGCGAGGATCATCGTCATCCCGCTCTCGGCGAGCTCGCGGACGAGGTTGAGCACCTCGGCGACCAGCTGCGGGTCGAGCGCCGACGTGATCTCGTCGAGGAGCATCAGCTTCGGCCCCATCGCGAGCGCGCGGACGATCGCGACGCGCTGCTGCTGACCGCCGGAGAGCCGGTCGGGGAACTCGTGCGCCTTGTCCTCGAGGCCGATCCGCTGCAGCAGCAGCCGCGCGTGCGCCTCGGCCTGGTGACGCGAGGTCCCGAGCGCCTTGCGCGGCGCGAGGGTGACGTTCTGCAGCACCGTCATGTGCGGGAAGAGGTTGTACGCCTGGAAGACGATCCCGATCTTCCGGCGCAGGGCATTCACGTCGACCTTCCCGTCGGTCAGCGACTGGCCGTCGACGTGGATCGTCCCCTCGTCGACCTTCTCGAGCAGGTTGAGGCAGCGGAGCAGCGTCGACTTGCCGGAGCCCGACGCGCCGATGAGGCAGACGACGTTGTGCTCGGGCACGTCGAGGTCGACGTGCCGGAGCACCTCGAGATCGCCGAAGCGCTTCGTGAGCTTCTCGACGGAGACGAAGCTGCCGTTGCCGTTCGTGCTCATACGCCGGCGGCGCGCTCGCGCAGCTCGCGCTCGCGGATGATGTGGTCGGTGAAGCGGGCGAGCGGGATCGTCAGGTAGACGAAGAAGACGGCCGCGACGAAGAAGCCGGTGTAGTTGTAGAAGTCGCCGGCGAAGTTGTTTCCCTGCGCCGCCGCCTCGGTGACGCCGATCGCGCCGATGATCGCCGTGTCTTTCTGCAGGCCGATGAAGTCGTTGAGCAGCGGGGGGATGACGCGCCTGATCGCCTGCGGCAGGACGACGTAGCGGAGCGCCTGGAAGTAGCTGAGGCCGAGCGACCGGGCGGCCATCCGCTGGCTCCCGTGCACCGACTCGATGCCTGCGCGGTAGACCTCGGTCACGTAGGCCGTGTAGACGACCGTCAGGGCGATGATGCCGAGCTCAGTGCTCGACGTGTTCTTCAGGAAGCCGACCGCGCTGGGCAGGCCGAGGATGCACATGTACGCGACGATCGTGAGCGGCGTGCCGCGGAAGAAGTCCGTGTAGACGATCGCCAGGCCGCGGAGCGGTTTCGCCCCGCGGCCCGGCAGACCGCGCACGATCGCGATGAGCAGCGCGAGCACGAGCACGAGCGCCTCCGCAACGACCATCATGTGGACGTTGATCAGGAAGCCCGACCACACGTCCGGCAGGGATTGCCGGAAGTAGAACGGGTCGGTGAACGCGCGGAGAAATGCGTGCACGCGCTTATGTCGCTACTTGAGGACCTTGATCTTCGAGAAGTCGTAGTTGAACCACTTCGCCTCGAGCTTCCCGATCGTCCCGTTCTTGTTGAGCGTGTTGATCGCCTTCGAGACGTCCTTCGTCAGCTTCGAGCCCTTCGGCAGCACCGCGCCGTAGTGCTCGTTCGTGACGATCTGGCCCGCGAGGGCGCCGTACGCGCTCGGCTTGGACTTCTTCTGCGCGAGGACGATCGGGACGTCCATCACGAACGCCTGGCAGCGCCCGACGGCGAGCGCCGAGAATGCCGCGGCCGTCGCGTTGTAGACGTGGATCTTCGAGAGCGGGATGTGCATCTGCGACTGGAGATAGGCGAGGCCCGTGGTGTCGGCCTGCGCGCAGAGCGACATGTTCTTGAGCTGCGCGAGGTTCTTCGGAGCCGTCGCGCCCTTGGCCAGCAGGACGCCCTGGTTCGCCGTCATGTAGGAGGAGGAGAAGTCGACCACCCGCGCGCGCGCGGTCGTGATCGTCGCCTCCTCGAACGCGAGGTCGAACGGCTTGTTGCCCGGACGGAAGAGGGTCGTCCACGGCACGTTGATCCAGGTGATGTGCGACGGCTTGATGCCCAGCTGCTTCGCGATGTCCGTCGCGAGGCTGACCTCGAGCCCGCTCGGATGGATGACGCTGTTGCCGCGCAGCGTGCCGACCTGGAAGCCGACGGCCGGCGGGTTGAGGCCGACGACCAGCTTGCCCGGGTGCATGGTCGGCGCTGAGCGGTGCGCCGACCACGCCGCGGGAGCGACGATGAGCGCTGCCACCGCCAGCAGCGGGAGAAGACGCTTCACGAATAGCCCTCCTATGGTTGCGACGCCGGAAGAACCGAGACCATATCGCGCTCCGAAGAGCCGTACTAGTCCGCAAACCGGAGGCGCGAATATGCGTCAAACTCGTAGGGATGGTCAGCCGCAGGCAGCGGCACGCAGGTCACCGGTCGTGATCGAGGAGGTAGTCATGTCCCGCCGTATCGCGCGGCTGCTTCTCGCCGCCGCCGCGCTCGCACTCGTCGCAGGCGGCTTCGCCGGCGCCTCGGGCGCGGCAGCGCACAAGCAGTCGAAGAAGGTTCCGAAGATCGCCAAGGAGGTGCCGGCCGCGATCCGCGCGAAAGGGAAGCTCACCGTCGCCTCCGATGCGACCTATGCGCCGATGGAGCTGATCGCCAAGGACGGCCACACGGTGATCGGCGTCGACGCCGACCTCGGGCACGCGATCGGCAGCGTCCTCGGGGTCAAGTTCGACTTCGAGAACGCGAGCTTCGACGGAATCATCCCGGGTCTCCAGTCGGGGAAGTACGACATCGGCATGTCGGCCTTCACCGACACGAAGGCCCGTCAGAAGGTGGTCGACTTCGTCACCTACTTCTCCGCCGGCACGTCCTTCTACGTGAAGGCGAGCGGCGGCCCGAAGATCACGGGTCTCGCCTCGCTCTGCGGCAAGACCGTCGCCGTCGAGAACGGCACCACCGAGCAGACGGACGCGAACGCGCAGAAGGCGAAGTGCAAGAAGGAGGGTAAGCCCGGGATGACCGTTCACGCCTTCCCCAACCAGAACGAGGCGAACCTCGACATCTCGAGCGGCCACGCTCAGGTGGGCATGGCGGACTCCCCGGTCGCCGCGTACATCGTCAAGCAGTCGAACGGCCAGTTCAAGCTCGCCGGCAAGTCGTACGGCACGGCGCCGTACGGGATCGCGCTCCCGAAGCACGACGGGATGGCGAAGCCGGTCCTCGCCGCCGTCAAGTACCTGATGAAGCACGGCACGTACGAGAAGATCCTCCACAAGTGGGGCGTCCAGAGCGGCGCCATCTCGAACCCGAAGATCAACGGCGCCACCAGCTGACATGACGGAGGGCGGGGCCGTGTCCGCGGTCCCGCCCGACGATATCCGGGCCGTCCCCGTCCGCCACCCCGGCCGGTGGGCTGCGGCCGTCGTCATCGCGTTCCTCGGGTACGCGGTGGCCGTATCGATGGCGACGAACAAACGGTGGGAGTGGTCGATCGTCGGCCACTACTTCACCTGGCCGACCATTCTCGACGGCCTCGTGACGACCCTCGAGCTCACGGCGTCGGCGATGGCCATCGGGATCGTGGGCGGAGTGATGCTCGCCGTGATGCGCCTCTCGCCGAACCCGCTCGTCGCAGGTGCGAGCTGGCTCTACATCTGGTTCTTTCGCGGGACGCCGGTGCTGGTGCAGATCATCTTCTGGGACTACATCAGCGCCGTCTACCCGCACTTCGCCATCGGGATCCCGCTCGGGCCGGAGGTCGGGCATGTGAGCGTCGCCTTCATCACCGGCTTCGTCGCCGGCATGTTCGCGCTCGGCTTCAACGAGGCCGCCTACATGTCCGAGATCGTGCGCGCCGGGATCATCTCCGTCGACGAGGGGCAGACCGAGGCGGCGCAGTCGCTCGGGATGACCCGGCTTCTGACGATGCGACGGATCGTGCTGCCGCAGGCCATGCGCGTGATCATCCCGCCGACCGGCAACGAGACGATCGGGATGCTCAAGACGACGTCCCTCGTGAGCGTGATCGCCGTGACGGACCTCCTCTACGCGACCCAGATCATCTACGCGGCCAACTACGAGATCATCCCTCTCCTGGTCGTGGCGAGCCTCTGGTATCTGATCGTCACGACCGTCCTCTCGATCGGCCAGTACTACCTCGAGCGCCACTACGCGCGCAGCGCGCGCGGGCAGCAGGCGGGTGCCATCCAGACGTGGTGGCAGAACCTCACCGACCTCCCGCTCCTGCGCCGATGACCGCGATGGTGAAAGCGGAGGGCGTGCGCAAGCGCTTCGGGCGGCTCGAGGTGCTGAAGGGCATCAACCTGGAGGTGCAGCTCGGCCAGGTGATGTGCATCCTCGGCCCGTCCGGCTCCGGCAAGACGACGTTCATCCGCTGCATCAACCACCTCGAGAAGATCAACGGCGGCCGGCTCTGGGTCGACGGCGAGCTCGTCGGCTACCGGCAGGTCGCCGACAAGCTCCACGAGCTGCCCGACCGCGAGGTGGCGCGGAAGCGGACGGAGATCGGCATGGTCTTCCAGCGCTTCAACCTCTTCGGGCACATGACCGCGCTCGAGAACGTGATCGAGGCGCCGGTCCGCGTGAAGAAGGTGGCGAAGGACGACGCGGTGAGCGAGGGCAAGCGGTTGCTCGACAGCGTCGGCCTCTCGGACAAGTACGACGAGTATCCGTCCCGGCTCTCCGGCGGCCAGCAGCAGCGCGTCGCGATCGCCCGCGCGCTCGCGATGCACCCGAAGCTGATGCTGTTCGACGAGCCGACGTCCGCCCTCGACCCGGAGCTCGTCGGGGAGGTGCTCGACGCGATGCGCAGGCTCGCGAACGAGGGGATGACGATGGTCGTCGTCACGCACGAGATGGGCTTCGCGCGCGAGGTCGGCGACATCGCCGTCTTCATGGACGACGGCGTCGTGATCGAGAGCGGCGACCCGCGCGAGGTGCTCGTCAACCCGCAGCACGAGCGGACCCGCTCGTTCCTCTCGAAGGTCCTCTAGAACTCGTCGGCGAGCGCCGCCGCCGTGAGCGCCTGGAAGTGGCCGATCAAGCGTTCGCTTCGGCCCATCAGCACGCCGCGCTCGAGCACGCCGGCCCCCAGCCCGCGCTGGACGCCCTCGACGAGCGCGCGATCCTCCCGGCCGACCTGGTCGTCGAAGGCCAGCAGGTCGTCGATCCACGCCTGCTCGACGCCGGGGCCGAAGAAGTAGTCGAGGAAGCGGTGCGTCCGCTCGGGCGTCCGCGGCACGACCGGCCCGATCGACATGTTCGGGTGGCCGGGGAGGATGTTCACCGTCAGGTTCGGCCAGAGGAAGTGGAACTGGCTCCGCGGAAGCGCACCCGTGAGGTCGAGCCCGGCGCCGCCGCCCTCGCGGACCGGCCCGTGCTGCGTCGCGAGCCGGCCGTCGGCGCCGAGCGCGTACGCCTCGACCGACACGTCGATCGCCTGCGAGAAGCCGGGGTGCGCGACCTGGCAGTGGTAGCACTCGAGGAAGTTCTCGCAGACGATCTTCCAGTTCGCCTCGACCTCCGTCTCCCAGCGCGAGTGGTGGACGAGCGCGTCGACGTCGAGGCCGAGCTCGGCGACCTGCGCCGGCAGGGAGCCGAGCGCGTCGGCGAGCGGCTCCGGCTCGCGCCCCGCGTTGACGAAGAGGAACGGCCCCCACGTGCCGACCGCGAGCGGGACGAGTCCGAGCTCGTCCTGCGGGAAGTGCGGCTCCTCCTCGCTGCGCGGCGCCGCGCGGAGGCAGCCGTCGAGCCCGTACGTCCACGCGTGGTACGGGCACTGGAGGGTCTCTCTGCGGCCGGCGCCGGCTGCGACCTCGTGACCGCGGTGGCGGCAGACGTTGAGGAACGCGCGAAGGACGCCGTCGCGTGCGCGGGTGACGACGACCGGCGTGCGGCCGGCCCGCGCGGCAAAGTAGCCGGGCGTCTCGAGCTCGCCCGTGTGGCCGACGTACTGCCACGCCGAGCGGAAGATCCGCTCCTGCTCGCGGCGCAGGATCTCGGGATCGGTGTACCACCCGTACGGGAGTGTCGACTCCACGGGAGAGAATCTAGTGATGCGCGCGATGGTGCTCCACCGGCAGGGCGAGCCGCTGCGGCTCGAGGAGCCGGCGAGGCCGGAGCCGGCCGCCGGCCAGCTGCTCCTCCGCGTCCGGGCCTGCGGCGTCTGCCGCACCGACCTCCACGTCGTCGACGGCGAGCTGCCGCATCCGAAGCTCCCGCTCGTTCCCGGGCATCAGGTCGTCGGCGTGACGGAGGACGGCCGCCGCCTCGGCGTTCCCTGGCTCGGCTGGACGTGCAGCGAGTGCCGCTTCTGCACGTCCGGCCGCGAGAACCTCTGCGAGCGCGCGCGCTTCACCGGCTACGACCTCGACGGCGGCTACGCGGAGTGGATCGTGGCCGACGAGCGCTTCTGCTTCCCGCTCCCGGACGGCTACCCGGACGTCGAGGCGGCGCCGCTCCTCTGCGCCGGGCTGATCGGCTACCGCTCGCTCCGCCTCGCCGGCGACGCCGAGCGGCTCGGCCTCTACGGCTTCGGCGCGGCGGCGCACATCGTCGCGCAGGTCGCGCGCCACCAGGGCCGGCGCCTGTTCGGGTTCGTGCGCCGCGGCGACGACGCGGCCGCCGCCTTCGCACGCGAGCTCGGCTGCGAGTGGGCGGGCCCCTCCGACGAGCCGGCGCCGGAGGAGCTCGACGCCGCGATCGTCTTCGCGCCGGTCGGGGAGCTCGTCCCCTCGGCGCTGCGCGCGCTCGCCCGCGGCGGCGTCGTCGTGTGCGCGGGGATCCACATGAGCGACATCCCCCAGCTCCCGTACGAGCTGCTCTGGCACGAGCGCGTGATCCGTTCCGTCGCGAACCTGACGCGGCGCGACGCGGAGGAGTTCCTCGTGCTCGCGCCGCAGGTGCCGGTGCGGACGGAGGTGGAGACGTACCCGCTCGAGCAGGCGAACGAGGCGCTCGCGCGGCTGCGCGCAGGCTCGGTGCGCGGGGCCGCCGTCCTTAGACTCGATGCATGAGCCGCCTCGCATCGTTCCGCCGCTTCGCCGAGGCGCACCATCGCCTGCTCATCCTGCTCCAGATCGCGGTGCTCCTCGCGTTCATCGCCGCCATGGCGTGGATCGTGCGCGGCGAGATCCATGCGGCCGCGGACGACCTCGCGAACGCGAACCTCGTCCTCTTCGGCCTCGGCTGCGCCGCGCTCGTCGCCTACTACCTCGTCTTCGTTCTCGGCTGGATGTGGATCCTCGCCGACTGGGGCATCCAGATCTCGTATCCCGCGGCGCTGCGGGCGGAGATGCTCTCGATGGTCGCCAAGTATGTTCCCGGCGGCGTCTGGACGCCTGCGGCCCGCGTCGTCGCGGCGCGCCGCGCCGGTGTGACCGACGCTGCGCTCGTCACCTCCTCGATCCTGCTCGAGGCAGGGATCTCGGCGGTCGCGGGCGTGATCGTCTTCGTCGTCGGTCTCGCGTTCGTGGACGAGGTGAATGCGCCGCTCGCGCCGGTGCTCGTGTTCGGCGCCGTCGTCGCGGTGCTCGTGCAGCCCAGGGTCTTTCGGCCGCTCGCCGCCCGCGTGCTGCGCCGCCTCGGCTACCGGCGCGAGCTGCCGAACCTGCGCGCCCGCACGATGACCCTCCTGCTCGTCTTCTACGCGGGGACGTGGCTGCTCGGCGGCTTCGCCCTCTGGCTGCTCGTCCGCTCGGTCGGGGCGCGACCCGAGACGGGGTCGATCGTCTTCCTCGGCGGGACGGCTGCGGTCGGCGCGATCGTCGCGGTGCTCGCGATCTTCGCGCCGTCCGGGCTCGGCCCGCGGGAGGCGACGATGTACGGGCTCCTGCTCACGGTTGCGAAGCCCGGACAGGCGCTCGGCGCGGTCGCGCTCAACCGGCTCGCGATCACGGGCGTCGAGCTGCTGCTCCTCCTCGCCGGCGGCCTGCTCCTGCGGGGCGCCGACCGCGGCCGCGCCAGGCTGTGGCGCGACGCGGAAGCCTGATCCCTCAGCCCTCGAGCGCCGGCGCCGGCGGGTGCCGCTCGACGTCGAGGTGCGGCAGCCACTCGAGCCAGCCCGGCAGGTACCAGGCGCGCTCGCCGAGCAGGCTCATCATGCTCGGCAGGACGACCGAGCGGATCAGCGTCGCGTCGAGCAGGAGCGCGACGGCGACGCCGAACCCCATCTGCTGGAACATCACGAGCTGCCCGCTCGCGAAGCCGGAGAAGACCGCGACGATGATCAGCGCGGCGCCGGTGATGATCCGCGCGGTCGAGGCGACGCCCCACGCCACGGCGTCGCGGGTCGAGCCCGACGCGTCGTAGCGTTCGCGGATCCGGCTCATCAGGAACACCTGGTAGTCCATCGAGAGCGCGAACAGCACCGAGAAGAGGAAGAGCGGCACCCACGCGTCGATGATCGGCACCTTCTCGAAGCCGAGGACGCTCGTCAGCCAGCCGTGGATGAAGACGAGCGTGAGCAGTCCGTACGCGGCGCCCACCGAGAGGAGGTTGAGCGCGATGGAGACGAGCGCGACGACGAGCGAGCGGAAGGCGATCGTGAGCAGGATCAGGCTCAGCCCGAGGACGAACGCGAGGACGTACGGCGTCGGGCTCGTCGTCGCGTCGTAGTACTCCGCCGACTCGGCCGTCGTCCCGCCGACGTAGGCGCTCGTGCCGCTGCCGCTGAAGGTCGAGCTCACGAGCCGCGTGAGCTTGCGGACGGCGCCGACCGCGGGCTCGCCGGCCGCCTGGCCGAGAACCGGAGCCCGCAGCGCGACGATCCCGTCGCGGCCGCTGCGCACGGTGGCCGCCCCGAAGTGCGGATTCCCGCGCAGGTCGCGGGCGATCGTCTCGAGTCGCCGCGTCGTCGCGGCGCCGCCGCCCCGGGCGACGACGACGACCGGGTACGGGGTCGTCGTGCCGAAATAGCGGCGCAGCGCCACGTAGCCCTGGCGCGAGGGCAGGTTGGAGGGCAGGGTGAGCACGCCGTTCTGGCCGATGTGGATCCCGAGCGTGGGGCTTGCCGCGGCGACCATGAGCCCGGCGGCGAGCACGAGGCTGAGCGCCGGCCGGCGCAGAACGACGTCGACGATCCGCCGCCAGACCCGTCCCTCGGCGGTGTTGGCGCGCTCGAGGTTCCGGCCCAGGAACGGCACGCGCAGCGCGTTCACCCGGTCGCCGACGAGCGAGAGCAGCGCCGGCAGCAGGGTCAGCGCGGCTGCGACCGAGACGACGCCGACGATGATCGCGCCCGCGGCGAGGCTGCGCATGATCGAGGTCGGCACGATCAGCATCCCGAAGAGCGCGACGACGAACGTGCTGCCGCTGAAGAGGACGGCCCGGCTCGCGGTAGCGCCGGCGGCGCGGATCGCAGCGTCCTTCGCAAGCCCGCCTCCTCGCTCCTCGCGGTAGCGCGAGATGACGAACAGCGAGTAGTCGATTCCGAGCGCGAGACCCATCCCCGTGAGCATGTTCACGATGAAGACGGAGAGGCTGAACTCGAGCGAGAGCAGGGCGACGATGCCCAGACCGACGACGATGGAGAGGATCGCCATCAGGACCGGCACGAGGCCCGCGACGAGCGAGGCGAAGACGAGCACGAGCACGACGAGTGCAGCCGGCAGGCCGATCTCGAACTCGCCGTGCTCGAGATCGGTCTGCGAGAGCGTTCCGAAGTCGGTGTTGACGGTGTGGTCGCCGGTGATCGCAGCCGTGAAGCCGTCGCCGTTCGCCGCGCGGACGGCTTTCACGACCGGCTTCGCCGCGCCGTCGCTGCGGATCGCGAGCTCGACGACGGTCGCGTGCCGGTCGAGCGAGACCGGCGCCGTTCCGGTCAGGTAGCTGTCGATCGCGGCGACACCGCCGGTCGCGTGAATCGCGCGCACGAGCCTCGTCACATAGCCGCGGTAGGCGGGCGAGCCGACCGTGTAGCGGCCGGAATGGACGACGACGAGGTCGGATACGCGTGGACCGGGGAAGCCCTCCTCGTACAACGCCTTCGCCGTGGCCGAGCTCGGATGGCCCGTCACCGTCCCGTTCGAGGTCAGCCCGTGCAGGGACGTCGCGACGAGCGCGAGCGCCACGACGACGAGGCCCGCCCAGGCGGCGAGCGTCCGCCGCGGCCGCGCCGCCGCGCGCCTCGCGAGCGCCTCGGTGATCCCTTCCCTCATCTCTCCCTCGACCCGTTCGCGCCGAGCCTAGCCGCTGCCGGCGTTTGACCGGGCCGGCGTCGCAGTGTTGGATAGGCGCGCCGTTAGAGGAGGGAGAAACATGAGCAACACGCTTTCCAGCCGCCGCGGCCCGAGGCTCGCCGCCGCCGTGGCTCTTGCCGCGATCGTCGCGGCCTCTGCCGCCGGCTCGACCTCGGCCGACCGGGGAAGGGGCTTCGGCTTCGGCCGTCACTTCCAGCGACACGGGACCTATCTCGCGCTCGGCGACTCGGTCGCCTTCGGCTACGTGCCGGCGAACGCGGTTCCGGCGCCGAACTACGAGGACCCGCGCTCGTTCGTCGGCTATCCCGAGGACCTCGCCCGGCTGTTGCGGGAGCGCGTCTCGAACGCCTCGTGCCCCGGCGAGACGTCGACGAGCATGCTCGTCCCGGGCGCCCAGAGCAACGGCTGCGAGAACTCGCCCGGCTCGCCGGTCGGGTACCGGACGCTCTATCCGCTGCACGTGCGCTATCGAGGCACGCAGATGGACTACGCGCTCGACTATCTCCGCGTGCACAGGGATACGCGGCTCGTCACGATCGACATCGGCGCTAACGACGCGTTCCTCTGCCAGGAGACGACCGCCGACCAGTGCACCTCGACTGCCGAGCTGCAGGGCGTCGCGACCGAGATCACGACGAACCTCGGGACGATCTTCTACGACCTCCGCCATGTCGCCCGCTACCGGGGGCCGATCGTCGTGCTGTCCTACTACTCGCTGAGCTACAGCGATCCCGCGGAGCTGGCGAGCTCGGAGTTCCTCGACTCGGTGCTCACAAGCGCGGCGACCGCCGACGGCGGGATCGTGGCGGACGGCTTCGGGGCCTTCGCCGGGCCATCGGCCGCGTACGGGGGTGACCCGTGCGCCGCCGGGCTGCTGATCAAGCTTCCCGACGGCACGTGCAACATCCATCCTTCGCCCGCCGGCCATCGACTGCTCGCGGAGGCGATCGCCGAGGCGATCGGAGCCTGAGATCGGAGCGACCGGGCTCTGCAACCGCGGGGCCCGGCCGCCGCGGTTTGCTCGATCCGCGTTGCGAGACGAAGACGCGAGGGCGGGAGCGACGGGAGCCCCGGCTTCTATCACGGAGTCGATGCCGAAGCCGATCAGGGCGACGGAACTGGCGGCGATGCCGGCGCCGACGGCGATCGCGAATACCCTCTCGCGGATCCGCGCTGATTCCTTATCGGTTGCGCGATTCTGATAGAAGGAGTGCGTGGTTACCGTCACGCAGCTGCGCGCCCTCGTCGCGGTGGCCCAAACTGGAGCGGTGCACGCCGCGGCCGAGCAGCTGCACGTGACCCAACCGTCCGTCTCGGCAGCCCTCTCCGCACTCGCCCGTGAGCTCGGCGCGGATATGCTCGAGCGGGAGGGACGGGGCGTGCGGCTGACCGCCGCCGGCGCGGCGCTCGAGCCGTACGCGAGGCAGGTCCTCGGTCTGCTCGAGCAGGGGGGCCAAGCCGTCCTCGAGGCGCGGGCGGCGCAGGCTGCGCGGATCCGCGTGGTCGCGGTCAACACCGCGGGCGAGTACCTGCTGCCGCCGCTGATCCAGGCCTATCGGGCGCTCGAACCCGGAGCCGAGATCCTGCTCGAGATCGGCAATCGTGAGACCGTGCTCGATCGTCTGCGCGCGTACCAGGCGGATCTCGGCGTCGGCGGCCGCCCGCCGGGACGTGAGCTGGAGGGTGCCGCGTTCCTCGACAACGAGCTGATCGTCGTCGGCCGGGAGGCGCCTGCCGATCTCGGCGCGGCAAGCTGGCTGCTGCGCGAGCCTGGCTCCGGGACACGGGGCGCGACCGAGCGCTTCCTCGCCGAGCGAGGTTTGGACCCGCCCGAGCGGCTGACGCTCGGTTCGAACGGCGCCGTCAAGCAAGCTCTCGCGATCGGGCTCGGCGTGACGCTGATCTCCGCCCACGCGGTCGGGCGCGAGCTGCGCGAGGGCCGGCTGGTTCGGATCGCAGCGGTGGGAACTCCGCTCGTGCGGCCTTGGTATGTGCTGTTGCCGCGTGGCGTGCCGACGCGGCCGTCGGTCGCGGCGTTTCGCGACTTCCTCCACTCGCGAGCCGCCCGCGAAGTAATAGAAAAATCTCTATAGCTCAGCAGCAAATTCCGCTTCGTCCTCAATCAGTAACCGCGTAGGCTCCTCCGCATGTTCGAAGCTGGAGTTCGTGAGTATCGGGAGCGGTACTGGGTGCCGGAGTATTCGCCGCGGCCGACCGACCTGCTCGCCGCCTTCCGGATCACGCCGCAGCCGGGGGTCGCACCCGAGGAGGCGGCCGCCGCGGTGGCGGCCGAGTCGTCGACGGGGACGTGGACGAGCGTCTGGACCGACCACCTGACGACTCTCGACCGCTACCAGGCGCGGGCATACCACCTCGAGCCGGTGGCGAAGGCTGTCGACCAGTACATGGCCTACATCGCCTATCCCCTCGACCTGTTCGAGGAGGGGTCGGTCGCGAGCATCGCCGCATCGATCACCGGCAACGTCTTCGGGTTCAAGGCGCTGCGCGCGCTGCGCCTCGAGGACCTCGGGATCCCGGTCGCGTACGTGAAGACGTTCCAGGGGCCGCCGAACGGGATCCAGGTCGAGCGCGACCTGCTCAACAAGTACGGCCGGCCGCTGCTCGGAGCGACGCTGAAGCCGAAGCTCGGACTCTCGGCGAAGAACTACGGCCGGGCATGCTACGAGCTCCTCGCGGGGGGGCTCGACTTCACGAAGGACGACGAGAACATCACGTCCCAGCCCTTCATGCGCTGGCGCGACCGCTACACGTTCGTGATGGAGGCGGTGCGAAAGGCGGAGGCTCAGACCGGCGAGCGCAAGGGCCACTATCTGAACGTCACCGCCCCCGACGTCGAGCAGATGCTCGAGCGCGCCGAGTTCGCGAAGGAGCTCGGCTCGCCGATCGTCATGCACGACTACCTCGTCGGCGGCTTCAGCGCGCATCAGACGCTCGCCAACTGGTGTCGACGGAACGGGATGCTCCTGCACGTCCACCGCGCGCTCCACGCCGTTCTCGACCGGCAAAAGGAGCACGGGATCCACTTCCGCGTGCTGGCGAAATGGCTGCGCCTCTCGGGCGGGGACCACCTACACGCCGGCACCGTCGTCGGCAAGCTGGAGGGCGACCGCCAGACGACGCTCGGCGTGGTCGATCTGCTGCGCGAGGATCGAGTTGCGGCCGACCGGAGTCGCGGCATCCACTTCGCGCAGGAGTGGGCGTCCTTGCCCGGCGTGCTGCCGGCGGCCTCGGGCGGGATCCACGTCTGGCACATGCCGGCGCTCGTCGCGATCTTCGGCGACGATGCGATCCTCCAGTTCGGCGGCGGCTCGGCCGGGCACCCGCAGGGAAGCAGAGCCGGCGCGCACGCGAACCGGGTCGCGCTCGAGGCGTGCGTCCAAGCGCGGAACGAGGGATGTGAGCTCGAGGTCGAGGGAGTCGAGATCCTCGAGCGGGCCGCTCGGCGCTCGCCGGAGCTGCGCGCCGCGCTCGACACCTGGCGCGGCATCGCCTTCGATTTCGACTCGGTCGACACGCTCGACACGGTTCCGGCATGAGGCTGGAGACGTTCTCCTATCTGCCGAAGCTCTCCGTCGACGAGATCGGCGCGCAGATCCGGTCGATCCTCGACCGCGAGCTCGTCGTCGCGATCGAACACTCGCCTCGCGTCGATCCGCGCGACCACTACTGGACGCTCTGGGGGCTGCCGCTGTTCGCAGTCCGCGACCCCGCGGCGGTACTCGGCGAGATCGACGCGTGCGTTCGCGCGCATCCGGACGAGTACGTGCGCGTAGACGGCTACGACGCCCGGCGGCAGGGGCAGGTCGCCTCCTTCGTCGTTCACCGCCCGGGCCAGGAGGACTGATGCCGCGCCCGATCATGCTCGGCATCGTCGGCGACTCCGGCGCCGGCAAGACGACGATCACGCGCGGGCTCGTCCGGGTGCTCGGCGAGGAGATGGTGACGCACTTCTGTGCCGACGACTATCACCGCTACGACCGCCGCCAGCGAGCCGAACGGGGAATCACCCCGCTCCATCCCGACTGCAACCACCTCGACATCCTCACCCAGCATCTCGGACACCTGCGAGCGAACGAGCCGGTGCTGAAGCCCGTCTACCAGCACGCGCACGGCACCTTCGGGCCACCGGACTACTTCGTCCCGGGACGCTTCGTCGTCGCCGAAGGCCTCCTCGCCTTCCACACCGCCGCGCTCCGCGAGATGTTCGACATCCGCATATACCTCGATCCGCCCGAGGAGCTGCGGCGCCGCTGGAAGGTAGCCCGCGACTGCTCGCGGCGCGGCTATACCACTGACGACGTGCTCGCCGAGCTCGACCGCCGCGAGCCCGACTCCGAGGCGTTCATCCGTCCGCAGCGCCATCACGCCGACATCGTCGTCTCCTTCCGGCCGGACTCCTCCGACAATGCCGAGAAGCTCGACGCGCACCTCTTCCTCCGCGACTCGCTGCCGCAGCCCGACCTTCCGGCGATGTTCGGCGAGATCAGTGCCGGCGGCCCCGAGCTGGTCGAACATTCCCGCGGCTACGAGCTCGTCGTGCCCGGCTCGATCAACGAGGCGCGAGCCGCCGAGCTAGAGGAGGCGATCTGGGAGCAGATGCACTTCGCGAGCCACCTGCGTCAGCAGCGGCTCGGCGAGTTCACGATCGGCACCGACCTGTACCGCTCGAACGCGCTCGGCATCGTGCAACTACTGATCCTCTACCACCTGGCCACGGCGCGGGCGGTCGTCGCCCTCGGCGGTACCAGCGCACGGGCGCTCGATGGGCAGGAGACCGACGATGCCGTCACCGCTCTCGCAACAACGCCAGTCGGCTGACGAAAGTCGTCGAGGGCGTCATGGACGGTGTCGGCCGTCCCCCCTTCTCTCACATCGCTCATGGCTTTCTGGTCGTCGGCGGTGGGCTCGACTCGTTCACATGAGCGCTGTTCTCCTGCTCGTCGACGTCCAGAAGCCCGAACGGCGCGCGCTGCGGTCGTGCACATCCGAAACAACGGCGGCGGGAACGATCCTGACGCGCCCGGCACCACAGGCTGGGAGCTCGTACACGACGTGCACTCGGGCGAACACGTTGTGGACAAACGTGAGCCCGATGCGTTCGCGAAACCTCGCTCGCTGCGCTGCGGCGCGGGCATGCCGTCACGCTCGTCCGGGGGGCCCACGGCACCTACGACGGCGATGCCCCCGCGGTCGCGACTCAAGAGCGCGTCGAAGACGAACTGCGAGTGGCGGGCGCGCACATCGTCGGTACCGACGAATCTCTCTTCGGATAGCCGCAGCCCGGTCTTCGCTCGCGCTTTCCAACGAGGGACCAACGCGGCCGGACTGCCATCGAGCGGGAGCGCGCATGCGGAGACGGTTCCTGGGAGTAGGCGTATACCGGGTCGGCATGATCGAGGTCCTCACGACCTGCGGCGGCCTCGCCGAAGGACGGTCGGGCACTGTCCGCGACTAGCTCGACGCCGGTCGCGCGGCGTCGCGGCGATCGATGAGATTCCGTGCGTGGCGCAGTCAGAGCTGGTGAGGTTGCCTCGGCCTCTACTCGCCTGACTGCCGACAAGGAGGAATGCGTGAGCAAGCTCCGGTACTCCGGTTCGATCTCTCTCGACGGCTTCGCTGCGGGCCCCGATCAGAGTCCCGAGCATCCACTCGGCGTGGGCGGACGGGCGCTGCACACGTGGATGAAGGACCTCGACGCCGCACAGAGTGGGAGCTCACGCCTACTCGAAGAAGACGACACGGGCGTCGGCGCCCTGATCATGGGTCGGAACATGTTCGGCGGCGGGCCTGGGCCATGGGGCGAAGACCCTTGGCAAGGCTGGTGGGGACCGAATCCACCGTTCCACTTGCCGGTGTTCGTCCTAACCCACCACCCTCGCCCCCCGCTTTCATGCGAGGGCGGGACGACGTTCACCTTCGTGACCGACGGACTCGAGGCGGCACGCGCGCAAGCCGAGGAGGCCGCCGGGGGGCAGCACGTCGATATCTGCGGCGGAGCGACCGTCGCGAAGCAGTACCTCGCCGCCGGACTGCTCGACGAGATCCTTCTCCACCTGGTACCGATCTTCCTCGGCGCAGGCGTCCGGCTGTTCGACGACCAGGCGTTCGCGACGATCAGCCTTGCGCAGGTGTTCGTCGTCGAAGCTCCGGGCGTCACACACCTCAAGTACCGTGTGCTTCGCTAGATGCGGCCACCTGGAGCCGTGTCGCGATGCAGCGCCACGGCCGCGACATGCACCGGGTCGCTTGCTTCTTGGGGTCACGCTGCGACCGGTAGCCGCGAGCCGCGCCCCACTCGACCGTGCTGGGCTGCGCCCGGTGGTCGAGCTGCGCGTCCAGGATGCCGCTGCGCCCTGGTGTCTGGCATTGGCAATCGCCGCATCCCGACTGGAGTGAGGAGGCGTGGTGGCCCTAGCTCGTCTCGTCGTATGCGATCGAGCTCGGCGACGGCGTCGTGCTGTTCGACCCGCTCTCGGTTCGCGACGAGCTACGCGAGCGCGCGACCGCCGTCGTCCTGACCGCTCCCTACCACGAACGAGACGCGCGCCGTCTCGGCCTGCCGGTGCACACCGACCGATCGCTCAGCTCTCGAGTGGGCACTCTCCTGAGCGGCGCCCGCCGGACTGTCCAGTCGATTTCGGAGGCGCCAGTCGACCCACTGGCCAGTTCACGGTCATAGGTGCCTGTCACGCCTGTTGCGGTGTGTGAGGCGGGTCGACTCGTCGCATGAGCCGCAGCGAGAAGCGACCTTCCTCGGGTGCCGATCCCCAGGCCGGCCGCTTCCCCCGAGCCTCGAAGCCCCGAGCGTTGTAGAACGGCAGGCCCTTCTCGTTGTCCGGCTCCACACTCACCCATTGTTCGCGTGCGCCCTGGGCGAGTTGCTGACGGGTGATGGCATCGAGGATGAGCGTGCCGATTCCTTCACGGCGCCTCTTCGGATCGAGGTAGAGAACGAAGACTTCACCCGCCCCAGGCTCGATCAGCCCGCCGCCTCCGGCACCAACCACCTCACCGTCTTCTACGGCCACGATCCATCCGTCCCAGCCTTCCGGGGCAGTGATCTCGGCTGCGATCCGCTCGACCGTGTAGTACTCGGCGATGACCGACTCGATGTGCTCGCCCGTGTAGATGCCGGCATACGTGTCGCGCCAGCCCTCGACGCAGACACGAGCAATTCCCGCGGCGTCACCGGGTTCCGCCGGGCGAACGCTGATGCGTCTCACGCACGGATCTTGACTCACGGAGAGAGGGCGTGTGCACTCTCCCAGCATCCAATCGGGTAAGCCGAGCTCACCCATCACCGGGGCTCGCGTAACGCCGGCGCGGTATTCCGCGGCAGCTGATGGCCTCTGCTTCCGGCTCCGCCCGTTCGACTAGGCGGAACGGTCCAAAGGTCGGTCCCTTCACGCGGGCGCGTGAGCTACGACACGTGCGGGCGTAGACGCGTCAGTCGCCCGAGCCGGCTGATAGAACGAGCGGGCGCGATGAGGCTCCGCGCCGAACCGCCTTCGTGGCTGATGGCCTCTACGACGGATGAGC